>JAPYPR010000009.1:0-4515 GCA_029937545.1 Erythrobacter sp. | reverse complement strand
CCCACGACGCGTTTCGGGCAGGCGATGCTTCAAGCCGCGCATTATGCTCCCTCCCCAATCCTCGTTGGGATCGGCTTAGGAAGATCGGCCTATCGGAAGGAAGTGCAGCTTACGCGCCCTCCCCCATATCGTGCCTACATCGAGCGGGAAATCACCATCTTCATGACTTCGTTCGACCCGCCGAAGATACGGGTGACCCGGCTGTCGCGATACATGCGTGCGATCGGGTAGTCGTTGATGAAGCCTGCGCCGCCATGGAACTGCAGGCATTTGTCGACGACCTCGCCTTGCAGCTCGGTGACCCAATACTTGGCCATGCAGGCGGTCGGCACATCGAGCTCGCCCTTGAGGTGTTTAGCGATGCAATCGTTCACAAACACCCGCGCCGCCGTGCCGCGCGCCTTGAGGTCGGCCATGACGAATTGCGTGTTCTGGAAATCCCAGATCGTTTGCCCGAACGCCTTGCGTCCCTTCACGAACTCCATCGTGGTCTCGAGCGCCTTTTCGATCCCGGTCATCGCGCCCACGGCGATGATCAGTCGTTCCTGCGGCAATTCGCCCATCAGCTGGTAGAAGCCCTTGCCTTCCTCGCCGCCGAGCACGTTTTCCGCCGGGACGAACACGTCGTCGAAGAACAGTTCCGAAGTATCCGCCGCATCGAGCCCGACCTTGTCGAGTTTCTTGCCGCGCTGGAACCCTTCCGCGCCCTCTGTCTCCAGCAGCATCAGCGAAATGCCCTTGGCCCGCTCCTTGGGATCGGTCTTTGCGACCACGATGATGAAATCGGCGGTCTGGCCGTTGGAGATGTAGGTCTTGGCCCCATTGATGCGGTAGCCGTTACCGTCCTTGATCGCGGTGGTCGTGATGCCCTGGAGGTCCGAACCGACGCCCGGTTCGGTCATGGCAATCGCGCTGACGAGTTCGCCGGTGACGAGCTTGGGGAGGTATTTCTTCTTCTGCTCTTCGGTACCGTGGCGCACGAGATACGGCAGAATTATCGTATTATGGAGGCTGGCCGCGAAGCCTTCGACATTGTGCTCAGCCTGCTGGTCGATCACGACCATATCGTGGCGGAAATCACCGCCATGGCCGCCGTATTCCTCCGGCACCGACACTCCGAGCAGCCCGGCCTCGCCCGCCTCGTTCCAGAACTCGCGCTCGACCTGGCCGTCCTTGCGCCATTTCAACACGCGTTTTTCCGGCGCGTGCTGCTGGTAGAATTTGCCGACGGCATCGGCGAAGATCGAGATTTCCTCGTCTTCCATGAATTCGGGCTGGGCTACATCGATAACGGGCATTGTCTGGGTCCTCTCCGGTAGTTCTCTTTGCTGGCGGGCTTATTTGCCCTTCCAGTTCGGCGCGCGCTTTTCGGCGAAAGCGGCGGCGCCTTCGCGCGCATCCTCACTGACGAAGACGGGCGCGATGAGCTGGGTCTGGCGTTCGTATCGCTCGTCCATCGGCCAACCTCGCGATTCCTTGATGATCGCTTTCGAAACTTTGACGGCGAGCGGACCGTTGTCCCCGATCTTCGACGCCAACTCCTTGGCGCCATCGAGCGCCGATCCATTCGTCACGCGATTGATAAGGCCGAGTTCGTAAGCGCGCGCGGCATCGATGAAGTCGCCGGTCAGTGCCAGTTCCATCGCGATCCGCTCGGGGATCTGGTCGGGCAGCATCATCACCCCGCCCGCCGCGGCGACCAGGCCGCGCTTCACTTCGGGAATACCGAACTTCGCGCCGTCATTGGCCACGACCAGATCGCAGGCGATCATAAGTTCGAGGCCTCCCGCCAGAGCATAGCCGTCGACTGCAGCAATCAGCGGTTTCTTCGGCGGAGCCTGAACGACGCCGCCGAAACCGCGTCCTTCGACCATCGGACTTTCTCCGCGCAAGAAACCCTTGAGATCCATCCCGGAGCAGAAAGTGCCACCCGCGCCGGTCAGGATGCCGACCCGCAGGTCGTCCTCGCTGTCGAGTCGGTCCATCGCCGCAGCAATGCCCTCGGCCGCCGCCTTGGTCATCGCGTTTTTCGCATCGGGCCGGTTGATCGTGACGACCAGAATGCCGTCTTCCACGCTCGTAAGGACTTCCTCGGACATCGGGTTCTCTCTCCATTGCAATTCGAAACTTGTCTTGCGCCCTTGCTGCGGGAGGCTTACGCAAACGTCAACCGGCAATCGCCGAAAGAATCGTCAAACCGAGAGAGGATTATGCCATGGCCGAAGCCTATATTATCGATGCAGTCCGCACGCCCCGCGGGATCGGCAAGCAGGGCAAGGGCGCGCTGGCGCACATGCATCCGCAACATCTTGCCGCAACCTGTCTCAAGGCCATCAAGGAGCGCAACGATCTCGACACCAGCACGGTGGATGACGTGATCTGGTCGGTCAGCACGCAGGACGGCATGCAGGCAGGCGACATGGGCCGCATGGCGGCGCTCGATGCCGGCTTCGACGTCACCTCTTCGGGCACGACGCTGGACCGCTTCTGCGGCGGCGGCATCACTTCGGTCGCCCTTGCCGCGGCGCAGGTGATGAGCGGTATGGAAGACTGCGTTGTCGCAGGCGGCACCGAGATGATGAGCCTGACCGCGCAAATGTCGAAGGACAAGATGGCTGCCGGGCTCAAGCCGCCGATGATGGGCAGCTACAACCAGCGCCTGCAGGCGAGCCATCCGCAGAGCCACCAGGGCGTGTGCGGCGATGCCATCGCCACCATGGAAGGCTTCACCCGAGAAGAGCTGGACGAGGTCGGCTATCGCAGCCAGCAGCGCGCAGCCAAGGCGATCGAGGAAGGCCGCTTCGACAAGTCGGTAGTTCCGGTGAAAGACGACGAGGGCAATGTAATCCTCGACAAGGAGGAATATCCGCGTCCCCAGACCACGCGCGAAGGGCTGGCCGAATTGGAGCCCGCCTTTACCAAGATTTCGAATGTCCCGCTCGACAAGGATGGAACGACTTTCGCCGGGCTGGTGAATGCGAAATATCCCGATCTGGAAATCAAGCACTTCCATCATGCGGGCAACAGCTCCGGCGTGGTCGACGGCGCGGCGGCCGTGCTGGTCGCCAGCAAGGACTATGCGCAAAAGCACGGCCTCAAGCCGCGCGCGCGCATCGTGGCGACGGCGAACATGGGCGACGATCCGACGCTGATGCTCAATGCCCCCGTTCCGGCGGCCAAAAAGGTTCTCGAAAAGGCCGGACTGTCCAAGGACGATATCGATCTTTACGAGATCAACGAGGCCTTCGCGGTCGTCGCGGCGAAATTCGTCAAGGACCTCGAGCTCGACTGGGACAAGGTAAACGTCAACGGCGGCTCGATCGCGCTCGGCCATCCCATCGGCGCGACCGGATCGATTCTCATCGGCACAATGGTCGACGAGCTGGAGCGGCAGGACAAGCGTTACGGCCTCGTCACCATGTGCGCGGCGGGCGGCATGGCGCCGGCGATCATCATCGAGCGGGTCGACGATTTCGTCGACTGACCTCGCCGGGCGGCAGCGTGATTACTCGCTGCCGCTCGCAAACAGGCGCCAGCCCCAGGCGGGCAGTTCGATCGTCTCGTCTTCGGCGATCGTCACCTCGCGGCGGAGCGGGGATTCGGCATAAGTCCCCACTGGCAAGCGGCTCGTCAGCGTCGCGCTGACCGGCCTGTCGCTCATCTTGAACAGGCCGAGGACCTTGTTGCCATCCTTCTGCCGCACCCATGAGAGCAGTTGCTCGGGCGCGGAGTTCTCGACCTTCTGCATTCGGGCGCCCCATTGCCCGTTATCGAGCGCGGGCTTCGACTTGCAGAGCTCGATCAGCTGTTCGAGCAGCAGGCCGTAGATGCAGCCGCGCCCCTGGCTCCAGTCGATCGCGTCCTTTTCGAAGAACTCCAGCCGCTTGGCATTGCAGGCTTCCAAGCCGTTGTGGATCAGCGGCAGTCCCTCGCCCGCGAAGGACAGCCCGGTCATCGCGTAGAGCGCGTCGCCGTAATTCTCGGCCATCGTGCTTTCCCACGCATTGCTTTCGTGGTTCTCGATATAGGTCATGCGCATGGCCTCTTCGCGCCACAGGCTCTCGTTCTCGGCGTAATATCCGTAGAGGCTGGTCGTACTCCCCTTGCCTTGGGCGACGTTCTTCGTAGTGTTGTGCCAGTCCCAGGAATAGGTCGCATCGAATTTCCTGAGCCTTGCCGGACCCAATGGCGCGTTCATCGCGGATGGTGCCACCACCCGCGCGCCGTCCCCGAAAGCGTGCTGCTCAACGATCGGACCTACATACTGACCAGCATCGAGAGCTCCGATTTGCCCTATCCGGGCGACTGGACGGTGACAGAGGATGTCTACACCGGCTATCTGCGGATGGACATCGACACCATGCTCGGATCGCTGCCGGTCCCCGGCAACATGGGCGTGCAGGCGGTCTTTACGCAGCAAAGCTCTGCTGGCTTCGATTCCGGTGGGGTGTCGGCGCCAGCGCCATCCCGGTGTTCGAGACCGAAGACTATTCGCACATCCTGCCGAGTATGACG
>JAPYPR010000062.1 GCA_029937545.1 Erythrobacter sp. | reverse complement strand
CCCTACAGGAGCAGTCCCTCGTCAAGTCTTGTACAATTGGATTTAGGGTTACTCTAAACCCCTGCCAACGCGTAGTCGACAGGGGGTACAATTGCATTTCGCACGATGGGTTGACTTGGATATTGCCGTATCCACCCCAGACGTAGCTCGCCAATGGGATCAGGCGTTTAGCCCAGCTAAGTGCGAAACGCGTCTGACCGCGTCTGACCGCGTCTAGGCGCCATTGACGCTGTCTAACTGCCAATGCAAGACGGTCTACAGTAATCAATCGCTGCAATGGAGTCAGCTGGGCCGTTTGTCTACCTCGAAAGGTATCGGCTCGCTGTCTGTGAGGAGTGCGGGCTGGCTGTGCTGTCACGAGAAGTCCTCAGCCATCTCCGCGGTCGTCACCGCGGCATCGACATACCAAGACGCCGCCGAATTGCCGACACTGTCTCAAGCTGGCCAGCTGTTATACAGGACCAGGCCGGGCTGATCGACTTTCGCCTCCCACCACGATCCATCAGCTACATCCCACAGCTAGCAGCGCCGGAGACGGACGGGCTAAAATGTCGCCAGTGTCCATACGTCGCTAGGCACCTGCAGATGATCCAGAAACACTGTCGGGACACCCATGGCTGGGTAAACAGTCACGGTGCAGGTCGGCCTGGTCTGAAGCGCAAGAGGCGGGCAGCCGAGGCGGGGCCGGGGCTGCCGTGGAGAGAGGAGGTGGCATGCCAGCGATTCTTCAGGTCGCGATATGCTAGCGGATGGTTTGAGGTGGCATCGCCGTCGCAGCCGCAACGGGCGCAGGGTAGGCCTTCGCCGGGGAGTGTCGAGCCATCAGCTGAAGGCGCCACCGGGAGGAGGAGAAGGTCGGCTCCCGTAGACAGCGCTGCTCGACAGCACGTCGATACGGCCGTGCAGCGATATAAAAGACAGGTCGGCATGCGGAACGAGCCTCGCGTGTACGCCAAGGCGCTGGGCAGTACGTCACTGGCGGCCACGAGCCCGTGGCTAGAACGGACGCGATGGCTAGAGACCTACAAGGACGTCCGCCGAGATATACTGAAGGCTATGACAACGAGCGCGGGAAGTAAGCCATGGACAGACCTGAAACTAGGTCAGGGGGAACGGGAGGGCGACGCAGACATCATCAGCTCCAGTCACGATGAGCAGAAGATCGCGTGCCTACTCAACGCGGTAGACCTGATGATTAACCGATGCGAGACGACGGCTCGTCACACAGGACGTCTCATCCGCTGCTGGTTGGTGTCGAGCAGGCCGGACTATTTCCAGTCGAGGGCCTTCTCCGTCATGACCGAGCCAGGTACGCAGCGACAGTACCGGACTAGGTGGAAGAAGTTCATCGCGTTCGTCATACGCGCATGCCTTTTACCCGAGAGCGTTAGGCAGCAGGTCAAGGTAGCGATCCCGCCTGACGTACGGCGCCAGGTACATTCCTTGTGGGAGCACAAGGCATGGGGCGACATAGACATCACCAGGGGTAAATGGCCGAAAGTCGCGACGCACGAAGCTGATATGGTCTCGGTGTCAGAGGGCATCGCGCACAGGCTAGAGCCGCTGGATCTCGTGTATCCAGTCGAGGTACACGGCAGGATCGAGGAAGGCGAGGAGGATGAGCAAAGCGATGAGAGTGACGAGAGCGAGTGGGGCGATGAGAGCGAGGTAGAAAGCGACTGGGAGCCTGACGGGCCTGAGGACGAACAGACCCAGGCCAGTCATGGCGGCGAGCACGGCAGCCAGCTGGTTGCGGAGGATCCCCTCCAAGCTGCGCACGCGAGGGAGGCCTTAGAGTTACTCTTCCAGCTTAGCTTCACGCTATGCAAGCAGCAGTTCGTCGATGGAGACCCCGGATCGACTTTGCTAGTATACTTCAGCGGCATCTGCGGCTTCACCTCGGACTACCAGCACTTCATGCGGGCCAGACAATTCTGCCCATCGTTGTCAGGGCTCATCTACGTGCAGCGTCTTCTGTTTCTCGAGTATTCTCTGCCGTTATCCGAGTACAGCCTCCTTGGGCTGCGACAGAGGCCCCGAATCGGTCAACTAGAGCATTTCAGGGAGACCTGCGACCGATACATCACGGCAGGCTCACCGACAGCGCTAGCAGAGCTGTTTAGCTTGCGAAACTTCGGGTACAAGGTCGCCAGGACAGAGCCACCGACGCGGATGCTGCACTGGAGCGAAGATGGCAATACTGTGTGCTGCGGGTTGAACTTCACGCTATCAATGGACCAATTTAAGCAACTACCGGAGTATTTCATCTCCCAAGCCGAGAAGCTCTGTGCTGACCTATTATATGGTCTCGAATCGAACGTGGTCTTAGCGGACTTGAGGGACGATATGACTAATTCTAAGCTGGGGTATTCGTTTGTGTCTCATCCTAGTAACGGTCTCGACGGAGGCTATGCCCGGCTCCTATTACGGGCCTGCCTACCTCACGGGTCACTCTCCGCACTCTCGGGTAGCGGCGGGTGGAGCTGGTATGCTGTGAGGCAGTACCTCAAGTTAACCAGGAACCTCGAGGAGATGTTATTCGGGGGATTCTACACAAGCTGCGGCCAATGTCCGCGGCTAAGAGAGCTAGCAAGCCTGGAGTGCGAGAACAGCCCGATAGGTTCCCGCGGCATCTATGTCTGGAACGGCTCGGTGATATACCTCATACGTCATCACAAGGCAAAGCGCTCGACGAATCACGAGTTTAATGTGGTGCGTTTCTTGCCAGCGCGGCTGGGAGTAGTCACTGTACGATATCTGTCTTACATACGCCGTGTCGCGTCGATACTACGCCGTGAACTAGACGAGCATATGAGAACATTGCAGCCAGCGACAGACACAACATTCCTCTTCCAAAATCAGGAAAGGCAGTGGTCGACTCAGCGCATGACGTCGATCTTAAAGGCGGCCACGTGCCAAGTGTGGCCTTCAGCTGCCACATGCCAGTTGTATCGACAGGTCACCGTTGGGATCACGGAGAAGCATGTTCGCGAGGTATTCACACCATTCAACCGATACGACGACCGTGGACTTACCGCCGATAAAAACGCCGTATTTGCGTGGCAGAGTGGTCACAGACCTGAGGAGCGAGGCAGAACATATGGGCTTGACGGAGCGTATCCACACCAGTTACAGCCATCCTTACTCCGGGCATATGAGTGGGCTTCAACCCGATGGCACGAGTTCATATGCCAGGCCAGTAAGGTCGCCAGGCAAGAAAAGAGCGGCCCATTTTGCAGTAGCCTGCGGATCGAATCTGCGGAAACGACGTGTTCGTCTATAGACCCATGTATCACGCCGATACCTAAGTTGCAATCGGCGTTGAGAAGCACCCAGCTGTCAGAGGGTAATGCCAATAGCATTGCTTGCATTCTGTCTCGGCATCAGATACTCGTCTGTTTACTATGCAAAGCAGGCGTTCGACCAGGCGAAAAGGTAGAATCGCACTTTCGATCTCAGCATCGATGTAAGGGTGACCAGCTTAAGGCTATTCTGCGGTTAGCAGGACAGTCGCTATTAGATCCGTCTCATATTCCATTACCTGCTGATGGAAGTGCGCCGATACCTGAATTACTGGTGCGACCTGGCTATAGGTGCAGGTTATGCTCAGCATACCTGACTATATCTAAGGACGCTATCTCTACACATTGCCGTACCTATCACCAACTAGTATCTGGGCAGGGAAACTGGGAGGCAGTGTATTTACAAACGTTTATGACTGGATCCAATACGCAGTACTGGGTGGTTAGGAATTAGTATAGCGGATTCCTTCAATAAAGCTAGGACTGATTACATCGCATCCATCGGCCACGATGCAGCGCTGGGTGGCACTAAACGAAGAGCACCAGCTTCTCATTTGCTTAGAGTGCGAGACGGCTGTGCGATCAGGCAAGAAGATCGAATCGCACTTCCGACATGCGCATAAGGTCAAATCCGACGAGCTTAGAGAAATTCTAAGCTATTTCGAGCACTGCGAGCTCAGGGATCCCATGATGCCCACATTACCAGCGGATGGATCTCTGCCGATTCCGAAGTTACGAATATAGAACCAGGTACTGAGCTGCAACGCATGTCGCTTTCACACAATAAGCCGAGATGTGATGACACGGCATTGGCGAGCCACATTGGCACACACAGGGTCAGAGGTACAATTCGCCAACGTCAAGCTCCAGTCATGGTGCAAGGGACGGTATACTCGGTACTGGGTCGTTCAGCTGGGTTGGGAGGCGACTGGGAGCTTAAAGGTAGCATCCACTGCTGGCGAAAGTGCCATGGATGCTATAATAGCAGAGAGCAC
>JAPYPR010000026.1 GCA_029937545.1 Erythrobacter sp. | reverse complement strand
CTCAACCTCGCCGCCGCGCGTCTATGGCTGAAATCTTATGTCAACACGGCCTAGGACGACCTGCGGAAGTTTGCGTATTTCGACAAACGGCAGGTCGGCAGATGATTGCGCATCAAACGAGGAGGAAGAAGTTGAAGAGCACCTGGAATATCGTGAAACTTGAACTTGCGCGCACAGATGATTTTCCTTCTGGTTCCGCAAGTCGATCATACCTGATCCGTATTCCCCTTAACGATCAAGGATTGATTGACGAGGCGGCACGCGCATCCGATCCGGGCCGCGCCACCATCAGGCGCTTTTGGCCAAACGAACGCGATCAGTCTGGTTACATCCTGAAATCAAGAAATGGTTGGGTCTTTTCCTATGCGGTCGGCGAGGAAGACGATGAAAATCTGTTCCACCTCGAAAATCATCCGATCCGACAGGGGGAATATGTGACCGTAACTGAATCCGACGGTGAGCGACTTCCTTATCGCGTCGCGTCCATATCGCCGATCTAGCATTATGTAATTTTACACGAAATAAAGGGCAAGCATGGCCTTGCCATCTTTCATTCCTTTTCGCCAATTTCTGCGGCGAATGCGATGCGGAGCAGGTCGGAAAGATTGTGGACTTCCAGCTTGTTCATCACATTGGCGCGGTGGATTTCGACTGTGCGCGGGCTGATCCCAAGGTCGTAGCCGATGGTCTTGTTGGGATAGCCTTTGACCAGACCCGCCAGCACTTCAGTCTCTCGCTGCGTCAGACCGTTGATGAGAACTTGTGCTTCGTCGCGCCGCGCATGCCGAAGACCATTATCGGCAAGACGGTTGCCAGCATTCTCGAGTGCGCCAAGCAGAGTGGATTTCCCGAATGGCTTTTCGATAAAATCGGAGGCACCGTTTTTCATGGCCTTCACCGCCATATCAATATCGCCGTGCCCGGTCATGACGATGACAGGATGAGTGACGCCACGTTCACGCAACTCGGTCTGGATCTCCAGACCGTCTCGACCTGGCATTCTGACATCGAGCAGGATGTAGCCTGGCACGAGATCTCTCAGATGCGAAAGCAATTCCTTTCCGGATTCAAACGTTTCCACCCGGTAGCCTGACGTCTTGAGCATAAAGCCGACCGATCGGCGAACGCCATCATCGTCATCGATGAGATAAACTGGATAGTCAGTCATCGTCCGGCAGTGTCCTTTGCGTGACGAGCGAGAAATGGAATTGTGTTCCGCCCATAGGTGAGGGTTCAGCCCAGATCTTGCCGTCATGGGCGTTGATAATGGTGTGCGCGATGGAGAGACCCAGGCCCATTCCACTAGCTTTGGTGCTCACGAAGGGATGGAAAAGACGTTCGGCGACATGCTTGTCCAGCCCTGGACCGCTATCGCTGACAGTGACGACCATCATGCCATCAGAATTCAGATGACTGGAGATAAGCAGCCGCTTGATTGTGCTTTCGCTCATCGCCTCGACTGCATTGCGGATCAGATTGACAAGCACCTGCTGGATCTGGACGGGGTCGACCAGTACCTTGTCTTCTTCATCGGTAAGCGCCTGCTCGAATTCTACGCCGCGGGCATCGCCGTTAATCAGAGCAAGAGCTGTGGCCTCATTCACCAGTTTCGTAATGCTGACAAAGGTCCGGGTAGTCTCTCCGCGCGTGATAAATTCGCGTAGCCGCTGCACAATTTGTCCAGCCCGAAGCGCTTCATCGGCGCTTTCCCGTAACGCATAGCGAACTTGGCCTAAGTTCTGCGCGCTAGGCTCGTCCAGCAAGTCTTGCGCGCCTTCGACATAATTCGCAATCGCGGTCAGCGGCTGGTTAAGTTCGTGGGCGATAGAAGTAGCAAGCGTGCCCATGGAGGAAATGCGCGAGACATGCGCCAATTCTGCCTGCAAGGAATGTATTTGCTGTTCGGTTTGACGGCTATCGGTCAAATCCCGAATGAAGCCTGCGAACAAACGCTTATCGGCCAGTTTCAGCTCGCCAACGGAAAGCTCGATCGGAAAGGTCGCCCCATCGCGCGCCCTGGCTGTTGTCACGCGACCGATCCCAATGACCCGCCGTTCTCCCGTTTTCATATATTGACGCAAATAGCCGTCGTGCCGCTCACGATCGGGTGAGGGCATGAGGAGGCTGACATTCTCACCCAGCACCTCGGCTTCGGAATAGCCAAACATCTGCTCAGCCCCTGTGCTGAATGACAGGATGTTGCCGCTCGTATCGATTACGACCATCGCATCGGGCACGGTGTCGATCAGCGCATGAAGAACATCCGGGCCACCGAACGGGTGCAGCGCGGAAGGGCTGATGGAAGGTGGGTCTTTCGCCATTTTAGGTATCAAGTGCCAATATGCTGGGGGAATAACAACATCCTTTGGGGAGTGCGGACAATCGCAAGCAGCTCAAGGCTTCCAGATCCGCCATGCTACCCGTGAAGCCAGACTGAATTTAATCCGCAAAACAGGCCGAAATGCCGACCGGGCGGCACTTGGTTCGCAATTGGATATTATAGCCGGTCAAGACCCGAGCCCCTCTACGGACATGTCCTTATTTCGCCGTCCGGCAGGGCGGAAGAAATGCGCCTGGTGCGAAATTTCTTTCTGATCCTGTTGCTATTTGTTGCAGGCTTCATGCCTCTGAATGGACAGGATAGCGCGAACAACCATGCTCGGGGCAACTGGCGGCCGGCCCAAGCCGAAAATCTCCTGCAATGGGTGCTGCGGGCCGGTGACGAAGCGATCGAATTGCCGATGCAAACAGCACGTGATCTGCGCGAGGCCATCGATGCAGGCAAGCGAGATCATTTGAACGAGGTATCCGATACGGCTGCATTGCAATTGCTGCGTGCATATCACGGGCACTGCTGCGGCGACACGATGCCGGAGAACTGGCATATCACGCAATCGGTAACCGATCAGACGCTGCGCGAAAGGATTGCCGAGGCATTATCTGCCGACCGGATCGACCTGGTGATCCGCGCAGCCCGCCCAGATCATCCCCATTACCGCGCCCTTGCGACAGTTTACACAAACGAGAAAAATATTGCTCGTCGCCAGCTGTAATCACCCCGGTTCTTAGAGGGCCGGGCTGACTTTTTAGGTGCCATCACCGCGCCTTGCAGTTCCTCGACCAGCACCGATACTTAGTTCGAACTGGACGAACGTTGTCAGCGGGCCTTGAGGCTCTCCGACATTCCCGAAACTTACCTCGCTCAGCGTCCGCTCCCCAGGTAGGTTCGTAAAACGGTCGGGTCGTGGAGCATTTCATCGGGCGATCCTTCGAATACCATCCGCCCCCGATCGATCACATAGGCTCGATCGATCAGGTCGAGCATCTCGGGCACATTCTGATCGGTTATAAGAATACCGATATTCCGCCGCTTCATTTTTAGAACAAGCTCCTTGATACTCGCGATGGTAAGCGGATCGATGCCTGCGAAGGGTTCATCGAGCAGCATGACGAACGGATCGAGGGCCAGCGCGCGAGCGACTTCGCATCTTCTGCGCTCGCCGCCCGATAAAGATGTCGCCCGCGTATTGCGCAGATGCGCAATATTGAGATCTGTCAGCAGAGTTTCGAGGCGCTCATGGCGACGCTGCCGATCAGTTTCGGAAACCTCCAGCATCGCCTGCACGTTCTGTTCGACCGTCAGACCTCTAAAAACAGAGGGCTGCTCCGGCAAATAACCTAAACCAAGAATCGCGCGACGGTAGAACGGCAATCGTGAAATATCATCTCCGCGCAACATGATACGGCCAGCATCGGGTTTCAGCATTCCGAGAATGCAATAAAAACTCACACTTTTGCCCGCTCCATCACGTCCGAACAGCCCAACGACCTCTCCTTGTCTCACAGTTAACGATAGACCATTCAAAACAGGCCGCTCGCCAAAGGATTTGTGGATGTCGATCACTTCAAGACTAGCAAAGGGACCTTCCTGGCGCATCGGATCATGGGCTCTCGTATTGATCACCTTCGCGCCGTCCAATCGCTTGCGAGGCGCAACCAGTTCTGGTTGGCCTCGCATCCGGGAGCGATCAGGTGCCGCAATTGCGTCTGGCAGATACCGAGAAACGCCAGGAAACTCCCGCAATCCTTTGAAGCTGGCACGCCGGCATCAGCATGGCTCTACGGATGTCTACGGATGGCCGACCGATTGCACGCGGCGCAGACACCGTTCCTGTGAAAAGGAGCTAATTCATGACAGACGTCAAATCTTCGCCAGGCCCAACGCCTGCGACTGACCAGCACTCGCCCTCGCGCAGTTTCTCCAATCGTGAAGCGCAGGAAGGCTGGAATGCTGTCGCAACCACCCATACCGGCGTGAAGGTGACAATCACGCCTGCCCGGCCAGAAGACCGCAGCGCTCTGGAACGTTTCTTTGAACGGGTAACACCTGAAGATCTCTATTTCCGCTTTCTTTCGGGTTTGCGCAAAGTGGACGATGCTCGGTTGGAAGCGATGTTGCGCGACGATGATGATTCCTCGATCGATTTCCTGGCGATCGACGATGAGGACGGAGAGATTCTTGCGACTGCAATGCTGGTCGCAGATGCAGATTTCGATTCTGCTGAAATTGCAATGTGCACGCGCGAAGACGCCAAGCATAAAGGGATAAGCTGGGTGCTTCTTGACCATGGCGCCAATTATGCCGCTGCCATGGGCGTCAGGCGGATTTACGCCCTGCAAAGTATCAGCCAAGCCGATGCCTTGCGTCTTGAGCGCGAAATGGGCTTTACCGTACGAACCCAGCCGGATGACCCGACGATAATGCTGGTCGAGAAGACGTTTCGCTAGCAATAGAATGAAGTCGGAGCGAAAGTCCTGGTATGCGCTGAGTTGTAGCGCGGCTCTGGCGGGCGCGCAGTCGTCTGTGACGGGCCTCGACGAAACCGAGGCAAATGAACGATTGTCGGCTTTTGGCCGCAATAGCCTGCCGGAAACGCGAAATTCCGGTCCGCTGCGCATCTTCCTACGCCAGTTCACCAATCCGCTTATCTATCTGTTGCTGGGTGCAGGTGCCTTATCACTTGCTATCGGAGACAGATGGGACGCAATCTTCATTTTCGGCGTTCTCACCACGAATGCCCTCATCAGCAGCTATCAAGAATACAAAGCCGATGCGAGCGCTATGGCCTTGCGCATGCTGGTGCCGCAAACAGCCCGTATCCGGCGCGGCGGAATCGCGCGGGAAATACCCTCAGCCGAGATTGTGCCGGGCGATATCGTCGAATTGGAAAGCGGCGTCAAAGTAACAGCTGATCTGCGCTTGCTGTCATCCCTTGGTTTGCGGATAGACGAATCCCTGTTGACCGGCGAATCCGCGCCAGCGGCAAAGGACGCTCAAGCGTTCATAGAAATGGACGCGCCGCCTGGCGACCGTCTGACAATGGCGCACGCTGGCACTACAGTTGTAGAGGGGCGCGGCGTGGGTGTGGTGGTCGCGACCGGTACCGAGACACTCCTCGGCGAGATCGGCACAACGCTCGCGGCGGCCACGCGCACGGCCGTGGACACGCCGCTGGTACGGCGGATGGGGCTGCTTGCTCGCCAGATATCGTTGGCGACAATACTTTTGATCCTACTTTTGGCAGGCGTTCTCGCGCTCCAGGGCGAAGGTCTGCGCGATATCGTGCTTCTGGCAATCGCTTTGGCGGTCGCGGCCATTCCCGAAGGCTTGCCCATTGCGGTTACCGTCGCCTTGTCCGCCGCTGCAAGCCGGATGGCACGGCGCAATGTCATTGTTCGTGCCCTGCCCGCCGTGGAGGGACTCGGTGCCTGCACCCTCATCGCCAGCGACAAGACCGGCACGCTGACGCTCAATCGCCTGACGGTAGAACGGGCCGCCTTGCCCGATGGCACCATTGTAAATCGCAAGGACTGGTTGACCGAAGATTTTCCCGATGCGTTGTCGGATCTTAGCCGCGCAGCGGCCTTGTGCAATGAAGCGCAACTTACCGATACCGGCAGTACGGTCGGCGATGCTGTTGATGTGGCATTGCTTGATCTCGCCGAGGAAACGGGCAACGATCCGGCCACTTTATTGGGTATAGAACGCTTGTCGGTCATTCCTTACGAGCCTGCAGCGCGTTTTGCCGCGGTCGAGGCGGCGACGAACGGAGGGAGCCAGATCGTAGTCAAAGGTGCGCCCGAAACGGTGCTGGCAATGTGTGCCGATGCCAATCCCGAAAGCATTGACATAGTCGAACGCATGGCCAGTGACGGCTACCGCGTGCTGGTCCTCGCGGAAGGGATGTCGGATCAGTACAATGGACATATCAAGGACCACCTTCACGGGTTGCGCCTGCTTGGCTTTGTCGGTCTGGGTGATCCGCTGCGCTCCGGCGTGGTCAAAGCAGTAGAGCGTTGTCGTGAAGCAGGAATCGGCGTGCGCATGATTACCGGCGACCATCCGGCCACAGCGCTTGCCATTGCTCGCCAGCTGGGCCTTTCAACCAATCCTGAAACAGTAGTGACCGGGGCAGAACTTGCAGCGCTTGACTGTGAGAGTGTTGAGTTTGCAGAGAATGTCGGTCGCGCCCTCATCTACGCCAGGATCGAACCGGCACAAAAGCTTGCCATCGTCCGCGCATTGCAAAAGGCGGAAGAAATCGTCGCCGTCACTGGCGATGGCGTGAACGATGGGCCAGCACTGCGCGCGGCGGATATCGGCGTGGCAATGGGGCGCGGGGGCACGGATGTAGCACGTGGCGCGGCCGATATGGTGTTGGCCGATGACAATTTCGCCACCATCGTAGCCGGGATTGAAGAAGGACGGGTCACTTTCCTGAACGTGCGAAAAATCGTACTGTTTATGGTTGCCACCGGATTGGCCGAGATTTGCATGTTTTTGGGCGCGCTGGCTGCTGGCTTGCCAATGCCGCTTACGCCGGTCCAGCTCCTGTGGCTCAATCTTGTCACCAATGGGGTTCAGGATGTTACGCTTGGGTTCGGTCGGGGCGAAGGCGATGAATTGCAGCAGCCTCCCCGTCGCAAGCTGGCAGCCTTGCTGGACCGGGAAGCGGTGATCCTGATGTTACCCGGCGCAATCGTGATGACCGCCATGTCTGTTTGGATGCTCGCCACCCATCTTGCAGCGGGCGACACTACAGCCGAAGCGCGCAACGCTGTGTTGCTGATGGTTGTGTTGTTCCAGAATGCATTCTTGCTGAGTGTCCGCAGCCTCCACCGGCCATTCTGGCGCTGGCACCCGCCCGAAAATGGCTGGATGTTTTTCGGCATGGCTGCTGCGCTGACCTTGCATATCGGAGCGCTCTACTTCCCTCCGATGCAGAACTTGCTTGGTGTCCAGCCGGTCCACATGATCGTGTTCTGGCAATGCCTTGCCGGAGCAGCTGCAGTCTTGTTGGTGACAGAGGTGACCAAATGGTTCCTTCGTTCACCTGCCCGGAACATTGCGTAATGCGCAACCGTCCGGAACTTCGCATGCCGCCTCGATGATTATCGGGCACCATTTCTGTTCTACGACCCGGAGAGAAAATGACGGATCGACTACCCTCACTTGAACCGCATTGGCTGCGGCCTGGCCGGATCGTGCTGGTTGGGGCATCGCAGGAAACAGGTTCGGTTGGTCATGCGGTACTGACCAATCTGCTGCGCGGGGCAGACCGGTTTGAACTGCATGCAGTCAACCCTCATAAGCTGGTAATTCCCGGTGCCCATTGTCACACGGGCATTCAAACCGTCCCCCCAGGGCCTGCGCTCGCCGTGATTGCGATTCCTGCCCGGCTGGTGCCAGATGTGCTGCGTGAATTGGCGGCCAAAGGCATTGGTCTTGCGGTGATAATTTCCGCAGGACTTGGCAAGACAACCGAGCCAGGTCAGGAAATGCTGCGCGTTGCGCGCGAGGCAGGCATCCGGATTATCGGACCCAATTGCCTCGGTATCATCTTGCCACATATGGGGATCAATGCGTCTTTCGCTTCCCAAGATGCTCCGGCCGGCGAACTCGCGTTGCTTTCGCAAAGTGGCGCGATTGCATCGGCAATGGTAGAATGGGCGGCTTCGCGCGGCGTAGGTTTCTCGGCAATCCTGTCAATCGGCGATATGGCGCAGACCGGGTTCGATGAACTGCTCGAATTGTTTGCAGCAGATCCGCAGACCCGCGCTATCCTGATCTATATGGAAGGGCTGGATGATGGCCGGGCCTTTGTCAAAGCGGCCCGTGCGGCAACAACCATCAAACCTGTGATCGTGCTGAAGGCGGGGCGCGGAACTGTTGCTGGCCGCGCTGCCCTTTCGCACACGGGCGCGCTGGCCGGATCATGGGAGGTCTATCGTGCGGCCTTCCATGAGGCGGGGATCGTTACAGCGAGCAGCCTGGACGCCTTGTTCGATGCTGCCGCAATGCTCGACGATGTTCCAGAGCTGCCGGGTGAGCGGCTGGCCATTGTCACCAATGGCGGCGGCGCAGGTGTGCTGGCGCTCGATGCGATGGAAGTTACCTCTGCGCCGCTTGCCGAATTGTCAGATGATACAGTTTCCCGCCTCGATGCGGTGCTGCCACCGGGTTGGTCACGGGCCAATCCGGTCGATATTATCGGCGATGCGGGACCTGCGCGGTATCGGGCCGCCATGGAGGCGGTGCTTGCGGACGACGGCGTTGATGCCGTGCTCGCGATGAATTGCCCCACCGGCTTGTTTGTGCCGGGCGAAGCTGCGCGCGCTGTGGCCGATGCCGCTGGGTCCGTTCCGCGCAAGAAGCCCGTCCTTGCCTGTTGGTTGGGCGATGCTAATCGCGCGTCTTCGCATGAAGTTCTTGGCGCTGCCCGCATTCCCGAATTCTCCACGCCTGCTCAGGCAATTCAGGCATTCGGTTATGCGACTGCTGCGCGCTGGGCGCGGGTGCAGATTTTGCCGGACGGGGCGAGCGCTCCCGATGTCGATGCAATTGTGCGGGGCGATGCGATCATCGATGCTGTTCTTGCGGATAACCGTCACTTGCTGAGCGAGATTGAGGCTAAAGGATTGCTGGCAGCGTTTGGCATCCCCGTTGTTTCCACGCAGTTCGCCGCGACGGCCGAACTGGCGGAGCAGGCCTGTACAGAGTTACCGGCGCCTTATGCGATCAAGATTGTCTCACCCGACATAACCCACAAATCCGACTTTGGCGGGGTGGTCCTCGGACTGGCCGATGCAGCAGCAGTCAGGCAGGCGGCGCGCGCTATGGCCAAGCGGATCGCCACACGGTTTCCAGAAGCCCGGATCGAAGGCTTTGCCATCCAGCCCATGATCCGGCGAAAGGCTGCACATGAACTGTTTGCCGGTATCGCATGCGATCCCTCATTCGGGCCGGTGATCCTGTTCGGGGCAGGGGGAACTGCAATTGAAGTGATTGACGACAAGTCCATTGCGCTGCCGCCAGTTCATCTAGAGCGGGCGAAGCAACTGATTGGGGAAACACGCATTGCGCGTCTATTGTCTGGCTATCGCAATGTCCCAGCAACTGATCAGACCGCGGTTGCGGAGGTAATCGCCGCCTTGTCGAATATCGCGCTGGCGCTCCCCCGGATTGCGGAACTTGATATCAATCCACTCATCGCCGATGCGGATGGAGTGGTCGCGCTTGATGCCCGTGTCGTGCTCAGGAAATAGCCGCTGGTGTTCTCGGTCAAAAACGGAATATTACCTATAGCACGCTTCTCGCTATCTGGCTGAAATCTCCTGTGACATGGGCCCACAGGAGATTTGCAATGGACGGCTTTTTGAAAAAGGCGATGATCGCGGCAGTGGCGGCAACATCTTTGGTGATAGCGGGCTGTGCCTCTCGCAGCACGCCATACCAGCCAATCGCCTCGGCCAACAGGATTGCTGGCGGCTATAGCGATGAGAGCCTGGGTGAAGACCGCTACCGGGTATCCTTTGCAGGCAATACGCTGACCTCGCGCGAGAAAGTGGAGAGCTATCTATTATTCCGCGCGGCGGAGCTGACGCTGGAGCAGGGGCGGGATTGGTTTGCCATCGAAGACCGCGTGGTTGAACACGATATTGAGCGCGAGGTCAGGCGCGACCCGCTCTATGATCCATGGTATGGATCCTATTATGGCTATTGGCAGCCATCGTGGCGGTATTACGGCCCACGCGGCTGGCGCAGCTGGTATCCTTATTATGGCCATTCATTCTGGACCGACCATGTTGATATTCGCGAGGTCGAGCGGTTCGAGGCGATTGCCGAAATCCGTCTTGGTGATGGCATCACGCCCAATGGCACAATGCGGGCATTCAATGCGCGGGAAGTGATCGACCGGATAGGTCCGCTGGTGGAATATCCAGGCGAGCAATAGTCGGTTCTGGCCAGCCGCAGCTTATCCACGCTATGAGATGCACGTATCATCGCCGACAGCGCGATAAAGGACGGAATAGCCTGCGCGCTGTTAGCGGGTCCGCCAGATTGGATATCGCAACCTTCGTCTGGAGGACGCTGCAGGGCTTTCTGAATCTGGCTATCATGCGATTGTCAGCAGCAAGGCAAGGCCAATCCCGTAAACCAATAGCACCGCGATTGAATCCACGCCCATCCGCAGGATGGTCCGATCGCGCCGCTCGATCAATCCGAGCACGAACACGCCCGACATCAGCAGCGCAAGCAACGCCGCCATTGCTTCGAACGGTCCGGCCAGTCCGAGCACGGGCGGACCGGGGGAGACAAGATCGATAACAAAGATGAATGCTATGTTGAAAAGGTTGGAACCGAAGACCTCGCCTATCGCCAATTCATAACGCTGGTTACGAATAGCTCCGGTGATCGCGCTGAGTTCCGGCAGTGATGTGGCTGCCGAAACGAACAGGAAGCCCATAACGCTCCCGTCCAAGCCGGTCTGCTGTGCAATCATAGTGGCGCTGGTCGCCAGAACTCCTCCGGCAATAAGGATAATCGCAGCTAACATGCTTAGACCGAGCAAGATTTGATGCCAGCTGATGTCACTGTGCTCTGCTTCTGCTGCCAAGGCGAAATCGGGTTGATTGACTACCAGCCACATTGGTCGGCGTTCGGATCGATCGGCAATCCAGATGGCGGCCACTGCAGAGCAAAAAATCAATGTCGAACCCAAGCCGGCCAACCCGAAGAGCTGGCTTTCGCCATATGTGATCGCCGCGATGACAAGCCCCAGTACCATCATTCCCAAAACACCCTGTATCAGGGTGACCGGTTTAGCGACGACTGAGGTCAAGGGGCGCGGCCCGAGCAGCATATCGGCCACCGCGAGCAGTAGGATGTTGAAGGCCGCGCTCCCCAGCACATCATTGAGCGCCAGTAACGGCGCCCCGATGGCAGCGGCGGTGGTCGCCGTCGCCAGTTCAGGCAGCGAGGTTATCCCGCCCAGCACCAGCATGCCGGCAAAGCCCTGACCCAGCCCCGTTTTATCGCTGAGGCCGACGACATAGCGCGGGAGATGCGAGCCTGCCCACCACACAGCGCTGGCGGCGATAGCAAAGATAGCAATCAGCACTGCGAGAGGGAGCGCGTTCACCGCGAAACCACACATATTCTGCCTGGTGACGTGCGGGATTGAATTGGATCTGGGCGTGCCATTGCAACCTATGATCGGCTTGATCTCCGCCAAACCGCTATCCGTAGTGTTCCGGAAGTCTACCTAATGCCGGGGGGTGCTGTGCTGCGTAAGCTGATGCTCGCCAGGATGCCCAAGGACCATCAATCTATGCAGCTCCCACGGTGTATAATTTCAACCCGAACTCCGCTCATCACCGAGGGCAAACGAGCGAAGCTCGAGTCGGTAATCAGGATTGATGCGGTAGACCGAGCCGTCGGGCACTTCGCGCAACTCTTCATGGCTGATTGACACTGACGCGATCAATACCGCCCGATAGGCATGCGGGGGTTTGTGGTGGATAAGCGGGAAGCCGCATATATAGCAATCATGCACCCCGCGCCGCTCGACGAAATGCAGCGGTCTGCCGAGACAGCTACCGATCATCTGCCGTCCATCGGTAAGCAGCAAATTAAGGCCCAGTCGCGCGCTCGGATCTATCTCGTGACACCATCGGGCGATCATTCCGATCATGGCGTCAAGGGTATCCAGCGATGGTCTGGCGGGCTGGCGATCCTGCATCGCGCGCAGCAATTGCAGCATATGCTCGCGATCGGTGTCGTCGGTTATCGCGGCGCGGCGATGTTCTGGAAGCTGCGCCAGCAAAAGCGGACGGACCCGGTCGAAATTAGGGGTCGTGCCATTAGGAATGAGCGCTTAGCCGCCATCGAAAAACGGATGCGTGTTGGCCAGCGTTGGCTCACCAACCGTCGCCCGCCGAACATGGGCAAGCACTTGTTTCAAGTAGATTCTTCCTGCCGCCCGGCGAAAAATGTTCGCCATGATAGGCCGCCTACGCCTGTCGTTCCACATGCGGGACACGTCCGTCAAAAGATATCATGCCCCAGCCATTCGCGTGCGATTTGCCTGCCTGTTCAGACTGGCTCTGTACCATCAGGGCATTTTGCCCAAGCACCAGCGTTCATTCGACCTTGGTCGCCTCACTCGCGCAAAATCCATACAAGCGGCACATGAGAGCAAGTTTTCGCCTGCTGACCGCGCGCCATTTCCGCAATGTTCCGAAAGAATTTAATGAGGGAGCCGGTCAAGCAGTTGTTAGCGGCTTTCAAACGCGATCACGTTGTCTTGGGACGCGGGTTGCATCAACTGGGCGCCGCCTTGCGAGCCCGCGACATCTTGTCAGCAAAGCGCATTGCTGACCGGCTTTAATTGAGGGAAAATCATGTTGTCGAATGTGGCGAACTGTTTGGCGCGATCGGGCGCATTCCAGAAGCAGAAAAAGGCGAACTACTGGCGCGGCTCGATGCGTTGCGCGCAGAGGGGATCTGCTGGACTGCGCTGACAGCGGACACAATCCTTTGAACATCTCCCCCGATCTGGCCGGGAAAGCTGGCCAACAATTCCGGTTGCCGATTGGAGCACATGTGCTGTTTCAGACACTAGGATATCTCGAGCGATGTGTTGGTAGACAATGGCGCAAAGGAGTCGCGTCTGCATCGGGTCGAATGCAATGGGCGGTGGGGCGGTGTGGCGATCCCGATGTCTTCGATGAATCGTATGCCGGGTGAATGGAAAAGCGGGAAGTGCTCATCACAGAACAACAGATCGAAGGCAGGCAAGGACTTACCATGGAACAATTTCTAACTGCGTGTGGACCTGAATTGTTTGCTGCCGTCGGCAAAGGAGCCGGAGCAGCGCTGCTTCCCCCGGGCAAGCTAGTCGGCGGCGCATTTGATCTGCTGATCCTTGGTCACGACTGAAAAGAAGTATTGAAACGCGGGCGAGCTTGCGCACGCCGGTTAGCAGAGCGAGAACTGCAATTTTGGAACTTAACTGAGGCGGGGAACATCTGACTCGGGCGAAGTGAACCAAAATGGAGCCACGATTTCTCGATGCAATTCGATGGGTTACTCCGGCTCTTGTTGCGTGGTGGTTTCTTCAAAGATAGATTTCAAATTCTAGCAAACTATCGATTCGAGGGTGTGAGTGTCGAGCGATGATGACCAGTTTGTCGTGCAGCGCAATATGGAGCGCTTCAAGCGGCTATTAGCTTCCGAAAAGGATGTCAGTAAACGCGCGACCCTCAAACAATTGTTGCGCGAGGAAAAGGCGAAGCAGATCGATATGCGATCTGGCAATACACGCTCTCACGGCAGCTGACGCTCCCCCTCGACTGCCCCTTCCCTCCGGTCGTTTGCATATCTTCTACGGAGGGTTCCTTATATGGGACAGCACCTCTCGCGCGGCATTCTTGAAAGGCTAGAAGGAGAATCGCTTCCTTCGCATCCTACAAGGAGGTCGCAGTGGTCAGAAGCCAGTTCAGATATCTCTCTCAGCCACGGCCGCCAATGCGCCCGGTTCAACATCATTCTTCCGGACAATTTGATACTGCGAAGCCCGATCATTCTACCCCGCGGCTCGTCGCCTGCGTCGATGACGGAGAACAGGCTAATGCCGTATCGTCGCGGGCCCTGGCCATCGCCTGTAGCCTTGGGCTGGAAATAACCTTTGCGCGCGTGATCGAAGCGCCGACGCATTTAGCGTCCCCGGCAGACCCCATCGAATGGCAATTGCACCGTCGAACGCAAAGCGAAAGTTTGCGCAGATTCGCAGATCAGGAGGAAGAGGCAAAAGTAGCGGCGAACAGCGTGCTGCTCGCCGGTGTTCCGGCGGACGAATTATCGGATTGGGCGCAGGATCATGGTGCGACGATGCTGGTCATGGGTCAACGCAAGAGCGACCGGGGCAAGGGTTTGGGGTCAACCGCCCAGGCTTTGCTCGACCGTGCAGAACATTCATTATTGCTGGTTCCGCCTGGCCAGCCCCACAAGGGTAGTTACCGCCGGATCATGGTTCCTATCGATGGGTCAGCCAGGGCGGATAGCGTACTCCCCATTGCCCGCCGTATCGCGCGCACTCACGCAGCTGATCTCGTGCTGGTGCACATAGTGCCACAATTGGAAGTGGTCGGCGCATCCCGCGCGCCGCAAGTCGAGCAATTGCGTGCGCAGATCGATCGGCACAACAAACGCAATGGCATCCAGCATCTGGAGCAATTGCGCCGTCGCAGTCTTGAGGATGGGGTTGAGGTCAAGACAATCATCTGTGGTCCGGGCGATCCTCGCTCGATGCTTCGCGACCGCGCCATAGAAGAGCAGGTCGATCTTATCGTTATGGCGTCACACGGCAACACCGGATTGGAAGATGTAGCCGTTGGCAGCGTCGCGGAATATCTTGCCGGTCATGCTCCGGTCCCGCTGCTGATTGTACGGCCAAATATCCAATGCAGCTTTGGTTCCGATCCGACTGGCAGCCGCAATGACTCTGTCTTCCGCTTTGAAGAGTGAACGCGGACATTAGCCCTGAAGCGCCGATTGAGTTCCGCGCGCATGAACTGGCCGCTGGGCACCGGCTCGGCACTGCGCCACCGGACCCGGTCGCGGCATGGGCCCATGTAAAGGCGGTGCAACGCTGGCTCAGCGATGTTCGCCAAGCGTGTGTTGATCCGCCTCCAGAGGCCAGCAAAGCTGCTGAATGGCTACTCGATAATGATTACCAGGTGCACCGTGCTTTGCGCCAGATTCGTAACGATTTACCGAAGACCTTCTACGATCAATTGCCTGGATTGGCGAAGGAGGGTGAGGAAGAGCAAACCGGCCTACCGCGCATTTATGCAATCGCCCTTGAATATGTACTGGCAAGCCATCTTCAGATATCACTCGCCGGAGCAGTCCGGTTTGTGCAGACCTACCAACAGCACCTTCCGCTAACGATTGCCGAATTATGGGCGTTTCCAACCATGCTGCGGATCGCCTGCGTGGAGATATTGGTCGTCGCGCTAACGCCGTTGCTCGGTGGGTCGATCACCCTGCCATTTGCGCTGGCTGACGCCTCTCATGATATCCACTCGCTCGATCCTAGTGAACGGACCGCACGGTCTATTTCCAATCTTGGAATTGTTGCGACAATTCCGTGGGAGGATTTCTTCGATCAGGTCAGTCTGGTGGAGGCAGCGCTAGGCCGCGATCCCTCCGCTGATTACCCGCAAATGGATTTCGAAACGCGGGATGCATATCGAGCTGCAGTTGAGGAAATCGCCCGGGCGAGCTGCAGCGATGAATGTGAAGTCGCTGATGCGGCGATCCTGCGAGCGCGTGCGGCCGGGGTCGATGATGTCGGTCGCCATGTCGGCTACTGGCTGGTCGATCGCGGGCGCGGTCAACTGGAGAGAGATCTGGAAGCCTCGCTCAGCTTTCGCCAGCAGCTCCGCCGGTCAGTCATGAACAGGCCCGGTCGTTTCTACATTGCCGCTATTTTTCTGGCCGGCGTCGGCGCCTTGATCTTGCCCGCGCTATATCTGGCGTGGGTCGGTGCCAATTTTGCTGGCTGGCTGGGGGCGATGGTGGTCAGCGTGGTGCCGGCCTCTGTTCTTGCAATTACAGTCGTTCACTGGGCGATAACGCGCTTACTGCCGCCCAGCGTTTTGCCCAAGCTGGATTACCGGAATTGCCTGCCGGAGGGCGCGGACAGTTTCGTGGTCGTGCCAGTGTTGATTGCTTCCAAGCAGGAGGTCGCCAGTCTTGCCGAGCAGCTGGAAACGCATTGGCTCGCTAATGTCGATCCGCTTGTCCATGTGGCTTTACTGGCGGATCTCGCAGATGCGCCGGAAGAAAAAATGCCGGATGATGACGCCATCACCCACGCGCTGGTGACGGCCATCCGCTCGCTTAATCGGCAACATGGCGGCGGCGCAGGACATAAGCCGTTTCATCTGCTGTTGCGCCCTCGCAAATATAATCCGGGCGAGGGTTGCTGGATGGCCTGGGAACGCAAACGCGGCAAACTTGAGCAGTTCAACCGTCTGCTGGTGGATGGTGATTGGTCCGGCTTTTCTGTCCATGAGGGCAACAGCACAGCATTTAACTCTATTCGTTACGTCGTGACGGTTGATGCAGACACGCTGCTGCCCCCTGGGTCAGTGGCGCGGCTCGTCGGTACGATCGCCCACCCGCTCAATCGCGCCCGGATAGACGGTGAGGCGGGCCGAGTAACGCGCGGCTATGCGCTGGTCCAGCCGCGGGTCGAAATATCGCCGCAAGCGGGCATCCGCAGTCTGTTTGCCCGGCTGTTTACCGGTGACACTGCCATCGATATTTACAGCCGGGCCGTATCCGACGTGTATCAGGATTTGTTCGGTGCAGGCATCTTTGTGGGCAAGGGAATTTATGATGTCCGCGCCTTCCACGCCGCCGTGGACGGTCGAGTGCCGGAAAATCGCATTCTGAGTCATGATCTGTTTGAGGGGGCCCATGGCCGTGCAGCGCTTGCCACAGATATCGTATTGTATGAGAATTTTCCTGCCAGTTACCCCGCATATGCTCGCCGCCTGCATCGCTGGATCAGGGGCGACTGGCAATTGCTGGCCTGGTTATGGCCGCGTGTGCCTGGGCCGGGCGGCACGACATTTCGCAATCCGATCAGCGGCATAGACCGCTGGAAAATTCTCGATAATCTGCGCCGCAGTCTCGTCGCGCCGGGCTTGCTGATCTTGGCATTGGCGGGTTGGTTCGCACTCCCCGGAAGCCCCTGGTTCTGGACCGCGCTGGTCGTGCTTGCCCCGGGATGGCAATTGTTCACTGATATAGTGAGCGGTCTTACCCGTGGCCGTCGGGTCGGTGCATCACATGGCCTGCTGGCACGCCTCATTGATCAGGCGGGGAGGTGGCTTCAGGCGATAGTCTATCTGTTGAATGAAGCCCTGCTATCGCTCCACGCTATCTCTATCACTTTGTGGCGCAATCTGGTTAGCCACAAACATCTGCTGGAATGGACTGCGGCAGCGCAAGTTGCGACCCATATGGAGCAGCGCAGCCCGCGGGCCTCGGTCTGGCGCGAAATGTGGATGGGCTCGGCCATCGCAGCCGGAATCACTGCTGCGCTGATCCTGATCCGTCCCAGCGCTTTGTCCGCGGCACTCCCCCTGCTTGTCGCCTGGATGGGCGCCCCCGAATTTGCCTTGTTCAGCGGCAGGCTACGCCAGTCAAAAACAGTCCCGCTGGGCGAAGGCGATACTGATTATCTACGACTGCTAGCCCGTCGGACGTGGTATTACTTTGAGAGCTTTGCAGGGCCTGAGGACAATTGGTTGCCACCCGATAACTATCAGGGGCCACCGCATGAAGAAATTGGTCACCGCACATCGCCGACCAATATCGGCATGCTCCTGCAATCCACCGCAAGCGCATGGGATATGGGCTATGTAGGCCGCGCAGAGTTGGCGGCCCGCGGACGCAACGTGTTTGACGCAATGGCGCGGCTGGAACGCTATCGCGGGCATTTTCTGAATTGGTACGAAACCCGGCATTTGCGCCCGCTTGAACCGCGCTATATCTCAACCGTCGATAGCGGCAATCTGGCGGTCAGCCTTATTGCCTATGCGGAAACTCTGCGGGAAGCAGCAGCTTTTAGCGAAATAGAAACGCAGCGCTGGGATGGTCTGAACGATCTGCTGGACCTGCTGGATCAGGCCGCCATCCAATGGGGTGATGCAGCATCCTTGCGAGAGCAGATTGCGGCAATTCGCGAGATGCTGTTCACAGCGGAAGATGATGGCGAGCGCCTCGCTTCGCTCAGCTGGATTCGTAAAAGCGCGATGGCCGCAATCGCGGAGGAGGTCGAGCATATTGCGGAAAGTGTCGGCGATGCTGCGCCGGAAGATTTCCGCGATTTGTTCGCGTGGTTCGATCGGCTGCGGCATCATGTGGATGAGATGCTTCGGGACCAGTTCCCGGCCGATGGGTTGGAGCAAGACTTGCTGGCTTTGGCCGATGATGCGGTTGAAATAGCATGGTCGATGGATTTCTCTTGGCTGTATGATCATGAGCGACGGTTATTTTTCATCGGGCACAACGTCAGTACCAGCCGGATCGATACCCATCATTACGATCTGCTGGCCTCTGAAGCGCGGCTGGCAAGCTTCTTTGCCATCGCGAAAGGTGATGTGCCGGTAGAGCATTGGTTTCATCTCGAACGGCCAGTGACCAAGGCTCCCGGTGGCTTGTCACTGCTCTCGTGGAATGGCTCAATGTTTGAATATCTCATGCCGCGCCTCTTGCTTCGCGGAGAGCCGGAGACTCTGCTCGGAGAAAGCGAGCGCGTGGCCGTGGAAATTCAGCGCCGCCATGGGTTAAAGCTGGGCCTCCCATGGGGGGTATCCGAATCCGCCTATGCAGAACGGGACCCGGAGCATCGCTATCGTTATCAGGCATTCGGGACACCCGGACTCGGCCTGAAACGCGGTCTGTCGCGCGATCGGGTTATTGCGCCATATGCCTCTGCTTTGGCGCTGGCGGTAGCGCCCGGATATGCAACTGCGAATCTGCGCCGGCTTTCCGCGCTGGGAGCAGAAGGACGCTTCGGCATGTGGGAAGCGCTCGATTTCACGCCCGAAAGGGCGCCTGCCAACGCAAGCTTCACGCCGGTGATCGCCTATATGGCGCATCACCAGGGCATGATGCTTTGCGCAATTGCAAATTTGCTCACGCAAGATGCGATGGTTGAACGCTTTGCTCGCGATCCGCAGGTGCGGCTTGTGTCGCTGCTGCTGAGCGAACGCGTGCCGCATGAAATCCCGCCTGAGATAGAGCGGCTCGAGGCTCTGGATAACTCAGAGGGCGGCGTGCAGATTGGACAGATCGCCCCATGGCAGCCTGCAAACACACATTTCCCGCAAGTGCAGGTGTTGGGTAATGGCCGATTGTCGAGCTGGATCGTCGAAAGTGGCGGCGGCACGCTGCGCTGGCAGGGACAATCCATCACCCGCTTCGTGCCGGACGCGACGCGCGATGCCGATGGGTTGTGGCTCTATATCCAAGATCTGGAGAGCGGTGCACTCTGGTCCGGTGCCCGCCAGCCCACGGGGGCCATTCCCGACGAATATCGAGCGGTGTTCCAGCCACATATGGCGGAATTTCATCGGCGCGATCACGGGATCGATCTACGCATGGAAATATGCGTCGGGAGCGGTGATGATCTGGAGATCCGCCGTGTGACACTTATCAATGAAACTGGCGTGCCGCGCACGCTGCGTCTTACTAGCTATGCCGAAGTAGTGCTCGCGCCGCCTCTCGATGATGAACGGCATCCCGCATTCAGCAAACTGTTTACCGGTGGCGTATATATTCCGCGGATCGGCGGGCTATTGTTTACCCGCAGGCCGCGTAAGCCCCACGAAACGCCTGCGACGATGGTACAATTTGCCATCGATGGGGCCGGACCGATCGAGGGTCTGCGTTACGAAGTCGACCGGCGAGCCTTTATTGGCCGGGGCTGCACTTTGCGCGATCCTGTTGGCGCGGCCCAGCCTCTGGGCGGCAGCACCGGCTGGACCCTGGACCCGATTGCCGCGCTGCAACACGACATTACTCTGAAACCTGGCGAGCAGCGCATTTTTTGCGTTGTCACTGCGGTCGCCGCCACTTCTTCCGCCGCGCTGGAGATAGCGGCACGGCATGCCACATTGTCCGCGATGGAGTGGGTAATTGGCGATGCAGCCGCCGAGTCTGCGCGGACGGTCGGGCGGGCTCGGGTGAAGCCTGAGGATTTACCCGCTCTGCAATCGCTGGGTTCGCTCCTTATTTATCCCCATAAAGCCCTGCGCGCGGACTCTGCACATATTCGCGCAAATACTCTTGGGCAGGGCGCCCTATGGGGTCTTGCCCTGTCGGGCGACCTGCCGATCTTGCTGCTGCGCACTGATAACGCGGAGGGTGATATGGTGCCGCTGCTGGCCAGCGCACACCAATTGTGGCGGCGCACCGGCCTGCCCGTTGATCTGGTAATCTTGCAAGTCAGTGGTTCGACCTATGCAGAACCAATGCGCGGCGAGCTGCATGAGCTGCTACGAGAAGTCGGGGCGAGCGAAATGTTGGGGCGCAATGGCGGAATCCATCTCCTGTTCGCCGATCAGAGCGGTCCCGATCAGATCCGTTTGCTGGAAGCGATGGCGTGGGCAATTTTGGATGATGATGGAGGATCGCTGGAGGATCAACTGGCTCGCGCCTCTTACCAGGCATCTCTCCCGCCACCAATCCTGCCCAGCCTGGCTTATTCCCCTGTAATTGGCGAACCGCCGTCCCAAACCGGTCCGACAGAGTTGCTGTTCGGAAATGGCTATGGCGGTTTCAGCCCAGATGGACGCGAGTACATCATCCAGATTGAAGCCGGGCAAACCACCCCTGCGCCATGGGCCAATGTTCTCGCGAACGATGGGTTCGGTACGCTGGTGACAGAGGCTGGCGGAGGTTTCACCTGGTCGGTCAATAGTGGAGAAAACCGTCTGACCCCCTGGACCAATGATCCGGTTTCCGACCGTCCGGTGGAAACGCTCTATTTGCGGGATGAAGAAACCGCAGCGGTCTGGACCGTCACACCTGCTCCGGCAGGACAAGAGGCGCCCTGCGACATTCGACATGGGGCTGGATATTCCCAGTGGCGCAGATCTTCCCACGGGGTAGAGCAGGAACAGCGCGTGTTCGTAGCTCCCGATGCGCCGGTCAAACTGGTTCGTTTGCGGCTCACCAACATGGACCGGCGCCATCGGCGACTGACGGCGACTTATTACGCAGAATGGCTTTTGGGATCGCTTCCTTCGATCGCGCAGCGGCATGTTGCCTGCCGCTTCGATCCAGCGTCGCAGCTGTTGCTGGCGACCAGCCCGTGGAATGCGGATTTCGCAGGTCGCACCGCATTTCTGACTGCCACACATGATGCACATGGATTTACGACCGACCGGAGTGAGTTCCTGGGGCGCGAAGGGGATCAGGCGGCACCTGCTGCGCTTGGCCGTTGGGGCTTGGGCAGCGCCGAAGTGGCCGGAGCCGATGCTTGCGCGGCCTATCAGGTGCATCTCGATCTTGCGCCTGAGGAGAGCATTGAAGTGACCTTCATACTGGGCGACGCGGCGAATGAGGCAGAGGCGATAGCGCTCGCCGCGCAGTGGCGGGATGACGCGGCCATATCCAATGCTGAAACTGCGCTGACCCGAAAATGGGATGATCTGCTCGGCTGTATCACGGTAGATACGCCCGACCCGGCTTTTGATATGATGATCAATCGGTGGCTGATCTACCAAAGCCTGTCGTCGCGCGTGATGGCCCGGACCGGTTTTTACCAGGCTAGCGGGGCGATCGGCTTTCGTGACCAATTGCAGGATGTGCTGGCCCTGCTGCCGTTTGATCCAGCGCGAGCGCGGAGGCATATTCTAACCTGCGCCGCACATCAGTTCGAGGAAGGGGACGTGCTGCACTGGTGGCACCCACCCTCTGATCGCGGAGTGAGGACGCGTTTTTCGGACGACCTCCTGTGGCTGCCTTATGCGGCGGCGACATATGTCCGCGCGACAGGAGATCTGACGATCCTTGATGAAGTGGTGCCTTTCCTTTCCGCTCCGCTGCTGAAAGAGGAAGAAGATGATCGCTATGGACAGTTCGAGCATTGCGGAGCCGGGGAACCGCTGATCGAGCATTGCGAACGCGCGCTGGAGCGAATTCGATTGGGTGTGCATGGCCTGCCTTTGATGGGCACGGGCGACTGGAATGACGGGATGGACAGGGTTGGCGCAGAAGGCCGAGGCGAAAGCGTGTGGCTGGCATGGTTCGCCTGTGTAACTGCCGAATTGCTTGCCGATCTTGAGCACCGGATGGGACGAGATCGCGAAGCTGATCATTGGACGCAGCAGGCCGGCATGCTGCGCAGCAATGCAGAGGAATCTGGCTGGGACGGCGCATGGTACAGGCGCGCTTATGATGATGCAGGACACCCGCTCGGTTCCGCCAAAGAAGCAGAGTGCCGGATCGATTCAATCTCACAAAGTTGGTCCGTTTTTGCTGGTGCCGATCCCGCGCGGGTCCAAAGGGCGCTGGAAGCGGCAAAGCGCGAGTTGATCGATTCGGATGCGGCATTGTCCCGGCTCTTGTGGCCCCCATTCGACACAGGGCCGCGCGATCCCGGCTATATCAAAGCGTACCCGCCCGGCCTGCGCGAAAACGGGGGGCAATATTCTCATGCGGCCGCATGGCTCGGTCTGGCACTTGCGCAGACTGGCGACGCTGATGGCGCTCTCGACGTTTTCCATATGATCTGCCCTGTCCATCGTGCTGCGACGCAGGAAGGCGCAGAGCTATACCGGATCGAGCCCTATGTTGTGCCAGGCGATATCGCTGCGGCTGAACCACATCGCGGCAAAGGCGGGTGGAGCTGGTATACCGGCGCTGCATCATGGACGTGGCGGCTTGGAGTGGAAGGCTTGCTCGGCCTGACAATGCATGATGGCGGCGTGCGCATTGCTCCTTCCCTTCCCACTGACTGGCCGGGCTACAGCGCTACGTTGCGACGCGGCAATGCAAGCATTGCGGTACAGGTCGAACGCTCGCCAGATTCTCGGGAAATCGGTGTGGAAGTCGATGGCGCGGCCTTCGATGGTGAAACCATAGCGTTCCCCGCCGGCGGCGAAACGCGCGCCGTTCTGGTCCGCGTCCCCGACAACACCCGAAAACCAGAAGGAGTTACCATATGAGCACGACCCTGATTCTCGATTTTGCCAAAGTCTCACGCGGCGATGTTGCCCGGGTCGGGGGGAAGAACGCTTCACTGGGAGAGTTGATCGGCTCACTGGTGCCGCAGGGCATTGCTGTCCCGCCCGGTTTCGCGACCACGGCCGACGCCTTCCGCATGTATCTGGTACATAATAATCTTGGGCAAGCTATTGCGGATCATCTGGCGGCTTATCTGGCAAAAGAGGTTTCTCTTGCGGAAACAGGCGCAACCATTCGCACCGCGATCATTGCCGGGGAATGGCCTGAAGCTTTGCAACAGGCCATCATTGAGGCTTATCGTGATCTCGCTTTAGATACAGGTAGCAACCAGCCTGCCGTCGCCGTCCGGTCCAGCGCAACGGCCGAAGATTTGCCGGAGGCCAGCTTTGCCGGACAGCAGGAAACTTTTCTCAATGTCAGTGGCGAGGCCGCGCTGCTGGGTGCGTGCAAACGCTGCTACGCCTCACTCTACACCAATCGGGCGATTGCCTACCGAACCGCACATGGGTTTGGCGAAGATGCGGTAGCTCTGTCGATAGGGGTTCAGCGGATGGTGCGTGCCGACCTGGCAGGCTCTGGCGTGATGTTCTCTATCGATACTGAAAGCGGCTTTCCCGATGTTGTGCTGATCGATGGAGCATGGGGGCTCGGTGAAAACGTCGTGCAGGGGGCTGTCGATCCTGATGCATGGCAAGTCTTCAAGCCTCTGCTGAGTGACGCAGATCTTTGCCCGATCATCGCCCGCCAACGCGGGGCCAAGGCTGTAAAGATGGTCTATGCTGACAGCGCAGAAGCAAGCACGGTCAATGTCGAAACCAGTGCGCAAGAGCGCGCTGCGCTTGTCTTGTCCGATGCCGAAGTTTTGCAACTCGCCCGCTGGGCGGTGCTGATCGAGACGCATTATGGCTGTCCTATGGACATGGAATGGGCAAAAGACGGGCCAGATGGCGGCCTGTTCATCGTGCAGGCCCGCCCGGAAACTGTCCAGTCACGCGCGCAACGCGGAACGCTTGCGTCCTACTCGCTGAGCGAGACAGGTGAAGCGCTTGTCACTGGCCTGGCCATCGGTGAGGCGGCGGCGACAGGCAAAGTGTGCAGAATTGAGAGCGCCGCCGATATTGCCGATTTCCTCGATGGCTCTGTTCTCGTTACCTCCACTACCGATCCCGACTGGGTGCCGATCATGCAACGTGCTGCAGCTATCGTTACCGATCACGGAGGGCGGACTTCGCACGCCGCCATTGTCAGTCGCGAATTTGGCCTGCCGGCTATTGTCGGCACGGGTAATGCGATGGCGACGCTGCAATCGGGCCAGGAGGTCACCGTGAGCTGCATCGCAGGCGACGAGGGTGTCGTTTATGCAGGCGCAGCGACGATTGCGACCGAGACGATTGATCTGACCAATGTTCCCGAAACACGCACTAAGCTTATGCTCAATCTCGCCGATCCCGGCGCGGCAAGCCGCTGGTGGCAAATTCCCAGCGACGGGGTGGGTCTCACGCGGATGGAATTTGTGATCGCCAACACGATCAAGGCGCATCCGATGGCGCTGGTGCATTATGACGAGCTTGAAGACGCAACTGCAAAAGCAGAGATCGAACGGCTGACCGCAGGCTATGAGGATAAGCGCGAGTATTTTATTGATCAATTGGCCTGCGGCCTCGCGCGGATTGCTGCAGCCCAATATCCTGCGCCGGTTATCGTGCGGATGAGCGATTTCAAATCAAACGAATATGCTGATTTGGTCGGCGGGGCCGCATTTGAGCCTGAGGAAGAAAATCCCATGCTCGGCTTTCGTGGGGCAGCGCGTTATTACTCGCCGCTCTATCGTGCCGGCTTTGCGCTTGAGTGCAGTGCCATAAAACGGCTGCGAGAGGACATGGGCTTCACCAATGTGGCCGTGATGATCCCGTTTTGCCGCACGCTGGAAGAAGCCGACAGTGTACTCCAGGTGATGGAGCAGGAGGGGCTGAAGCGTGGCGAAAAGGATCTGGAATTCTATGTCATGTGTGAAATTCCGGCCAATGTTGTGCTGGCGGACGAATTTGCCAAGCGCTTCGATGGCTTTTCGATCGGCAGTAATGATCTGACTCAGCTTACTTTGGGAATCGACCGCGATTCCGAATTGCTCAGCAGCCAGTTCGACGAGCGGGATCCGGCAGTCGAATGGATGATCCGCCATGTGATCGACGAAGCGCACAGGCATGAGACCAAGGTCGGACTATGCGGTCAGGCGCCGAGCGACCACCCTGAGTTTGCACGTTTCCTGGTTGAATGCGGGATTGATTCCATTTCGGTCACCCCGGACAGCTTCGTGGCGGTGAAGCGGCATATTGCCGAAGCGGAAGGTGAATTAATGGAAGAAGGCATGAATGGGAGCGCATGCAGATGCTGAATCTGGCTACGCTCACCATGAACCCTACAATCGATGTCGCTTATGAGATCGACCATTTGGACCAGATTCACAAAATCCGGGCCGAGAGCACACGCAATGATCCCGGGGGCGGCGGTATCAATGTCGCAAGGGTATTCGTCCGGCTTGGCGGAAATGCGCGCTGCATTTACCTTTCGGGCGGGGCGACAGGGGCTGCTCTGGATGGCCTGCTCGATCTACATCAGCTGGTTCGGACGCGCATTGCGATCACGGGCGATACGCGCATCAGTACAGCGATACTCGAACAGGCAAGCGGGAAAGAATATCGCATCTCGGCGCGCGGACCCGAAATCGCCAAGAGCGAATGGCAGTCCTGCCT
>JAPYPR010000025.1 GCA_029937545.1 Erythrobacter sp. | reverse complement strand
TCGCTGGTGCGCAGGAACATGCGGGTGCGCATTTCCCAGCGCACGACATTGGCCCACTGGTTGAGCTTCAAGGGCAGGTCGCGCCAACTTTGCACCCAGCGCGCCATGGCATCGCCGATAATGGTTTCGGAGGTCGGGCGAACGACAAGCGGCTCTTCCAGCTTCGCCTCGGGATCGGGGATCAGGCCGCCATCCTTGCCTGCGATGAGCCGGTGGTGCGTGACGACCGCCATTTCCTTGGCGAATCCTTCGACATGCTCCGCCTCGCGCTCGAAATTGGAGAGCGGAATGAAGATCGGGAAATAGGCATTGTCGTGCCCGGTCGCCTTGATCCGGTCGTCGAGCAGGCGCTGCATCCGCTCCCAGATGCCGTAGCCCCAAGGGCGGATGACCATGCAGCCGCGCACGCCCGATTCCTCGGCCATTTCGGCGGCAGAGATGACGTCTTGGTACCAGGCGGCGAAATCGTCGGCGCGCTTGGTGTTCAGGGCATGGCGGATCTGGGCCACGGGGGTTCCTCGGGAGCTATGGGTGGGAAGGCGCGCGGGCCGATGCCGCTATTTGGACAGTTCGTCCAGTTTCTTCTGCATGGCCGCCATCTGCTCGCGCATCTGGGCGAGTTCATCGGTCTGGTCGGGTTTCGTGTCCTTCGGGCCGGTCTTGCGGGTACCGGGAATGAAAGCTTCCGCAGCGTTCTGCATCATCTTGAAGTTGGCTTCGGCCATCTTGGCAAGCGGGTTGGCCTCGATGCCCTTGGCGAAGGCTGCCTGCAGCTGTTCGCGGTTCTTGCGGAAGTTCGCCATGCTCGCTTCGAGATAGCTCGGCATCATCGACTGCATCGAATTGCCATACATGCTGATGAGATCGCGCAGGAAGCTGACTGGCAACATCTGCGTGCCGTGGCTTTCTTCCTCGACGATGATCTGCGTCAGGATGGTGTGGGTGATGTCGTCCCCGCTCTTAGCGTCGAGCACCTGGAAATCGAGATTTTCGCGGACCATCTTCGCCAGATCGTCGAGCGTGATGTAGCTGCTGGTGTCGGTATTGTAGAGCCGCCGGTTGGCGTATTTCTTGATGATGATCGGCTCGCCCTCGGCGGTACGCTTGGCCATCCTTGCATGCTCCCCAGATTGTGCAGTGCAGAGGGACGCTTAGCACGTGCAAAAACGGCAGCGCAACATGACGCAAAGGTCAACCGAAACGGCGTCCCAGAACGGTAAGCAATTCATATTGCGACAGAGAGGTTTGCTGCGCAGCATCGGGCAGGTGATAGGGTAGCGAAACCCAGTCCTCCTCGCCGATGTCGGAAGCGTCCGTTAGGTCCAGCACGATCATGTCCATCGACACCTTGCCGAGGATGGGAAGGCGCTTGCCGTCGCCCTCGAAATGCGCCCCGCCCCAGCTGCGCAGGATCCCGTCTGCATAGCCGAGCGAGACGACGCCAATGCGCATCTGCGATGTGGCCGTGAAGGTTGCGTTGTAGCCGACGCTTTCGCCTGCGGAGATCTGCCGGGTCTGGATGATCCTTGTTTGCGGATAGGCGACCTGCTGGATAATTTCGGCAAGTTCCGGTCGAGGAACCCCGCCGTAGAGCGCAAGGCCGGGCCGGGTAAGATCGAATGAAAACTCGCTTCCGAGCGCCACGCCTGCGCTGTTGGCCAAGCTCGTTTCGCGATGCGCAACCTTGTTCATGACCTCGCGAAATGCACCGAGCTGGGCCGGGTTCTTGTCGCTGTCCTCATCGGCACAGGCGAGATGGCTCATCAGCACCTCGACCGACAAGGCCTGGATCGCGGGGGCGCTTGCCTCGCCGGGGGAGATGCCGAGGCGATTGATGCCGGTATCCACCATCAGGTGGCAGGGTCCGGCGCCGCTTTCGGTCCAGATTTGCGCCTGTCTTACGCTGTCGATAACCGGCCGCACGCCGGTGGCTCTCGCGTACTCAGCCTCTGCGGCGCACCCGACACCGTGCAACACCGATATTTGTTCGGCCGGAACACGGCCCAGCACGGCAGGGACTTCGGACCAATGCGCCACGAAGAAATCCCTGCATCCCGCATCGCGCAGGACCGGTAGGCAGGTATCCACGCCGAGACCGTAACAATCCGCCTTCACCGCTGCGCCCGCCCGCGCCGTGCCCGACAGACGGTCGAGCGCGCGCCAGTTGTGGGCGAGGGCGTCCTTGTCGATGTGCAACCGCAGTGTGGGCGGAGGCAGGTCAGCCATGCGCTTCTTCAAAGTCTTTCGGCGGGCCGTCGGGGATGCCCCACCACGCGACCAGCAGGCCGAATGCGACAACCGCAATGGTGTACCACAGGCCGGAATAGGCGTTGCCGGTCATGGCCACGATATAGCCGGCGATCAGTGGCAGGAAGCCGCCCAGATAGCCCGCACCGATATGGTAGGGGATGGACATCGAACTGTAGCGGATCTTGGCTGGAAACATCTCGCACAGCAGCGCCGCAACCGAGCCGTAAGTCAGCGCGGACAACATGCCGAGAACCAGCAGAAGTCCGATGATCCCGACAATGCTCGTTAGAGGCGGCGTTTGGCGCTCGAAGTTGTATCCCTGCGCTTCCAGCCAGCCTTGGATCGTCGCGCGGCGGTCGCTGTCGCCCAGCTCGCCATAACCATAGGGCTGCGATCCGATTGCGACGGATTGAGCGCCCCCCACGCCGATGTTGTAAGGTATGCCGAGCGCCGTGAGATCCTGTAGCACGCGGCCGCAACTGCTCGCCTGGACTTCGGCGAAGGGATCGTATTCGCAAGCCTCGCCCGTCACCACGACCGGCGCAGCGTTCGCGCTGGCATTCAGACCCGGATTGGCGAGCGCACCGATGCCCCAGAACACCGGGAACAGCAGGACCAGCGAAAGGGCGGCCCCGATGATGATCGGCTTCTTGCGCCCCACCCTGTCGGACCATTTGCCGACCGCGAGATAGAACGCCATCGAGATGGAACCGGCGATCAGCAGCATCCATTCGACCACATTCTCGTCGACGCGCATCGGGCCGCGCAGGAAGGACAGGCTGGAGAAGAAGGCGGTGTACCAAATCGTCGTGAGAATGCCGGTGATGCCGAACAACGCCACGAAAATGCGCCTGCCGTTGCCAGGATAGGTCAGGCTTTCCTTGAACGGATTGGCAGAGGTCTCGCCTGCTTCCTTCATCGCCTGGAACACCGGACTTTCGGACAACTTCAGCCGCATCCAGAGCGAAATGCCGAGCAGAACGATCGAGAGCAGGAACGGTATGCGCCAGCCCCAAGCCGCGAAGTCGTCTGCCGGGATGAACGCGCGGCATGAGATGACGACGATGATCGAGAGCACGAAGCCGCCGGCCACGCTCGCCTGGATGAAGCTGGTATAGAAGCCGCGCTTTTCCGGCGGTGCATGTTCGGCAACGTAGATCGCCGCCCCGCCGTATTCGCCGCCCAGCGCAAGGCCCTGCAGGATACGCAGGCCTATCACGATAATCGGCGCGACGATTCCGATACTCGCCGCGCTTGGGATCAGGCCGACGCCGGCAGTGGCTACGCCCATCAGCGTTACGGTTACAAGGAAGGTGTATTTGCGCCCAAGCCTGTCGCCGAGAAAGCCGAACAGGATCGCGCCAAGCGGCCGGAAGCCGAAGCCAACGGCAAACCCTGCCCACACGAGCAGAATCTCTAAAGTCTCGTTATCGCTAGGAAAAAAGGCGGCACCGATAAGCGCAGCTAGCGTGCCGTAGATGAAAAAGTCGTACCATTCGAAAATCGTCCCCGCCGAACTCGCCGCAATGACGAGACGGATTTCCTTGTTCGTCGGTTCCCTTTGCAAGGCGGTCGTGCCCCCGGACATGCGTCGCTCCCCAATTGCCCTCAGCGCTGTTCGCGTGGGTCTAGCGGGAGGCTTCATCCTTGGAAAGCGCATCCAGCGCAGCTCTCCACGGCAAGAGGATCGCTTCGTGACGACCGCTGTGCGGCAGCGCCGGTTCGAGCATGGCGAGGCGCGGCCAATCGGGCAGTTCGCCCCCACACGACAACCACGCGGCGATACTCCGCTCTGCCGCCTTCAGGTCGGCACAGTCCCTGCCGACAGCGTTCCTCGCAAAGATCGCCGCAGCTGCCTGCCCGACCGCGCAGGCACTGACCTTCATGCCGATCGCGGATATCGCGCCAGCGCCATCGATGGTGCACCCGAGGGCCAGCATGCTGCCGCACGTCCGCGAACGCACTTCCCCTGAATATGGCGCATGAGGATCGAGAGGAATATCCGCCAGCTCAACTGCGAGAGCCAGCATTTGCGGGGAGTAAAGCGTAGTCCGCGGCGGCGCCGTCATTCGGTGTCCGCGGTCTCTTCTCCGCGAAGGCGAGCGCGCCTTTCTGCCAGAACGTCGGACAAGGTCCGCGAGCCGGCATCGACGAGTTCATAGCTGCGGGCCGTCGTGATCCATGCCGGGCGACCCTTGTAGCCCCAAATGTCGTCGTAACCGAGCACCAACAGGGAGAATGCAACGACGGCGATGACGATGCCCTTGATTGCACCGAATCCGAAACCGAGCACGCGGTCGATCGGCCCTAGGACCGTTCCGCTCGAAGCGGAACTGGCGTTATTGGCAATGACCTTCATAGCCGCATAGGGGATCAGCAACAGGATTGTGAAGGCGAGCAGCGTCGTGGTGATCCCGGACCCCAGGTAATCCTGCATCGCGAGCGTCAGCGGCGTATGCAGATACTTGATCGCGAACACCGCGAGCACCCAGGCGGTCAGGGAGAAGAACTCCTGCACGAAGCCGCGCATGAAACCACCAACCGCCGCAACGCCGACGATAAACAGCACTATCAAATCGAAACCCGTCATGACGGTGTGAGGAATTAAGCGCTGCCCATCACCCGGTCAACGAGGTTGGCGAGTTGTCCCAAACCCTGGTAGTCGAGTGTGGCATCCATGCCCTTCGTATCGACCGGTCCGAACCCGCGCTCGAAGCCCAATTTCGCTGCCTCACGCAGCCGCAAACCGCCATGCGCGACCGGGCGAATTTCGCCTGCGAGCGAGACTTCGCCGAGCCAGACGCTACGATCCGGCAAAGGCTTGTCGGCAAGAGCGCTGACGAGCGCGGACGCCACAGCGAGGTCTGCTGCCGGATCGGCAAGTCGATAGCCGCCCGCCACATTGAGATAGACTTCCGCCGAGCTAAAATTGAGCCCGCAACGCGATTCGAGCACAGCGAGCAACATCGCGAGGCGCCCGCTATCCCACCCGACGACCGCGCGGCGCGGCGTTGCGCCCGATTGCAAGCGCACGATCAGCGCCTGGATTTCAAGCAACACCGGCCGCGTCCCTTCGATGGCCGGAAACACCGCGCTGCCCGCCATCGGCTCGTCACGCCCGGAGAGGAACAGCATCGAGGGATTGGCAACCTCCTCCAGACCTTCCCCCGCCATCGAGAACACGCCGATTTCGTCGACCGCGCCGAAGCGGTTCTTGAGCGCACGCAGGATGCGGTACTGGTGGCTGCGCTCGCCTTCGAAGCTCATGACCACGTCGACCATGTGTTCGAGCACGCGCGGCCCGGCAATATTGCCGTCCTTGGTGACGTGGCCCACCAGCACCAGCGCGACATTGTTTTCCTTGGCGTAGCGGATCAGCTCGAAGGCGCAGCCGCGGACCTGGCTGACCGTGCCCGGCGCGCCTTCGATCGTGTCCGAATGCATGGTCTGGATGGAATCAATTACGAGAAAACTCGGCGCTTCCATCTGGCCCAAAGTGGTCAGGATATCGCGCACACCGGTCGCCGCAGCGAGCTTGACCGGCGCATCGGACAGCCCGAGCCGCGCCGCGCGCATGCGGACCTGCCCGGTAGCCTCCTCGCCGCTGACATAAACGACGCCGCGCCCCTCACGCGCGATTTTCCCGGCGGCCTGCAGCAGGAGGGTCGATTTCCCGATACCGGGATCGCCACCCATCAGGATCGCCGATCCGGGGACCAACCCCCCGCCCAGCGCACGGTCGAACTCCTCCAAACCGGTCGGTTGACGTGTCGGCAGCGCACCCGGCTTGTCGAGATCGACGAACTCCACTGCCCGCCCGCCGCTGGACAGATCGTGCTTCAGCGAGAAAACCGTAGCTGGCGCATCCTCGATCAGCGTGTTCCACTCGGCGCAATCCGCACATTGCCCCTGCCAGCGGTGGGAGACACTGCCACAGGCCTGGCAGACATAACGTTTCTTGGGCTTGGCCATGGGCGCTTGCTAACCGGAACATTTGCGGAACGCAATTGCCATTTGCGATGTAGCCGTGCAAACCGGATGCGATGCGCCAGAAAGAATTACGCATAGCGCTGGTCTGTTATGGCGGGGTGAGCCTGGCGGTCTACATGCACGGGGTCACGCGCGAGCTGTGGCAGCTGGCCCGGGCAAGCCGCGATTTCCATAGCGAGAATGCACCGCGAAGCGGAGTCGATGCGGTCTATCGCCGCCTGTTCGAGCGGATGGAGGAGCGCCACGACCTGCGCCTGCGTGTGCTGCCCGACATCATGAGCGGTGCAAGCGCAGGCGGGATCAATGCGGTGTTCCTGGCGCAGGCGATCTATTCCGGCCAGTCGCTCGAACCCCTGACCGATCTGTGGCTGGAAGTGGCCGATGTCGACGAGCTGGTCGATCCGGAGGCCAAGCCAAACTGGCGGCTCTCCAAGATCTGGGCGCAACCGTTCGCCAATTGGCTGCTCAGCAGGCCGGGGAGCGATATTGCGGACACGGTCGCACCGGAGACCCGGCGCGAAGTCGAGCGCAAGGTATCGCACCTCATTCGCGGGCGCTGGTTCGAGCCGCCCTTTTCGGGGCTGGGCTTCTCCCGGCTGCTGGAGCGGGCTTTCGCGGCCATGGAGCAAACGCGCGCGGAGGCGCCGCTGCTGCCGCCGGGACACCCGCTCGATCTCTATGTCACGGCAACCGATTTTCACGGACACATGGAGCTGCTCCATCTCAACAGTCCTCCCGTGGTGGAAGATACCGAGCACCGTATGCCGATTTCCTTCCGTGAGAAGACGCCTAAGCACGGCGGCGAAGGGCTGGCAAATCCGCTCGAGCTTGTGTTCGCGGCGCGGGCGACGGCTAGCTTTCCCGGTGCTTTCCCGCCGCTACGCCTCGACGAAATGGACGCATTATCGGATGCAAGCGGGCGGAGCTGGCCGGGGCGGGAGGCCTTCCTGGAACGCATCATGCCGGTACACGTCATGCGCAAGACCACCGCTCACGTTTCGCTGATCGACGGATCGGTGCTGGTCAACAAGCCCTTCGCCGGTGCCATCGGTGCCTTGCGGGGCCGGCCGGCCCAGCGCGAGGTGGACCGCCGCTTCATATATGTCGACCCGCGACCCGACAGGTTCGGCAAGCCCGACGGCCAGAAGCACGATCCGGTCGGTTTCTTCTCCGCAATATTCGGCTCGCTCTCGACCATCCCGCGTGAGCAGCCCATTCGCGACAATCTGGAGCAGTTGGAGGACCAGACGCGAGAGGCGGAGCGGATCGGGCGGATCGTTTCTTCGCTCCGACCCGAAGTGGATGCAGCGGTCGAGAAGCTCTTCGGTCGCACGCTCTTCCTCGACCGGCCGACGCCAGTGCGGCTCGGCAATTGGCGGCGCAAGGCGCAACAGGCGGCTGTGGAGCAGGCGGGATACGCGTTCCATTCTTATGCGCAGGCGAAGCTTAGCGGCATCGTGCAAAGGCTCGCTCGCCTTACGATGGCTGCCGCACCGCGCCTGGCAATGGACGATACCGGCCCGATCGAGGCCGTTCTCCGAGCCGAACTTCACCGGCGCGGGCTCGACATGCTCTCTTTGCCTAGCGGCGGCGCGACGCCGCAGGCCATCGCTTTCTTCCGCGAGCACGACATCGGTTTCCGCATCCGGCGCCTGCGCCTGCTGGCGCGCCGCCTTGCTCGCGACTGGGAGGCCGATCCGGAGATCCCCGACGAGGCGCTGCAGCAGGCCCGGGACACCGTCTATGCAATCCTGTCACTATACTTCGAGAAGGAGGGTGCAGCGGCGCTAGGACCGGCCTTCGAAGGCGTCGCCGAGCAGGTGCTGGCCGATCCCGGAACGCTGCTGGACATGCTCGATGCCAAGCGGCTGCTGCCGGATATCGACGACCGGGCGGAGGTGATGCTGGCCGAGGCGTTGGAGCAAATGCCGAAGAACCTCAGGCGGCGCATGCTCTTCGCCTATCTCGGTTTCCCCTTCTACGACACGGCGACCCTTGCCCTGTCGCGCAACGAGGGGCTGACCGAGTTCGATGTGGTCAAGGTCGATCGGATCAGTCCGGACGATGCGCGGAGCATTCGCGGGGGGGGCACGCAGGCAGCCTTACGCGGGATCGAGTTCTACAATTTCGGTGCGTTCTTCAGCCGCGCCTATCGCGAGAACGATTACCTCTGGGGACGCCTGCACGGGGCCGAGCGAATGATCGACATCGTCTGCTCGACCATGCCCGAACCGATGCAGGACGAGGCTTGCCGCGAATACAAGCGCGACGCCTTCCACGCGATCCTCGACGAGGAACTCGTCGCCGGGCGCTGCTCGGACAGGCTGATCGACCAGCTGCGCCGGGAGGTCAGCGAGCGCCTGCCCTAGTCGCGCGTTTCGAGGCTGCGATAGATTGCGCCTGCAAACCCGTCGGCATCGATGAACCCTTCGCCTCGGTCGAAACTTGCGAGCGGCTGCGTCGCGACGGCCTGTTCCAGGCTCATTCCCTCATCCCTGAGCGCGCGGACCCGGTCGACTGCCTGCCCGATCATCGTGCGGTAGGCGACCAGCTCGGACTTGTTCGACACAGGACCGTGGCCGGGTATCACCACCGTCCGGTCGTCGATCATGCGGATCACCGCATCGAGCGAATTCATCGCATCGACCACGTTACCACCCGACGCCGTGTCGATGAACGGGAATCCCGGGATATTGAAAAAGAGGTCGCCCAAGTGGACGACATTGGCGCCGTGCCACATGACCACGCTGTCGCCATCGGTATGGCCGCCGCCAACGAACATCACATCGGTGCGATAACCGTTCAGATGCATGCTGACGCCCTGTCCATATGTCACGACAGGCAAGGCCGCCTTGGCGGCCGGAGCGATCGGGTTCTCGCCCTCCCGCCCGTCGGCAAGGCGAGCGCGGACATTGTGGTGGGCGAAAATCAGCGCGCCCTTTTCGCCGAGGTTCTCGTTCCCGCCCGTATGGTCGCCATGCCAATGCGTGTTGATCACATAGTCAACCGGCTGCGCGCCGAGCGCCGCAATCGCCGCTTCGATCTTTGCGGTCAGCGGCGCGAACTGGTCGTCGATCAGGACCGTGCCGTCTTCGCCGTAACTCACGCCGATATTGCCGCCCGCGCCGAACAATACGGCGATACCGGGCGCGACTTCCTCGGCGGTGATCTCGACCTCGTCGAAATTGCGCTGGGCAGACAAAGGCGCGGCCAGTAGCGCTATGGCGCTGGCAGCGAATGCGAACGATTTGATCATGGAAGTCTCCCTAAGGGCCTTGGTAGGGCCAATCGGGAGAACTGTCGAGCTAGCCGCCGAGCGCAGTCTTGAGCTTGTCGAAGAAGCCGCGGCTTTCGGGGCATTCGTCGCCGGTCTCGGTTTCGCGGAATTCCTCAAGCAGCGCGCGCTGCTCCTTGCTGAGCTTCGTAGGCGTTTCGACCGCAATCTCGACTACCAGATCGCCGCGACCACGGCCTTGCAACACCGGCATACCTGCGCCGCGCTGTCGTAGCTGTTTGCCCGACTGGATGCCTGCCGGGATCTCGATCGTCACTTCGTCGCCGTCGATGTTCGGTATGTCGATCGAACCGCCGAGCGCGGCCTTGGTGAAGCTGATCGGCACACGGGTGGCGAGGGTAGTGCCCTCGCGCTGGAAAATCGCATGCGGCTTCACGTGGACGAAGATGTAGAGATCGCCCGGAGGCGCGCCGCGCGGGCCAGCCTCGCCCTTGCCCGAAAGGCGTATGCGCGTGCCGGTATCGACGCCGGGCGGAATGTCCACTTCGAGCTTCTGCGCCCGGTCGACCCGCCCTTCCCCGCGGCAATCGCGGCAGGGCGAGGTGATGACCTGCCCGCTGCCGTGACAGTTGGGGCATGGCCGCTCGACCACGAAGAATCCCTGCTTGGCGCGGACCTGCCCGCGACCGTTGCACAGGTTGCAGGTTCGCGCCTGCGTACCGGGCGTCGCGCCCGAACCGTGGCACGTGTCGCAGTTTTGTGAAACTTCGATTTCCAGCTCGGTCGACTTGCCGTGGAAAGCATCCTCGAGATCGACCTGCATGTCGTAGCGCAGGTCCGCACCGCGCCTTGCTTGCGCGCGACCGCCGCCACCGAAGGCGCTGCCGAAGATCGTCTCGAAAATATCGCCGATATCGCCGAAATCGGCGCCGGGATGCCCACCGCCGGGTCCGCCGTTCTGGAAGGCGGCATGGCCGAAGCGGTCGTAGGCCGCGCGCTTCTGCGGATCCTTGAGGCAATCGTAGGCAGCGCTGACCGCCTTGAACTTGGCCTCGCTCTCGGTACAGCCCGGATTGCGATCCGGGTGATGCTTCATCGCGAGCTTGCGATAGGCGCTCTTGATCGTCGCGCCATCCGCATCGCGGGACACGCCGAGCAATTCGTAGAAATCGATTTCAGTCGCTGACATAGTTTTCCCTACCCAAAATCATACCGCCACCGGAGCATGCAAGCACCGGTGGCGGGTCGATTTTCATCAGCGATCAGTTCTTCGAGTCTTCGTCGACTTCCGAGAATTCGGCGTCGACCACCTCTTCCTCGTCGGAGCCGGCGTCCGCAGCCGCGTCGGAGCCGGCGTCCGCAGCCGCGTCGCCTTCCGGAGCAGCCGAGGCATTCGCCTGTTCCTGCTCGTAGATCGACTGGCCCATCTTCATGGCAGCCTGGGTCAGCTCCTCGGCTGCCGAATTGATGGCGGCCGGATCGTCACCCTCGAGCGCGGTCTTGGTCGCGGCAAGCTTGGCCTCGACATCGGACTTCAGCGACGCGTCGATCTTGTCGCCATGCTCCTGAAGCTGCTTCTCGGTGGTGTGCACCAGGCTGTCGGCCTGGTTGCGCGCTTCTGCGCCCTCGCGGCGCTTCTTGTCCTCCTCGGCGAACTTCTCGGCATCCTGGACCATCTGGTCGATGTCGGAGTCCGACAGACCGCCCGAGGCCTGGATGCGGATCTGCTGTTCCTTGCCCGTGCCCTTGTCCTTGGCGCTGACGTTCACGATGCCGTTGGCGTCGATATCGAACGTCACTTCGATCTGCGGAACGCCACGCGGCGCGGCAGGAATGCCGACGAGGTCGAACTGGCCGAGCAGCTTGTTGTCCGCCGCCATCTCGCGCTCGCCCTGGAACACGCGGATCGTCACGGCCTGCTGATTGTCTTCGGCAGTCGAGTAGGTCTGCGTCTTCTTGGTCGGGATCGTGGTGTTGCGGTCGATCATGCGGGTGAACACACCGCCGAGCGTCTCGATACCCAGCGACAGCGGGGTCACGTCGAGCAGTAGCACGTCCTTGACGTCGCCCTGCAGAACGCCGGCCTGGATGGCAGCACCCATGGCCACGACCTCATCGGGGTTCACGCCGGTGTGCGGCTTCTTGCCGAAGAACTCTTCGACAACTTCGCGCACCTTGGGCATGCGGGTCATGCCGCCGACGAGGACCACCTCGTCGACGCCGCCCTTATCGATGCCGGCATCGGCCAGCGCCTTCTTGCAGGGCTCCAGCGTGCGCTTGATCAGATCGCCGACCAGCTGCTCCAGCTTCGAACGCGTGAGAGTTTCCACGAGGTGCAGCGGAGTGGTCGCGCCGCCTTCCATACGCGCAGTGATGAAGGGCAGGTTGATTTCGGTCTGAGCCGAGCTCGACAGCTCGATCTTTGCCTTCTCGGCTGCTTCCTTGAGACGCTGAAGAGCGAGCTTGTCGGTCTTCAGGTCCATGTTTTCCTTCTTCTTGAACTCTTCCGCGAGGTATTCGACGATCGCGCTGTCGAAGTCCTCGCCGCCCAGGAAAGTGTCGCCATTGGTCGACTTCACTTCGAATACACCGTCGCCAATCTCGAGGATCGAGACGTCGAAGGTGCCGCCGCCAAGGTCGTATACGGCGATGGTCTTGCCGTCTTCCTTGTCCATGCCATAGGCAAGGGCAGCCGCAGTCGGTTCGTTGATGATGCGCAGCACTTCGAGGCCAGCGATCTGGCCGGCGTCCTTGGTTGCCTGGCGCTGGGCGTCGTTGAAGTAGGCCGGAACGGTGATGACCGCCTGCTTCACGTCTTCGCCGAGATAGCTTTCGGCGGTTTCCTTCATCTTCTGCAGAATGAAGGCAGAAACCTGGCTGGGCGAATACTCCTCGCCGCCCGCTTCGACCCATGCATCGCCGTTCTTGCCCTTGACGATGTCATAGGGGACGAGATCCATGTCCTTCTTGGTGGTCGGATCGTCGAACCGGCGACCGATCAGGCGCTTGATCGCGAACAGCGTGTTGTCGGGATTGGTAACGGCCTGGCGCTTGGCAGGCTGGCCGATCAGGCGCTCGTTATCCTTGGTGAAGGCGACGATCGAGGGCGTCGTGCGGGCGCCTTCCGAATTTTCGATGACCTTGGGCTTGCCGCCGTCCATGACGGCGACGCAGGAGTTGGTGGTGCCGAGGTCGATACCGATTACTTTAGCCATGGTTTCCCCATCAATTGCTTCGTTGGACACCGCTCTGTCGGTTCCCCGCTACGGGCGGAACCACTCGGCGGCTCGTTCGAGTGGTGGTGTGTTAGGTGTGTGTTACTGACGGGATATAGGAGCGGTTTTGCTTGGCACAAGGGACCCCCGCGGCTAGTTTTCGAAGCTTGTTGAACACGGAGGCCAATCCATGAATTTTGCACGTTTCGCCCCTTATGCCGTTGCCGTCGCAGCCTTTTCGGTCGCTGCCTGTTCGAATGAGAGCGATGCGCCGGAGGCCGCTGCGGATGCGAACCCGACGGGGCTGGAAGTATCCAATGCGCGGCTCGTGCTGCCGGCCGTGTCCGGCAATCCCGCCGCGATCTATTTCGAAGTGACCAACGCCGGCGAGCGCAATGTCGCCATCCGCAGCGCATCGGTGGAAGGCGCCAGCAGCGCCCAGATCCACGACACGACGGAATGGAGCGGCGAAATGGTGATGGGGGAGATGGGCCCCCTGACGGTGAATGCTGGCGATAGCGCATCGTTCGAACCCGGCGGCAAGCATGTCATGGCTTTCGACCTCGATCCCGCGCTCGAGGCAGGCGGCACGACGGCGATGACGCTGACGGTTGCAGGTGGCAAGAGCATGACCACCGATGTGGAGATCGTCGCTGCCGGGGACGATCGCTGAGCGAACCGACCGGCACGCTCGGCCTCGAGAGCCATGCGGACGAGAGCGCTGCATCCTGCCCTGCCGGTGGCGAGCGACCACTCACGCGCGGCGAGATCGCCCTGGCGCGCACGGTCTTCGGCGATGCCATCGATTACGACCGGGTCACCATCAAGCGCCGCAAGTGGTTTCCGTTCCAGCCACGCCGGGTCACGATGGCTCCGCGTGGCCATCTGCATTTCCACCCCCATAGCGAAGCCTATTGCGACGATTTCAGTACCGCGACCCTCACCAAGCAGGGCCTGTTCATTCACGAACTGGTTCATGTCTGGCAGGTGCAAACCAAGGGCCGCTGGTATCTGGTAACGCGCCGCATGCCATGGGAACGCTACGATTATTCGCTTAAGCCCGGGTGGGCGCTGGGGCGGTACGGGATCGAACAGCAGGCCGAAATCGTGAAGCATGCTTTCTGGCTGAGGAACGGCATGCGGATCGCAGGCGCGCCCGATGTTTCGGCCTACGACCTGCTCGTCAGGTTTCGCGGAGCGACGTAGCGCTAACTGACTAAAAGGGGCCGCCCATCGATAGCGACAGGCGGCCCTCAACCAGTTCGAGACGTGAACTTACCAGTAACGCGCGTAACGATCGTCGTAGCGGCAATCGTCGTCCACATAGCGGCCATCGCCATAGTAGCCGTCGCAGCGGTCGTTCTTATCGGTGGCGTAACCGACCACGCCGCCGATGGCTGCTCCCGCAAGGGCGTAAGTTTTGATGTCCTCGCCTAGGATAGCGCCTAATCCGGCACCCGCTGCGGCACCGGCCGCGGCGCCCTCCACGCCGTAGTTCTGCGCGCATGCGCCCAGCGAAAGTGTCGAAAGTGCCAGCGCCGACGCGAGCATGAGCTTCGTTTTCATCAATGTTCTCCGTCTTGCATCCCTGTTGAATACACTACTGAGGGGTGCGCCGCATGTTCCGGATCAGTCGTAGGTTACGCCGGGCAGTCCCGGCCCACCGTCTGCGATGAAAGCGTCGATCCGCTCTTCCAACACGGGTAGAGGAACAGAACCCAGCGCCAGCACGACATCGTGGAATTTGCGAATATCGAAGCTCTCGCCAAGCTCGGCCTCGGCTTTGGCGCGCACACGGCGGATGGTCATCTCGCCGAGCTTGTAGGCCAGCGCCTGGCCGGGCCAGCTGATGTAGCGATCGACCTCGGTGCCGACCTCGTGCTCTGACAGGGCGGTACGCGAGGCGAGGTAATTCATCGCCCGCTCCCGACTCCAGCCATAGTGATGGATGCCCGTATCGATCACCAGCCGCACCGCGCGCCACATCTCGTAGCTGAGCTGGCCGAAACGTTCGTAAGGCGTGCGGTAGATGCCCATCTCGTTTCCGAGATATTCGGTATAGAGCCCCCAGCCCTCGCCGTAGCCGGAGAAATAGGTCTGGCGACGGAACCGCGGTGCCGCGTCCCGCTCCAGCGCGATCGCCGCCTGGAAGGAATGGCCGGGTGCGCATTCGTGCATGGTCAGCGCCGGGATGTTGTAAACCGGGCGTGAAGGCAGGTCGTAGGTATTGATCTGGCAAAACTCGAGCCCGCCCCTGCCAGCGGTGTAGAATGGAGCGATGGCCCGATCGACCGGGCGGATGCCATGGCGATAGCGCGGCAGGAAGCCGAAGAACTCGCCCAGCCGGTCATCGACCCGCTTGGCAGTATAGGCCGCGACACCCATCAACTCGTCGGGGGTGTCGGCCACGAACTGCGGATCGGTGCGCAGGAAGGTGACGAACTCGGGCAACGTCCCCTCGAACCCGGCCTCCTGCTTCACCGTCTCCATCTGTGCGGTGATGCGCGCCACTTCCTCGAGGCCGATCCGGTGGATCTCCTCGGCGCTCAGATCGAGCGTCGTATATTCCTTGATCTGCTGGGCATAATAGTCCGCTCCTTCGGGAAACTCTCTTGCGCCGAGGGTGGTGCGGGTGTTCGGCAGATACTCGTCGCGGAAGAAGGACAGTAGGTCGCTATAGGCGGGTGTTACCGCGCCTGCGATGGCGGCCCGGCCCTCGGCTAGCAGACGCTCGCGGTCTTCGGCGGAGAAGCGCCCCGGCATTTGCGCAAAGGCACCCCAGAACGGGCTCTGTTCAGGATCTTCGACGACATAGGCGGTCAGCGAACCGTCGCGGCCTTCTAAGGTGACGCGCGGCACACTGAAGCCGCGAGCCAGTCCAGCGCGGGCGTTCTCGGTATGTTCGGCGAAGAAGCGCGGGATGTCGCGCATCCGGCCGATATAGCGCTCATACTCCTCGACTGTCGCGAACCCTTGCGATGCAGCGAGATAGCTCCAGAAATTGTTGTCGCTGTCGAAGGGCATCTCCCATTCGCGGAAGCGCGCATCGCCGATCTCGGTTTCGAGCAGGTGACGGAACACCGCCGCGTCGATTCGCCGCGCATCGCTGAGTTGGCTTTCATCCAACGCTTCGAGCCGCGCCAGCATTGCCTGTGCGTATTCGGCTCGCGCCACCTGCGCTTCAGGTGTGACCGACGCGAGCGCACTACCGGGCGACGTAGCGCCCGTATCCGACACGATGCGCCCGCCGTCTTCGATGCGCTGGTCATACCACTGCTCGGTCAATGCCGACAGGCGCTCGTCGGTGGGTTCCTGCGCAACGGCAGGGAAAGACCAAGCAGAAGCGACGAGGACCGCCGCTCCGAAGATTGCAGTCCTCATCGTGTCATCCCCTTAAGTTCGAATGTCAGTCCGGCTTCTTCGCCACGCCGACCATGGCCGGGCGCAGCAGGCGGTCCTTGATCATGTAGCCGGCCTGCATTTCCTGCACGATCGTGCCGGGCTCGGCCTCGTCGGTCGGCACTTCCATCATTGCCTGATGCTGGTTCGGGTCGAGCGGCATGCCGGTCGATGCGATCCGCGTGATACCGTTCTGGGCGAAAACCTTTTCGAGCTCGCGCTGGGTCGCTTCGATCCCGGCGATGAAGTGCTTCGACTTTTCATTCTCGCGCAGTTCTTCGGGGATGTGGTCGAGCGCGCGGGCAAGGTTGTCGGACACGCTCAGGATATCGCGCGCGAAGCCGGTAGCGGCGTAATTGCGGGCGTCCTGCACTTCCTTCTCGAGACGGCGGCGCACGTTCTGCGTGTCGGCGCGCGCATAGAGCACGTCCTGCATTGCGGCTTCGAGATCCGCTTTCAGTTTGGCAAGCGCCTCGTCCAGCGGGTTTTCTTCGCTCGCTTCGTCGGCTTCGCCGTCATCTCGCATGTGTTCGGGCACGCCTTCCATCTCGCGCGCCACTTCTTCATCGACCGCCTTGTCCTGCGGTTCGTTCTTGTTCTCTTCGGTCACTGGTAAACCCTGTCAGCCTATGCGTTTGCCCAAGGATCGGGCCGTGAAATCCACCATGGGGACGACTCGCGCGTAATTCAACCGGGTCGGGCCGATCACGCCTAGCACGCCGACGACCTTGCCGTCTCTGTCGCGATAGGGCGAGGCAATGACGGATGAGCCGGACAGCGAGAAAAGCCGGTTCTCGCTACCGATGAAAATGCGCATGGCCTCGGCGCGGAGGGCACGTTCGAGCAGGGCTGAGACCGACTGCTTGCTCTCGAGGTCGTCGAGAAGCGAACGCACCCGTTCGATATCGGACAGCGCGGTGTCGTCGAGCAGGTTCGCCTGACCGCGCACGATCAGCACCGGGCGATGGCTCGCATCCTCGCTCCACGTCGCGAGACCACGCTGCACGAGATCGCGACTGGCCTCGTCGAGCGCGGATTTGCCTGAAACGATCTCGGCTTCGACCAGCTTGGCCGCCTCGGCCAAGGTGCGGCCCGATGTTCGCGCGGTGAGGTAGTTGCTTGCCTGTTCAAGCGAGGTGCCCAGCGCCTCGGCCGGAAGCGCCAGCACGCGATTTTCGATATGCCCGTCCTCGCCGACCAGTACCGCAAGCACGCGATTGGCGTCGAGCGCGGTCAGCGAGACCTGCGCCAGCCTCGGTTCGCGCGTCGGTACCATCACCATGCCCGCCGCGCCCGAGAGGTCGGACAGGAGGGCGGAGGTTTCTTCGAGCGCCCGCTCGATCGGTCCGGGTTCGCCGAGGCGCTGCTCGATTGCGGCACGCTCTTCCCGCGTCGGTTCCGCCATCTGCATCATCGCATCTACGAATAGGCGCAGGCCGGTCTCGGTCGGCATTCGCCCGGCGCTGGTGTGCGGGGCCGCCAGTAACCCGCGCTGCTCGAGTTCCGCCAGCACCGAGCGGATCGATGCAGGTGACAGATTGAGCCCGCCGTCCGACGCGAGTGCCTTCGACCCGACCGGCTGCCCGCTATCGAGATAGCCTTCGACCACGAGGCGAAAGATATCCCGCGCGCGATCGGACAGGTCGGTGAGCGGCAACTTCATTCCCTCTATCTAGCCGCTCCCCTTGCGGCCTCAAGACCCTTGCGCCAAACGCACACGCGAGATTCGACTGCATTGGAGAATGAGAATGCGACCTTCCGGACGTGCGCCCGACGAAATGCGCGCCATCACCATCGAGACAGGCTACACCAAGCATGCCGAGGGCAGCTGCCTGATCAGCTTCGGTGAAACGCGCGTGCTGTGCACCGCCAGCATCGAAGAACGCATCCCGCCGTGGCTGCGGGGCAAGGGCGAAGGCTGGGTGACCGGCGAGTACTCGATGCTCCCACGGGCCACCCACACCCGCGGCCAGCGCGAGGCGGCCAAGGGCAAGCAGAGCGGGAGAACGCAGGAAATCCAGCGACTAATCGGCCGTTCCTTGCGCGCCGTGGTCGATCACAAGAAGCTTGGCGAGCGACAAATCACGCTCGATTGCGATGTGATCCAGGCCGATGGCGGCACCCGCACGGCTTCGATTTCCGGAGCATGGGTGGCGCTGCGACTGGCCGTCGACGGGCTTATAAAGTCTGGCGCAATTACGCAGGATCCCATCACTGCCAAGGTGGCGGCGATTTCGTGCGGAGTGTACCAGGGCACGCCGGTGCTCGACCTCGATTATCCTGAAGACAGCAATGCCGATGCGGACGCGAACTTCGTCCTGATCGAAGGTGGCAAGATTGCCGAGGCTCAGGCGACCGCAGAAGGCGCGCCCTACGACGAAGAGGCGTTCCTGCGCCTCCTGCGGCTCGCCCAGTTGGGCTGTGCGCAGATCTTCAAGGCCCAAGACGAGGCGACGCGCAAATGACCCGTCGCCTCGGTTCCGGCAGCCTCGTGATTGCAACGCATAATGCGGGCAAGCTCAAGGAGATTTCCGCGCTGCTCGAACCGCATGGCGTGAAATGCCTCTCCGCAGGCTCGCTCGGCCTGCCGGAGCCTGCCGAAACCGGAACGACGTTCGTGCAGAATGCGCTGATCAAGGCGCGGGCATCGGCGGAGGCATCGGGCCTTGTAGCGCTGGCCGACGACAGCGGTTTGTCGGTCGATGCGCTGGACGGGCGTCCGGGCGTTTACACGGCGGACTGGGCAGAGCGGCAGTGGTTCGAAGGCGATCCGGGCCGCGACTGGTACATGGCCATGGGCAAGGTCGAGGGGATGCTGCAGGAAAAAGGCGCCGATGCGCCGCGCTCTTGCGCCTTCCACTGCGTCCTCGCCCTAGCCTGGCCCGACGGCGAATATGCGGTTTACGAGGGCAGGGCGCCGGGCACGATGACATGGCCTCCGCGGGGGACCATGGGCTTCGGCTACGATCCCGTGTTCGTGCCGATCGGGCGCGAGCAGACCTTCGCCGAGTTCGACCCTGACGAGAAGCATGCCATCAGCCACCGGGCCGATGCATTCGCAAAACTGGTTGCCGAGCAGTTCGGCTGACGATCAGTAGGCTTTGCGGCCCCAGACGTTTCCTGCAGGCCAGTATCGGCAGACCAGCAGATCATTGCCGCGGGCAGTGATCCAGGCGCAGCCGACCTCCTGCGTATCGCGCCACACGACCTGCGTGTAGTGCGCGACGTCGGCCCAGTTGCCCGTGCGGGAGATGTGCGGAAAATCGCCGTGGCGGTAATGCTTCTTCTCTTCGATGAAGAGATTAACGGCAGTATCTACGGACCAATATCCGGCAGTGCCCATCCAAAGGTTTTCGCCCGTGCCGTTGCGAACTGCGCGATCGGCATGCTGCAGTCGACCCTTGCGGGATAGCTCGTGCGCCCACTGTTCGGCTTCGCGTTCCAGATGCACGTTCCATTTCAGTGCAGGCAGCCTCAACCGCTCGCGCTCGGCGTTGTGAAGATGCAGGATGCGTGCGGCAGTGTGCACGTCGCCCGACGATGCGTTGCGAGATGAAGCGCTTGCGGCAACGCCGAGCCCCGTGGCACATAGCAAGCTCACAGCGCCAATCACCGGCGCTATCCATTTTTTCGACCCGTCCATGCAGGCCATGTTTTCGCCGGCCGGGTTAAGATAAGCTGAAGGCGATCTTGGCGCGCGCACTCTACATCCACTGGCCGTTCTGCCTCGCGAAATGCCCGTATTGTGATTTCAACAGCCACGTGCGCGCAACGCATGACGATAATGCGTGGCAGCAGGCACTGATTGCCGACATGCGCCATGAAGCGATCTCGATCCGATCTGAGGAAAAACTCGCAAGTATCTTTTTTGGTGGGGGAACGCCCTCGCTTATGCCCCCTGCCCTTGTCGCTGAATTGCTTCGCGAGGCCGAACGGCTGTGGGGCTTCGAGAGCGACATCGAGATTACACTGGAAGCCAATCCGTCCTCCGTTGAAGCCGCCAATTTCGCGGCGCTTGCGGCTGCGGGGATCAACCGCGTCTCGCTCGGCGTCCAAAGCCTGCGCGACGAGGCGTTGCGTTTTCTCGGTCGGTTGCATGGCGTGGACGAGGCACTGAAAGCCGTCGCAACGGCGCAAGCGCATTTCGATCGCGTCTCTGTCGACTTCATCTATGCCCGGCCGAAGCAGACCGATGCGGAGTGGCGCACCGAATTGTCCGAAGCACTCGCGCTGGGGACGAGCCACATGTCGCTCTACCAATTGACGATTGAGCCTGCGACGCGCTTCGCCACAGACGTCCGGCGCGGCATCTTCGACCCACTGGACAACGATCGCGGAGGCGATCTCTACGCGCTGACGCAGGAGATGACGTCAGCGGCGGGCCGGCCCGCTTATGAGATCAGCAACCATGCGAGGCCCGGCGAGGAGAGCCGCCACAATCTCACATATTGGCGCTACGAGGATTACGCCGGCATAGGGCCTGGCGCGCATGGGCGGCGTGGTGGCGTCGCGACGACACGCCACCGCAAGCCGGAGAACTACCTCGCGGCGGTAGAGCGGCAGGCCCACGGAATCGCAGAAGCGCGCGATCTCGATGCCACCGAGCAATTGTCCGAAGCACTGCTCATGAGCCTGCGCCTTGCCGAGGGAATCGACGTCACGGCGCTTTCCCGCCGTTTCGGTCTCAACGCCGAACGGGCAATAGAGCGGGACAAGCTGGCGCTCTACACGAACCTCGGCATGATCTGGCAACGCGGCAGCCGCATTGGCGTCACGCCGCAAGGTATGCCGCTGCTCGATGCGCTGCTGGGGGAGCTGGTGTCTGCAGACCTCGTGACGTCATGAGCAGGGCCGAGCTTCTCCAAGCCTGGCACGATCACCTCGCGATCGGGCAGCGCAAGTCGCCGCATACGGTTCGCGCCTATCACAAGGCGGCAGAACGGCTCTTGACCCGCCAACAGCTGACCGACTGGCCCGAGGTCGCCACACTGACGGCAACCCGCCTGCGTACCCATATGGCGTCACGACGCGCCGAAGGACTAGCGAACGCTTCTGCTGCGCGCGAATTGTCGGCTTTGAAAGGCTTTATCGCCTTCGCCCGCGCGCAGGCAGGCCATGACTTCACCGATCTGCCGCGGATGCGAGGGCCGCGCATCAAGAAGGGCCTGCCCCGCCCCGTGACGCCCGACGATGCAACTGCCCTGGCGGAGACGGTCGAGGCGATGGCCGGCGAGGCGTGGACCGGCGCACGCGATCGGGCGGTGCTATTGCTTCTCTATGGTGCCGGCATGCGTATAGCGGAGGCCTTGTCATTGAGGGCCGACATCCTCCCGATCGGCGAGCGACTGACCGTCACCGGAAAAGGCGGCAAGCAACGTGTCGTCCCGATCTTGCCAGTCGTGGGTGAGGCGGTGGCTGACTATGCCCGCCAATGCCCATGGCCGCTGTCCGCCGGCGATCCGCTGTTCCGGGGAGTGAAAGGTGGTCCGCTGTCGCAAGGCATCGTCCAAAAAGCGACGGCGCGAGCTCGCAGAGCGTTGGGGCTGCCCGATACTGCAACCCCGCACGCGTTGCGGCACAGTTTCGCTACCCATCTGCTCGGCGCGGGCGCAGACTTGCGGAGCCTCCAGGAACTGCTCGGCCATGCCAGCCTCGGCTCGACCCAGATCTACACGCAGGTCGATGCGGCGAAACTGCTTGAGACCTACCGCACCGCCCATCCGCGCGACCGGGATTAAGGTTCGCTTTCCGATGGCTTCCATTTCCACACTCGCCAGGCATACCATACGGCGCCAAGCCCGATGAAGGCGCCGACCGCCCAGCTGGCGTAGGTCTCGTATTCGACGATCAGCCCGGCCAGGGACCGCCCTCCCCAGATCAAGGCACCGTTCCAGACCAGCGATCCGAGGAATGTGAACAGCAGGAAGCGCCAGAGCTTCATCCTCGCCAACCCGGCGGGTAACGAAATGATCGTGCGAAGGAATGGCGAGAAGCGGAGCAGGAAAACGATCCAGTCGCCATGCTTACGAAAGATGCGGCGGGATTTTTCGAATTCCTCCCATTCGAAGGTCAGCCAGCGTCCGCGCTTTGCAATAAAGCGCTTGAGGTCCTCCTCTCGCCAGCGTGAGCCGAGCCAGTACCAGAAATAATTTCCCGCGACCGTGCCCAGCGTTCCGATGATGAGCAGCGGCGCGAAAGTCATGCGCCCTTGCGCCACCAGCACGCCGCCGTACCCCATGATGATTTCGGACGGCATCGGCGGGAAGATGTTTTCCAGCGCCATCAGGATAAATATCCCGATATAACCGCCGCCGGCGATGGCATTGAGAATGAAGCTGTTCACGTAGGCACCAACGCGCCCCGTCCGCTATTGCTCCGCGTGACGGCGCTCGATGGCGTCCCAGATCAGACCCGCCGTGTCGGTACCGTTGAACTTGTCGATGGCGACGATTCCGGTCGGAGAGGTTACATTGATCTCGGTCAGCCATTTGCCACCGATTACATCGATGCCGACGAACACCAGCCCGCGCCGCTTGAGCTCCGGACCCATCGCCGCACAGATTTCCTCCTCGCGTCCAGTTAGTGTCGCCGCTTCGGCGTGGCCGCCCTGCGCGAGGTTCGAGCGGAACTCACCTTCGCCCGGGAAACGATTGATTGCGCCTGCAAATTGCCCATCGACCAAAACGATGCGTTTGTCGCCTTCGCTGACCTCGGGAAGGAATGGCTGGACCATATGCGGTTCGGGCCAGGTCCGGTCGAAGACCTCGCTCAGCGCCGAAAGATTGGTGCCGTTCTCGTCGATGCGAAAGATCGCCTTACCGCCATTGCCGTGTAGCGGCTTCACCACGACCGAGCCATGCTTCTTCTGGAAATCTCGCAGATCGTCCAGATGCCGGGCTACGAGCGTCGGCGGCATGTATCGTGCGTAGTCCAGGACGAACATCTTTTCCGGCGCATTCACGACTTCGCGAGGGTCATTGACGACGAGCGTCGCGCCTTTCAGCCGGTCCAGCAGGAAGGCGGCGCTGATATAGCCGAGGTGGAACGGCGGATCCTGCCGCATCAGGACGACATCGATGTCCTTCGCAAGATCCACCCTGCGCCGCTCTCCTGCAGTGAAATGGTCGCCCTCGACGTGCTGGACCGTGACCGGGGCGGCATGTGCCGTGATCCGCCCTTGAGGGCTGCCGTCACTTTCGTAAGCCAGCGTCGCGACGTCGTAATGCCATAATTCATGCCCGCGAGCCTGCGCGGAAAGCATTAGCGCGAAGGAGCTGTCGCCAGCGATATTGATGCTCTCCAGCGGATCCATCTGGACGGCGACACGCAATTTCATCTTGAACTCCGATCATCCTGAGCCTGTCGAAGGACTAGGGTTGCCAGGCGTTGGCGATGTGGCGGGGGAAGCTGCCGGGCGCAAGCAGGATTACGTCGATCCGTATGTCCTCGCCGTTCTCGGCATAGCGATGCGCGACGGCCTCCACCGCCGCCGCAACGCGCGACAGGCGGTATTCGTCGATGGCATGGTCGAGATCGGCGCGCTTGCGCCGCCATTTGACTTCTGTGAACGCGACCACATTGCCGCGCTTGGCGACCAGATCGATCTCGCCAGCCGGGGTTTTTACCCGGGTATCGAGGATTTGCCAGCCCTTGGCCTTCAGCCAGAATGCCGCTCTCGCCTCGCCGTCGCGGCCGCTCTTTTCGGCGAGCTGCCGTCTCATTCGGCACGCAGTTCCAGCGCGCGGGCGTAGAGATCCTTGCGCTCCAGCCCGGTTTCCCGTGCCACGCGGGCGGCGGCCTGCGAAGGCTTGAGCGTCTCCAGCGCCTCGCGCAGCAGGATGTCGGCATCGGCTTCGCTCGCTTCGACAGGGATCGGCGGGCCGACCAGCAGGACGATCTCGCCCTTTGGAGGATGCGACTCGAAATAGGCACGCAGGCCATGCGGCAGGCCGCGCCGCACCTCCTCGTGCAATTTCGTGAGCTCCCGCGCGACCGCCACTTCGCGGTGGGGCAACACCTGCTCGATCGCATCGAGCGATTTGAGCAGGCGCGGCGCGGTTTCGTAGAACACCAGCGTCGTGTCGATCCCGCCAAGTTCCTCCAGTATTTCCCGTCGCGCCTTGTCTTTTGCAGGCAGGAACCCTGCGAAGAGGAACCGGTCGTTCGGCAGGCCGGACAGCGAAAGCCCCATCACCGCCGCGCAGGCGCCGGGCAACGCGGTCACGGGAATTCCTTCCGCGCGGCAATCGTTGACGAGCCGGTACCCGGGATCGCTGACGAGCGGCGTGCCCGCATCGCTGACCAACGCGACGGACCGTGTCCGCATCGATTCGACCAGACGTCCGCGATCGCGATGTTCGCTATGGTCGTCGTAGCGCCACAAGGGCTTGGATATGCCGAGATGCTTGAGCAGCTTGCCTGTCACCCGCGTATCCTCGCACGCCACGCCGTCGCAGGCGCGCAGCACATCCACGGCGCGCAGGGTGATGTCACCGAGGTTGCCGATTGGCGTCGCCACGATATACAGCCCGGGCTCGAGGCTTTTTTCGGGAGGGGCGGGATCGCTCACCCCCTCCCCATGAACCATTGGCAAGGGATGCGGCAAGATGATGCGCTGGACTATCGACCGTAGAACGCTGGCAACCGCTGCGCTCGCCACGCTGCTGGCCGGATGCTCCGTCATCCCGCGCGGGGCGGAGCGGCCCGCGCCGGTCGATCCGACGCCAACGCCGGAACCGAGTGCGACCGCCCTGCCCGAAGACCAGACCCGCCATCGCGTCGCGCTGCTTGTGCCGTTGTCTGGGTCGAATGGTAACGTCGGCCAAGCGATCGCCAATGCGACGACGATGGCGCTGCTCGATACGAACGCGGAAAACCTGCGGATAACGACTTACGATACTGCGCAGGGCCCCGAAGCGGCAGCGCGGCAGGCGGTAGCGGAAGACAACAGCCTGATCCTTGGTCCGCTGCTCGGCAGCAATATTCCGTCGATCCTCTCGGTCGCCCGGTCGGCAGACGTCCCGGTCATCTCCTTCTCCAACGATACCAACGCAGCCGGCCCGAATGTCTTCATCATGGGCCACATCCCCGAACAGTCGATCATGCGGACGGTCGAATATGCGCGAGAGCGCGGGGCGCAGAATTTTGCGGTGATCGCGCCGGACGGTGCCTATGGCGTGCGTGCCGAAGAGTCGATGCGCCGGGCGACCGCGGCCTATGGCGGCAGCGTGGTGTGGACGGAACGCTATTCGCGCGGGAACACCTCGATCGTCAGCGCGGCGGAGCGGCTGAAGGCGCATGGCGGGTACGACACCGTGCTGATCGCCGATGGCGCCCGGTTATCGATCCAGGCGGCCGGAGCGCTTAAATCCGGGGGCGGGTCCCCCCGTCTGCTCGGCACCGAGTTGTGGAGCGGTGAAAGCTCGCTGACTCGCGCACGTGCGATGAACGGCGCGCTGTTTTCCGCGGTGTCGGACAACCGCTACAAGCGTTTCGTCGACAGCTACGAAGCGCGCTTCGGCGGCCAGCCCTATCGGATCGCGACGCTCGGCTATGATGCTGTCCTGCTGACCTTGCGGGTTGCGCGCGACTGGCAGGTCGGTCGGCCCTTCCCGGTTCGCGAGCTGCGCAGTTCGGACGGTTTTCTCGGTCTAGATGGAGCCTTTCGCTTCGGGCCCAGCGGGATCGTCGAGCGCGCCATGGAAGTCCGCGAAGTGCGCGGCGATAGCGTCGTGGTCGTGGCCAACGCACCCTCCGGCTTCTGAGCGGGGCGGATAACCTCGCCCGCGCGCTTGTAGCGCGGCGCTGCGGCACGATATAGCAAGGCGCATGTCCGACGATCTTTTCGAGAACACGCCTACCTCCAGCGGCGATTACGATGCCTCCTCGATCGAGGTGCTGGAGGGGCTCGAGCCCGTTCGTCGTCGACCGGGCATGTATATCGGCGGGACCGACGACCGCGCGCTCCATCACCTCGTTGCCGAAGTGCTCGACAATGCGATGGACGAGGCAGTGGCGGGCCATGCGAGCCGCATCGAAATCCGGCTCGATGAAAGCAACAAAGTCACCGTCTCGGATAATGGCCGCGGCATTCCGGTGGCCGAGCATCCCAAATATCCCGGGAAGTCCACGCTCGAAGTGATCCTTACCACGCTGCATTCGGGCGGCAAGTTCTCGGGCAAGGCCTATGCCACCAGCGGCGGCCTGCACGGCGT
>JAPYPR010000024.1 GCA_029937545.1 Erythrobacter sp. | reverse complement strand
GCACACCGTACCCGGAGATCCGGTGTTTGGGAGGCGAGGATTTCTGCGGCTTTCGCAGCCATTTGACCATTTGTCGCCAAGTAGTGTCATCTGATGTCACTTCTCGATCCGCAACTCACATGTGAGTTGTTCGGCGCTAAGCCATTAATTTAAAGTCTAAAATTAGCGTTTTCCTACATGGTGGTCGCTGCCGTAGACTGATGTCAGTCCAGAGGGGTCATTGGGCCGAGGAGGGGCGGCCAAACGTCAGGTGACGCCGTGCGGTTTGCCCTTCAATGCTATGTCGACGAAGACCTTCATGCCCTTGTAAAGGCAGCAGCTGATGCAGCGCATATGAGCGTCAGCCAGTGGCTGAAGCTCACCGTCATCGAGGCGCTTGAGCAGCCCCAGGACGAGGCGTTCCGCGATCAGGTTCTGGCCGATCTGCTCTTCACCAAGATCGCCCTCGATGGCTGGCTCCGAACCCACAAGGATAAGGAGCTGCGGGACCGGGTTGTGGTCGCTTACCAACGACGCATTCGTGAATATCGCGAGCGCAAAGCCGCGAAGCGCGAGGGGCGCTGAGCGATGCTTTCGGTTGCCAATGTTCGCTCGGCTGGCGGTGCGGCAAATTACTTCGCCAACGACAATTACTACACCAAGGCGGACGCTGATCGGTCCGGCATCTGGGTCGGCAAAGGTGCCGAGCGGCTGGGTCTTTCGGGCACGGTCGATGCCAAAGCGTTTGAGGCAATCTTGCGCGGCAAACTGCCCACTGGCGAACGTATCGGGCACCAGGGTCAGTATCACCGCGCCGGGACAGATCTGACCTTTTCGCTGCCCAAGAGCTGGTCACTGTTGGCGCTGATCGGCAAGGATCAGCGGATCATTGACGCGTACCGTTCGGCGGTCGTCGAAACCCTCCAATGGGCAGAGAAGAATGCGGCCCAGTATCGCACCGAGAAGGGCGGCAAAGAACGACTTCATGCAAGCGACAACCTGACGGTCGCGCTGTTCCAGCACGACACCAACCGCAACCAGGAACCGAACCTGCACTTCCACGCCGTCGTCGCCAATATGACGCAGGACAAGGACGGCAAGTGGAAGGCGCTGCGCAACGACAAGCTGTGGCAGCACAATACGCTGCTCAACGCCATGACGATGGCGCGCTTCCGGATCGAGGTCGAGAAGCTTGGCTACCGGATTGGTGAATTCAGAAAGCACGGAAACTTCGAGGCCAAGGGCATCGACCGGGACGCGATGATGGCGTTCTCGACCCGGCGGCAGGAGGTGCTCGAAGCCCGACGCGGCGGCGGGCTCGAGGCGGGTGTATTGGCGACTCTGGCAACGCGGCAGGTAAAGCAAAGCGATGTCGATCGCGGAGCCTTGATGACCAAATGGGAGGTGCAGGACTGGGACTAAGGGCTCGACCTTGGAGGTATGGCGCGACGCCAAGCCGCGTTCACACGAGCTGGCTATCGCGGCCACGAAGCGGGCAAATGATCGCCCCACCTTACTTGAACGGGGCAAGGCGATGATCGCTAGCGTCGCCGAGCGAATGGGCGTGAAGGAGGGCGATCCGCGCATCCCCAAGCGGCTCTATATGAAAGGCCGGGAAGAAATTGCGGCGGCTCCTGCGGTTGCATCGGCGGTGCGGCATTTGTCCGAACGAGAGGCGGCGTTCACGGCAACTGATCTTGCGAAGGCGTCGCTCGATTTCGGCCTGCCGACAACGATGAAGTCTGTCGAAAAACGCATTGGGCAACTCGCGCAGCAGGGCGCGCTGTTACGCGGGCGAGGCGTGCAAAAAGGGTGGCTGACCACATCAGATGCATTGGTATTGGAGACCCGTATGTTGGCCGAGATCGAGAAGGGAAACGGTGCAGTTCGTCCGATCCTCGATGCTGAGACTGCCGGGCCATATCTGCAAGCGTCGGCAGCGCTTAATTACGGAATGAAGCTCAACGCAGGACAGGAAGCAGCAGGCCGGTTGATCCTGTCTTCGACCAACCGCGTCGTAGCCGTCCAGGGTGTTGCAGGAGTCGGCAAATCAAGCGTGCTGCGGCCACTAAATCAGCTTCTGGAAGAGCAGGGCAAAAGGGTGGTCGGCTTGGGTGTTCAGAATACCCTCGTGCGCATGCTGGAGAAGGATACCGGCATTCCGTCGATGACCCTGCACCGCCTTCTCGGACAGAATCGCAAGCTGCTTGATGGCTCGGGCAAAGCGGAGATGGCCGCTGCGAGCGAGGAATTTCGCGACACTGTTCTTGTTTTTGATGAAGCCTCAATGGTGTCTACTCGCGACCAGGACCGGCTGATCCGGCTTGCCAATCTGCTGAAGGTCGATCGCCTCGTGCTCATGGGCGACGAAAAGCAGTTGGGGGCAGTTGAAGCGGGCAAGCCCTTTGCTCTGGCGCAGCGCGCAGGGACCCAAACGGCGCGCATGGACCACAATCTTCGCGCCCGGTCCGATACCCTGAAGAGGGCGCAACAAGCAGCACAGTCAGGCAAGACCAATGATGCCCTCGAACATCTCAAGGATCATATCGTCGAGGTCGAGGAGGACAGCGCAATCGTTGCGGCAGAACGCTGGTTGTCTCTTCCGACCGCAGAGCGCGAGCGCACATCGATCTTTGCAGCAGGTCGTCGCTTGCGCTCCGAGATCAATACCGCGATCCAGACCGGGCTTGCCGCCAATGGCGAAATCGGACCAAGAAGCGCACGGCTTACTGTTCTATCCCGTGTAAACGCGACACGTGAGGAATTGCGCTACGCGAGCAATTACGCGCCGGGCATGGTGCTCGAGGTGGCAAGCCGCCAATCGCGCCATAAGCTTGGGCGCGGAAGCCATGAGATCGCCGCCGTCGACATCGAGAAGGGTGTTGTTACGCTTCGCAATGAGCAAGGGTATTTGCGCCGCTTCGTGCCAGCGAGGTTGTCGGCGAAGGGCAGCGATCAAACATTGCAGCTGTTCGAAAAGAAGAATCTCGATCTCTATACCGGGGATGCGATCCGTTGGACGGCGGGCGACCATAAACGCGGAATGATAAATGCAGACCGGGCAACAGTCACCGCAATCGATCAGGACGGAATAACAGTCACGACGTCCAGCGGCATGGAACACAAACTTAAGCCGAACGACCCGATGTTGAAGCGCATCGACCTCGCCTACGCGCTCAACGCCCATATGGCGCAGGGACTGACCGCAGATAAGGGCATCGCCGTGCTCGACAGCCGCGAGCGGCGACTGCTCTCGCAGCGCAACTTTCTGGTCACGATCACGCGATTGCGAGACGAACTCATGCTTATCGTCGACAGCAGGGAGAAGATCGGCCGAGGTATTTCGACCAATCTGGGCGAAAAGACTTCTGCAGCAGAAGTAGCCGAGCGGCTTGGCATGGCAGCGGAGAAGGGGCGGCGCGTGGCTCAGGTCCAAGCGACCAAGCAAGACCCTCACGTTGAAGGAGAGAAGGTATCAGAGCTAGCCAAGGAGCGGGTCAAGCCATTTGAGATAGGGCTCTGAATGACCGGCTAAGATTGGCTCGTAAATGCTTAGGAAATACTGCAATACTCTGAGGCAATGGCAGGATGTGATGAATGTGACGGGTTGTCGGATGCCGAGGCGCTTGCTTGTCTCGGCGAGATGGTTGATCGCGCTGCGGACACCAATGACGCAAATCTGAATGATGCCGCGCTCGCCTGCTCGGAGCACTTGCGGTCTCGGGACACTCTCGACGGAAAGTCGCTGGTTCTCTTGCACTATTTCCGCGCGAACGCTTTTGAAAACCGGATAGGCTTTGCGGGAGATAAACAGAGCTGGGCGTGGGATATCCCGCACTTTCAGGATGTCTTGTTGGAACTGCGTCACGCAGTTGGCCATGAGGCCTTCGCGAACATTGATCCGTTCCGCCAGTGTCAGATTCTCACCAACCTTGGGAACAAATTGAATGCCGTTGGCCGTCCAGTAGAAGCACTTTCCTACTGGGGTCGAGCGATCGGGATAAACCCGAAATTCGCCATGGCCCTTGCCAATCGGGGATATGGGCTGGGGCACTATGGGAACGCTTTGTACGACGGAGGGCATTTTGGCCTGTTCCTGTTGTCCGCGTATGACTCCCTCTCCGCAGCGTCCGGCGAAGATGCTGTTTTCGATTCACCTCAAAACTATGCGTACAAGCCGCAATTTGTGCAGGCGGCCCTGCGTGCCTCTGAACAGTTGAACATCGACGATGCGCGAGCAGACTTGGCGCGGGAATTTCCTTTGGGGCGGTCAAGGGCCGAACGAGAGTATCGTTCCTGGTGTCTGGAACATCGCCTTTTTCTCAATCCACTAAATGACCTAGGCGACTATACCATCGCCGCCCACGATGTCCTGCACTTGCCCTCGTTGACGTTGGGGATCGATGAAGGCGGCGCAGAACCACCCGTCGCATTTGGTTTCTATAACCAGTTGAAGCAGGAGTTCGTTTCAGCACGTTGGCTCTGCTATGAGGGACTGACCGAACAGAGCGGACATTTCAGCGACAATGGCACCCATCTCTATGACCCTTTGAGCATACCGTCCTATTCGCTGGGAACCGAGAAGACCAAGCTGGCCTTCCGGATGGCATACTCCCTGTTCGACAAAGTCGCATTTTTCATAAACGACTACTTCAAGGTCGGGCTTGGTGAGCGGGAGGTAAGTTTCCGAAGCCTCTGGTTCGAACGTAAAGGGAACCCCAAACCGCTCAACGCGGTTTTCGACGGACGCGAGAACTGGCCGCTACGAGGTCTATACTGGCTTTCAAAAGACCTTTACGAGCCGACATTTCGGGACGTTGCCGAGCCTGAAGCGAAGGACATGGCCGACCTTCGCAATCACCTGGAGCATAAGTACTGTCAGGTTCACGAAGATTTGGGGATCGGTTACAGCAGCTTTGCTACTGCCCAGAACGGCCAGAGGCTCGGCTTCCGCATCGGGCGCGAAGAGCTTGATTCCAAGACTTTGCATATACTGAGACTTGCACGGGCCGCTCTAATCTATCTGTCGTTGGCTGTTCACCGTGAAGAACAAGTTTGGGGGGCGGACAGGGAAGACACGTTTGCTGTGTCGATGCCCCTATGGATGTGGAACGAAAGGGGGCGGCTCTGACTGTTCGGAAATGTTTGCGCTAGGTACGGAGAGGCCGTCTTTTCCAACCGGATATTTTCTTCTTGCACTGAGATTTGTCCGGATTGTCTTTGTATAAACCGATTTATACCTCTAATATTTCTCGATCTTTTTACAATAATTGAAAATTCCATGTGCCATTTGAAAGACTGTTGAATGATTGTCGCAGACAACGAAACCGCAATAGACTTGCTCTACTACGAGGCGATCGCCCGTACCGTAGTGAGACTGGTCGCCGAAAGGACGGATGAACCACTGAGTGTGGGCGTTCACGGCGATTGGGGTGCGGGTAAATCAAGCATCTTGGCAATGGTCGAAGAGGCCTTCGCGGAGAAGGATCGTGTCCTATGCGTGCGCTTCAATGGATGGCTGTTCCAAGGATTTGAAGACGCCAAGGCAGTTCTGATCGAAACCATCGTCGATGAAATGCTTCGGAAGCGTTCGACAAGTGCGAAGGTTACCGACCAAGCCAAAAAGGTTCTGCGTCGCGTCAACTGGATGAAGGTGGCGCGGAAGGCCGGTTCCTATGGACTTACGCTTGCAACAGGAATCCCCACTCCGGAGACATTAAAGGACCTTGGGGGCGCCGCGCGCGCCGTACTTGATGACCAGGTCAATGCCGAAAATGCGGCGGCGCTGGTGAAGGGGGCCGACGATTTCTTGCGCGAAGCCGAAGAGGAGAGCGCCCCTGAACAAATGCATGCATTCCGTAAGGAGTTCGAGGAGCTCTTGGAGCGCGCAGAAATTGACCAACTTGTTGTACTCGTGGACGATCTCGACCGTTGTCTGCCTACGATCGCGATCGAGACATTGGAAGCGATCCGTCTCTTTCTCTTCGTGCCGCGCGCCGCATTCGTAATTGCCGCCGACGAGGGCATGATTGAATATGCCGTGCGGCAGCATTTTCCGGACCTCCCCGTTGCCACCGGCCCTGCAACCTATGCGCGGAACTACCTTGAGAAGCTAATTCAGGTGCCGTTTCGACTGCCGTCACTCGGTTATGCGGAGACTCGAATTTATGTGACCTTGCTATTAGTGCTCAACGAATGCGGAGAGGCATCTGAGACCTTTCAGAAGCTCGTCGGGTTGGCGCGAGACGTGTTACGCAGACCGTGGAAGGGGCCGGGCCTCGACCGTAAAACAATTGCGAAAGCGCTTGGCTCAGTTCCCGACGAAGTCGAGCGTGCGCTGGAACTTGCAGGGAGGATCGCTCCGATCCTGGCAGACGGTGCACGTGGCAATCCGCGACAGATCAAGCGCTTTATCAATACAATGATGTTGCGACTTGCGATCGCCGAGGAAAGGGGGTTCCGCGACGAGCTGAATATGTCCGTCTTGGCAAAGATCATGTTGGCCGAAAGGTTTGCGCCCGAATTGTATGACGCCATGGCGCGGGGCTCTGCGAACACAGGTGTTTCCGAAGACTTGGGCGTCCTCGAAGCGGCGGTCCTTCAAAAAGCGGACGATATCGAGGTGAAATCTGCAAAGGGTAAACCTAAAGGTGCAACCTCCGATAAACCCTTACCGGATTGGCCAAACTTGGAATGGGCCAAGCAGTGGGCTGCGATAGAGCCGTCATTGGCGGAGCATGACCTCCGGCCCTACGTCTTTGTTACACGGGATCGACGAAACGTGTTCGGTGCTGTGGCATCGCTTGGCGATCTAGATGAGCTGGTTGCAAAACTTCAAGGGTCGCCTCTGCAAGTGAAGCAGGCGTCGGCCGAAGCAGCTCGTCTACAAACACTGGAAGCCGAGCAGGTTTTTGATGCTCTCCGATCAAAGGTTCGGGATGCTGAGGATTTAGCTCAAGAGCCAGTGGGCGTTCGCGGCCTTGCTGAAGTCGCCAAGCTACATCCGTTCCTCCAAGGCCCACTTCTCGCATTCCTGAAAGACCTTCCAGTGTCGAAGCTGGGGCCATGGGCCGTAAGTGGCTGGACAGGTGCCTTCAACGAAGAGGAAGCCAAAGGGGAATTTAGCGCTCTGCTTACCGAATGGGCGGGACAAGATGAAAACAAAGGCCTGAAAACGGCGGCTTCCGCAGTGATAAAGCTCTTGGGCAAAAGGGGACGGAGCTAATGGGGACCTCGGGGACATTTGGCGGATCAAAGAACGGACTCGTGCCGAGCTGGGTTGGAGAACCTCCTTCCCAACCTGCGGCTGCGCCTGCGGATAGAGGAGATGGAGTCGCAGATGGTCAAGGTGACGGAGGCCAGGACGACGGTAATGCCCCGCCTGCAAATCCTACGAAGTATCCGCCAATCCCGCCTGTGTCGCCTTCCTCAGGGCTGGGGCCAGCGAGAGGCGATGTTACTCGTGGGACCCGAACATCTGACTCTCGTGCAATTCGTCGGGGCGCAGGAAAGTACGTCGGCGCGAGTGGCGGAGGTCGCGCAGCGTCAAATAGGATGTCAAATTCTAGGGCGGTAGCAGGAGGCATTGCCGGATTCGCCCGCACGTTCGCTGAGCAAGGTGCGGCGGAGGCTCTGCGTCGGTTCAATCTGGAAGGAATGGCCGGAGCACCAGCAGAAGATGTATTCGTCGCGATGACGGATATGCTTTGCCCAGAAGGTGGCACTCTGGATGAAGCCATAGCTCGCGACGCCATGCTGGAAACCGTTGCCGCAATGGCAACCGAGGGGGTTGGTAATTTTGACGAACTAACCGCCGCTGATCTTCAAGAGTTTTTCATTGGGGTGGTGAGCCGTTCCATCGAAGGCAAAATCCTCAATGAGGTTGGCACCAATGCGCTGTCCGTGGCTTCAGATATCGCCGGTGTTGAGAGGGCGCAAAAGATGCTTCACGATTTTGTAAACGGGTGTGTGCGTGATCGATTTGATGAGCGAGGGACAGACCTAGGAAACCTTGATAGCGCAGACATTAACGGCTTCGTCGATGACCTGTTTTCTGCCGCATTTGACCTCATCCAAGCCCTAGGGGAGCGCGAATGAGACGATTTAGCCTGATAGGTCGCCTCGGACCAAACGACACCGCAAAGATTAAGCTGGTTCAGACAGATTCCGCTGATTACGAAATCGACTTTCTGGATAATGACTTGCGTCCGGGTTTTGGTATCGGACAAGCGCTGGATCAACTTTCGTCGCTCGGCTTGCGACCACAAGAGTCGGCAATCGACCTGACCATCCTTGCGGCGATGGTAAATGCGGGAGATACACGCATTTCCCGCAAGATGAACGCTCAGGACGGCTGGAGCCGGGAAATTGATCTTTATGTGCCCGTGTCATCCGCTTCGACATGGACAAGCCAAAAGCAGCACATTGAGAGGCTGTTGAGATTTCTGACCGGTGACCGTTGGCGTGTGTTCTTCAGGGATAGACCAAAGAACGCCGCAACTCTTGCGATACAGCCTAAGCGGTTGGCCATCGACGGGTTGACCGAGGTGAGCCTGCTCTCGGGCGGGCTTGATAGTCTCATTGGCGCCATTGACTCTCTTTCAAATGGCAAGCGCCCACTGTTCGTGAGCCATTACTGGGATGCTGAAACGGCAAAGGCGCAGGCCTATGTTATAGACGCGTTAGAAAAGCATTTTTCTCCAGAGAACGTAAACGTGGTCCGTGTCCGGCTCGGTTTCGACAAAGGCCATCTCGACACCGAGGAAACAGAGGACACCCAGCGCGGGCGATCATTCCTTTTCTATGCGCTTGCAGGTCTCGCGGCATCTGCACTTGGGAAAAGCACTGCTGTCAACATTCCGGAAAATGGGCTAATTGCTCTCAACGTACCGCTCGACCCGCTTCGGTTTGGCGCGCTCAGCACTCGTACGGCGCATCCGCATTTCATAGCGAGCATGGCCCAACTGGCCGCCGCAGTAGGACTGACGGTCAGCTATTCCAATCCATACAGGCACGCAACGAAGGGAGAGATGGTGGCCAACTGCGCCGACCTTGATTTCCTGCGTAGGATCGTCGGCGGTTCTATGTCATGCTCGTCGCCAGCCAAGGCTAGATACAAGGGGCTTTCACCCAGGCATTGCGGTTATTGCGTTCCTTGCGTTATCCGAAGGGCCTCACTGAATTCGGGGTTGGGTGTTTCTGATCCTACCCTTTACACTATCCCGGATTTGAAGGCGCAGACTCTAGCAGCCGATCGCGCAGAAGGTGAACACGTTCGTTCATTCCAACTCATGACGAAGCGGATCAAGACGAACCCATCGCTGTCAAAAATTCTCGTGCACAAGCCAGGCCCCTTAATCGATGCCGTTGACGAAATTCCTGATTACGCCGACGTGTTCCGTCGTGGTATCCTTGAAGTGGCTGACCTCATTGAGGGCGTGAAGGCGAAGCCCGGCGGATAATATGATTCCTGAATATGTCGATTTCCACGCCCACTTGGACCTCTACCCGGACTTGCAAGAGGCGATCCGATCTTGTGACAAGCGAAAGACCGCGACACTCGCTGTGACGACGACGCCTCTGGCGTTCAAACGGAACCACGAACTCGCCTCATCCAGCAAATTCGTGCGGGTCGGAGTAGGTCTTCACCCGCAGCTCGTGGAAGAGCGGTATGGGGAAATCGAACTCTTTGAGAAGATATTGCCTCAAACTCGCTACGTCGGTGAGGTTGGTCTCGACGCTGGACCTCGATTCTACCGCTCCCTTGATCTGCAAAAGCAGGTCTTTGAACGGGTTCTTCGACTTTGTGCGTCGTCAAAAGATAAGGTCCTCAGCGTTCATAGTGTAAGAGCGACAAAGGCAGTCTTGGACTTGGTGGAAAAACACCTGCCTCAGGACAGGGGCAGGGTCGTATTGCATTGGTTCACCGGCAGCGTTGCCGAAGTTCGGCGTGCAGTTGCGCTTGGATGCTATTTCTCAGTGAATGAGCAGATGCTCTCTTCACCCAATGGGCTGAAAGTCACTTCTGCCATACCGACGAATCGCCTTCTAACCGAGACTGACGGCCCGTTTGTGCTCAGGGAAAAGGCTCCCATTCCCGCAGGTGATGTTCGCCGGGCCATCTCTTTATTGGGTAATGTGCTGTCCATCGATGACCATGCAGCAGGACGTATTGTCCGCAGCAACCTTAAGGCCATGTTGCAGGATTAGGTCGCCTGACTGCCCATCGGACGAGCCACGAACTTTGCCCAGTCCGCCATCAGCGGTTTGCGTTTGTCTAGGTAGTCGGTGCGCCGATAGGCTGCTTCGACCTTGTTCGCGATCGTATGAGCCAACGCGGCTTCTGCGACCTCGCCCGGATAGTTCGTCTTTTCGGCGACCCAATCGCGAAACGACGAGCGGAAGCCGTGAACAGTGTAATCGTCTCCCTTGTCGCGCAAGACTTTGAGCAGGGTCATATCTGACAATGAGCGGCGTGGGTTTTGTCCTGGAAAGACAAGATCGCTGACGGGGGAACGGAACGCTCTCGCTCGCTTAAGTACACCTAAAGCTGCTTCTGAGAGAGGGACAACATGAGCAGTCCCCGCCTTCATGCGTTCAGCGGGGATCGTCCAAAGCTTCTTCTTGATGTCTATCTCGCTCCAGCGCGCGCCACGAGCTTCGCCGGAGCGAGAGGCATTCAAGATCAGAAATTCCAATGCGAGACGGCCGACCGAGGAGCGCCCACGCAACCATGTCACGAATACGGGGAGGTCAGCGTAGGGCATCGCGGCGAAATGGCCTTGCTTCTTTGGCTGGCGCGGAAGGCCACGAATAACTGAGCGCATCGGGGCTTCAGTCTCACGAAAACCCTTTGCGCAGGCCCAATCCAGCACCGATCCGATTCGTTGTCGTACCCGCCGCGCCGTTTCTGGCTTTGTCAGCCAGATCGGAGAAAGCGCATCGCGGATTGCAGGTCCCTCTATCTCCGAAACGAGTTTGTCGCCCAAAGTCGGAAAAGCGTAGGTTTCGAGCGTGCTGATCCACTGCGCTTGATGCTTTCCGTTCTTCCAAGCTGCCTTGTGCTCCTCATGGACAAGCTTGGCGGCATCGCGAAACGAGGGGATGACCAACGCTTCTTTTTCACGCTCTGCCAGAACGTCGATTCCCGCCTTCATTTCCTTGCGAAGCGCCCTCGCGGCTTCTCGAGCTTCTCCTAGTGGTAAGTCAGCGAGGGTGCCCAGACCGATGTCTCGGCGCTTTCCATTGGCCTGAATCCGGACGATCCAACTGCCTTTGCCTTTTGCGGCAAGTTTGAGGATCAGACCTTCTCCGTCAGAATAGCGGCCTGGTTCAGTCAGGTTCTTGACCCCCATCGCCGTCAGTTTGCCCATTACTCGCTCCTCTCAGACCCACACTCGACGCCGGATGCATAGGAACATATAGAGAACTATACGGACGACGAAAAGTGAAAAAACGCCGCATTTCTGCAGGTCTAAGGACTATAAGGGATTGTCTGGGAAAAGCGAGGTGGCGGAGACGGAGGGATTCGAACCCTCGATACCCGTTACCAGGTATGGCTCCTTAGCAGGGAGCTGGTTTCAGCCACTCACCCACGTCTCCGCATGCCGCCGGCCGGAGCTTGGCCGGGCGAGGGGCGCGCTATAGCCATGGGCCTCGCACCCTTCAAGGGAAGAATCTCGCCTTGGCAGAGACTCGTTTCGCCCCGTTTTCGATTCGGTTCATCGCCGTTTCATTGCCCTGCTGCTTGAAGGGGATTCTTCTACGACATCGACTGTACGTGCGCCTTGCGCCGGCAGGGAGGGAAACATGACCACGCTAGCACATCACCTGTCCCGCTTCGGCCTTGCCATGGCGGCCATCGGGCTGGCCGCAACGCCGCTTTCGGCGCAGGTCGAGACGATCGACCCGGACAGCGCAATCGACGGCGACCTCGTCGAACAGCCGGGCGACGCGCCGGTTTATGCCGACGAGCAGGCAGGCGAAGCGGTCACTGTCACGCAGGCACCCGACGACGCTGCGCCCGAGGATAGCTATCCCGAGCCGGACAGCTGGTCCGAACAGAGCGCCGAGGCTGCCGCCGACGAAGCCGTCGAAACCGCCGCGGTGGACGACAGCTCGACCACCTACCGCGAAGACGATTTGATCGGCGCGGCCGAAGGCGTCTTCGGCAAGGGCGCACAAGGCGTCGCCAGCATGATCCGGAAACTGCTCGCCGAACAGGGCGAGCCCAATGCCTATATCGTCGGGCGCGAGGCGGGTGGCGCGTTCATCGTCGGCGCGCGTTATGGCTCGGGCACGCTGTTTCATAAGGTGGAGGGCGAGCGTCCCGTCTACTGGACCGGCCCGTCGATCGGCTTCGATGCGGGCGCGAATGCGGGCAGCACCTTCGTACTCGTCTACAATCTGTGGGACAGCGAGGAGCTTTACGAACGTTATCCGGCCGGCGAGGGCCAGGCCTATGTCGTCGGTGGCCTCACCGCGAGCTATATGCGCAAGGGCGATGTCGTGCTCATCCCCATTCGCGTGGGGGCCGGTTTGCGGTTCGGCGTGAATGCGGGTTACATGAAGTTTTCCAAGAAGCAGCGCTGGCTGCCGTTCTGAACCTCGGTCGCAGAGGCAAGGAGCCCTTCGGGTCGCAATAGAACAAAACCGAAGAGCTCCGGGGCCGCAGCGGGATTTCCTGTTGCGGCCCCACGCATATTTGGCGAAGAGGCCCGCATGCTCGACAACCTTCAAGCCCAGGCCCCCGACGCGCTGCTCGCGCTGATCAAGATGCATGCCGAAGACCCGCGCCAGGACAAGATCGACCTCGGCGTCGGCGTCTATCGCACCAACGACGGCGCAACGCCGGTTTTTCGTTCGATCAAGCAGGCCGAACAGAAGCTCATCGACGAGCAGAACAGCAAGTCCTACCTCGGCCCGGAAGGCGATACGGGCTTCACCGCCGCGCTGATGCCTTACATCTTCGGCGAGGACGCGACGATGGGCGGCCGCATCGAAGGCATGCAGACGCCCGGCGGCACCGGTGCCGTGCGCCTGGCGGTGGCGCTGGCCCGGCAGGCGGGCGTGTCGCGTATCCACATGGGCACGCCGAGCTGGCCCAATCATGCGCAGATCCTGGCCGATGTCGGCATGGAAATCGCACCGTTCAATCACGCGAAAATGGACGGCAGCGCAGATCTGGACGCGGTGCTGGATGCGATCCGAAACGCGGATGCGACCGATGCCGTGCTGCTGCATGGCTGTTGCCACAATCCCACCGGCGTGGATTACACTGCCGAGGAATGGGACACGATTGCGAGCGCGCTGGCGGACGCCGGTGTGCTGCCGATCCTCGACGTTGCCTATCACGGACTTGGCCAGGGTCTGGACGAGGATATTGCGGGTGTGCGCCAGGTCTTGGCAGCGGTGCCGGAAGCGCTGATCGCCTATAGCTGCGACAAGAACTTCGGCCTCTATCGGGACCGCGTGGGCGCCTTCTACATGATGGCGAAGGAGCCGGGACAACTTGCCGCGATAGTGTCGAATGCCAATTCGCTGGCGCGGGCCAACTGGTCCATGCCGCCCGATCATGGCGGCGCGGCGGTACGCCACGTGCTGAGCGACAACATGCTGACCGGCCAATGGCTCGACGAGCTTACCGAGATGCGCGAGCGGATGCGCCGCATGCGCGAACGTCTCGCCGCAGCAGACAACGAAGTGTCGGGCCTCAATCTTGCCGCGCTCGCCGAGCAGAACGGTCTGTTCGCCATGCTGCCCCTCACCAAAGAGCAGATCGTGAAGATGCGCGAAGATCACGGCGTCTATATGGCAGGCTCCGGTCGCATCAACGTGGCGGGGCTCCACGCGGGCAATACAGACAAGTTCATCGCCGCACTGGCGGACGTCACGCAGGGCTGACCGGCGATGGACCGCCAGCCGACCCTCGAGACCGAGCGGCTGGTGCTGAGGCCGCTGGTCGAGGGCGATCGCGAGCCGCTTTACGAGATCGCGTCCGACCCGATGGTGTGGGAACAGCACCCGATCCATGATCGCTGGCGGCGAGAAGTTTTCGATGCGTTCTTCGACGAAGGCCTGGCGAGCGGCGGCGCGCTGGCTGTCGTCGACAAGGCGAAAGATCGCATTGTCGGCTCGACCCGCTACGACAAATACGATCCCGAAGAGGACGACGTGGTGGAGATCGGCTGGACCTTCCTGGAGCGGCGCTGCTGGGGGAAGGGCATCAACCGCGAAATGAAGCGCGCTACGCTGGCGCACGCCTTCGAGCACGTCTCACTGGTCGAATTCCGCGTCGGCGATACGAATTACCGGTCGCGCAATGCGCTCGAGGCGATCGGGGCCGAGCGCACCGACCGTTACGAACTGGAGCGTTACCAGGGCAAGCGTGTGGTGCACCTCGTCTACGAGATCACACGCGAGGCATTCGAGGCCGGTCCGCTAGTCTGAAGCTTCGGGTGTTATCCCGCCAGAGCCTGCATCCGCTTGAGATAGCGTGCCAGCACATCGATCTCGAGATTGACGCGGTCGCCCTCTGAGAGCGCGCCGAGTGTCGTCACTTCGCCGGTGTGCGGGATGATGTTCACTGCGAAATCGCACGTACCATCGGTGCGGTCGCGCACATCGTTCACGGTCAGCGAGACCCCATCGATCGTGATCGATCCCTTGGGCGCGACGAAGGGAGCGAGTTCTCGGCTGATACGGATCGCGATCTTGCGCGAACCGCCCACATCCTCTGCCAGCACGATCTGGCCCACCGAATCGACGTGGCCGGTCACCAGATGCCCGCCAAGTTCGTCGCCCAGCTTGAGTGCAGGCTCGAGATTGAGCTTCGCGCCCTGCTCCCACATGCCTTGCTTGGTCCGGCTGACCGTTTCGCCCGACACGTCGAACGTCACACGCGCATCGCCGACCTCGCCGCCCAGCGCGACTACCGTAAGGCAAACGCCCGAACAGGCGATGGACGCGCCGATATCGATCGCCTCCGGGTCGAACGGGCAGCCGACCACGACGCGCAAATCGCCGCGCTGCTCGGCGCTTTCGATGGTGCCGATGGCGGTCACGATACCGGTGAACATGTTTGCAGTGTCTCCTGTCAGCGCATGCGGCTGTAGGCTTGGTAAGTGTCGCTGCCAAGCTGGCGCTGCTCGGCAAGCGCCCAGCGACCATGCGCCTCTCCAAGCGATGCAAGGCCGATATCGCCCAGCGCATGCTTGCCTGCGCCGATCACGATGGGTGCGCGATAGAGCTCTATGCGATCGACGAGGTCTACGGCGAGAAAGCTGGCCGCAACCTGTGCGCCGCCTTCGATGTAGAGATATTGGACGCCGTCCAGCCGGTCGATTTGGCCCGGCGCGTTGATGACCTTCACTCCGTCGGGCGGGATGCCGCGCGTAAGCAGGATGCGTTGCGGGCTGCGGTCCGCAAGTCCGGGAAGTCGCACGTCGAGGCGAGGCTTGTCGGCCCGCCAGGTCCCACCGCCGACCAGTATCGCGTCCGCCAGCGCTCGCCGCGAATGGACGTGCGCGCGTGACGCTTCGCCGGTGATCCACTGGCTCTGCCCGTCGGCCGTGGCGATGCAGCCGTCGAGCGACGTTGCGAGCTTGAGAGTGACATGCGGTCGACCCTTGGCGGCGCGGGTGAAATAGCCCGCAAGGCTCGCTTCGGTCTCCGGACTGGGAAGAAGGGTGGTGGCAATGCCGGCGGCCGACAAACGGGCGATACCCTCGCCAGCGGTGCGCGGGTCGGGATCTTCCACACCGACCACGACTCGCGCGACACCGGCCTCGATCAGGCGATCCGCGCAGGCCGGCCCGCGAGGCGATCGATGGGCGCAGGGCTCCAGCGTGACATAGGCCGTCGCATCTTTTGCAGCTTCACCTGCATGGTCGAGCGCCGCAGCCTCGGCGTGCGGCCGGCCGCCTTCCTGCGTCCATCCGCACCCGACGACGCGCCCCTCCTTGACAAGGATACAGCCGACTGCGGGGTTCGGGTGGCTGAGCGGGCGGCCACGCGATGCCAGCCGTGCCGCCGCCGCCAGCCAGCGTGCGTCAGTCGGTTCCGGCTGCAACCGTCTCGCCCGCCTGGTAATATTCCCGCTGGCGCGCTTCGGCCTCGGCCGCTTCACGCGCATTTTCGATCGCGGCCTCGCGCGCCATCTCATCGACATCGAGCCCGGTCGCGCGGCCCAAGGTCTTGTAAGCCTCGACTTTGCGCTCGAGCAGTTCGGCGCGCTCGGCTTCGCGCGCTTCCTTGCGTCGCTGGTTTTCGATGTTGCTGAGGCGGATTTCCTCGTCCGTCCGGCCTTCCGCGAACGTATTGATGAAGGTCACCTTGGGCGGATCGGGCGGTCGCAGATGGGATTCCTGGGAGAGTGCCAAAAGTGCGCCCGCCGGAATCATGGCCGACAACAGCAACAGCGTCCAGCGAAAGGGCCGCGGCTCGCGGACATAGTCCCAGAGGTCGGTGACGCCGGATTTGACGTGGAATCTGCTCTTCAATCGCATAGGGCCAAGATAGGCATATTTGCTGAACCTTGCCAGTACGCTCAGCCGAAGGCGGCGTAGAGCGTGCGTCCGTGCTGGCTGAGCCAGTCGTTCGCGACCTCGATATCCCCGTCGAACAGATCGCCCAGCAACGCATGGAAGCCGGGCGAATGATCGAAATGAACGAGATGCGCCACTTCATGCGCGACGACCGACCGCCGGACAAAATCGGGCGCTTGCACCAGTCGCCAGTTGAGGCGAAGCACGCCCTCGCTCGAACAGCTGCCCCAGCGGCGCTTGGCCCGGGTCAGGCGCACGTCGGCGACAGGAAGATCGGCACGGCGGCAGTAGTGTTCCGCATCCTGCGCGAACAGGCGCTGCGCCTCGGCCTCCAGCCAGCGTTCCAATCTTTTCGTCAGCGTTTCCTGCGGTCCGCCAACCCGGAGACATGTCGGCTCGAACAGGGGTTTGCGTGGATGATCGGCGGACCAGTCGATCCGCAGCTCGCGGCCGCGATAGGTCATCTTGCCTTCGCTCAGGGGATTGCGACGCTCCGGAACCTTGGCAAGCTGCTCGCCCAGCCAGTCGGCGCGCGCATGGGCGAAAGCGATGGCTTCCATGCTGCGGCACCAGTGCGGCAGGGTGATCCGCACCGCGCTGCCATCGGGGGCGAGGCGCAGGGTCAGGCGTTTGGCGCGCCGGTTGCGATTGAGTTCGATCGGCAGGACGCGCCCGGCGATCTCGATCTCCGGCTCCAGCGCTTCGCGGCGAAGCCAGTCGATCACGCCGCCTCGTCCTCGTCCTCGTCGCCCCAGTCGACGATATGGTGTTCCAATGGCCCGGCCTCGATTTCCGAGATCACGCGACCGGCCACCGACACTCCGGCGCGCACCACATCCTCGCGGTCGCCGCTGATGAGGTAGTGCCAGGGCCGCAGCGGCTGGCCTTCGGCACGCAGGCGATAGGCGCAGGTCGGCGGCAGCCATTCGACCTTGTCGACAATCCTCAGCGTGAGCTGCAGGCAGTCCGGCACGAAGGCCTTGCGCCGCTTGTAGTCCGTGCACCGCGCGCTCTGGCAGTCGAGCAGTGTGCAGGCCACGTTGGTGTGCTCGATCTCGCCAGTGTCTTCGTACTCGACCTTGTGCAGGCAACAGCGCCCGCAGCCATCGCACAGAGCCTCCCACTCGGCTTGGTCGAGGTCGGCCAGCGGCCGTTCCCAGAACCGGTCCCTCAGCGCACCCATTTGTCCAGCTCCGTGGCCACGGCTTCGGGGCCTTCGTCGGTCGGAAGCGTAGCGAGGGGCTCTCCGTCAGGTCCGAAGAGCAGAGTGACATTGGTGTGATTGACCAGATAGCCGCCGGCCTCGGTTTCCTCGCCCTTGGAGAAGCTCGCGGCAAATTTCTGCGCGACATTCGTCAGCGTCTCCTCGTCGCCGGTTACACCGATCAGCCGAGGATGGAAATTGTCGGTGAATTCGTTCAGCACTTCGGGCGTGTCACGCGCCGTATCGACGCCGACAAACAGCGGCTGGATCTGCGCGGCGCGCTCCGGATCCTGCTCTTCGAACAGCTTGAGGCCCGCCATGGCGCGCTGCACATCGACCGGGCACACGTCCGGACAATAGGTGTAGCCGAAGTAGATCGTACGATATCGGCCATCGAAGTCGCTCCAGCTGACAGGCTCGCCGATTTCGCCCGTCAGGGTGAAGTCGCCGCCGATGCGGGCACCCGCAAGCGGTGGTGGTTCCGCCGGGGCATTACTGTCGGACGAGCAGCCGGCAAGGGCCAGGGCGATAGCGATAGGTAGAGTGATGCGAGGAAGCATGGCATCCCGGTTCATGGTCTGCTAATTGCCTCTGTTCAAGAGACGACCACGCACTCGCATGCGGAAAAAATTCAGGGGTAGACGACAAGATGAAACGGATTGTTCACGCGATCCTGGGCGCGGCGGCGCTGGCGATGGTGGCAGCACCGGCGCACGCCCAGCGCAAACGCGAAGGGTACGAATTCCTCGAAGCGGTCAAGGATCGCGACGGTGGCAAGGTGAACGAGCTGCTCGCGCAACCCGGCAATGTGCTGGTCAATTCGCGGGACATCACCAGCGGCGAGACGGCCTTGCATATCGCCGCGCAGCGCCGCGATGCGGTGTGGATCAAGTTTCTCCTCGGCAAGGGGGCCAATCCCAATCTCGAAACACGCGACGGCGAATCGCCGCTGGAAGTGGCCGTGCAAATCGGCTCGCTCGAAGCGGTCGAAGCCTTGCTGGAAGGCGGGGCCTCGGCAAATGTTACGAATGCAGCCGGTGAAACGCCGCTCATTTCGGCCGTCCACCGCCGCGATGTCGAAATGATCCGCCTACTCGTCGACAAAGGGGCAGATCCGCTGCGCACCGATAGCTCGGGCCGCACTGCGCGCGATTATGCCGAACTCAATGGCGGGCGTTCTCAGGTGCTTGCCGCTCTAGACGCAGCAGTTGCCGAAAAGGGAAAGGCGGCGCCGGTCTATGGCCCTAACTGATCCGAGCCTCGAGGAGGAGCTGCTGGTAGAGGATCTGACGCTCGACGAACTGCGGCTGGCGCTCGCGCCCGGTATCGCCGATGCGGCGGTGTTCGACGGCTGGACCGATGCCGCGCTGAAAATGGCGGCGGACCAGCTTGGCGCGGATCGCGATGTGGCCCGGCTCGCCTTCAAGGACGAGGGCGCGATGGGCATGATCCGAGCATGGATCGAGACGATCGATCGCCAGATGACGCTCGATATGTCGGCGGAAAAGCTGGCCGAGTTGAAAATCCGCGAACGGATACGCAGCCTGGTGCAATACCGGCTCGACGCCGTACTGGGCCTGGAGGAATCCCTGCGCCGCGCGCTGGCGATCATGGCCATGCCGCAGAACGTGCCGACTGCGCTCAAGACCGGTTGGAACAGCGCCGATCTCATGTGGCGGCTCGCGGGCGACACTGCGACCGATTACAATCACTACACCAAGCGCGCGATCCTCGCCTCGATCTACGGCGCGACGCTGGCCGTGTTCGTCGAGGACGAGAGCGAAAACAAGGCCGAGACCCGCGCCTTCCTCGAGCGCCGGATCGATGGCGTGATGAAGTTCGAGAAGGTGAAGGCCAAATGGCTCAACCCGGACCGCGAAAGCTTCAGCGTCACCCGGTTCCTGGGGCGACTTCGCTACCCTGCGAAATAAACAGAGCCGACGGCGGCCCGGCAAGGGCGACCGCCCGCCCGTAGCGGGTGCAGCTTGCGGCACGTCTAGCGAGGACGCAGGCGGATGCGGCGGCAAGACTTAGGCGCCTCGCTATTGATAATCGGTTGCAACAAGGGCGCGCTTCTGACAGGGCGCTGCGCATGACACTCGACGCGTTCGAACATGAGAAATCCGCGCGCATTACCGCGATCAACTGGGCTGCGCTGGCCGAGGATGAGGGCAAGCGCCTCAAGGCTCTCGGCGTGGACGAGGGCGCGGAAGTTTCCGTGATCCATCGCGGCGTCTTCGGCACGCGCGATCCGCTGGCGATACGTATCGGCCGCATGACCATCGCGCTGCGCCGCGCGCATGCGCTCGCCATCGAGGTGGAGCCCGCATGAGCCGCGACGATCCCGTCCGCCACCACAAGGTTGCGCTGGTCGGCAATCCCAATTCGGGCAAGTCGGCGCTGTTCAATGCGCTGACCGGCGCGCGCCAGAAGATCGCTAACTATCCCGGCGTCACCGTGGAGCGAAAGGCCGGGCGCCTGGCCCTGCCGCACGGCGAATCGCGCGAGCTGATCGATCTGCCCGGCGCGTACAGCTTCGATGCCGCCAGCCCCGACGAGGAAGTGACGCGCAAGCTCGTCCATGGCGAGTTCGACGGCGAGGCCGCACCAGATGTGCTGGTGCTGGTGCTCGATGCCGCCAATCTGGAACAGCACCTCGTCTTTGCGCAGGAAGTGCTCGAACTGGGTCGGCCTACCGTGGTCGCGCTCAACATGGTCGACCTTGCGGAGCGTGACGGGCTGACCCTCGATCCCGAGGCGCTGTCCGAAGCGCTCGGCGTGCAGGTGATCCCGACAGTCGCCGTCCGTCGCAAGGGCCTGCCCGAACTGGCGCACGCCATTGCCGAAGCCGATGCGCATGCCGACGAGGAGGCGCATAGCCGCTGGCACCTGACGCTGCCCGAACGGCGCTTGGCGGCCAAGCACATGGCGAAAGGCGCGATTCTTTCGAAATCGACCCGCCATTCGATCGAGAATGGTGTCGATCGCGTGCTGCTCAATCCGTGGATCGGGCCGGTCATCCTGTTCGGCCTGCTGTTCGTGATTTTCCAGGCGGTCTTCGCCTGGGCGACGCCCTTCGCCGATGCGCTCGAGGGCGGCGTTGGCGCGACATCCGCGTTTGTCACCGAAACCGTGCCCGAAGGCTTCGTCCGCGATTTCCTCACCGAGGGCGTGCTTGCAGGCGTAGGCGCGGTGGTCGTCTTCCTGCCGCAGATCGTGATCCTATTCTTCTTCATCCTGGTGATGGAGGCAAGCGGCTACATGGCGCGCGCGGCTTTCCTGATGGACCGGCTGATGGCGGGTGTGGGCCTCTCGGGCAAAAGCTTCATCCCGCTGCTCTCCAGCTTCGCCTGCGCCATTCCCGGCATCATGGCGACTCGCAGCATTCCCGATGCGAAGGACCGGCTGACGACGATCCTGATCGCGCCGCTGATGACCTGTTCGGCCCGCCTGCCGGTCTATGCGGTGATCATCGCGGCGGTCATTCCGCAGATCAGTATCGGTCCGGGCGTCGGGCTCCAGGGGCTGGTGCTGTTCGCGCTCTATGTCGCGGGCATCGTCGGCGCGATGGTGGTTGCGTTGGTGCTGCGACGCACGGTCGCGCAAGGCGCGGCGAGCGGCTTCATCATGGAAATGCCGCGCTACCAGCTGCCGCGTATCAAGGATCTCGCCATCGGCCTGTGGCAGCGCGCCTGGGTGTTTCTGCGGCGCGCAGGCACGATCATCTTCGTGGTGACGATAGCGCTGTGGCTGATGCTGAGCTTCCCCAAGGCCGAGCCGGGCGAGAGCCAGATGGACGCGAGCGTCGCCGGCATGGTCGCCGACGGTCTCCACCCCATCCTCGAACCCATCGGCTTCAATCGCGAGATGAGCCTCGCGCTGGTGCCCGCCATGGCCGCGCGCGAAGTTGCCGTGTCGGCGCTGGCGACGACCTATGCGGTGGACGCCGCGGACGAGGAGGTCGCGGCGGACGGCGTGACCGACAAGATCGCCGCGCTGTGGAGCCTGCCGACTGCGCTCGCCTTCCTCGCTTGGTTCGTCTTCGCGCCGCAATGCATTTCCACCATCGCGGTCGCCCGGCGCGAGACCAACGGCTGGAAGTGGCCGGCATTCATGGTCGTGTACCTGTTCGCGCTGGCCTATGTCTTTGCTGGCCTGACATACTGGGGCGCAGTGGCGCTGGGGCTCTAGGTGTTTCTCGCAGAGACGCAGAGGGAAGGGAGACTTTGAGAAGGGACGAATGCGGCGAAGCCGCGCTGCCGATCTGGCCTTTGCGATAAGGCGGTTTCGTCTGCCTGATTGCGGCTTTGCCGCGAAACTTCCCCTCTGCGTCTTTCTTTCCTCTGCGTCTCTGCGAGAAACCCAAATACCCGGCCTCTGGAAAACGGACCATCCCCGCTGGCACCGCGCCAACCCATCCGATAGGCCACGTCCAACAGACACGAAGGGACGATTCGATGGCCGGTAGCCTCAATAAAGTCATGCTGATCGGAAACCTCGGGGCCGATCCCGAGATCCGCAGCTTCCAGAACGGCGGCAAGGTCGCCAACCTGCGCATCGCGACGAGCGAAACGTGGAAGGACCGCAACACCGGCGAGCGGCAGGAGCGGACCGAGTGGCACACCGTCGCCATCTTCTCCGAAGGCCTCGTCGGCGTGGTCGAGCGCTATTTGCGCAAGGGCTCCAAGGTTTACATCGAAGGCCAGCTGCAGACCCGCAAGTGGCAGGACCAGTCGGGGAACGACCGCTATTCGACCGAAATCGTCATCCGCGGCCTCGGCGGCACGCTGACCATGCTCGACGGTGCATCCGGCGGCGGTGGCGGAGGCCAGCGCGGCGGCGGCAATTGGGACCAGGGCGGCGGCCAGAGCTCCGGCGGCGGCGACAACCGGCGCAGCGGCGGCGGTTCTTCCGGTGGTGGCTCGGGCGGTTCCGTTGGCGGCTCGAACTACGACGACTTGGACGACGATATTCCGTTCTGAGTCGAGGCCATTAGCGCGTCGCTTTGTGCGGGCGAAGCCGAGACATGGACCGCATGTTACACTGTCCAGGCGTGAAAAAACCGCCGTCGGATGAATCTTGTCCGAGCAGGCGGTTTCAACGAGTGTTTGGGACGTAAACGGCATGACCCGATGGCTGGCATAATAGCCCCCATGTAGGAAAGTTCGCAGTGGCTGCTATCGACCCCATTTCCGAACATCTTGCACTGTTGGGGTTTTCCCGAAAGCGGACCTAATTGCTCGCTGTAGGTCCATTGATTTCGCCGAGAAATTCGACGATGGCTCGGCTGCTTTCGAAACCGGCATCGCAATTGCCATTTGGCGTCCCACCGAAGTCCATATACCCTTGAAGAAAGGGGTTGTAGGCGAAGACCGACAGAGGGCCACCGAAGCCCACTGATACTAGGCTATGTCCAGCACCTGGGTAAGTTCGCACATCGACAAGATCGCTCTTGCCTGCCCCTGCAAGCCTCTGCCTGATCCGCTCGGCGCTAATCCAAGATGGCCATATACCGTCTTCAGCACCGGCCAAAATTAGAACGGGCACATTGATCGCTTCGAAATCTGTGCCGAACTCGGCCTCCAATTCTGCGCTTCCCCAGACCGCGAGCGACATACCCGAGGCATTGAAACCGGGTAGCTCCTCTGCTTCATCAGGAATACGTGGATCATCGAAGGTGAAACCAAGGTCGGTGACGGGCAGCGCATTGCCACCAATCGTCCATGCGCTGTCGCCTGTTGTCGCGTCTGGCCCAAGCGCACCACCGTCGCGTAGATGCGACGGAACGCTCAGTATAACGGCGGAAAATGCGTCGGGAAAGTTGATTGCAGCGTGCGCCGCTGCTTCCGAGCCCCGCGATACGCCCATAACGGCTACCCGTTCGACGCCAACACGCTGTGCAAGCCATTGCGCACCCTCATGAATCCGCTTGATCGGATAATTCTTCAAGGTGGTCGGCAGGTCAGCATAGTTGTAAATCGCAAAAGCGAACGTGGGATGGCCATGACTGGCGAGCCGTGCCGCAGCAAACCTGCGGACGCCGCCGCCCGAACCGTTCAGAAGCAGGACGGGTTCGAGAACTTCCTGGCCCGGAGCGGGTGAAAAGAAAACGCCCCTCAGACCGTCAGATGTTGTAACTTCCTCTTCAACTACCTGGACCGCATCGCCGCGAATGGCTGTCGCGGTTGCAATGACCTGCCCATTTGTTGAAGCTTCGATAGTTATCGGAATCGGTTCGATGGGCCGCAAAGGACTGGTCGGTAGCCGTGGATTCTCGACGATCGCAGCCAAATAACTTGCAAAATCATTCACGCCGATCGGCAAGGCAGAACACAGTAAGCCGTGAGGGCTAATGCCAGTGAAGCTACCGCCTGTCGAAGGCTGCGTCGAAACGTTGACGGACCCTGCTTCGTCGGTTCTGAAACTCGCCATTGTCGACCAAACGGTGCCTTCCTCATCGGTTTGTCTAGACCTGATCGTGACTTCGACATTTGCTGGCGCACCTTCGAGTTTGACATCGAAGGGGTCATCGAAGACGCCTTCGATTGGAAATACGCTGAGCGTTGGCGCAGCCATCGCCAATGTGGATGCGCAAAGCGCAAATGCTGACAGCAGCAGACTTGATTTCACGCGCACCTCCAAACAGTTCAAAACCTAAATAACTCAAGCAACTCATCTTGGCCAATAATCCTAATTGTGGGCCCCTTGTCGCCGCTTGCTGTCCATGCATCCCCCGGCAGTCCTGCCGATGCGGCTCCAACCGCTACTCGTCGCCCGGACGAAATTCGTTTCGCGCCCGACCAATCCCATGAGCCAGGCAAGAGCGACACGCACCGGTCGGTCTCCTGGCTCACGGGTCCTTACACGGAACATGCCTTCCCAGACGAAAACTGCCGCCCAGTGGCCGTGGAGCGAACTCCACCCATACTCCGCGCTCGCCGCTTACAGTTGCAGGGACAGCCGCAGAATTGGCCAGTCGAGGCCTCACTGCATTCCCGTTACCGGCACGCTTTATCGACAATTAGTTTTTGCCGATGTTACCGCCGTATACTTTGCCTGAATGATCGGCAAGCGCGCAGTTCCAGAGCAACACCGCAAGACGCTGGTCGCCATTTTTGGGGTAAGTGAACTTACAGCAGCGCATCCGCTTAGATAACCAGCTGAAATACCGGGATATTGATCTACCGACCTTTGGATTGGCACTAGCTTTCGCTTTGATCTAAGATCGATTCACAAGCCCTGCCTTGAATATCGCGGGTGATGTCGGAAGCCGCACGGCAGCATTTTTGTCTTCGAATGCTTAAGACGGACAGATCGCTTACGGCCCCGACTTCGTTGCCGGTTCAATGTCCGCTATTTCAAATGCGCGACCTGAAAGCCGACCGTCGCAAACCCACCCAGTAGCAGCCACTAGTCGCTCTGCCCCTTCAACGCCGCCAACGCCTCCGCCAGCGGTCCGCTTGGCGGTTCTTCTTCGTCGCTGACGATCCCTGCAGCCTTGCGCGCCTCGTCCGCTCCCGGCCCTTCGCGGTAGGGGTCGATGGCGAGCGCAAGCGTCTGCGCGATGGCTTCGGCGAGGTTGAAGCTGTCGCCCTCGTATTCGATCTCGTCCAAGTCCTCGCTGTCGAGCTCGATTTCCTCGTCGGGCGCGTAGTCCGGCACCGATCCGGCGGGGACGAAGCGCAGGGTCAGCGGCTCCTCGACATCGTAGGTCAGCGGTTCGCCCGTCACGGCGCAGGGCTGTTCGATTGTGGCCAATAGGCGACCGTTCGCCAGCACTGCGCCATCCTTGGTCTCGAACTCGACATGGGCGTTCAGCGCATCGACCGCCGTCACGTCGAAACGCTTGGCCAGCGCCTCGCGCTCGGCCGTGTCGGCAATGATCGTCATGGCTTCCGCCGGAAGCGCGCGCGGTTTGACGAGGCGGACGAGTTCGGGCGCGCTCATCCAGCGATCTCCCCCTTGTGCAGCGTTTCGAAGCCGGTCCGTTCCAGCCGCGCGTGCAGCGCAGCCATCCGCTGGACCAGCGCCTCGGCCTCGTCGGGCTGGGCCATGGTGACATTGCGGCGCACCGCCTCCACCAGCACCTTGGGATCGCTGCGCAATCCTTCGCGATAGGCGCCGATGCGGCCGTTCATGCTGGCCATCACGGCGGCAAGCTTCTTGCCGACGGTCGGATCGCCAATCCCGGCTTCGCGCAGCTGCCCTTCCATATCCTCGGCGAACAGCTCCGTCAGGCGGGCGCTGGCATTTCTGCCTTCCTCGCCCGCATCGTCCAGCCGCAGCATCACCAGCGCCAGCACCAGCGTGACCATGTCGTAGCGGCCCTCCAGCGAATCCGCGACGCCGCACATGCGGTACCAGTCGGGATCGCGCGCCTCTTCCACCACGCGGTGCCACAGCGGGCGCCATTCCTCGCGCGGGTCGCTGGACAGGCCGAACAGGCGGGCGAAAAAGGACATGGCATCTCCGTTCAGCGGCAATACAGGCCGCGATCCCCAGTCGCTGATCCCCGAGCGATCGGCAACAGTGACATTGCATGGGCCGATGCTTTGCGACTAAGGCGTTGGCCGAGCATATAGGGACGCTGGCCGAGCGGCCAAGCGGACTTTAAGACGGAGATTTGCTGTTCCCATGAACAGGACGAAGATTGTCGGCCTCAGCGCCATTGCCCTTGCCGGTGTCGCTACCGCTGCGTGCCAGCCGATCCGCGAAACGCGTGGCTATATCGTCGATCCGGTGCTGACCCAGTCGATCCAACCGGGTATCGACAACCAGCAATCGGTTGCCGGCACGCTGGGCCGCCCGACCTTCACCAGCCAGTTCGGCGAGCCGACGTGGTATTACGTGTCGAGCACCACGGGCCGCAAACCTTTCGTGCGTCCGCGGATCGAGCAGCACCAGGTGCTTGCCGTGCGTTTCGATGCGGCTGGCAATGTCGTGGCTGCCGATCGCAGCGGCCTCGACCAGGTGGCTTATATCCGGCCCGATGGCGACGAGACGCCGACGCTGGGCCGGGAGCGCAGCTTCCTGGAAGACCTGTTCGGCAATATCGGCGCGGTCGGTGCACCGGGCGTTGGTGGTCAGCAGCAGTAGCGGCAGCGCGGTCGCCCGAACCGGCAACCTGATCCCCTTAGCTTGACCCTCCGCTAGCGCGCCCCATATCGCGCGGCATGAGTTCACACAGCGAAAGCCACGGCATCGTCCAGTGGCACTCCACCACCATCGTTGGCGTCAAACGCGGCGACCGGATCGTGATTGCCGGCGACGGACAGGTCTCCATGGGCAATACGGTGATGAAGCCCAATGCCCGCAAGGTCCGCCGGATCGGGGAGGACGGCACGGTCGTGGCCGGGTTCGCCGGCGCGACTGCCGATGCCTTCACGCTGTTCGAGCGGCTCGAGAAAAAGCTTGAGCAGTACAACGGCCAGCTGCTGCGCGCCGCGGTCGAGCTGACCAAGGACTGGCGCACGGACAAGTATCTGCGCAATCTGGAAGCGCTGATGATCGTGGCGGATAAGGATAACCTCCTCGTCCTCACCGGTAATGGCGACGTGCTCGAACCCGAAGGCGGCATCACCGCGATCGGCTCGGGCGGCAATTACGCTCTGGCTGCGGCCAAGGCGATCGCCGAATACGAGGACGATCCCGAGCAAATCGCTCGCAAGGCGATGAAGGTCGCTGCCGACATCTGCGTCTTCACCAATGGCAATGTAACCGTCGAAGAGGTCTGAGAACACAATGGACAATCTGACCCCCAAGGCGATCGTCGCCGCGCTCGACGAGCACATCATCGGCCAGAAGGACGCCAAGCGCGCCGTGGCCGTGGCCCTGCGCAATCGCTGGCGCCGCCAGCGCCTCGACCGCGACCTGCGCGACGAGGTGACGCCCAAGAACATCCTGATGATCGGCCCCACCGGCTGCGG
>JAPYPR010000107.1 GCA_029937545.1 Erythrobacter sp. | reverse complement strand
ACTGGCCAAGGCTGATGGCGATCAGAAAAAAACCGAAGAAATTAAAGAGCAAATTAAAGGGCGCAAACAGCAACAGACCAAATACCGGGCAATACAAAAACAATTAGACAAGGATGCTTCTTCTGAAAACCCACAACGATCGACTTCTGATCCCGATAGCAGACATCAAATTGTAAGGGGAACCGTTACCGAGGTCTGCTACACTGCGCAAACTACCGTAGATGCCAAACATAAGTTACTGATCGATTATAAACTCACTAATCAGAATGATAAAAAAGCAATGGGCTTCATGCTCAGAAGGGCCAAGTCCATTTTACGATCAAATTCCTTTACTGCACTCTATGACAAAGGCTATCATACCGGGAGCGAGTTCCATATTGCCGATAGTCTAGGTATCGATACCCTGGTGGCCATTCCGGCCATTGGACGTAAAAGTCAGGCGCCAGATCCTAAATACAATGCTGAAAACTTCATTTATAATCCTGATGATGATGCCTATACTTGCCCCCAGGGAAATACTTTATACAGCAATGGCTCCTGGTACAAAGCCCGCAACTATACGTTTAAACAATACAAGACCAAGGCCTGTAAGGAATGCCCGGTACGCAGCAAGTGTACCACGGCCAAAGCTAACGGTAAGATTATACAGCGCACCCAATTTACCCAGAATATCCAAGGCAACGCCAAGCGGGTCAAACAAAGCGGAGAGCTTTATAAAAAAAGACAGGCCCTGGTCGAGCACCCTTATGGCACTATTAAAAGACAATGGGGCTTTGACCACATCATGACAAAAAAGGGAATAAAGGCGGCTTCTGCCGATTTTGGACTCATCGCCCTAGCGTATAATTTAAGAAGATTGTTCAATAGTAAAATTGACTTACAGCAACTGATAGTAGCACTGTTTTTAACCTTAAAGAATTATATAAAAGCCTTTATAAGATTGAATAAAGCTTTTACCAAATACATAGTAAAAAATACGGAAATTAATTCAAATTTTGTTTTCAATCCTAATTTCAACTATTTTTAAACCAAATCAGGTAGTTTTGAGACAGACTGCCGTT
>JAPYPR010000008.1 GCA_029937545.1 Erythrobacter sp. | reverse complement strand
ACGTGAATCACATCCTCATCGCGCTGTGAATCCTATTTATGGGTCCGGACCCTAATTTTGATATATCGAAAAAGCCGCCCGACGGGGCGGCTTTCTTGCGTCTGGCCTAATGAACGCGATGGTGGGCGCGGCAAGGATTGAACTTGCGACCCCACCCGTGTGAAAGATGGGTTTCACGACAAACTGGGATTTTCTGGGACTCTTAAAGCACTTGAAAAACAGTGGCATATGTCTAAACTGATGTCAGGCAGTCTCCCCACGTTTTTCATACTCGTTTCATACTTTTCATACGAAGGCACTGAACGAATGCCCGACCTTAGCAAGATTGGTGCGCGCGAAAAGCTTAAGCCGCGAGGGGACAAAGAGCCCCACTGGCAGCGTCTACAAGCTGGGTGGTATGTTGGATACCGGCCTTCACAACGGGGCGGGAAGGGCACTTGGTTTGCTCGTGTGTACGATGATGATGCACGAAAGTATCGACGGAAGAATCTTGGTGCATTTGGGACTGTCTCAGGTCATGAAGTTTTTTCAACTGCCAAGAAGGATGCCGAGTCATTCGCGGAATCGGTCGAGACTGGAGGGTTGCGATCGGAGAGACTGGAAACAGTTGCAGACGCATGCAGGGCTTATCTTGAGGAAAGGCCAGGCTCAATCGCCGAAGGCGTCTTTCGCCGGCACGTTTACGATGACGCGATTGCCAGAGTTAAATTAGACAAGCTGCGAAAGCATCAGTTGCAGGCATGGCGGAAAAGGCTGGAGAAAGCACCGGCATTGATCAGCCGAAGCAAGCTGGGTGAACCTCGTTTCAAGGAGCGAGCTGCCTCCACAGTAAACCGCGACATGGTCCCACTTCGCGCGGCGCTGCGACGTGTCCTGTCTCCGGGAGCTCCAAATACCTCCGCTGCATGGCAAGAGGCTTTGAAACCCATCAAGGGTGCCGACCGACGTCGTGAAGTCTACCTGGATCGTTCGGAGCGCAAGAAGCTGCTGGCGGCACTTTCTGAAGATATAGAGCCCTTTGTTCGCGGTCTTTGTCTTTTGCCATTGCGTCCTGGCGCCCTTGCAGCGGTGAAAGTCAGCGACTTCGACATCAGAACCAGAACTCTCACAATCGGCACTGACAAGAATGGCGTTCCAAGACAGATAGGAGTTCCTGAAACCATCGCAGACTTCCTTGCCGAACAAAGCAAGGGCAGGTCGCCCGGCGATCGGATGTTCCAGCGTGCTGACGGTTCGCCATGGTCGAAAGATAAATGGAAAGGTCCCATCAAGAATGCGGTATCCGCTGCAAACCTCCATTCGGCGACTTCGGCATACACATTGCGCCATAGCGTGATTACCGACCTGGTGCGCGCCGGCCTGCCAATTCTTACGGTCGCTCAGCTTTCCGATACGAGCGTCGCCATGATCGAAAAACATTATGGGCATCTGGTGCGCAACGATGCGGAGTATGCGCTCGCCCAATTGGTGCTTTGAGGTCGGGGATCCTTTCGCGTCTTCTGCGAAGCCTGGTATTGGCAACAAGGTGCTGATCGGCAGGCTAGTTCCTCTCTGTTTCTCAACAAGCCGGAATATCTTCGACAACGCAGTCAGGGTGGCGCTGGCTTAATCGATCCCGGATTGGTTCCGGCTATCGGCGACCCTGTAGCCGGGCGGGTCGGCCACCCAGCGGTTGATCTCGGCTTCGCTCCAGCCCGCGCCGTGAACGCTGATCGGTATCTGAGGCGGGAACGTCCCTTCGGCGATCTTGCGATAGACCGTCGATCGCGACAGCCCTGTGCGATGAAGAACGGTCTTGAGGCGAATGATACGGTCTGGTTCTGGCATGTTCGGCATTCCATTCCTTGGTGGTCGCTGACACCCCCTGTGATGAAATTGCCCGCTTTCTTCGGGGAGAAAAGCGTTTCTCCAGTCCGGCGAATTGCAGCGAAGAAAAAACAAGTCATGACGGCGGGTGGTAGTATCGTGTCACCAGTGACTGGTCAGGTTCGCCACGAAGAACAGATCCATGGAATTTCGCATCCATCGGTACGAGAACGAGGCTGCGCCCTGCGGAGCATCAGTTTCTACAGAGCGACGACCTCGTGCCTTTCATAAAGGCGAGGAAGATCGGCATGAGCCACGCGGAATTGACTTCGCCTTTTGATCTTCGGTTTTTCCGATGACGCCTCTTCGACCTTGATGGCCGGATCGTAGTAGATGGACCCGGACGCAAAGGCTTTCAGAAAGAGCAGGAAATCAGTCTGCTCGCAGAGGAGGATGCTCGGCCCGTAACTGTATTCCGGCGGCGGCGTCCGGAACAACGACGGTACGTAAGCGGCCTGAGCGTGCTTGCGGTTCCAGTGCGCCATCATTCCCTTGAACGACCATGAAGCCGCGATCTCGTCATCGCTGTTTACAATGCTGAGCGCACCGTCGAGATCGGTGATCTTGCCTGACTGTGCATCATATCCGGACATCACCATCCGCAGGTCGGTGAGGTGGTGCAGGTCTTTCGTGCAGTCATATCTGCCACCGAAGTTGATGCGGTCGGCCTTCCCGGACTGGTCCTCATAGCCGAACCGTTTCATGAATTCGGCAACACCCTCGTCCCGATAGATGCCGCCGGTTGGTTCGGGCGTCATCAGTGTGACCGGCGATTTCGGGGCGAAGCGCACGAAGTCGCGCACGCCGTACTGCTTGACCTCCCAGCCCATGAAATCGGGCTCTGCATAGCTGTTAGGGGAAATGCCGAGCTCGGCCTCAAGCGTATAGCCCCCGCCGTTGCGCGCAGAATACGGCTGCTTTTGGCCGTCGGCTGCGAGTTTCTGTGAAGCGATCCAGTTGAGCCGCCAGATGCGGCGCAATTCGTTCAGCAGGCGGTCTTTCGGGCTGTCGGCCTGACCGGCATGGAGCGGCAGTTCCAGAAAGACCCCGATCATCGGCCACTGGTAATTGCGGACTTCGACAGCGACGGGATGGGCCGCTTCAGCCGCAAAACCCAGGACAACCCCATCAGGTGTGATGCCGAAGACGAGCAGGCGTCCTTCATCGCGCACGCGCATGATTTCCGAGGGTGCTTGACGGCAGCCTTTGAGAAAGCCCGACATTCGGACCTCCGGGTACTTCGGATAGAGGATCAGCCCCGCGTCAGGTGCATGATGTTTTCCTGCCTCATCGACCCAGAAGAAGTTCACACTTGCCTTGGCGCGGTCGCGGACCGCACCGGCAACTGCCGTGTCGTCACTGAAGATTTCGCCGTGCGGAATGATGTTCAGCGCCGAGAAGTCACCGCCGAGATAGACCTGGTTCTTGGAATTATCGTTGGGCGCGAGATTCTTGGCGTAGATGCGGGTTGCACCGTGATGCCGCATAAGATCCAGCAGCTGCGCAAGTGATGCGACCAATTATTCGCCCCTGATAGTAATCGCCTTCCTGTCCGACTGTATCCAGCCGATCAGTCGCTGCATAGTGTCCTGAAAATCGCGCTTGTTTCTGCCCTTCAGCGCGCATTCCCAGATCACCGCCTGCCGCCATCCCGCTTTGGCGAGAGCTTCGGCGGCCTTTTGATCACGGTCTGCGTTGGTGTTGAGCTTCTCGTGCCAGAACTCTGGTCTGGTTTCCGGCCAACGGAAGAGATCGCACTCGTGCCGGTGCCAGAAGCAGCCATGTACGAAGACGACCGCCCGAAACCGGGGCAGGACGATATCCGGCCTTCCGGGCAGGTTGCGGACATCGAGCCGGTAGCGAAAGCCCGCCGCGTGCAGAGCCGTGCGGATCAACAGTTCGGGCTTCGTGTCGCGCGCTCTGATCGCCGCCATATTGCGGCTGCGCGTTGCCGGGTCATGAACGTCGGTCACGCCTCAGGCAGCTTTGCGCTGCCTCGCCGGTTGAACAAGAGCCTGAATGTGCGGCTGCATTACCTTTGCCACCGCCTCGAACACCGGAACCGCAACCGAGTTGCCGAACTGCTTGTAAGCCTGCGTATCTGACACCGGGATGCGGAAGTCATCACCATAACCCATCAGCCGCGCGCATTCGCGCGGAGTGAGACGGCGCGGGTTCTTCCGGCTTCCCTGACTCACCAGAATTTCCGAACCGTCCTTGTAATAGCGCGCCGAGAGCGTCCGCGCGACATCGTCGGGCGTCACCAGCCCGAAGCCGAATCCGTTCCCGGCTGCCTTGTGCTTTGCGGCATAGCCTTGCAGGTACTGCCAGAGCTTGTCGGACAATGTATACTTGCCGTTGACCTTCGCACCGGAGCCAAGCGTGTAGGGCTCTTCGGCATTCTCGGAGCCGTTCTCCGGATGCAGGATGCTTGCGAGCCGCACGTTGCCCTTCGGGAGCAGCGTCAGATCGTCCCAGTCGAAGGGCACGTTCTCGCGAAACCCGACAATCACAATCCGCTCGCGGTGTTGCGGCACGAAGTGCTGCGCGTCGATCACCTTATGCCAGACCTTGTAGCCCAGTTCCTCGGTCAGCGTCCGGAGGATAACCTCGAAGGTGCGGCCCTTGTCATGACCGGTGAGATTCTTGACGTTCTCGAGCAGGAAGGCTGCAGGCCGTTTCGCGCGGATGATCCGGGCGACATCGAAGAACAGTGTGCCCTGCGTCTCATCGAGGAAGCCATGCCGGCGTCCGAGCGAGTTCTTCTTGGAAACGCCTGCGATCGAGAAGGGCTGGCAGGGAAAGCCCGCGAGCAACACATCATGGTCAGGAATTTCATCAGCGGGAATCTGCGTGATGTCACCGTGGGGCGGGTGATTGTCGCGGAAGTTTGCAGCATAGGTTTCCTGCGCGAACTTGTTCCATTCGGACGTGAACACGCAATGCCCGCCGATAGCGTCGAAGCCTTTACGAATCCCGCCGATCCCGGCGAACAGGTCGACGAAATTGAACCGGGTGCCGACTGCAGCAGGCTCTGTTCCGGCCAGTGATGCCAGCACCCGCGCCGCTGCATCTCTCGGCTTTCCGACGCCTGCTTCCCAGCGCTGCAGCTGGCGCACACTATAGCCTGTGAGACCTGCTGCGTCTTCAAGTGAAAGACCGGCACGGACGCGGAGTGTGGCGAATTCGTTGAGCATGTTACCTCTGGGACAATTTATGACACATTGTCGGAATCAGACCCTTTTGGCAAGCATATGTTCTATTTATGTTCTCACATTCAATGGCGTATCCGGGGACAACTGGCAAGGTACTTTCGCGTGTGCCACTTTGGGCTGCCCTGCGGGCGACCCGCTCTGTCCGCTGCGCGGACCGGGCCTGTAGTCCCGGCCCATCCGGGTTACGATCGGGAGCAGTTCAAGTTGAGCGGGAGTTTCCGGAGGACGCGCTCGGTCCCGCGCATTCTGCGCTCCTGCGGGCGCGGCGTCTTTGTGCTGACCCGCAGGCGCTCTCGCCTCTCTTCTTGCCGGGCGAGCGCCGGTCGCGCGCTCGATTGCGTCAGCGGCGCTGCATCTGCGATGCAACAGCCTTGCCGCGCACTCGGCTTGCCGACACATCGCCCGTCTGCGTCGCGCCGCGCGAGGGCGCCGTTTCTGTGAGCCGCTGACGCGGCTCGGGGCAGCGCCTGACGGCGCAGATGTTTGATTGAAGGGAACGCCAAGGGGCTTTGCCCTCTCGTTCCCAAACCGGAACAGACACCCCCGTGTGGCGGGCTGTGCCCGCTGGCCCGCGCCAGGGCATCGGTTCCGGCTTTCCCTCCCCCTCCCATCCTCGCCGGAAGGCAGAGCCGCATGCCGCAGGCAGTGCGGCTTTCAGCCGGAGGGAAGAGGGACATGACGGACTTGCTGTTGCTCTATCGGGCGTGCGGGGCGGAAACACGCGACGATTATCTGCGCTCGCTGGCGCATGACAACGGCCTGCCGCTGGAATGTGTGCGCGGCATCGCCGACCGGCTTGGCGAGCGCGAGGATTTTGGAGCGCTTGTGCTGATTTGCGAAGATCGCGGAGCGCGGGCACGATAGCTGCCTTTCCACTTCAGGGGGCCGTTCACGCGACTGCGAACGCCTGAGTTTGGAGTAGGAAGCAGACATTCTGAGCATGTGATTCAAACGGTAGCTTTTAGGCCGGGAGCGGAATGACGACGCTGGGTCACAAATGCCGAAATAGCAAGGATGGCGTATGGTCACCGAACCTTCTTTTCTTTAAACTCCTTCAATTTGCAGTATAAGGCGCGTGGGGGCGGTATGGTTATAAGGTTCAAGGCGCGAGTCGCGTCTGCTGATTTCAGCACCACTTGCTTCGTATCTCATGCCGCCTCACAGCAAGCTCCGGTTCGATGACGTTCCCTGGGGATTTGCGTCGCATAACAAGCCGCGAAGCGCTCATCGTTGCCATTGGAACCGACGAAGCTACTTTCGATGCCGTTCTTGCTTTCGATCCGCCTTTAAAGCGCGAAGAGACGACCGAAAGATCAGAAAGCGTCGTGGGCCCCACGTCAGCTCTCTCGATTCCGATGTTCTTTCGACACGATATTCCAAAACGTAACCGGCGTCGCGGGTATCGCACCGTATGGGAACCCTTACTCGCGAAGCTTGAATATAAAGCGTTGGCGCGGCGACTTGAGACCTTCTTTCAAATCCTGCTTCCAGGGTATCCGCATGACGCCGTTTATGGCTACCGTCAGGGACGCAACATTCGTGAGAACGCCGCTGTCCATACAGGCCACGAAGGCTTGCTCACGGTCGATCTGCGAGAGTTCTTCCCCTCAATTTCAGAGGACCGCATCGGGCGATTATTCAAAACTCTGGGGATTGGCTCCGAAGTGGCCGATCTACTTGCAGAGTTTGTAACCATCGGCGGCGGGCTACCGCTCGGTTTGCCGACTAGCCCGGTCATCTCGAATGCAGTTGCGCTACCGCTTGACCTTGCCTGTGAAGCGCTGGCCAAGGCTACAGATACTACCTACACGCGATATGCCGACGATCTGACTTTCTCTGGCATTGGCAATCTACCGGACCTTGGAATCCTTCGTCGTCTCGTCGAGGAGCGAGGCTTCGTGCTTGCGGAGCAGAAAACACGCCGCTCCAAAATTGGCCAAGCGCATTACGTAACGGGTCTTAGCATCAGCGATCCAGCTCAACCACATGTTCCACGCAAGCTGAAACGCCGCTTGCGGCAGGAGCTCTATTACGCTGGCAAGTTTGGTTTAGGAGACCATTTTCGGCATCTTGGTATCAATGATGGCAGTGTGATCCAGCAAGAAGTCAATCGTCTGGATGGAACAGTCCGGTTCGTCGCGCACCACGAACCTGCGCTGGCCGCGCGTCTGAAGACGGATTGGCGTGGGGCATTACAGGCTGAAGGCATGAAACCAAGTTTCGTGCCGCGCGGCCAACACAGATCTCCTTTCTATCTCTTCGTCGACGAGGCAGAGTTTCAGAATGAAGGCAAAACGATCCTCGCGCTTGGCATGACCGTGAGCCAGCATGGTCCGCGAATGGCCACAGAGGCAGGCCAAGTTTTATCAGCAGCTTTGAACGACATCTACTTGGATGGAAATGTCGAAGCGTTGCGCAAGCGGGGACTTCATTTTGCGGACGCAACCGAGGACCTTCGCATCCAATACATCAAGCGTCTCGCTGGCATGCGTTTTGAAGGTTACGTCGCTTTTGCCGAATACGACGGGCCGCCACACTATGAGAAAACTTATCTCCGGTTGCTCGGCGCGCTGATCGAACGACGGTTAAAGGCCGCCGAGAGCCAATTTGCCTTTCTTTATTTTGAGCAGAACAGCAAAGTCTCAGCTGCGAAAACCGAAGCACTCGTTCAAAGCGTCTTCGATCACCTCAAGGCCCACGATGATCGCCGTCCGTTAGCTTTCGGAATACAAATTGTCTCAAAGCCCCACTTTGGAATTAGCGCGCCAGATTTCCTACTGGGAGTTTTGGGCAGATATCTCAAATCAAAACCTGCGGGGCCAGGTAAACCAGAGCCGCGCGACCGACTATTGTTCGAACGCCTGCGCGACAAATATCGGCTGATTCTTGATCTGGACACGTGGACCGAATATTCGCGACGGCGGCCGATTTTACCTTGGAGCGATACACGGCCTAAGAGTTAATCGAATAGCAAACCAAAGCTTACCTATGACAACTTTTGGGATAAACTGCCACGCGACCGAACGCCAGAGGTTGGGGCGCAAAGCTGACACAAAATCGAGTTTTGGTGAATGAACGCATTTAGGTCGTAAGCGGAAAGGCCGCTTTCGGCACGCCATCACGTTAAGCTGACGCGCTGCGAGCGAAGGCTTCACTGGTTATCCGTTCGCGCCCTGGCGTCAGCTTTGAGCTTTTCGAGGCGCTCGGTGCAAACCTCGTGGACGACGCGTCCCAGCTCCTCGACCTGTTCGCCGAGCCATTCGAGTTCTTCCTTCGTGATGCGATAGTGCTTTGAGTAGCGCGCCTTCACATAGGCCTCTTTGAGCTTCTCGAAGCGCGCGCGATCGCGCCTCGTTTCGCGCGGCCAGACATAGGTCAGGCGCGGATCGATGCGCTCGGCCTGAGTGCGAAGGAACCCGAGGTTGTGCACGTGCGGGGTGTAGAAAGTGCAGACCAGCAATGCGGTATGATACATTCGCTCAGCGGACTGATGCAAATCGAAGACAGCTTTTTTGAACTTCCCTCGCGCTTTGGCGTCGAGATACCCATCAAAGAAATCTGACGCGCTGGGCATCCAGTCTTCGAAGTATTCCTGCGCCATGCAGTGTGCCTGCTCGGGTGTCTTGGGCTTGGGCGTGTACAGCTCGGTGTCGTCTGACTGGTAGAGCGCGATTCCATCCTGCTTCACATCCATGAAGAAGTAGCGACCATGGGCCAGCCCGTCGTTCACCTCTTGAAGCGTGTGAACGATGAAGTTGACGGGGGTCTTGAGCGTGCCGGTAACGCCATATTCGCGCATCAGCCGGTCATCCAGCCTTGCCCAGTATTTGACCCTGTCGGTCAACCGCGTGTCATTGACGATGATGAGCAGATCGTAATCCGACTGATAGCCCTTGGCGGTGTGAGGTTCGTCGACCCAAGTGCCCCGCGCATAGCTGCCGTAAAGAATGACCTTCAGGATGCGTCCCGCCTTCTTCCATTCGTGTTTGGAGAGCGCGAAGGCGTCGTCGAACTCTTCGAACACAAGCTGCACCACGCGTTCCAGTTCGCGTTGTTTCTGTGGTGGCAGATGATCGAGATCGTTTCGCATTTGTTTCAGTCTAGCAAAACCGGACTCGGCCTGCACCCTGTATTCGCTTCATTCCTGTTTGAACGCGCGGCTACCGCGCCGCCTCCACAAGGTCAGTGCCGCTTCGCGTTCTTCGCTTTGAAGCTTGGCCGCGACCGCGAGAAACGCACCGAGCAGTACCGCGCGGTCATCTTCGGTCAGTTCAATCAGCCCTGCCTTCCGGACCAGCCCCCCGAGTTCGATCAGGTGGCGCGTCCGTTCGCGTCGTTTCATGGCCCAGGCTCTTGTGTCGGTGCGGCGCTGGCTGGCTTCAACGCGCAGGATCGCTGTCCGGACCTTTCGGAGCGCCTTCATTGTTGCCTTGAGTGCGCTTGCCTGTGTTCCGCGTCTTCCCTTGAAAGAATGCCTGTCCCTTCGTCGCCCACGCCTCCCGCTTTTGGGGTTCCTGCGTCGTGGCGATTGCGACGAGTGCGCCGGTTAGTTCCTCGATGCTGAGCGTGTCGGCACCGGTCGCAATCACCAGATCGCCAAACTGCTGCACCTTGCGGCTTTTGAGCATCGCGGCCTTCTCATTGAGGGCCTTGAGCTCGGCATCGAAATCTCTGGGTTTGCGCATGATTGTCTCCGTCATTGGGTGATGGGAACATCTTAAAGCGCTTCGCTTCCGATTGCTGCAGTGTTGCCGGGACGGGCTGGCACGGGCCGATCCCGAACAGGATTTTATCATGTGAGGGCGCGCTTATACGTCGTGCCGACGTCGCTTGTTTGCAGTAACTGGATTGCCGCTATGGCGATCTACCATTTCTCGGCAAAAGTCATTTCCCGCAGCGCGGGATCGAGCGCGGTCGCCTCCGCTGCCTACCGTTCCGCTGAGCGGCTTCATGATGACCGGCTCGATCGTTCGCATGACTTCACGAACAAGGCTGGCGTCGTCCATTCCGAAGTGATGCTGCCCGACGCTGCGCCCGAACGGCTGGGCGACCGCTCGACCCTGTGGAATGAGGTCGAGGCGACGGAACTGCGCAAGGACGCGCAGCTCTCGCGCGAGATCGAATTCGCCATTCCGCGCGAGCTGAACCAGCAGCAAGGAGTCGAACTGGCCCGCGATTTTGTAAGGCAAGAGTTTGTCGAGCGCGGGATGGTCGCCGACCTCAACGTGCATTGGGACATCGGAGCGGACCGTCTCGCCAAACCGCATGCCCATGTCATGCTTACGATGCGGGAAGTGAGCGAGGACGGCTTCGGCCCGAAGGTCCGCGACTGGAACCGCACCGAGCTGATCAGCGCATGGCGCGAGCGCTGGGCCGATCATGTCAACGAGCGGCTGGCATCGCTCGATATCGACGCGCGGATCGATCATCGCAGTCTGGAGGTGCAGGGGATTGACCTTGAGCCTCAGACCAAGATCGGTGCGCCCTCGCTCCGCATGGGGCCGGACGCGGACCGGCTGATCGAACATCACGCCATCGCCCGCGAAAACGGCGAGCGGATCATCGCCAATCCCGACATTGCCCTCGACGCGATTACCAAGGGCCAGGCGACATTTACGCGCCGCGACCTTGCGAAGTTTGTGCACCGTCATTCGGATGGCAAAGAACAGTTCGATCGCGCATTGAGTACAGTGCAGTCCTCCCCTAATCTGGTCGCGTTGGGCAAGGATGGTCGCGGGAACGAACGTTTTACGTCGCGCGACATGATCGAGGTGGAAGCGCGAATGGAACGCGCTTCCGCTTTGATCGCCAGGCGCGAGCAATTTCGCCTTCGGGGGCAGCCATGCGAGCGTGCGCTTTCCGCCGCCGAAGTGCGGGGACTTGTCCTTTCAGGCGAGCAGCGCGCGGCCTTCGATCATGTAACTGCTGGCGGAGACCTTGGGATCGTCGTCGGCTATGCCGGGACGGGGAAGAGCGCGATGCTGGGCGTTGCGCGCGAGGCGTGGGAGCATGCTGGCCTTTCGGTGCGCGGCGCAGCGCTTTCCGGCATTGCCGCTGAAAATCTCGAAGGCGGATCGGGTATCGCCTCGCGCACCATCGCCAGCCTTGAGCATCAGTGGGCGCAGGGCCGTGACTTGCTTACCGCGAGTGACGTGCTCGTGATCGACGAGGCCGGGATGATCGGTTCGCGCCAGATGGAGCGGGTTCTTTCTGTCGCGAATGATGCCGGAGCGAAGGTCGTTCTGGTCGGCGATCCGCAGCAGTTGCAGGCCATCGAAGCGGGTGCGGCGTTCCGGTCGATTGCCGAGCGGCATGGCCATGTCGAGATCACCGAGATCAGGCGGCAGCAGGTTGACTGGCAGCGCGATGCCACGCGGCATTTGGCGACCGGACGCACCGCCGATGCAGTGGATGCGTATTCCGCGAACGGTATGGTGCACACTGCCGAGACGCGCGACGCTGCGCGTGAGGAACTGATTGAGAGCTGGAACCGCGAACGCGCCGCCGATCCCGAGCACTCGCGGATGATTCTGACGCACACCAATGATGAGGTGCGCGCGCTCAATGTTCTGGCGCGCGGCAAGCTGCGCGAGGACAGCGCGCTTGGTGCGGACGTGTCCATAAACGCCGAGCGCGGCACGCGAGACTTTGCAACCGGCGATCGGTTGATGTTTCTGCGCAACGACCGCGAGCTGGGCGTCAAGAACGGGAGCCTTGGCACGGTGCAATCGGTCAGCGCGCAGCGTATGGCTGTGTTGCTCGACGATGGTCGAAGCGTAGCATTCGACACAAAGGACTATGCCCATATCGATCACGGTTACGCCGCGACCATCCACAAGTCGCAAGGCGTGACCGTGGACCGTACCCATGTCTTGGCCACGCCGGGAATGGATCAGCACAGCGCCTATGTCGCGCTGTCGCGTCACCGCGAGTCCGTCTCGCTGCACTATGGCAAAGATGACTTCGCGGATGCCGAAAAACTTGTCCGCACCCTTTCTCGCGAACGCACCAAGGATATGGCTTCCGACTATGGCCGGAGCGAAGGCGTGGAATGTCGCTTTGCCGAGCGGCGCGGTATCAGCTTCCGCGAGCGGGTCGCCGAGATCGTCCGCAAGGTCCCTGAAAAGGTGCGCGGCCTTTTGAATGGTCTGCAGTTGCCGCACTCGCCAGCGCCGGAAACAGATCGGCAGATCAAGGCGCAGGCAGCTGTTCAGCGTCATGCCCGGGCTGTCAGCCATCTGTTCCTCGCGCAGGAAAACGGCGCGACACTCGATCAGCCTTTTGAGCAGGGCGGTCATGCGGCGCTGAGGCAGGAGCTCGTGGCTGCCCGCAACGAGCTGGACGGCTTTGGCGCAAACTATTCACGCGATATCGAGCGTGCCTACCTCACGGATCAGCCGCTCGCGCACGAAGCCGCAAGTGGACGGGTGCGCCGCGCCATTCTTGCCATGAAAGCCGAGCAGAAAATTCGGGAAACTGGGCAGGAGCGAGCCGACCAATTTGTTGCCCGCTGGCACAAGCTTGAGCGAAAGAGCCAGCACAATTACGTGCATGGGGAGATGAGCAGCTACCGTTCAACTCGGTCTGAGATGGCGAGTATGGCCAAGAGCCTTCAGCGCGACCCCCAGCTCGAATCGCTCCTCGCCAATCGCAAGACCGAGTTGGGTATCAGCACCGGCAGCGGTCGCTCGCTTGGCGGCGAGCTCGCGTTTCACCATAGGCTCGATCTTGGGCGAGGGAGGGGATTGGGAATTTAAGAGGGATGTGCTGAAGTTCGGGAAGCTGCCCGGCAGAAATGCGCCCCAATGTCGGACGCTGGCACCCAACTCGCTAGTTACTCAAAGCGGACATTCGCTTCATTAAAGCTATGGTTCGGCGTACTCCGCCTTGGCTTTCTCATAGCTGTCAAAAAGCGCTTTCCTTCGGTCGACGAACTTTATCGAACCATTTGTATGGCGGTCGGTCCAATAATGCCCATCAATTTGTTCAACAGGTGTACCAATGAGCTTGTACTTGAAGCTTCCATAGTGGATCTCGCTGACCTTTCCGTGTTGAGCAGCTTGCCCACGCTTATGGATCTTGGGGTCGCTCTGATAAACACCATAGATGTAGAAAGTCCCGTCCTCATTCTTTTCAACGCGACTGGCTACGAGAAAAGATTCCGATTCCTCAGACATGATCCGTATGGAAAGCATTGAATACGTTTGCCGGATCACTGCAAACGCTTCCACGGTTTTTGATGGCTCTCCATTATTTGGGTTACGATAGGTGGAGTTCAGTTCTACACGCCAGGTTCCCTGCAAAGACGGTCTCGTGTCGAGAAATGAAAAAAACCCAAATTGCCACAGATACTTATCAAACAGCCAAACAAGAGCAGTAAGAAAGCCTAGCGTAAATGTGTACGGCTTCGCGTGATCCCAACTGAGCTCAATGCCCAGAAACCATAGAAAAACTCCCCACACGGTGACCGCGATGATAAGCAGTGTCGATATGGAAACTCGTGTAAGCAATTTGCCCTCTGATCAAGCTGGCTATCTTGAGGAAACGCTCAGGAAGCTCTTGCTGCGAGAATTGCCCTATTATCCTCTAATTCTTGTTTTTGCCACAGGCTCAATCACTGAGCGAGATTGTGTGGCAATGAAACGAGACCCCACTCCACCCACTGGTGCTCCATTTTGTGAAGACTTTTGTCATGTTTTACACACAGCCTATGATCTGAATCCAAGTATTCACGATGGTGCGGTACTGTTCTCACGTCGCCATGAGCCGGAAGAATACAGGCTGGAAGCGTGGTCGATGCGAATTGTGAGCACCGCGCCTCCCGTCGCCCCGGAGGCAAACCACGGCTCCGCATTCAACAGTGCCCATGCTTTGTCTGCGGCGCCAAACGTTGATCTATGTTCTATCCTGTCGAAAGAGGGCATCTCGTTCTTCCGCACAGGCGTAGCGAGCGACAAGTGAGCTGAGGATCGCGTCGGTGACCCGATCATCGAGGAGCAGTTGCTTGCGAGCTTGAGCAGTCATTTTTTCGCTATGCTTCCCAGGCGCCTCTCAACGCCGCCAGAAACTCATGGAAGTGGTTGCTCGGCCAACAGACTGACTCTTTGTCACGGACCAACCAATGTAGTTGGCTGCCGGTCGTCAATCGATCTGGGTCAGCTTCAATTAGCCAGTTGAAGCAATTTACCCACATATCCTGATAGCTTCCAACGAAGCGGTCATTCGGAACATTGAAGAGCATTCCTTCAATGAAATAGGACGGGGCAACGTCATCGGTGAGATGTCCGCTGTCGATGAGCGAATTGCGCATGTTCTTGAACACTCGAACCATGCGCTTGAAGCGCTGTTCTGTCGCCTGGTGCTTCAAGGTGCAATTTTCGGCGTGCTGCTTCGGGAAGTTATCGATACGTGTCCCGTCTGCGAAAAACGCGATGCCTTCGTGCTTGGTTCCCGGGGCAGGTCCATACGACACGTATCGCCGGACGGATTGGCAAACAATAACGTCTGCATCGCGACGGTTTCCGCCGGCAGGAATTTTTAGGGCTTTCCCGCCGGTGGTTACCCCAGCGTAGAGTGATAGAATATAGTCCTCTGCGTCCTTCTTGAATTGGGTGTATCCGTATGCAGCGTCATTGGGATAGTCGGCTTTGAATGCGGCCTTACCTCCCTCATTGAGCGCATCAATATCGTAGAAGAATGCGCCCGTGTGACAGAGGACTATATCAACATCGCTATCGCCCCAGACGTTCGTGTTGTTCCGATACGAACCTTGGAGATACACGTCGACCTTGGACGATGGGTACGGGGCGTTGTTGTCGAGCAACCTATTTCGGATGGCATTGTAGGTATCTGTGAACTGTCCGGTAGGCCCTTGGTTAGACCAGGTTTCGAGTTGATTCTCTGAGATCGCCATTCTTTGTCTTTCAGGTCAGTAGCTGCTTAATTCTTTCTTCCTGCTCGCGAGCTGAGTCGCGTCCGCGCTGCCAGAGCAAGCTCAGCTTCTTCAGGTCCGACTCGAGCAAGTCCGTAGCCATCTCCGGGTTCGTGTATCGCTCGTTGATGCGGAGCGTCTCGACCTCGCGAAACAGAACCCGCCTGAATTGATCCATCGATTGTGTACTGATCTCCATGGTCTTCTGCAGGAAGCGCATGCTGGGAAGTCTGCTAAACCACTTTCGAATATTCCAAGCCGGCAACTTTGGTGACGGGTACTCACCTACGCCAATGCTGAAAACTCGGACTCTGTCGCGAGAATATCCAAAAGTTTCGGTCGCATCAGCAATTGCATACAGAGTAGGATTGTTTGCAACGAAACCGCCATCGCGAACGTCGATGATCTCACCTCGCGCTGTCTTGACTACCTTTCGATTGAACATGGGGTAAGCTGAGCACGAGCCAACAACCGCATCCCGAATTTCGCATCCGAAGCCTGGGGTAAAGGTTGCCGCACCGGCGAAGGCCTGATCTTTGCTAGTTTTGAAGATTATCGGTCGTTCTTCCTCCCATCGCGTCCCCACAATTCCCACGTGCGTCTTGAAAGCCTCAAATTTGCGGTCACCAAAGACCTCCTGGGCAAGCATTTCCAGCTCTGCGCTCCGGGAACGCGGAAGCCACCGACCCATGATTTTGACAACATGACTTCGATATAGAGCTTCAACCTCCTCAACTGAGTGGCCTAGGCCCAACAGCGCAGCAATAATGGCTCCGGTCGAAGTCCCATAAATTAGATCAAACTCATCGCAGAGTCTGCGCCCCGCTATTGCTTCAATCTCGAAGAGAGCACCGAGCGTGTAAAATCCCTTGGCCCCTCCACCATCTAGGCTGAGCACCTTCAAGTAATGCTCACCCGATCGTTCAGATTTCGCAGCCACTAGAATCATCCTCAGAGTTAGAAAGCGACTGCAAAGGATGCCCCACTTTTTGTTTGATCTTTAAGACATTCAAAACTGCAGTATAATATTAAACCTGATCAAGCCTGCCCGCTCTTTCATCCCCACTTTGAATGGCTTGCAATTCACTATCTTCCAACTCCGTCGAGTTCGCGCAAGCTACGCTCGACAGATCGGCAAAGCTCAGCGGTCGAATGACACCACCTCCTGCCAGTCGGTACCTCCCAACCATCAGGTCTAATGGCTCAATTGCGCCCCAATGTCGGTCGCTACTTTTTCCGAGCGAACTTCCCAAAAGCCGTCGCTCATTTAAGCATTCTGAGTCAGTGCATGTTACATGTTAGCCGAGCACCGCAACCGGGTATAAAAAACGCGATATGGACAAGTCGATAGAAAAAGAACTGAGTGATATTCGGGCAGCACTGACTGCGCTCAAGCACAGCGGTCATGACGGCTTTGAGGGCCTGCTCGCATCGATATTCAGTGCCATCACAAAGCGAACTTTTCGGCTTGCGGGCTCGGGCTCGCAACATGGCAAGGATGGTAGCGGAACTGCTTCGACCGGGGCGATTGCATTTGAAGCGAAGTTGTACACTGGCGCTATCAAAAAGAACGAAGTTCTCAGCAAGCTTACGGAGATACTTGCAAGCCACCCGATGCCTGACCTGTGGGTACTCGGCGCGACCATAGAGATGAAAACGCAGATTGCTGATCCTTTGGAGCGCGCAACCCAGAAAATGGGCATCAACCTCCTGCTCCTCGACTGGTCGCCGACGTCTTCTATCCCTGAACTTGCGGTTCTTTGCGCGCTTGGCAAAGATGCGACAGTCGCATTTCTAGAAGACAAACTGAAAGATAAGCATCAGGCAAATCTCGCAGAAGCGGCACTGGCAAAAATCCAAGATCATCCGAGCTTCGAACATTGCTCGCAGCAAATCTTAGCGTTCCTTCGTAACCCAGTCCTCGGGCCATCGATAGCTCAAGATGCCAATTCGCAATGGTTGCGAGGAGCATTTTCCGATCCGAGGCAAGCAAGGCAGCAGTTCGGTCAACAGGTATCCCCACTTGCCATCAACCCTTTACCGGTTGTTTCACGCCAGCCGCTATCAACCCAGATTGGCACTCGAGTTTTCAGTTCTCTTGCAGACGAGGTTGTCGTTCTGATTGGAGGTGAGGGGCGCGGTAAAACATGGCTTTTTGCTCAGAGCTGGGCCGAACAAGACAATCCGCCAATCACACTCGTAATTCCGGCATCAGAGTTCCCGAAGGGGATGGCCGATGCGAATGAGCGAGAATTTCTCACTCAGCAAATAATCAAGCAAACCTCCAGCATCCCAAATGAACATGCTCTAAGGCGGTGGCGAAATGTCATGGAGCAATGGTCCACTGAGACACACGGCACAACGCCGAACCTCGTGGTATTCGTCGACGGTCTTAATCAATATCCTGATTACCGATGGGCAGACAGGCTTGACGGCATGGCTAAGGAACTTTCTGGTCTCGGAGGGCGGCTGGTCGTTTCAGTGCGAAATAGCTACTTCGATGGTCGTTTACGCTCCGCACTTTTGACGAAGCAGCAGCTCATCCCGATCCCTGAATGGTCGGAGCCAGAGCTCAGAAGCATCCTTGAGCAAAACGGCGTCCCACATGGCAATCTCAGTTCGCGGGTGATCAAGACGCTTCGCAACCCCCGAGTGCTTGGGATTGCCTTCGATTTACTAGAGAGTGGGAGTATCCAAAACTTCGATGAGCTAAGCATCGAACGACTTCTCTTTGAGCATGTACGCAAAAGTAGCCAAGATCAGACTGCAAGCGAAGACCCTTTGATTTTCACGAAGCGCCTTTCGGCTCACGCAAAGGATGTCCTGGCACGCGTAAGTTCCCAGCAAAGCGACGATACCAGGGTTTTCGAGAGCGCAGATCTCGGTTCAGAGAAAACTTTTGCGCTAACACAGAACCTCCTTGCGGTTTCTGAGGGTAGGTTTTTTCACGCGCTGCCGGATGATCCCTACTTCTATGAACTTACCGATGACGGGCTGATTGTGGCGCTGGGATTTGCGGTACTGGACGCAATGCGCAGCAGCTTGCGGAACAAAACTCCAGCTGACGAAGCGTTGGATGCAATGTTAGAGCCGATTAGCGCTCTTGATTTGACGGCAGAAGCCGTAAATGCCGCTATGGTCATTTCTTCAATCGATGAGACAGCGAGTGACAGTACGGTTGCAGCTCTGATTGCTGCATACCTTCGCCTCCAAAACATCGACGAGGACTCTTACCCAGCCTTTGAGGCGGTAATCCGAACTCGAACCAACGCTGCTATGGAAGCCTTGCGGGAACTAGCGGTAACAAGTGCTCACGTAAGCAACGAAGACTGGTTGACTCATTCGCTGCGCGAATTGCGTGGTGACGCCAATGCGTGGAGCGCGATGAGCGGCCACATTCATAATTGGCTTAGGTGCTACTCGCTTGATCCGAAAATTGGCGTCTTCAAAGATAGCAGTAAGGGAGAGGAAGCATACGAGGTGAAGGTTGCGGAACGAGAGCAAGTCCTCTCGACCCGGCTAGATGATTTGTCTGACGATGAAAGAGCGTTCTTCACGACGCAAATGACGCGCGATGACGCTTTAGCGAGTAGCCAGATAGCAGCAAAAGTTTTTCGGCTGCTCGCAGGCATGGCTCTCGAGGACTTCACAGAGAGCCTTGTTGCCTGGGCCTTTGGGCAAGCAATCAACTCAGACCTGCACCGTCCCTATGACGAGTATATGTATCTCGTTCGGTTCAATACCATTGATTGGGCGCGGACACGAGAAGCGCTCCTGCAGCATGCCGAGCCGCTTTCAAAAAAAGATACATCGAAAGCCGGTAAGTGGGCTTACGTCCACGTCTTGCGTGCCACGAGTACCTTTGAAGACGGGCAGATTTGCCTCCAGTTAGTCGAAGAACTGACAAAGGATCGAGAACGCTTCGAGGGGTGGCGGCTCATAGAAAAGTACTGCGCTACCGATCCGTGTGATCCAAGTTCGGAGCGCCCTGAGAACATCAATCAAACAGCGACAGACTACCGAGCGATTGATCTGGATAATCTACGCATATCCTTAGGAATGACCGCTGAAGATCATTTTCTACAGGACGCAAGCTTTGGACTGGCGCGTTTCGATCCTGAAACCGCAATTGAAGTCCACCGCTCTGTAGTCGAGAAGTTCAGTGCATCAGCTACAAACTCAACAAAGCATCGTCTTCTGGGCCTGAGAGAAGAAACGGCTTTGGTTACGGGTACTGCTCGGGAGCGCCTGCTCAATCTAGCTCGGCAAAAAAGTCGCCCATACCGCGACGACAGTGATAGCCGCGACGATTGGATTCTCGCGCAATATGGCTTGTTGATGAGCTTCCCTCATCTGGATGGGGATGAGCAATTGGAGGCTCTGCTTTCGCTAAATTCCTATGGGCCGCCGTTGCTCGATTTGGCTGATGTACTCAAGGAGGCTACGCCATTGGCTCTTGAGAGAGCGCTAGATCGATGCGTTCAGTCAGATGATCCAGATTTCAAAATGACGATACTGATGGTTGCGCGTTACTCTGCAACTGAGATGACGGAGCGATCTGTGGTCTCGCTCCGCAAGCTCGCAAACGATGACAAAAGCAGTGTTCGCTCGATTGCAATCGGAACGCTTGTCGAATTGGATGATGCTGAATTCATCCAAACGTTTGCGAATAGTCAGTGGGATGCGAATGTCCTGAATGCACGAGAGTGCCATTTCGAACGATGGGATGGAGCAAAAGCAATTGCTAGGGCCTATCGCCACGGTCTTCTGTCCGAACAATCGGCGGTCAGCCGAGTTTCGCGAGAGCACTATCATCTACTAGCGCTTGCAGCTGACAACGCGGACCTTTCGGAAATCCCAAATCGGTTAAATGCGTCTGTCGCAAAGATGCTTGAGTTAGACCTGCCGCTCGTCGGACCAACGATAACGCAGTCCAACGGTGACCAGCGCAAGGCTTTTCACACCCCCCTTCGGTCTGTTGAGGAACCGCAGAATGAATTGAGCCCGGAAGACTTTTCCAAGCGACTCTCAGAGACCGAGGAGGAGTTTGACGCTCGCCAAGAGCGCGGAAGAAAAGCGTTTGAGTCGTTTGAAGATACGCTCAGCAGGAATGACGCAAGGCAAATCATTGATGACACGGCATTGGCTACACTTCGAGCCTGCGCGCGATCCAACCCGAACTTGCTGGAAGAATGGGCGACAGCGTTTCTTGAGAACTCAGGCCGAAAAGTTCGCCATATATGCAACTTCGGCCTTCGGGTTGCGGAGGTGCTCTCACATAACAATCCCGAATTTGCAGCCCGCCTCTTTCAGCACCTGAGAGGCAATCGAGGCTTCGTGAACATAGTTCAAGGGCCCGCAGCACTAGGATTAGAGAGTCTTTCGATCTGGGAGGCTGCCGACCACAGCGCAATCAACAAATTGCGAGAAATCAGACTGGATGAGGCGGCAACTGACCATGATATTGCTCAAGAGGTCTTAGCGGCTCTCTCAGCAGGCAAGTCAGCGGTTTTGGATGCCTATGTCGAGAAGAAGCTTAACTGCGAGGAACCTGTAAACGTTTCGAGAGCACTCATGGTTTGCGGCTTTGCTCACGCAAATGAAGATCGCGAGGCGATCATAGCAAACCATGAGGGTCTTACAGGCATAATTGGAAAAGCAGCAGAGGCGGCACGCTATGCGTACAATCGTAATCTATGGGCGATCCACTGGTATGAGTTGGTGCGGGTTGCACAATCTAATGAGGACTTTTGGCGCTTCAGTGTTTTGTTCTTGAAGGTTGTCGACGGGCGTTATCAGACTTGGGAGCGGAGTGAAAAACCATGTGGTGAGCCAATGGAGAACTTCGAGCCGAGCATCTGGCGAGAAATCGAAAGGCGCATTGGAAAGTGGAAGAAAAAGCGCTCCGACAAGCTGTTCGGTGAGAAGGCACCCGCCAACTTCTTCCTGGTGGGAGGATAAATCGAATGGCAGCTTTTTCGCAATTCGACCGCTGATAGCAGTCAGTCCGTTTCCGGCCCATGAAAAGCCATTAGCAGGAATCGCTACGCAAGCCTCGCGCAGCCTGCAAAGTCCCCCGCTTCGAGATTCTAGCGCAGCGTGGATGTTCGGACCGCGAACGAGGCCTATTGTGTGTGGGTCCCGGGTACGGAAGATTGCCCGACGTGTTTTTTCATACTCGTTTCATACAAATGACGAGCCGCGCCGTAAGTCTTTGAAAAGTGGTGGGCGCGGCAAGGATTGAACTTGCGACCCCACCCGTGTGAAGGGTGTGCTCTACCACTGAGCTACGCGCCCGCCCGTTCGCGGCGATGATCGCCGGGCAGGGGCGCGCCATTACGCGGCGAATCGCTTGCTGGCAAGCGCCTGCTAGAGTGGGAGCAGGCCGAACAGCGAGGAAAGCCAGCCGGTGGAGGCGTCTCGCTCGCGCGCCGCAGTCATCTGGGCAGGGCAATCGAGGCAGTAGGCCTGCATTCCGCGCGTTCCCATCAGGCGATCGATGTCGCCTTCGATACGGCCGAGGACAGCCGCGCGGCGCAGCGCGAACGTCGCCACCACATCGTTGCCCTGGCCGGTCTCGGCATCGTCGGTCAGCAGGCTGCGCAGTAGCGTGTCGTAGCCCGTCGGCTGCGATCCGAGATAGCGCGCATGCCAGTCGTCGCCGAGTTCGGCCTGCTGCGCGACCCACGCCAAGGCTTCGTCCATCCCGCCATACTGGTCGACCAGCCCGATCTGGCGCGCCGTGCCGCCGTCCCACACGCGGCCCTGGCCGATGCGATCGGCCTGCTCGCGCGTCAGCCCGCGTGCGGCGGTCACGCGGTCGAGGAAGTCCTCGTAGCCGTTCTCGACATTCGCCTGGATCAGCGCGTCGACCTCTGGCGTGAAGCCGCCGATGATGTCCGGCTGGCCTGACAGGGGGCTGGTGCGCACGCCGTCGCTGTTCACGCCGAGGCTGGCTGCGGCCCGCTCGAAGGTGGGGATGACCGCGAATATGCCGATCGAACCGGTGATCGTTTCCGGTTCGGCGAAAATACGGTCTGCGGGCGTCGAGACCCAGTATCCGCCACTCGCTGCAAGGTTGGCCATGGAAACCGCGATCGGGATATCGTTCGCCTTGTGGCGCAGGATCGCGTTGCGAATACGCTCGGAGGCCAGCACCGATCCGCCGGGAGAGTCCACGCGCACTACCAGACCCGCGAGGTCATAGGCCAGCGCTTCGTCGAGCAGGTCCGCGATCCGGTCTCCGCCGGCCGTGCCGGGCCCGGCCTCGCCATCGACGATTTCGCCAGCGATGGTCACGACACCGATGGACTTGCCGGGTGTGTCGAGCGGATTGTCCTCCAGCCATGCCGCCATCTCGGTCGAGGGGAAGGCGCCGGATTCGTCGCTCCAGCCGTCCGCGCCGACCAGTTCGACCACGCGTTCCTCGAATTCCTGCCGCGTGCCGAGCCGGTCGACCAGTCCCGCCTGTTCGGCAGCGGTGGCGAGATCGCCGCCGGCGGCTTCGATCCAGCCGACGGGATCGCCGGTGATCCGCGCGATATCGGCGGCGGGGCGCGCCTTCTTCACATTGGCGAGATATTCCTCCCACAGAGCCCCGTAAAGCTCGCTGTAGTTCTGTCGCGCGGCTTCAGACATGTCGGAGCGGGAATAAGGCTCGACCGCGCTCTTGTATTCGCCGACCTTGTAGACGCGGGCGTTGACCTCGAGCCGGCCGAGAAGATTGCCGTAATAGAGCCGCTCCCCGCCCGGACCGGCGATCACGGCGCCGCCGAGCGGATCGACCCAGACCTCGCTCGCATGGGCGGCCAGTAGCATCGAGTCGTCGGTATAGGCGGTGGCGAAGGCCAGCACCGGCTTCTCCGCCGCGCGCACCCGGTCGAGCGCCGCGCCGATTTCCTGAAGATGGACCTGCCCTGCGCCAAGGAAGCGGTCGAGATCGAGGACGACGGCAGTAATCCGGTCGTCCGTGGCAGCGGCATCGAGGCCGCGCACGAGATCGCGGGCCTGGTATTCGGCAATGGGCGCGCTGGTGGCGAGCAGGGCGGCGATGGGATCGACCTCGGAGCGTTCCTCCACGATCACACCGTCGAGGTCGAGCACCAGCGCCCCGTCGCGCACCGCAGCAGGGCTCGGCCGGGCAGTGAGGATGGCGAAGAGGGCGGCGAAAAACAGCAGCATGAAGACGAGCACGAGCGCGTCCTTCACCCCGACCAGAAACTTCCACACCTTGCCTGCGAAACCCATCGAAACCGTTCTCCTGTTCCGCCCTAGCTAGGCGTGCGGAGCGCGCTTCGCCAGCGATAAGCGCTTGAGCGCGCGATAAGCCTCGACTAAGGGCGTGGCTTCAATGGCATCGACGGAAACTTCGCCCCACGCGCCCCGCTATCCGGCGGGCGCGCAGGCTTTCCCGCACCGCGACCTGATCGGCATCGGCCAGCTCGAGCGGCACGAAATCCTCTTCCTGCTGGACGAGGCGGAGCAATGGGTGACGCTGAACCGCCAGCCGACCAAGCATAACGACCTGCTGGCCGGCCTCACGGTCATCAACGCCTTTTTCGAGAACAGCACGCGCACGCTGCTGAGCTTCGAAATCGCGGGCAAGCGGCTGGGCGCGGATGTCGTCAACATGCACGCCGCGACCTCGAGCGTGAAAAAGGGCGAGACCCTGATCGATACGGCGATCACTTTGAACGCGATGCGCGCGGATGCGATCGTGATCCGCCATGGATCGAGCGGAGCGACGCAACTGATCGCGGACAAGGTCGACTGCCCGGTGCTCAATGCGGGCGACGGGCAGCACGAGCATCCGACGCAAGGCCTGCTCGATGCGCTGGCACTGCGCCATGCCCTGCGCGAGCGGGGCGAGGCGGCGGACGACTTTACCGGCCTCGTAATCGTTATCTGCGGCGATATTCTCCACAGCCGGGTAGCGCGATCCAATCTGCTGTGCCTGCAAGCGCTTGGCGCTACCGTGCGCCTTTGTGCGCCGCCTGCGTTGATGCCGACCGGCATCGAGGGGATGGGGGCCGAGGTCTACCACGATTTCGACGCTGCGCTGGACGGAGCGGACGTGGTGATGATGCTGCGGCTCCAGACCGAGCGAATGAGCGGCCAGTTCATCCCCTCGGCGCGCGAATATCACCATCTCTACGGCCTGACGAAGCAGCGGCTGGCGAATGCCAACCCCGATGCGTTGGTGATGCATCCTGGCCCGATGAACCGCGGGGTCGAGATCGACAGCGAGGTCGCCGACATGATCGACCGATCGATCATCACGCGGCAGGTCGAGATGGGTGTTGCGATCCGCATGGCCGCGCTCGATGTGCTTACCCGCCGCGGGCGCGGGGTCGAGGGTTGGGGAGCGGCGGCATGAAGCAGGTGCGTCCCCTAACGATCACGAACGGTCGGATCGCCACTCGCGAAGGCATCGAGGACGGCTCGGTCAGGTTGGTCGACGGCCTGATCGAGGCAGTCGGCGACGTCGGGGCGCAGGATGGCGACGAGACCATCGATGCGCGCGGCAGGCTGGTCGCACCCGGCCTTGTCGATCTTGGCGTTTTCGCGATCGACAAGCCCGCCTTCCATTTCGGCGGGATCACCCGCGCGGCGCTGATGCCCGACCAGTCCCCGCCGCTCGATCTGCCGAGCCGGGTGTCCTATATCGCCAAGAGCGGCAAGCCCGACCTGTGGGTCCACCCGCTCGCCGCTGCGACACGCGACCTCGCCGGGTCCGAAATCGCCGAGATCGCCTTGATGCGCGAAGCGGGCGCGCGTGCCGTCGCGACCGGGCGGGGGTGGATTGCGGACTCCGGCGCGATGCTACGGCTGCTGCAATATGCCGCCATGCTCGACATGGTCGTGATCGCCCATGCCGAAGATGCCGCGCTCGTCGGGAGCGGCGTGGCGACCTCTGGCGAGGTTGCGACCCGCCGCGGCTTGCCGAGCGCGCCGCCGCAAGCCGAAGCCATCGCCATCGCGCGCGACCTCGCGCTGGCCGAGATGGCCGGAGCGCGGCTGCATTTCCGGCAGGTGACCACGCGGGCGGGGCTTGAGCTGGTCCGCAAGGCCAAGACGCGCGGAGCGGCGGTGACCTGCGGCGTGACGCCTGCGCACTTCATGCTGTCCGACCTGGCGACCGTCGATTTCCGCACCTTCGCCCGCCTTTCGCCGCCGCTACGAAGCGAGGACGACCGGCAGGCCGTGCGCGAAGCGATTGCCGACGGCACGATTGACGTCATCGCCAGCGGGCACGATCCGCGCGGGCCGGAAGACAAGCGCCTGCCGTTCGCCGATGCCGAACCGGGCATGGCCGGAGCGGAAACCCTGCTCGCCATGACGCTGTCGCTGGTGCGCGACGAGGTGATCGACCTGCCGCGTGCCATAACCATGCTGTGCACGGCCCCCGCGAGGATTCTCGGCGTCGAGGCCGGCATTCTGGAAGTGGGCCAGGAAGCCGACATCGTGATCGTCGATGTCGATAAGCCCTGGATCATCCAGAGCGAGAAGATGGCAGCGACCGCCGGCAACACCCCGTTCGACGGACAGCCGACGCAGGGCCGCGTGACCGCGCTCTACAAGGGCGGCGTCGCCATAGACCTCTAGCGCCCTGGAAAAAGCCCCGCCCGGAGTGCTCCGGACGGGGCTGGCAAAGTTTGATGGAGTGCGGTTGTTACCGCGCAGCGACCCGAACTCCGTCACGAACGACGTTCAGAGCGCCGGGAAGCGGAGACGATGCGGCATAGGCGATGCAGCCCGCGCCCGAGCTCTTGACCGAGCGGCATATCGACTGGGCCGAGGCTTTTGCGAAACCGGCTGCCGCGACGCGGTAGTAGATCTTGCCGTTCACGCGGGCCTTGGTGATGACGCGTTCGGCATCGGCAAGCTCGGGATGGCGGTTCTGGAAGACCTTCCACGCGGCCTGGGCATCGGACATCGAGAAATACGAGCCGAGCTGGATGTTGTAATCGCCGGAGGTCATCGCGACCGGAGCAGCCTTCGCCGGAGCGGGTTTGGCCGCACGCGGGGCGGCTGCAGGCTTGGCGCGCTGCGAAACCGGAACCGACTGGACCACTTCGCGGCTGACGAAACGCGGGCCGCCGACGGTCTCGAGACCGGCATCGGCCAGTAGCGCTTCGCCGCTGTCCTCGAATTGCGCCTCGCCGACATTCGGATCCATCGACGGGATCGCATTGACGGCAGGCAGTTCTTCCGCGAGCGCGAAATCGCTGGCCGGAGCGGCGGCATCGACCGGCTCTGCCTGATCGGCGGATTCGACTGCAAGCTGGCTATGCGCCGCGTGGTTGGCGAGCGCCAGCATGGCTGGCTGGCCGGGATCTTCCACCGGCTGCACGTCGAGCAGGCGGGCAACCAGAACGGTCGGGTGTCTGGCCTGTACAAGCTGCGCCCATTCCTGGAGGCGCTCGTTCAGCTTGTCGCCGGGAACGTCCTGCGAGGCGAGGATGCGTGCATTGCGCCAGTCGCCCGACAGGGCGAAGGCATAGGCGAGGTTCTGGCGAACCTTGGGCGTATTCTGCCCCCCCCGCAGCGCATTGTCGAGGATGTGAACGCCCTGCTGCGGCTGCCCGGCCAGCGCCAGGGCAAGGCCGAAATCCGCCGGGTCGATTGCATTCTGGTGCTGGCGCAGCAGCTCGTGCGCGCCGGGGATGTCGCCGATTGCGGTCAGCGCCAGCGAATAGCTGATGATCGTCCGCGCGGCCGTATCGCCGAGCTCGACGGCTTCGCCGAAAGTGGTCGCAGCTGAAGCGAAACGACCCGACTGGAGATAGGCATTGGCGAGCAGCGTGCGGGTCTGCGCATCGCGCGGCGCGGCTAGAACCGCGGCTTCCGCATGCTCGATCGCCTCACCCTGCTGGCCCTTCGCCAGCGCCTTTTCCGCCTTGGCGGCGGAATAGTTGTGCGAGGGAGCGCCCGTGCCGGTGCAACCGGCCAGCGCGGTCGTGGCCAGGGCCGTGGTTACGGCGAGCCGGATGAACCGGGTGGTTTTGGCTTTGCTCTCGGTGCTCATTGTCATTCCCCTGAAGGCGATCCCACGTCTTCGAACCGTTATTTTTCCGACTGCTGGACTTGTGCGGCGAGGCTCGCGATTTCCGGCATTTCGGCCAGCAGATCGTCCAGTGCGGCGGTCACCAGCTGCTGTGCGCTGCGACCGCGAACGGTGCAGGCGAGCCGCAGCATCAGGTGCCGCTCGTGGTCGAGCCGCAGCGTAAAGGCTGCCCGCTTGCCGCGCGAAGCGGCGGACTTGCGGACGACCGGCTTGGTGTTGGCCGCGGCCGGCTTGTCCAGCTGGGCGGCGATCTTGGTCAGCGATTCGCGCACCTGGTTGGGCGCGGGCTCCGCTTCGGTTCCGTTTGCGGCTTGTCTGGGCGCGATCGGCACGACTTTTTCTGCAGTCGGCTTTTCGGCCACGAGCGGCGTGCTGCTATCGTCACCCATGTCGTTCCAGCCGAGATCTTCCAGGTTGGCGGCGGCTTCCTTGCCGTCGACAGGGCCGGGGATCCCGGACTGCGGGCGCATGGCGGGCTTGGCACCGCCCTTGCGCGCCAGGAGCGTCGGGGTGAGCGAGGCGAAATTGGCGTCAGACATCCGGCAGTCTCCGCCCTCGAGTTCTTACTGTGCCACCCGGCGGCCGAAGCCGCCAGCGGGGCGATGGGCACCGGGAACAGCGGCTTGCGTGTTCGGTGCGGCGAAGACCGTGCGGCGGAAGTTTTTCTCCAGCCGGTCGGCGATATATTTCCACAGCGCGGTGACCTCGGCAGCCGAACGGCTTTCGGGGTCCACTTCCATCACGGTGCGGCCATCGATCATCGAGGCAGCGAAATCGGTGCGGTGGTGCAGGGTGATCGGGGCGACCGTGCCGTGCTGCGACAGCGCGACGGCGGCTTCCGAAGTGATCTTGGCTTTCGGCGTCGCGGCATTGACCACGAAGACCAGCGGCTTGCCGGCCCGTTCGCACAGATCGACCGTGGCACCCACGGCGCGCAGGTCGTGCGGGCTGGGGCGGGTCGGGACGACGATCAACTCGGCAACAGAAATCACCGACTGGATGGCCATGGTGATGGCGGGCGGCGTGTCGAGCACGGCCAGCTTGAAGCCCTGCTGGCGCAGGATAGCCAGATCGTTCGCCAGGCGAGCGACCGTGGTCTGTGCGAAAGCGGGATATTCGTCCTCGCGCTCGTTCCACCAGTCGGCGAGCGAACCCTGCGGGTCGATATCGATCAGAACGACGGGCCCGGCGCCGGCGCGCTGGGCCTGTACGGCGAGATGTCCGGAGAGCGTGGTTTTACCCGATCCGCCCTTCTGCGATGCCAATGCCAGTACACGCAAGGCTGATCCCCCTGGTTTGAGCCTCTAGTCAATCAAATGCCGCATCAATTGCGACTGTTCGAAAACGGAAATCGCAGACTACCCCTAATTTAGGGTTAACATCGGGCCGATTAGGTCACCGCTGCGAAAGCGGCATGCGGCGCAACGCTTTGCTAACGGGCGATTTACTATAGGATGGGGCCGACCGCCGCAGGTGTGCGGTCGACAGTGCCGAGGACGGAACGGATGATCGGAAACAGCAAACACGTGGGCATGGCGCTTTGCGGTGCCATGGCGGTAGGTCTCGCCACGCCTGCGTCGGCCGATGTGAAGGACGGCGTCGATGCCTGGAGCCGCGGCGATTATGCCGCCGCCGTGCGCGAATGGGTTGTCCCGGCGCAGGCGGGCGATGCCGATGCGCAATTCAATCTGGCGCAGGCCTATCGGCTGGGTCGCGGGGTCGATACCGACCTGGCGCAGGCAGAGGCGCTTTATGCTCGCGCAACGGCTCAAGGCCATGTGCAAGCAGCGGACAATTACGGCTTATTGCTGTTCCAGCGCGAGCAGCGCGAACAAGCGCTCCCCTATATAGAAGCCGCAGCGACACGCGGCGATCCGCGCGCGCAGTACATACTGGGCATCGCCCATTTCAACGGCGACCTCGTCGCGAAGGACTGGCAGCGGGCCTATGCCCTGCTGACGCTGGCCAATTCGACGGGGCTGCCGCAAGCCAAGGGCGCTCTTGCGCAGATGGACGAGTATATTCCGCTGGGCGACCGGCAAGCTGCACAGGTTCTGGCGACGCAGCTGAAGTCCGAAGCCGAAGCGGCGCGCGCTCGCGAGTTGGCCGCTGTCGACCTGGCGGTTGGCACTCCCGACTCGGCTCCCCCACCTCCGGCAGCCGCTCGCCCGGCTCCGGCACGCGACACGAGCGGGGCGGATTTCGCCCGGACTCCGACCCAAACGCCTCAGCCGGTCACGGTTGCGCGGGCCGAGCCGACCGTATCCGCAACGGCGACTTCGCCAACACCTGCAAGCGCTCCGCCGCCTCAGGTCGCTCGGTCCCAAGGCCCGTGGAAGCTGCAGCTCGGTGCCTTCGGGGTGGCGGGCAATGCCGACCGGCTGTGGGAGAAGGTCTCGCAGACTCCCGCGCTCGCCGGACGTGCGAAGCTAAAAGAACCCGCAGGACGGCTCACCAAGCTTCTCGCCGGCGGTTTCGAATCGCGCGATGTGGCAACGTCGGCCTGCGCGCAGCTGAAACGCGGCGGCTACGACTGTCTCGTGACCCGCTGATCCCCGGACCAGATTATCTGCCCGCTTTCCCTTTTCCCGCCTGCCGTTAGGTAGGGCGGTGGACAGGGAGAAAGACGTGACGGAACAGGCAGAACAGGCGACACCGGGGCAGGCCAGGCCTACCGGCGGCGCGAACCGTATCGCAAGCCTCGATTTCATCCGCGGGCTGGCGGTGATGGGCATTCTTGCCGCCAATATCGTCGCCTTCGGCCAGCCGATGACGGCCTATATGTACCCAGACGCCTTCACCGTCCCGCACAGCGCGGCAGAGGACTGGATGTGGGTCGCACAGTTCGTCCTCATCGACAGCAAGATGCGCGGGCTTTTCACGTTGCTGTTCGGGGCGGGCATGGTTCTGTTCCTCGAACGCGCGGCGGCGCGCGGGCAGGGCAAATGGCTGCAAGTGCGGCGCCTGTTCTGGCTCGGCGTGATCGGGTTGGTGCATTTCTTCTTCATCTGGCGCGGCGACATCCTGTTCCTTTACGCCTGCGCGGGCCTCGCAGCTTTGCTGTTCGTCGGCCTCTCGCGCCGCAAGCTGCTGGTGCTGGGGCTCATCGGCTATTTCGGCGGCGCGCTGTTCTATACCGGAATCCTTGGCTTCCTCCCTATGATGGAGGGCTCGCAAGAGGCGGCCTTTGTCGAGATGGCCGAGGATCTCGAAAGGGAGAAGCAGGCCGACCTCGCCGACGGGCGTTACGAGACGCAGCTGATCGGCGATGGCGATTACGGTGCCTGGGTGAACCACAACATGACCGAGCACGGCCCCGAAATCGGTTTCGTCCTGCTGCTGTTCTGGTTCGAGACGCTGCCGCTGATGCTCGTCGGCATGGCGGCCTATCGCTACGGCCTGTTCGATGGCGGTGTCGACCCGGGGCGGCAGCACAAATGGGGTTGGGGTCTGTGGATCGTCGGCACGGCGCTCACAACCCCGGTGGCGCTGTGGGCGAAAGCCGGCGGGCTTACCTACTACGGCACGCTCGCCGCGATGAGCGCGTGGTCGATGGTGCCGCGCCTGTTCGCCATCCTCGGCCTGCTCGCATTGCTGGCCCTGTGGGGGCAGCACGTCGCCGGACCGCTGGCGCAACGGGTATCAGCGGCCGGGCGGGCGGCCTTTACCAACTACCTCGGGACATCGGTCCTGATGATGTTGGTGTTCCACGGCTGGGCGGGCGGCCTGTTCGGCCAGCTCGGGCGGACGGAGCTCTACCTCGTGGCTGCCGCGACATGGGCGCTCATGCTGCTGTGGTCCAAGCCCTGGCTCGAGCGGTTCCGCTTCGGTCCGCTCGAATGGCTGTGGCGCTGCCTGACCTACTGGCGGCTATTCCCCCTGCGAAGGTGAAACTCTCAGGCGGGGTTGCTACTGCGAATGACTCGCATTACATCTGCTCTTGCGAATCAATCGCAAGGGATCCGCGTCTATGTACATCTGCATCTGCAACGCCATTCGGGAGAACGAGCTGCGACGCAAGGCGCACCACGTCTCGGGCGATGCCGAAGCGTGCTACGCGGCCATGGGTAAGCAGCCCAATTGCGGCCAGTGTCTGGTCGAGGCGGATGCAATTATCGAGGAAGAGCGCGAGCTGGGTTTGGTCCCCGCCGCCGCCTGATTTTTCGCTACTGAAAATCGCTTGCAACTGGCGGAATTCCGGCATTTTTTCGTGGGTTCCCCTTGCCAATTCCCGCATGACAGGAGCATAGGATCGCAGACCCCCGCAACAGGAGCAGGCACGTGCAAGGCGATCCCAAGGTCATCGAATTCCTCAACAAGGCGCTGACCAACGAGCTGACGGCGATCAACCAGTACTGGCTGCATTACCGCGTGCTGGCCGACTGGGGCGTGTACAAGCTGGCCGAATACGAGCGGCATGAATCGATCGACGAGATGAAGCACGCCGACATCCTCGCCGAGCGTATCCTGTTCCTCAACGGCCTCCCGAATTTCCAGGCGATCCACAAGCTCAAGGTCGGCGAGACGGTGGAAGAGATCCTCAAGGCCGACCTGGCCATGGAGATGGAAGCGATTCCGCTGCTCAAGGAAGCAGCCGAGCATTGCCAGAGCGTGCGCGACTTCACCTCGGGCCAGATTTTCGAAGACATCCTCGCCAGCGAGGAAGAGCATGTCGACTTCCTCGAAACGCAATTCGACATGATCGCCCGGATGGGGCTGGAGAACTACGTCCAGCTGCAAAGCAAGCCGGCGGGCGACGGCGAGGCCGGCTGAGCAAAGCTCAACAGCAGCCGACCTCCCAGAACGTGGCATGCGGCCCGCTGTGCTTGATCAGGCGCGCCAGGCGACGTTCGCCTTCCCAAAGCTCGGCCGAGCCCTCCGCGAGATTGATATCCGTCACAAGCAGGGCCGTCCCGAGATCGAGAGTGTCGAGCTTCACGTGGTGCAGTTCATGCTCTCCGCGTGACAGGATTGCGATCTGGATCCGGTGCATGTCGTGTCTCCTCGATGGGAGATCGCGTGCTGCGCCGCTCGAGATGAACGCCGGATAACGACATGTTGGCTTGCCGTGCCGTAGCGTCAATTGGCCGACATCGGTCCGGGAAACGCGATCAGTCGCCGCGCAAATGCCGCTTCATACGCTCGCGATTGCGCTTCGCCGCGGTGCGCGTCTCGAGCAGGAAACTGGCGAGTCCGGCCACCAGGAAGCCCATGGTCGTGAACCAGGTAAAGGCCACCAGCGTACCCATCGGTGCGGTGACGAAGGCGCTGACGAAAAGCAGCGCAATCACGATGCTGATCGACAGGGCCGATGCGGTGCTCAGCATCACCGCGCGCTGGGCGTAAATCCGGCGCTTCTCGAGCGCGGGCAGCTCGTCCAGCGATACGCCGGCGCGCCCTTCCTCGTCTGCGGCCATGATTTTTTCGATCTTGTTGGCCACCCAGATCAGGCGGTTGGTCATCACGTTCATGATCGCCCCGATCCCGGCGAGCAAAAAAGCAGGGGCAAGGCTCAGTTGGACGACGTTCTGGACGCGCAGCGACGAGCTGGTGCGTTCCAGTAATTCGATGCCGGGGACGCTGGCTAGCAAATCGAGCAGCATCACCGCTTCCCGCTGTAGTTTCCGCCCCCACCCTTATTGGCGTTGTAGGGGTTCTTGGGACTCTTCAGTACCACGCGCACCGGCACGGCTTCGAAGCCGAGCTTGTCGCGAATTCCGTTGATCAAATAGCGCTCGTAGCTCTTGGGAAGCGCCTCCAGCCGCGTGCCGAACACGACGAACCGCGGCGGCCGGATGCTCGCCTGCGTGATATAGCGCAGCTTGATCCGCCGACCCTTGGGCGCGGGCGGCGGGTTGGCCTCCAGCGCATCGTCGAACCAGCGGTTGAGAGCGGCAGTCGGCACGCGGCGGCTCCATGCCTCCCGCAGTTCGAATGCCGCGCCGAGCATCTGGTCGAGCCCCTTGCCCGTCTTAGCGCTGACCGCGAACAGCGGCACGCCGCGCACCTGCGCCAGCCCTTCGTTCAGCGCCTCGCGAATGCCGTTGAACAGGCTGCTGGCGTTATCAGCCACGTCCCATTTGTTGATCGCGATCATCAGCGCTCGGCCTTCCTCGAGCACGAGATTGGCGATCTTGAGGTCCTGCGCCTCCAGCCCGCGTGTCGCATCGAGCAGCAGCACGACGACTTCGGCGAAATCGACCGCCCGGCGGGCATCGGCGACCGAGAGCTTCTCTAGCTTGTCCGTGACCTGCGCCTTCTTGCGCATGCCGGCGGTGTCGATCAGCTTGATCTCGCGCGCGTCGGCGGTTTTCGGATCGGTCCATTCCCAGTCGATCGCAATCGAATCGCGCGTGATCCCGGCTTCCGGACCGGTCAGCAGCCGGTCTTCGCCCAGCAGACGGTTGATCAGCGTGGACTTGCCTGCATTGGGCCGGCCGACGATGGCGAGCTGGAGCGGCCCGGCGAGCAGCGCCTCCTCGTCCTCCTCGTCGATCTCGGCCTCGATTTCGGCGGCTTCGGCCTTGACGCCGATGATCGGCCAGAGGTGGTCGAACAGGTCGGCGATGCCTTCGCCATGCTCCGCGCTGACTGCGGCCGGTTCGCCGAAACCGAGCGAGAAGCTTTCGTAAATGCCCGCGTCGCCCTGGTTGCCTTCCGCCTTGTTGGCGACCAGCACCACCGGCACCTTCTGGCTGCGCAGCCAGCGGGCAATCTCCTCGTCGAGCGGGGTCAGGCCGACACGCGAATCGAACACGAACATCGCCGCGTCCGCGCCTTCCAGGCTGACTTCGGTCTGCTTGCGCATCCGGCCGGGCAGGCTGTCGGGATCCTCGTCTTCCCAGCCGGCGGTATCGACGATCTGGAACTCCAGCCCCGCGATCTCCGCCTCGCCGAAGCGCCGGTCGCGCGTGACGCCGGGCTGGTCGTCGACCAGCGCCAGCCGTTTGCCGACGAGCCGGTTGAACAGCGTCGACTTGCCGACGTTCGGGCGGCCGATGATGATCACCGTGGGCTTGGATGGGGATGCAAGCATGATGGCGCGGCAAGTGGCCCTTTAGCCTCCGCATTGCAAGCGGATGTGCGCGGGAGGGTTAAATGCCGTTAACCACAACGGGCAGGCGTGCCGTAAGGTTAACGGGTTAGGCACCATGGCCATGAAACACGCTCTTATCGCCATGGCCGCGCTCGGCCTTTCCGCTCCGGCGCTCGCCGACGACAGCCGGGATTTCCGTATGGATAGCGACTTCTCGTCCTCGGGGAGCGAACTTGCGCCCTACCTGCAATGCGTGCCCTACGCCCGCAAGGTCAGCGGCATCGAGATCTACGGAGATGCGCATACGTGGTGGGACCAGGCGCAAGGGCGCTATGCGACCGGGTCGACTCCGCGCGTCGGCACCGTCATGGCATTCAAGCCCCATCGCAGCATGCGCCTCGGCCATGTGGCTGCCGTCAGCAGGGTGGTGGACTCGCGCCGCGTGCTGCTCGACCATGCAAACTGGTCGCCGATCAACGGGCGACGCGGCCAGGTCGAGAAAGACGTGCTTGCGGTCGATGTATCGCCGGCCAACGACTGGAGCGAGGTGCAGGTCTGGTATGCCCCGCTGGGCGCGGTCGGTAAGACCGCATGGCCGGTCGAAGGGTTTATCTATGGCGACGGCGTTGCGCAGCAGCGCGTGCGAATTGCGCAATCCGAGGCACCGGCGCGCAAGAAAACCTCGAGGCGCTTCCTCAGCGCCTTCGCCGACTTTCGCTGATCAACCGGCCTTTGCGACCGGCGCGTCCTCGCCGAGGTCCTCGTACCAGGCTTCGACCGGGCCATTGAGCTTGAGCGTGAGGGGATTGCCCTTGCGATCCATCGTCTTGCCGGCCTGAACGCGCACCCAACCTTCCGAAATCGAATATTCCTCGATGTCGGTGCGCTGCTTGCCCTTGAAGCGGATGCCGACGCCGCGCTGCAGCACCTCGGTGCTGAAATGCTCGCTCTTCGGATTGACCGAGAGGCGGTCGGGCGGGGTGTCGTTCTTCGTGTCTTCGCTCATGCGATGCGCCGATAATGCGCCCCGCCCCGACCCGCAAGTTCAATCCGGCACGGCATTCAATCGGGCGGCGGAGGCGTTTCGATCGGGCCGCGACCCGGATTGTCGTGGTCGGGGGAGACCGGTTCGACGCCGGGGGGCTCCTCCATCGGGGCCTCGTTCGGCGGGCTGTCGGGCGGCATTTCCTGCGGCGCGCCGGGATCGATCGTATCGGGCGATGGGTCGGGCTGTGTTGCCATGGTCGTTCTCCTTCAATCCGGGGGGAGCAGGGTTTCGGCTCGGGCGGTATCGAGCCCTTGCTCACCCTTGCCGTCGCGCCCGCCATCCATGGCAGGCTTGAGCGCCTTCTCGGTTTCGATGTCGATCTCGTCCGGCGTGTCGCGTTGATCGAGCGTTTCGCCTTCCGCTTCGCCGTCTTCTTCCATTTCTGCGGAGGCCTTGGGCTTCACATCGGGATTGACGACCGGGGGCGTCGTCGGCGGGATATGGGGTGTTTCGTAATCGGCCATGGGGATGGCTCCTTTCGAAGGTAACAACGGCCCGCCGCACGCTCGCGTTCCCCCATCCGTCGCCACGCTTGCGCTTGTCGTCGCATCGCTCTAGAGGCACGCGCCTACACGTGGAGGGCCCGCCCCTTCGCGCGGCATCGTTCGGGTTAGCGGGCGTGGCGGAACTGGTAGACGCGCTGGTTTTAGGTACCAGTATCGAAAGATGTGGGGGTTCGAGTCCCTTCGCCCGCACCAGTGCCGCCGCTGCGTGAGACCCCGTCATCACTATCGCATTTTCGAAAGTCACGAGTTTCAACCATGCAGATCAAAGAAACCGCCAATGAAGGCCTGAAGCGCGCCTACGCCGTCACCATTCCGGCGAAGGACATCGACGAGCGCGTCGGCAGCGAAGTGAAGAAGATCGCCCCGCAGGTCCGCATGCCCGGTTTCCGTCCCGGCAAGGTGCCCGCCAACCTCGTGCGCAAGATGCATGGCGAACAGCTTCACGCGCAGGCGGTCAACGACATGATCCGCGAATCGGTCGACAAGGTGATGGCCGACAACAAGCTGCGCCCCGCGATGCAGCCCAAGGTCGAATTCGGCGAGGGCTACGAGGAAGGCAAGGACGCCGAGCTCACCGTCGAGCTGGAAATCCTGCCCGAGATCGAAGCACCGGAGATCACGGATCTCGAGCTGGAGCGCCTGACGGTTCCGGTGAAGGACGAGGCAGTGGACGAAGCCGTCCAGAACATCGCCGACCAGAACAAGAGCTACAAGGACGCCGCCAAGACCAGGAAGGCAGGCGAGGGCGATCAGCTGATCATCAATTTCGCGGGCCGCGTGGACGGCACCGAATTCGAAGGCGGCAAGGCGGAAAACACCCCGCTGGTGATCGGCTCGGGCCAGTTCATCCCCGGCTTCGAAGAACAGCTGACGGGCGTGAAGACCGGTGACGAAAAAACCATCACCGTGACTTTCCCGGACGATTATCCGGCAGAGCATCTCGCCGGCAAGGAAGCCGAATTCGATGTGACCGTGCAGCAGGTGAAGGTTGCTACCGAGACCAAGGTCGATGACGAGTTTGCCAAGAACCTCGGCCTCGACAGCATCGACAAGCTCAAGGAACTGGTCCGCGGCCAGCTTGAACAGGAAACCTCCGGCCTGACCCGCACGCAGATGAAGCGCCAGCTGCTCGACAAGCTGGCTGCCGGTCACGATTTCGCCGTGCCGCAGGGCATGGTCGATGCGGAATTCGACCAGATCTGGGCCCAGTTGCAGCAGGAAGCCGCGCAGTCCGAGGATCCCGAAGCCATGCTGAAGGAAATCGAGGACGAGAAGGACGATTACCGCAAGATCGCCGAACGCCGCGTGCGCCTCGGCCTCCTGCTCTCGGAAATCGGCCAGGCGAACGGCGTCGAAGTCAACGCCAACGAGATGCAGATGCTGATCCAGCAGGCTGCCCAGCAGTACCGCGCTGAAGACCGCGAGCGGTTCATGGAGTATGTCCGCACCGAGCCGATGGCAGCCGCCCAGCTGCGCGCCCCGCTCTATGAGGACAAGGTCGTCGACTTCCTGTTCGACAAGGCCGAGATCACCGACCGCGAAGTGACGCGCGAGGAACTCGAAGCCGCGATCGAGGCCGAGGATACCACCGAAGAGAAGCCCAAGAAGAAGGCTGCGGCGAAGAAGAAAGCTCCGGCGAAAAAGGCTGCTGAGAAGAAGGACGACGCCAAATCGGACGAGAAGGCTGCCGACAAGAAGCCCGCCGCGAAAAGGGCTCCGGCAAAGAAAGCCGCGGCCAAAAAGGCCGACGACAAGAAAGCCGACGACAAGAAACCTGCCGCCAAGAAGGCACCGGCCAGGAAAGCAGCCGACAAGAAGCCTGCTGCAAAGAAGGCACCGGCGAAGAAGGCTGCTGCCAAGAAGTAAGCCTTACGCTATCGCATGTTTTCGCAACGGGCGGCCGGATCGGATCCGGTCGCCCTTTTGCTTGCGCTGTATCAGCAGGGCTTGTCGGCCAGCTCGACTGCGATCGGATCGCCATCGGGACTATGGCTGAGCATTTCTTCGTCCGTGCCGGCGTGAATATGCGCGCGGCGGCGCTCGACCTGACGGATCAGCGGGCCGGAGACGATGCCGTGCACCAGGATCGATACGAGGATGGTGAAGCTTATGCAGGCCCACAACAAATCTATCTGGATGAACTCCGCATGGTTCTGGCCGTAAGCGAGGTAGTAGATCGAGCCCATCCCGCGCACACCGAGGAAGGCGATCGCCAGCTTGCCCGCAAGCGGCAGCTTGGAGCGCGATTCCGCCAGCAGGCCGGACAGCGGCCGGATGACGAAAATCAGCGCGAGGCAGACCAGCGCGGCAGTCCAGGTGAGCGGTCGCAACACGCCGCTCGCCAGCATGGCTCCGAAGCCGAAGAGCACGGCGACAAGCACGATCTGCTCGATCTGGTCGATAAAGTGGTGGCTGATCTTGTGATAGCGGCTGCGGTTCTCCCGCTGACGCGCCGTGACCGCGCCGACGAACACGGCGAGGAAGCCGTAGCCTGCGAATATTTCCGCCAGTCCGTACGCTAGCAGCAATGTCCCGAGAACGATCAGCCCTTCGCTGGTCGAGTACTTCGGCCGGTCGGCGCTCTCGCTCTCCTCGTCGATCTCCTTCATCGGCGAATCCGCTTCGCGCTCGAACACCCACCAGGCGCCCAGCCGTCCGACCGCCCAACCAACGACGCAGCCGACGAGGATGCGCCACACGAGGTCGAACCACAGCCAGTCCAGCGTCCATGAGCCGAGTGTGGCCATGCCGACCGCCGCGATGGCCAGATAGGTGAAGGGAAAGGCCAGCCCGTCGTTGAGGCCCGCCTCGACAGTCAGGCTGAAGCGGACGTCATGCCGCTTGTTTTCGCCCGGTGGGCCGACCTGCACGCTGCGCGCCAAGACCGGATCGGTCGGCGCAAGCGCGGCGCCAAGGAGGATCGCAGACGCCGGGGTCAGCCCGATGGCCCACCAGCCAAGCAGGGCCACCGAGGCAACAGTCAGCGGCATGGCAATTACCAGCAGCGGCCAGATCTGCCGCCAGTTGGCCCAGCTGACCGGACGGTCGATCGCTATGCCCGCCGCCATCAGCGATGCAATGACGATGAATTCGGTCGTGTATTCCAGGGTTACCGCATCGAAGCCGTCATAGGTCGGATTAATGTTCGGCAAATCGAGCGGGAGCGAGAAGATCGCAAAGCCCGCCGCGACATAGAGGATTGGCAGCGACAGCCAGAACTTGGCGAGAAATCGCTCCAGCGAAACCGCCACCATCAGCCCCAGGCCCATGACGACGAAGAGGAAGATGCGCGGTTCGTATTCCATCGCCTATCAGTCCTCGGGCAGGGCTTCGGGTTCCCAGCGCTGGAAATCGGGCTTCGGAATTTCGGCGGTCCGCGCCCGCTCGAACGCGGCCCCTACCTTGAGCACCGCGTGGTCCTGCCACTTCGCGCCCATGAAGCTGATCCCCACCGGCAGGCGCTCGACGGCACCCATCGGCACGGTCAGGTGCGGATAGCCTGCGATCGCCGCAAGCGAGCCTGCGCCGATGCTACCGTTGAAATTGTCGCCATTGACGAGATCGCTGACCCACGCCGGACCGCGCGTCGGCGCGACCAGCAGGCTGACGTCGTTCTCCCGCAGCAGGCGGTCGATCCCTTCCTCGCCGGCCAGCCGTAGCGATGTCGCGCGAGCTTCCTCGTAAGCCGCCTGATCCGTCGTCTCGAGCGCGCGTTCGAACAGCGACTGGCCGAACCAGCGCATCTCGGTATCGGCATTCGCCTCGTTGAAAGCGACAAGGTCGGCAAGGCTGCGCGGACCGTCGGTGCCCGGGCGCGAGCCGAGATAGGCGTCCATGTCGGTGCGCAATTCATAGAGCAGTACGGTCAGCTCCGCGTCGAACATTTCGCCCTGCGGGCCATATTCGATCTCGACCAGTTCCGCGCCTGCGCGCCGCATGTCGTCCAGCGCCTGCTCGAACACCGCGCGCACGTCGTCTCTGCTGCCGATCTGGTTGACCAGCACGCCGATCCGCACGCCTTGGAGCGAAGCATCGCGCAGACCTTGCGAAAACGCAGTCTTGCGCGCGTCCGCTTCTGCGGTGGCGGGATCGGCGGTATCGCTACCCGCGAGGGCTTCGAGCAGCAGGGCTGCGTCGTAAACGACGCGCGCCATCGGTCCCGCGGTGTCCTGCGAATGGCTGATCGGCACGACATGCGTGCGGCTGACCATGCCGACCGTGGGCTTGAAGCCGACAATGCCGTTGACGCTGGCGGGGCAGGTAATCGATCCGTCGGTTTCCGTACCGATAGCCGCCCAGGAAAATTCCGCCGCCACCGCCGCGCCGCTGCCCGAGGAAGAGCCGCAGGGGTTGCGGTCGATCGCATGCGGATTGCGGGTGAGGCCGCCCACCGCGCTCCAGCCGCTGGTGGAATTGTCGTCGCGGATATTCGCCCATTCGGACAGGTTGGTCTTGCCCATCATTACACCGCCGGCTGCGCGCAGGCGCGCAATCAGCGGCGCATCGCGTCCGGGCATAGTCTCTGCCAAGGCAAGGCTGCCGGCGGAGGTCGGTAACTCCCGTGTTTCGATATTGTCCTTCACCAGTACTGGTCGACCGGCGAGCAATGTTGGCTGCGCTCGCGCCGCGCGCGTCTGAGCTGTGATGTCGGGCGCTAAAGCGATGATCGAATTCAGCCCATTCGGCCCGTTGTCGAGATTTCGAGCGCGAATGGCATAGAGGAGCGTGCGCCGCTCCGCTTCGTCCTGCGGAGCCTCCATTCCGGGTGGTGGACCGGGCATTTCCAAGCGCACTGTCGGCCGTTCATCTTGCCTCTCCTGCGCTGCGAGCGGCGATGCGGTTGCAAGGAGAGCGAACGACAGGGCAATATGCTTCATCGCACCACCCTGCCACCGCCGAAGCGCAATGCAAGCGTGCTTAGAAATTCCCGCTCAAGGTGAAGCGCACGATCGGGCCGATGCGGCGGTCCAGCGTCTCGGTGAACAGCACGTCGCCGTCCGGGCGCGATCCGTCATAGACGGTGCGGAAACCCCTGTTATGCGCCGACAGCACGTTGCCTACCCGCAGTCGTCCCGTCATGCCGAGGATGTCCTTGTGCTCCACGAAGACGTCCACGAAACCCGGCCCTTCCCAGAAGCGCCCTTCTTCGTAGCGGCGCGAATATTCGACCGGGCTGAAGGTGAACAGGCTGGCGCCGTAAGCCCAGTCGCTGCTCGGGATATCGTGGCGGAAATCGGCCTCCAGCCGGTTGTAGAGATCGTTGGAGAATGCGCGTTTCTCCCCGGTAAACGGATCGACGATGTCCATGTAGCGCTGGACGGCAGCAAAATTGAGCTGCGCGCCTTTCCAGCCGATCGGATCGAATTTCACCGTGCCGGACAGTTCGATATGCAGACGCTGGGCATCGCCGATATTGCCGCGCGCCTCGCCGCCGTTGGCGAGCGGGAAATAGTCGATGAAATCCTCGAACCACGCCTGGCGGACCTGTAGCTTCGCCGAGCCCCAGGCGCCGAAGCTCTTGTTAATCTCCGCCTCCAGGTTCCAGCTCTGGTCGGGCACCAGTTCGTTATTGCCGCCGTTCCCGTTGTCGTTGTCGAGATTGATGCTGGCGAGGAAATTGCCGAAGCTGAGCTGGCCGACCCGGCGGCGCAGTTCGACCGACACGTCGAAATCGCTGGCCGGCTTCCAAGCGAGGGAGAGCGAGCCCTTGGGGCGCTTGAACACCCGCGAATTTGCGGCCGAGCCGGTCTGCTGGATTTTCGAATATTCCGCGCCCGCCGTGGCCTGCAGCGACAGCTTCGGCGTCAGCTGCTTGCTGAAGCTGAGGATGCCTTCGTAGCGATCCTCCGTCACGCCGCCATTGCCGGGGGGAAAGGGGATGAAAAAGAACTCGCCATCCTCGTCCAGGATTTCGATCGAGGAGCGCCGGTCGAGCCGGTTGAACGCGGCCTCGCCCGAAAGCTGCCAGTCGGCCTTGAACATGGTCCAGCCGTATTCGAAACGTCCGATCCGCTCGCCCGCCGCATTGGTCTGGCGGAAGCGCGAGCCGGTGTCGGGCGACCCGTCCGCGAAGCTGTCGACCAGCACGCTGCGGAAATTATCGCGTTCGAAGCGCTCCAGCCCGATCAGCCTGAGCTTACCGTGGCCGAGCGGAAATTCGATGTCGCCGCCGATCTCGTATTCAGGGCCGTCCTCGTCGTTGAGCAGCAGGCGATCACGATCGGGGCCGCCAACGACATCGGCCAGTTCGGTGATGCGCTCCGACCAGAAATCCTCGCCGTATTGCAGGTTGAGATGGGCGATGACATCGGGCGAGAAGGTATAGGTGAAGTTGGTTGCCAGCGTTGGATTGTCGAACTTGCCGGAAAACTTGGTATCCTGCGTCTCTATCAGATCACCCACGCCATCGATGACGGTGATGGGGCCATCGGTCCCGAAGCGGTTGTTCTCGTTGCTGAGTGAGACCGTGTAGTCCAGCTTCCCGGCATTGCCGGTCGACGACACCTCGCCGCCGAACAGCTGCGCCCCGGTGTTGTACGGGCGAAAGCCGGTGGTCCAGCTGAACTGCCCCGACGCGCCGGTCTTGTTGACAATGACGTTAGCGACCTGACCGTTGAGCCCCGGAATGTCGAGCGTCGTCCCGTCCACGATCTCGATCCGGACGACGTCGCCTGCCGGGATACGGCTAAGCTGGTCGCGCACGCTGTCGGACTTGCTCGAAAACCGCTCGCCATTGACGAGCACATTGGCAGTCGCCTGGCCGAGGCCGCGCGAATTGTTGTCGCCATCGTCGATAACGAAGCCCGGCACCTGGGCCAGCATGTCGAGCGCATTGCGCGGTGCGTAGCGCTCGAAATAGTCGGGCGTATAGACTTGCGCACCTTCGGTTGGCGGATCGCCTTCGCCGGCAGGCTCGCCGGGATCGTCCTGCGCGGCGGAGGCGTGGGCCGGTGATGCGCAAACCGTCAGCGCAGCTATTACGGATACGACCGTTATGTCGCGGCGGCAACTCATTGAATCGGGGCTCCCCCTCCTGGTCTCGGTCCTGGTCTCGGTGTTGTCGTCTACGTCTGTAAGCGAAAAGGCCACCGGCCCATCGACCATGGCGATATCGCATCCGACAAATGAGTCCGGCGTCTCTGCCAACGGCACATTGAGACGGACGAATTACATGGATTGCAGCCTGCAACCGATTTTCCACCGGCAATTCGGCGTCGGGCGACATATCTGGACGGCATAAGGGTTAAGCCACTTGAACATCGCCGGGGTACTCGCGACATAGGCGCTCAACCGATCCGACGAGAGGAATTTTCATGATCGACCTGTTCGGCAGCGATGCCCATTCCACCAGCTATGGCACACAGGGCCAGTTCACGCGCGACCCCGTAACCGGTGCGCTTGTCCCGGTGGTGGTAGAACAGACCAGCCGCGGCGAACGCAGCTTCGACATCTTCAGCCGCCTGCTGCGCGAGCGCATCGTTTTCGTTACCGGCCAGGTGGAAGACGGGATGGCGTCGCTGATCATCGCCCAGCTGCTGTTCCTCGAAAGCGAGAACCCCTCGAAGCCGATCAGCATGTACATCAATTCGCCCGGCGGCGTGGTGACGGCCGGCATGGGCATCCATGACACGATGCAGTACATCAAACCGCGGGTTTCGACCGTATGCGTCGGGCAGGCCGCCTCCATGGGCAGCTTCCTGCTGGCGGCGGGCGAGCCGGGCATGCGCATCGCGCTGCCCAATGCGCGCATCATGGTCCACCAGCCGTCCGGCGGCGCGCGCGGCATGGCGAGCGATATCGAGATCCAGGCCCGCGAAATCCTGCGCATTCGCAAGCGAATGAACGATCTTTATGTGAAATATACCGGCCAGAGTCTTTCGGACATCGAGCAGGCGATGGACCGCGACACCTTCCTCGAAGCCGAGGAAGCGATGAAGTTCGGGATCGTGGACAAGGTCTTCGAAACCCGTCCGGAAAACGGCGAGGCTGAAGCCGAAGGTTCGGGTGGCGCACCCGAGTGATCGGACAGCCGTAAGGTTCCGCGCAGCCACTGTGCCTGCGCGGGACTGTTGCACGATTGCTGTAGGATTCCAGCAACCTGGCCGCTTCAGCTTGTGGCAAGGGGATGATTGTACCTACGATATTGACCCAAATCCCGTGTCCCCTAGAGTCGCACATCTGCCGACAGGGCCGGAGAAGACGATTAGGATATGACCAAGTTGAGCGGAACCGATAGCAAGAGCACGCTGTATTGCAGCTTCTGCGGCAAGTCGCAGCACGAGGTGAGGAAGCTCATCGCGGGCCCGACCGTGTTCATCTGCGACGAATGCGTCGAGCTGTGCAACGACATCATTCGCGAAGAAACCAAGGCTGGCCTCACCGGCAAGAAGGAAGGCGACGTTCCGACGCCGTCCGAAATCTTCCAGACGCTGAACGACTATGTAATCGGCCAGGATCGCGCCAAGCGCGTGCTCTCGGTGGCCGTGCACAATCACTACAAGCGCCTGAAGCACAGCGGCAAGTCCGGCGATGTCGAGCTCGCGAAGTCGAACATACTGCTGGTCGGCCCGACGGGCACCGGCAAGACGCTGCTGGCGCAGACGCTGGCGCGCACCTTCGACGTGCCCTTCACCATGGCCGACGCCACCACGCTGACCGAAGCGGGTTACGTGGGCGAAGACGTGGAGAACATCATCCTCAAGCTGCTGCAGGCCAGCGACTACAATGTCGAGAAGGCGCAGCACGGCATCGTCTATATCGACGAGATCGACAAGATCACGCGCAAGGCGGAAAACCCCTCGATCACGCGCGATGTTTCGGGCGAGGGCGTGCAGCAGGCGTTGCTCAAGCTGATGGAAGGGACCACCGCCAGCGTCCCGCCGCAGGGTGGCCGCAAGCATCCGCAGCAGGAATTCCTGCAGGTCGACACCACGAACATCCTGTTCATCTGCGGCGGCGCCTTCGCCGGCCTCGACAAGATCATCGCCGACCGCCTGCAGAAGCGCAGCATCGGTTTCGGCGCGCATGTTGCCGATCCGGACAAGCGCCGCGTGGGCGAACTGCTCGAAAAGAGCGAGCCGGAGGACCTGCTCAAGTTCGGCCTGATCCCCGAATTCGTCGGCCGCCTGCCGGTCATCGCCACGCTCAACGACCTCGATGTCGATGCGCTGGTGACGATCCTGACCGAGCCGAAGAACGCCATCGTCAAGCAGTACAACAAGCTGTTCGAGCTCGAGGATGTCGAACTGACCTTCAAGGACGAAGCGCTGCGCGAAATCGCCGAGAAGGCGATCGAGCGCAAGACCGGCGCGCGCGGCCTGCGCTCGATCGTCGAGGGAATCCTGCTCGACACGATGTTCGACCTGCCCGACATGGAAGGCGTGAGCGAGATCGTGATCGACAAGGACGTGGTCGACGGCCGCAAGGAACCGGTGCAGGTCCATGGCGGCAAGACGGAAGAGGAAGAGGCCGCCTAGGAGGCAGCCAGCCCTCCCGACGTCACCGAAAATTCAAAGGTAAACCCCGCCCGGCCTCCTGTGAGCGCCGGGCGGGGTCGTTTGGTACCGCGCATTATGGGTTGGACTCCGCGGCACCGGGGAAAGTCTGTCAATCGGGCAGGAAAACGCCGTCGGTGACATGGATCACGCCATTCGTGGTCTTCACATCGGCCATGATCACGGTGCTGGTCCCGCCGGCTGCATCGGTGATCACGATATCGTCGCCGCTGAAGCTGGCGCTGAGCGTCTCGCCGGCGACCGTCTCGAATTCGTAGGTCCCGCCGGCCTGGCGGATTGCCTGCGTCAGCTGTGCCGCCGGAATGCGGCCTTCGACGACGTGGTAGGTGAGGATATTGGTCAGCTGATCGCGGTTCTCCGGCATCAGCAGCGTATCGACCGTGCCGTCCGGCAGTGCCGCGAACGCATCGTCGGTCGGCGCAAAGACGGTGAAGGGTCCGGGACTGGTCAGCGTGTCGACGAGCCCGGCGGCCTGCACGGCGGCAACCAGTGTGGTATGAACTCCGGTGCCCTGCGCGGCTTCGACGATGTTCGGCTGTGCCTTCTCGGCCTTCATGCCGTGATGGTCGGCCAGTGCCGGAGTGCCTGCGGAAAGCGCGAATGCGCCGGTCGCGGCGATGGACGCGAGGGCGGCGGCCTTGAGTTTCTTCGAAATATTCATCGTAGTCTCCTTTTCCCAAGCCCCGTCCAGCTTGTGTAGGAGATACGGATCGTTTGACCGGGCAGATGCACGCCCAAGCCGAAAAAATGCCCAGATTGCGGCGAAGCGTGCCTCTGCAACGACCGGTCCGGCCTCGTCTTGCGGCGGTTTCCCGCCCAGCGGCTCGCGCGTTAGCAGCAGCTGGGAGCCGCCGCGAATTCGTGGCGCAACCTCGATGGGCACCTCGTGCGCGGTAACTTTGCCCGGAGTCACCACACCGGGCGAAATCAGTTCGCCATCGTCGGGAACGAGCCAGATTTCGTGGTCGTGAACGCCGTCGGCTGAGAGCCCCACGGCCGTCACCAGGAGGCTATGCGCATCGGGGAGATAGGTCAGGTCGAGCCGAAGTGGCGTGCCTTCGATCGGCATGTTCGCAGCGAGCGGTGGCTGTGTAAGGGCAGGGCCGCTGTCGATATTTCCGGATGGACCGTCGGGCACCTGCCGCATCGGCAAAGCGAAAACCGCCAGCGCAACGGCTGCAGCCGCGCTGACCCCGCCTATCCACTGCCAGCGGCGGACCTTGCGCCGCAGGACGACGACCTCCGCCGTTCCGGCATCCTCGCCCATCGCCGCCTCGATCCTCTGCCACACTTCGACACGCGGGATGCGCGGGTCGATGTCGTCGGCCAGCGGGGCGAGGCGATCCTGCCACTGCGCGACTTCTGCGGCGAAAGCGCCGCCGGATGCTTCACGAGCGCGCGCCGCGAGCAACTCTTCGCCTTCCAGCAGGCCGAGCGCATATTCGGCCGCCAGGACGCTGTCGGGGCGCTTGTCGTCGCTAATTCTCCCGCCTCCATACAGGCTTTCCGCTTCGCCAGCTCGCGGCTGATCCAGCTTTTCATCGTGCCTAGCGGGACGTCCTGCTGTTCGGCCGGATCGGCATAGGTGCGGCCTTCGAAGAAAGCGCTGCGAATCGCATCGCGCGGCGTTTCGTCTAGCTCTTCGAGACAGGTGTGCACGCGCGCCTCGCGTTCCGCGTCTATCAGCATGGCATCGGCCACTGGGTTGCCATCGGACGCGGAAGCAGCCTTGTCCTCGGGCACTGCGCCACCCCTGACCTTGCCGGTGCGCAGGCGATCGATCGCGCGATTGCGCGCAAAGGTCGCCAGCCACGCGATCGCGCTCGCTCCGGATCGTACCGATCGGCCCGTCGCCACAATGTCAGATAGACGTCCTGCAATGCGTCCTCGGCTTCTTTTTCGTCTCCCAAGATACGCAGGCAAATGCCGAAAAGTTTCGCCAAGGTAGCGCGGTAGACGTCCTCCAGAGCGGCTTTATCGCCGCGCGCCAAACGGTTCATCGCCGCTTTCAGCTTGTCCCGCGCGGCCTTGCTCGCGCGCTGCGTCAGCAGCCGCCCGCGCAATGGGGCGTGCGCTCGATCTGGATGGTCGCGTGGCCGATACGGTAGTGGTGCTCCAGCTCGTGCGAAATCCCGCTGAGGAAAGCGTCGCCCGGGTGGCCCTGCGGCATGACGAGATGCGCGGTCAGCGCGGTTTCGGTGGTGCTCATCGGCCAGATATGGAGGTCGTGGACTGCGTCCACACCCGGTAGCGCAGTCAAGTAGTCGCGCACGGCTCTCTCCGATATGCCTTTGGGCACAGCCAGCAGGCTCATCGCAACGCTGTCTTTCAGTAGGCCCCAAGTGCCCCAGGCGATGACGAGGACGATCAGCAAGCTCACCGCCGGGTCGATCCAGGTTTCGCCGGTCCACAGGATCGCCAGCCCGGCGATCACCACGCCGAGGCTGACGAGCGCATCGGCGGCCATGTGCAGGAAGGCCCCGCGGATATTGATGTCGTGCTGACCGCGCAGGAAGAGCGCCGCGGTGCCGGCGTTGATTAGGATTCCGATCCCGGCGACGATCGCCATTGTTTCGCCCTGGACTTCGGCGGGCTCTGCCATGCGATGCAGCGTCTCGAACAGGATCGCTCCGATGGCGACCAGCAACAACCCGGCATTGGCGAGCGCCGCGAGGATGGTCGAGCTCTTGTAGCCATAGGTGAAGCGGTCGGTCGGCGCTTTTTTCGCCGCGACGCTCGCACCCCAGGCCACCATCAGCGCCAGTACGTCGGACAGATTATGGCCTGCATCGGCGATCAGCGCCATCGATCCCGAGATCCAGCCATAGGCCGCCTCGACAATCACGAAACCGGTATTGAGGATGATGCCGATCAGGAAGGCGCGGCCGAAATCGGCCGGAGCATGGCTATGTCCCGCGTGATCGCTGCCATGTGCGTGATCGTGCCCTGCGCCCATCGCGATCAGTCGTACACGCAGGCGTCGAGGCCGTCACGACCGACTACGCCGATGCGCGCGGCAATCGTATTGCCATGCCTGCGCAGCCAACCGCGTGGGTTCACGACCGAGCGCTCTTTCGGTAGCGGTAGCGCCGCGGCCATGCGGGCCGCTTCGGTGGGGGTCAGGCTGGCGGCGGACTTGTTGAAATAGCGTTCCGCCCCTGCTTCCACGCCATAGGTGCCGATACCGGTCTCGGCGACGTTGAGGTAGACTTCCATGATCCGCCGCTTGCCCCAGATCTGCTCGATCAGCAACGTGAAATAGGCCTCCAGCCCTTTACGGAAATAGCCGCCGCCCTGCCACAGGAATACGTTCTTGGCGGTCTGCTGGCTGATCGTCGAGCCGCCACGGATGCGCCCGCCCTGCGCATTCTCGCGCATGGCCTGCTCGATCGCCTCGCGGTCGAAGCCGTCATGCGTGCAGAACTTGCCATCCTCCGCCGCGATCACTGCGCCCACCATGTTGCGGTCGATATTGTTGAGGCTGGTCCAGTCCTTGGTGATGCCGTTGCCGTCCATCACCATGGTGGCGGTGACGGGCACAGATATGAATTTGAACGCGAGCACCAACAGCAGGCTCAGCGCCAGCAGGCCGAACAGGGCCTTGAAAAGAAAGCGGACGAACCAGCGCATGGCATTGCTGCTAGCGGCCATGGAGAGCGCTTGCAATCGGCGGCACTTGCTCATGGGGCGCGCCCGTGCTTTCTGTCACCACGAACGAAGACAAGGGGACGATCGATGCACAATCTCATTCTGGCCGCGGCGCTGGCCGCTTTCGCTGCGACGCCGGCGCTGGCGGACAGCGCGGAGGTCGCCGATGCGGTGGCGACGGATTACGACAGCCATCTCGAAGACCTCTTCGTCCACTTCCATCAGAACCCCGAACTTTCCTTCCTCGAGACCGATACCGCCAAGCGCATGGCCGCCGAATTGCGCGCCGCCGGACTGACGGTGACCGAGAATGTCGGGGGCACCGGCGTGGTCGGCATGCTGGAGAATGGCGACGGCCCGCTGATCATGCTGCGTGCCGATATGGACGGGCTGCCGGTGGAGGAGCGCTCTGGCCTCGAATACGCCTCTACCGCCACGCAGGTCGGGCAGGATGGCGAGACCTATCCGGTGATGCATGCTTGCGGGCACGATGTGCATATCACCTCGATGGTCGGTACGGCGCGGCGCCTGATGGCAATGAAGGACGATTGGTCGGGCACGCTGATGTTCGTGGTGCAACCGGCGGAAGAACGCGTCGGCGGAGCAAAGGCCATGCTGGAGGACGGGCTCTACGACCGCTTCGGAACGCCGGACTATGCGCTCGCCTTCCATGTTGCCTCGATTTTGCCGACGGGCATGATCTCGGCGGCCGAGGGGATCCAGTATTCGAGCGCCGATTCGGTCGACATCATGGTGCCGGGCGTCGGCGCGCACGGGGCCAGCCCGCATATGGGCCGCGATCCGGTCTATATCGCCTCGCAGATCGTCACCGCGCTGCAATCGATCGTCAGCCGCGAGATCGAGCCGCTCTCGCCCGCGGTCATCACGGTTGGCGCGTTCCAGGCCGGTACGAAGCACAACATCATCTCCGAACGCGCCGATCTGCAGCTGACCGTGCGCGCGAACGACGAGGATACGCGCGCGCAGCTTCTCGCCGCCATCGAACGCGTGGCAGTCGGCATCGGCAAGGCACATGGCCTGCCCGACGAGCTGCCGGTGAAGGTCACGGTGAGCGAGGGCACTCCGGTCACCTATAACGACCCCGAACTCGCCCGCCGCCTGAACGGCGTGATGCGCACGACCTTCGGCGAGGCAGGCTTCCAGCCTTTCGAACAGCGCGGCATGGGGGCGGAGGACTTCTCCTATTTCGTGGCCGAGGATCTCGGGGTGCCTGGCTATTACTTCGCCGTCGGCGGCACCCCGCCAGAAGCCTTCGAAGCCGAAGCCAACGGCGGTCCTGCCGTCCCCTCGCACCACTCCCCCCTGTTCAAGATCGCCCCGCGCGAAAGCGTGACGCTGGGCACGCGGGCGATGGTGGCGGCGGTGCTGGATCTGGCGGGGAGCTAATCGTCAGACGCAAAAGAGAGAGGGCCGCCGATCCCATCGGAACGGCGGCCCTCTCTATTGTCTAGCGACCGGCGCAATTACGCCACGCCCGGTAGCAACCTCTCGCCGGCAATCGCCTTCATCGCCTTCTGCACTTTCTCGAAAGCGCGGACTTCGATCTGGCGGATGCGTTCGCGGCTTACGCTGTAGACCTGGCTCAGTTCCTCCAGCGTCTGCGGGTTTTCCGTCAGGCGCCGCTCGCGGAAAATGTGCTTTTCGCGATCGTTGAGGTTGTCCATCGCCTCCACCAGCATGTCGTGGCGCACTTCGGCTTCCTCGGCATCGGCGACCAGTTCGTCCTGGAGCGGACCATCGTCCTTCAACCAGTCCATCCATTCGCCGCTACCGTCTTCGCCATTGCGCATCGGCACGTTGAGCGAACCGTCGCCGCCCATCAGCATGCGGCGGTTCATATTAACCACTTCCTGCTCGGGCACGCCGAGATCGGTCGCGATCTTCGCTACGTCATCCGGATGCAGATCGGTGTCCTCGTAGGCGTCGAGGTTCTTCTTCATCCGGCGCAGGTTGAAGAACAGCTTCTTCTGCGCGGCGGTGGTGCCCATCTTCACGAGGCTCCAAGAACGCAGGATGTATTCCTGGATGCTCGCCTTGATCCACCACATGGCATAGGTGGCGAGGCGGAAGCCGCGATCGGCCTCGAACTTCTTCACGCCCTGCATCAGGCCGACATTGCCTTCGGAAATGAGGTCCGAAACCGGCAGGCCGTAGCCGCGATAGCCCATGGCGATCTTCGCCACGAGGCGCAGGTGCGAGGTGACGAGCTGCGCCGCAGCTTCTGAGTCCTCATGCTCTTCGTAACGCTTGGCGAGCATGTATTCCTGCTCTTGCGTCAGCACGGGGAATTTCTTGATTTCGGAGAGATAGCGGTTGAGGCTCTGCTCACCGCCGAGCGCCGGGACGCTCAATGCTTTGGTATTGCTCACGTAACCCTGACCTTTCTAGCGTCGACCTCGCGCGCCGAACCCCTGCTGGGCATTCGACTCTCGGGCCACTGAAGTTATTTATAACAGATATTGCCCGCGACTGTGTTGCTTTTCATCGATTTCAACGTGCGGTTTCGTCGATAAGTTCCCGCATGAGTTCGCTCATATCGGGGGGCAATTCGGCGCGGAAATCCAAGCTTTCGCCGCTGACAGGATGGATGAATCCGAGGCTGGCTGCGTGGAGCGCCTGGCGGGCGAATTGCAGCTGCTGAAGCGTCGCGCGGAGCGGCTTGGGAGTGCGTCCATAGACAGGGTCTCCTAATAGCGGATGGCCGATTGACGCACAGTGAACGCGCACCTGGTGGGTCCGCCCGGTTTCGAGCCTGCATTCGATCAGCGCGGCATGGTCGAGGCGCTGCTTCGTCGCGTAATGCGTGACCGCATGCTTGCCGCGCGTGGCTTCGTCGGGGAGCACGGCCATCTTCTTGCGATCCTTGTCTGAGCGGCCGATGCGGCCCGCGACGGTGCCCGCCGCCGGGTTCGGGTGCCCCGCGCAGACGGCGAGATAGCGGCGCGCAATCGAATGGTCGGCGAATTGCTTCGCCAGCCTCTCATGCGCGGCATCGGACTTGGCGACGACCAGCAGGCCGGAGGTATCCTTGTCGATCCGGTGGACGATCCCGGGCCGCGCGACGCCGTTGATGCCGGACAGCCGCCCCGCGCAGTGATGCAGCAGGGCATTGACAAGCGTCCCGTCGGGATTGCCCGCCGCAGGGTGGACCACCATGCCCGCGGGCTTGTTCACTACCAGCAGGTCAGCGTCTTCGAAGACGATCTCCAGCGGGATATCCTGCGGTTCTGCGGCGAGCGGTTCGGGTGGGGGGAGGGCGATAGTGAAGTGTGCACCTGCCGCGACCTTGGCGGAGCCACTCGCCACCGGCTTTCCGCCGACCTCGACCGAGCCATCCGCGATGAGCCCCTTCACCCGCTCGCGCGACAACCCGCTCGCCTCGGCCAGCGCCTTGTCCAGGCGGCCACTGGTGGCGAGCGATCCGCTTATGATTTCCGGCAGGGCCATGCTAGGGCCATGCGCGATGACAGTGGACATCTCAAGCGCGCTATTGGACCACCTCCTCGCCGAGGCGAAGACCTCGCATCCCCACGAATGCTGCGGCATCCTCCTCGGCGAAGGCGCCCGCATCGGCACCATCCTCCCCGCCGCCAACGTCCATTCCGACCCCGCAATCCATTTCGAAATCGACCCGCAAACCCTCATCGACGCCCATCGCGCCGCGCGCCGGGGCGGCCCGCAGGTCGTCGGCTATTATCACTCCCACCCCAATGGCCGCGCCGAACCTTCCGCCACCGATGTCGCCATGGCGGCGGGCGACGGGATGGTCTGGGCCATCGTCGCGGCAGGCCGAGTCGCGTTCTGGCGTTCGGGGGATGCGGGGTTCGAAGCGCTTCCCTATGTGACCTCGCCTCGCTAAGACACATCCTCAATTTTTCATTACCGGGATCACGATGGACGACCGCCAATCGATCGACCTTGCCGCCATGCTCTGCTCGCGGCTGTGCCATGACATGCTCAGCCCCGTGGGGGCATTGTCCAACGGGCTGGAACTGCTCGCGCTGGAAACCGACCCGGAAATGCGTGCCAACGTCATGCAATTGCTAGAGCAGAGCGCGTCGATCTCGACCAACAAGCTCAAGTTCTTTCGCCTCGCCTTCGGTGCGGCGGGCGGCTTCGGCGAGCGCGTGGCCGTGGAAGAGCCCAAGGCCCTGATCCAGGCGCTGGTCGCCGACAAGGACAAGGTCGAGGTCAATTGGGCGCTGGCGGATGCCTCGCTCGGTAAGCCGGCGGTAAAGGTGCTGCTCAACTTCGCGCAGATCGCAATCGACGCGCTGGTGCGCGGCGGTACGCTGGATGTCGGCGCCGAAACGCGTGACGGAGCGTGCGAGATCGTGGTGCGCGCCAGCGGGCGGAAGGTGGCTTTCGACGAGACCATCGGCAAGGCGCTCGACGGCAGTCTCGACCGGCGCGAGCTGTCGAGCCGCACGGCGGCGGCGCATATGATCCACCTCCTCGCGCAGGAAAGCGGAGGCGGGTTGCAGTATCATAAATCCGCCGACGCGCTGGTGCTGGGCGCCGTGCTGCCCCAGGGCGAAGGCCTGATCGGGTGAAGTCGGACTTCGGCAAATCGGACTTCGGGAAATTGGGCGAAGGCCTGCCCGCCAGCAAGGACGAGCTGGTCGACCGCGAAGTCCTCTCGCCCAATCACGACGAGCGCAGCGGACCCATCTCCATGGTGGTGATCCACTACACCGAGATGGAGGACAAGGGCTTCGCCATCGAACGGCTATGCGATCCCGAAGCCAAGGTCTCTGCGCATTACCTGATCGGCGAACAGGGCGAGGTCGTGCGGCTGGTGCCGGAAGACAAGCGCGCCTGGCACGCCGGCGTCTCCTACTGGCGCGGCCACAAGGACGTGAACGGCATCAGCGTCGGCATCGAGCTCGACCACCCGGGCCACAAATACGGCTATCGCGAATTCAACGAGGCGCAGTTCGAAAAGCTCGTGCCGCTGGTCGCGCGGATCGTGAAGCAATACGACATCCCGCGCGCCAATGTGGTGGGCCATTCCGACGTCGCGCCCGCCCGCAAGATCGATCCGGGCGAGCTGTTCCCGTGGGACCGCCTCGCCGAATACGGCCTGTGCCTGCCGCGCCCCGAAAAGCTCGAACGCGGCGACCCGTTCGACAACGACGCAGCCTTCTACCTCGCGCTGGAGCGCTACGGCTACGACATCACCGACGGGCACAAGGCCGTCGAAGCCTTCCAGCGCCGCTGGCGCCCCGAGAAGATCAACGGCGAAATCGACGGCGAAGTGCGCGCGATCCTGTTCCAGCTGCTACTGGATCGCGACCGGGGGAATACGCGGTAGGGGTAAGGTCTTGTTCGGGTGGGGAGCTGCCGGACTGCTCGCCAGAAGAGAAACCGGAACCCTACGCCCGTAGTGCCATATGCAACCTTTAGCCAACCCAACGGTTATATTGACAAGGTAGTATCGCGGGGAGAGCGAAGACGATGTGGCGATGGGCGCTGACCGGTCTGACTGGCCTGATCTTGGCAAGCTGCGATATGCCGCGTGATCCCGAACGAACGACATCACTTGTTGGCGAGACCGGAACGATCCGGCTCGGCTGGATCGAGAACGCTCAGGCCGACGGCCATGTTTGCGATGCGTTGGCCGAATTGCAGGAGACAACTGGCGCCGATTTGCAGATCCGCCGCGGCGACAGCGAAGAGATTCTCGCCGAATTGGCCGAGGGCAAGATCGATCTGGCCTACGGCAATTTCGCGATGGATAGTCCGTGGAGCAAGGAAGTCCATTTCGGTCGCGCGATCGGCTGGCGCGCCAAACCTCCCAAGCACGAATCGGTCCAGCGCTTTGCCATGCGCCATGGGGAGAATGGCTGGATCATGACGGTCGAGAAGGCCGCTCGGCCATGAGCGGTTTGCCCGAAGCCATCGCCGGCGACATGCATAAGGCGAAGCGCCTCGAATGGTGGACGCTAATCGGCATGGCGAGTGTGGTCGTCGTTATGTATTTCGCCATGGGCAGCAGCCAGGCGATGAAGACCGCCTTCCTCGAGGACCTGCTCGGCCTCGTTCCCGCGGCGACTTTTCTCTTTGCCACCCGGCTCGAAAGCAAAAATCCCACCGAACGCCATCCCTTCGGCTTCGTGCGCGTCAACAGTCTCGCGTTCCTGACCTCTGCCGTGGTGCTGGCGACAATGGGCCTGTGGCTGTTCTACAGCGGGGTTACCGCTCTTCTCAAGCAGGAGCACCCCACGATCGGTCCGATCACGGTCTTCGGTCATACTATCTGGCTCGGGTGGGTCATGATAGCTGCACTGGCCTATTCGGTCGTCATTCCCACGATTCTCGGCCGGCATAAGAAACCGATCGCGGAGAACCTGCGCGACAAGGTTCTGCATACCGATGCCCAGATGCAGAAAGCCGACTGGCAAACCGGACTGGCCGGGATTCTAGGGATAATCGGCATCGGCCTGGGCTTCTGGTGGGCAGATGCGGCGGCGGCGGCGTTCATCTCGCTGTCGATCCTGTTCGACGGCGTCAAGAACGTCCGTATCGCCTCGGCCGAACTGCTCGACGGCGCGCCGCGAAAATTGAAGGGCTCGGGGCTATCGCCCGAGGCGGTCCGCCTCCGAGAGCGGCTGGAGAGGCACTACCCGTCCGCGCGGGTTCGCGTGAGGGAATCCGGGCGCTATATGATCGCTGATCTGCGCGGGATCGAGGTCCCTGCGATCGTTCCTTCGCTGGACGAGCTCATGGGAAGCGATCCCGGCTGGCGCCTCGCCGAGATCAATTTCACGCCCCCCGATTGCGCACGAGAAGATTTGGAAAACTGAACCCGAGCCGGAACATGGAACGTCCGCAATGGGGTCTATTGTGTTGAAAAACTCCGCCGCCCGTTTTGGCCGGCAATAATAGAGCTTTGATGCGTTGCTTATCGTTTCAATGATTCAAGCGGCGAATTCACTTTGAATCATTGTTGCCCGAATTTGACCTCCGACGTGGCGGGGTCGACTTTTTCAACACAATCGGGTCGTTCGCCGACATTGGCCTTTCCTACTTGCACCAAGCGAAGGCATGGTAGCGGGATGAGCGGTCAGTGCCTCCCTTTTTCCCGACATCGCACTTCGAAACACGGAAGCCTCCGAAGCGCAGCGGCACTGGCGAAAACGCGTGGGATGATAACGAAAAGCACGGCTCGTAGCCCCGAACCGGCATCAGCGGAAGGTGACACAGCGACCGATAAAATCCATTCCAAGGAACTCAATTATCAGACAAAAACGGCGCGCCGGAGTTTTTCAAAACACGCCTGTCAGTGGTCCACCTCTCCGTTTCGACTTGGCGAAACCATCGCCGCGCCCTATTTCCCCGCTCGCCAGGGGGCCGGGCAGCCGCGTGACTTCGGTCGCGAGGAAAGTCCGGGCTCCACGAAACGAGGGTGGCGGGTAACGCCCGCCCGGCGCAAGCCGAGGGAAAGTGCCACAGAGAGCATACCGCCGATGGCCTGCTTGCAGGATCAGGCAAGGGTGAAAGGGTGCGGTAAGAGCGCACCGGGGCTTCGGCAACGCGGTCCGCATGGCAAACCCCACCCGGAGCAAGGCCGAATAGGGGCGGCGCGCCAGCTTGCTGGCAGATGCGTTTCGCATCGACCGCCCGGGTTGGCTGCTTGAGCCATGGAGCGATTCATGGCCCAGACGAATGGCTGCCGCCACAGATACGGTCCGCTCGTCGGATACCGTCTGCGGAGACAGAACCCGGCTTACAGGCCCCCTGGCATCTTTCCCGGCAATCGCCCCCGTACCGGGGCTGGACAATCGCCGCCGAAAGGCGAAAAATGGCGCGCAACGAGAGTTATGAAGAGGGTCAATCCATGAAACGTTTCGCGCTTTATGCGGCCAGCGCCGCCGTCGCCTTCACTTCCACCGCAGCGCAGGCCGACGAGGGCATGTGGACCTTCGACGGTTTCCCGACCGAACGGATGGAAGAGACCTATGGCTGGGCGCCGGACCAGGCGTGGCTCGACCGCGTGCAGGCCGCCGCCGTGCGCCTGACCGGCGGGTGCTCGGCCAGCTTCGTTTCGGCTTCGGGCCTGATCCTCACCAACCACCACTGCATCGCCAGCTGCCTGTTCGACAATTCGTCGGACGCGATGGACTATCTCGACGCCGGCTTCGTCGCTCAGAACCGCGAGGAGGAGCTCGAATGCCCCGGCCAGCAAGCCGAGGTCGTGACCTCTATTGCGGATGTGACCGAAGAGGTGAAGGACTCCTTCGCCGGGCTCGCAGGCGAAGCCCTCACCAAGGCACGCGATGCCAAGATCGCGGAACTCGAATCGGCCGGTTGCCCGGATACCGACACGACCCGCTGCCAGGTGGTGACGCTGTTCGGCGGCGGGCAGTACAAGCTCTACACCTATCGCAAATACTCCGACATCCGCCTCGCCTGGGCCCCGGAAGACCGCGCCTCGACCTTCGGCGGCGATCCCGACAACTTCAACTTCCCGCGCTACTCGCTCGATGCGAGCTTCCTGCGCGCCTACGAGAACGGCCAGCCGGTCGCGACGCCGCAGCACCTTCGGTGGAACCCGCGCGCTCCGCAAGAGGGCGAAGTTACCTTCGTGGTCGGCAATCCCGGCTCGACCAGCCGCCTATATACGCAGAGCCAGCTTGCTTTCGAACGCGAGGTGCGCCTGCCTGTTACGCTTACGACGCTATCCGAACTGCGCGGCCGCCTGATCACCGCGATGGACGAGAGCCCGGAGAAAGAACGGCAAGGCCTCGATACGCTCAATGGCGTCGAGAACGGCCTCAAGGTCTACATCGGTCGCACCAGGGCGCTGAACGATCCGGACTTCACCGCCCAGCTGGCCGAAGCCGAAGCCGAACTACGCCAGCGCAGCGCCGGCAGTGCCGAGATCGGCGATCCGTGGACCGCGGTGGACGAGGCGACCGAAGCCTATCGTGCGCTGTACCTGCCGTCGCGGTTCATCAGCCCGTCGGGCGACCTGTTCGGATATGCGTCCACGCTGGTCTTCGCCGCGCAGGAGCGCGCTAAGCCCAATGGCGAGCGCCTGCCCGGCTACACCGATAGCGCGCTGCCGCTGACAGAGAAGCGCCTGCTCGACGAGCGGCCCGTCTATCCCTGGCTCGACGAGCTGATGATGGGGTGGAGCCTGTCGAAGGCGCGCGAGTATCTCGGCGTGGACGATGCGGACAGCCGCCTGCTGCTGGGCCAGGAAAGCCCCGAAGCACTGGCCGAGCGGCTGGTCGAAGGCACACAGCTGGCCGATCCGGCGGTGCGCAAGGCGCTGTGGGACGGCGGTTTGGCTGCGATCGAGGCATCGGACGATCCGATGATCCAGTACGCCCTGCGCCTCGCCGATCGCCAGCGGGCGCTGCGCGATGCGGTGAACGAGAGCTATTCGGGCCCGCTCGCCATCGCCGGTGGCAAGCTCGCCGATGCACGCTTCGCAGCCTATGGCGACAGCCTCTATCCCGACGCGACCTTCACGCTGCGTATCAGCTATGGCCAGGTGAAGGGCTGGGAGGAACGCGGCCAGCAGGTCCCGATCCTAACTACCATGGGCGGGACTTTCGAGCGCGCGACCGGCGCGCCGCCGTTCGACGTGGCCGAGGCCTTCGCCGCGAACCAGGCCGATATCGATCCCGATACCGCTTTCGACTTCGTGACCACCAACGACATCATCGGCGGCAATTCCGGCTCTCCGGTGATCGACCGCGCCGGCACGGTGATCGGCGCGGCCTTCGACGGCAACATCCACTCGCTGGGCGGTAACTACGGCTATGACGGCACGCTCAACCGCACCGTGGCGGTGTCGACCGATGCGGTGCAGGAAGCGCTGGAGACGATCTATCCCGCGCCTGCACTGGTTCAGGAATTGGCGGGCGAGTAGCGCACGTGATGGCGGGCTTCCGGATCGACCAGGAGCCTGCCACGCTTCAGTCGAGCGTGTCTGCCCGGATCGCGATCGACCCGTCGGTCTCGACCGCCTGGATGGTGCGCCGCGTCTCGCCTTCAAGGACGAGCGCGGTTAACCGGCCGGTACGAAACGCGCCCGTATCGATGCCAATGCGATGGTCGGTCCGCTCGATATCCTCGAAGATCGTGTGGCCATGCACGACGACATGGCTGAACGGCTCGGGATGCTTGAGAAAGCGCTCGCGGATCCAGCGCAAGTCGCTCTGTTTTTGCTCTTCGATCGGGCGCTTCGGATTGAGTCCGGCATGAACGAAAACATAGTCGCCGGCGATGATCAGATCCTCGAATGAAGCGAGAAATTCGCGATGGTCCTGCGGGATCAGACCGACCATTTCAGTCTGCAGATCCTTCATCGTGAGCTCGTTGTAGCGCTTGCGCTTGATACCGTAGCTCAGGATCGTCTCGCGCCCGCCATGCTTGACGAAGTGGCGCAGCATTTCCTTGTCGTCGAAACTCTCGAGGAACATCTCCTCGTGATTGCCGGCGATGTAGCGCACCTTGCGCGTCTTACCCCAGTCGCGGGCGCGCTCGATCACGCCGCAGCTATCCGGACCACGGTCGATCAGGTCGCCGAGCAGAATGACCGTTGTGTCTGCCGCTTCGTTGTCCGCATCGTCGGCTTCGATCGCTTCGATCAATTCCTCGAACAGGTCGAGGCGACCATGGATATCGCCGATCACGTAATAGCGTTCGCCATCCGGCACCTGCGCCACGCGCCGCGCGGTGGGACGTTCCTTGAACAATTGGCGAAGGGATCGAAGCATTGGTCGTGAGTTCTCGATATATGGGATGCGGACCATGCCGTCGGCCGACCAGATAGGGCCTAGTCCGCCACGGGACAACCTTCGCTGAATGGCGTGTTGTGCAGTTGCGATAACATCACAGGTTTTGCTGCATGTGCAAAAAGTTTTCGGGCCATATCTTGCGTAAAGGAGCAGCGACGTTCACAAAAGTTGCCGTATCCGGACGAGGAGCCACCAAAAAGGCCCCGACGGATTCGCAGGTGGGACGAAGCGACACTCGTATAGGAGTTTGTAATGCTAACGTCCTTTCGCGGCCTGATGGCCGTTTCGCTCGCATCCGTGAGCCTGATTTCCGCCGCGCCCGTGATGGCGCAGGTCTCCAATCCGGCTGAAGAGGTCGAGGACGGCGTCGATGCCGGTCCGGTGACCGTCTCCGCCAACGTCGCACTGACCACGGACTATCGTTTCCGCGGCGTGTCGCTGTCGGGTGGCGATCCCGCCATCCAGGGCGGCATCGACATCGCGCATGACAGCGGCTTCTATGTCGGCACCTGGGCATCGTCGATCGACGGCGGCCCCGCCTTTGGTGAGCTCGAAGTCGATATCTATGCCGGCTATAGCGGCCAGCTGAGCGACGCCGTCAGCTTCGACGTCGGCGTGCTTTATTATCTCTATCCGACCGAAGACCTCGGGCTCGATACCGACTACTGGGAGCCATACGCCTCGCTCGGCTTCAACCTCGGCCCGGCGGAAGCCACGGTCGGCGTCGCCTGGGCACCGAGCCAGGATTCGCTCGGCAATGACGACAACCTCTATGTCTATACCGACCTCGGAGTAGGCATTCCGAACACGCCGATCACCCTGACCGGACACCTCGGCTACACCGACGGGCCGCTGGCACCGCCGCTGCTCGCCGGTACCGCAGACGACACGGGACTGGACTGGGCGATCGGGGCGACCGCATCGGCCGGCATGTTCGAGGTCGGCGTTTCCTATGTCGGCGTCGAAGGTCCGTCCATAGACGGCTCCACCGACGACGCGATCGTGGGCACGATTTCCGCCAGTTTCTGAGTGACCAGCCGGTCAGGGTGCGGGCAGGCGCTCGTCCCCTCTCCCGCTAGAGTATTCGAATGCGCCGCACCCGCTGCGGCGCATTTTCGTTTGTATCCTGGAAAATTCGCACCATCTGCGCGGAATGACCAAGTTCCTCCACACCATGATCCGCGTCACCGATATCGACACGACGGTCGCCTTCTTCGATCTCATCGGGCTGAAGGAAGTGCGCCGCTTCGACAACGAGAAGGGGCGCTTCACGCTCGTGTTCCTTGCCGCGCCGGGTCAGGAAGGCACGGCGGAGGTCGAACTGACCTACAACTGGCCGCCGGAGGATGGCAGCGCGCCGGAAACCTACGATGGCGGACGGAATTTCGGGCACCTCGCCTATCGCGTCGACGATATCTACGCGACCTGCCAGCGCCTGATGGATGCGGGCCACACGATCAACCGCCCGCCGCGCGATGGGCATATGGCTTTCGTGCGCACACCCGACGGCATTTCGCTAGAACTTCTTCAAGAGGGCTATCTCGAGCCGCAGGAGCCGTGGGCGAGCATGCCCAATAGCGGTAGCTGGTAGTCAGCCCTTCTTTTCGACGTAAGGCGAGCTCACATCGTCGGGGTGAGCGGCCGAGAGACGGATTACGGTGTAGCCGACGATCGCCGACAGCAACGACCCGAGCAGGATCCCGATCTTCGCTTCGTTGATTAGCAGTTCCTGTCCGGCAAAGGCCAGCCCGCTGATGAACAGCGACATCGTGAAACCGATCCCGCACAATAGGGTGATGCCCCAGATCTCCTGCCAGCTCGCCTGGTCGGGACGCGGGGCGATACCCAGTCGGTCCGCCAGCCAGATGGCCGAGAAGATGCCGATCTGCTTGCCTAGGAACAGCCCTGCGATGATCGCGACCGGCAGCGGGGCTAGCAGCTGCTCCATGCCGAGACCGGCCAAGGGCACGCCGGCATTAGCAAAGCCGAAGACGGGGACGACCAGATAGGCGCTCCACGGGGCCAGCGCGTGTTCCATGGTTTCGACCATGGTCTCGTCGTCCTTGCCGCGCATCGGGATGCACAGCGCGCCTACGACACCCGCGATCGTCGCGTGGATGCCGGAATTGAGGACGAAGAACCACAGCACCAGCGCCAGCAGGATGAAGGGCCAGTAGGCGGAGACACGCGCCTTGTTCATCGCTAGCATCGTTCCGACGATTACTGCGGAGGCGGCAAGCCATTCCAGCTTGATGTTCTCGGTATAAAAGGCTGCGATCACGAGCACCGCACCGATGTCGTCCACGATAGCGACGGTCAGCAAGAACAGGCGGAGCGAGGCCGGGCACCGATTGCCGAGCAGGCCGAGCACACCCATCGCGAATGCGATGTCGGTCGCGGCCGGAATCGCCCAGCCGCGCAGCAAGGTGCTGTCACCGCCGACGACGCCGACATAGAACAGAGCCGGGACGACCATGCCGGCAGCCGCCGCCATGATCGGCAGGCGTCGCTGCTGGGCGCTAGACAGTTGCCCCTCGATCCACTCGCGCTTCACCTCCAGCCCGACGACGAAGAAGAATATCGCCATCAAGCCATCGTTGATCCACAGATGGAGGTCGTACAGCTTGGGGATCGGGGTCCAGGGCAGCTTTCCGTAGAACAGTTGCTGGTATTCGGCAGCGAAGGGCGAATTCGCGGCCAGCATCGCTGCAACCGCCACGAATATGAGCAGGATGCCGGCCGAGGCATCGCTCACGAACAATGCGCGGACGGGGGCGAAAATGAGGCGGAAAGCTGAAGGGCGTTCGGTCATGTCGAGGGGGTCCTTTGAACAAACCGCACCGCGTTGCAAGGGGGTCATCGTTTCGCTAGACGCCTTGGCGGGGGGAAACGGGTCGTGTTCATGGGCGAATTCACTGTCGCGCAATGGTTTTTGCTCGTCCATCGAGAGCTGCTGCTGTTTTGCGCGGCCTTTTTCGCAATCGGCGTGATAGACGAATTCGCGGTCGACTTGTCCTATGTCTGGATGCGGCTGCGCGGCCGGATCGCAACCCCGAAGATCGACGAATCGCAGCTGACCGAAAACCCGCTGGCGGGCCGCGCTGCGGTATTCGTTCCGGCATGGCAGGAAGCCGCCGTGATTGGCCCGACGATCTATCACATGCTCGAAGTCTGGCCCTATCGCGACCTGTGGATCTACGTCGGTTGCTACCACAACGACCCGCCAACGATGGCTTCGGCCATGGCGGCTGCGCGTAGCGATCCGAGAGTGCGGATCGTGTTGCACGGCGAAGACGGCCCGACGAGCAAGGCCGACTGCCTCAACCGTCTCTACGCTGCCTTGCGCGTAGACGAGGCGCGCAGCGGAAGGGTCGCCCGGATGGTGGTGTTGCATGATGCGGAGGATATGGTCGATCCCGCAGCTCTCGCTCTGCTGGACGATGCGATGGACGCGGCGGATTTCGCCCAACTTCCGGTAATGGCGCTCCCGCAGCGTGGGTCCGCTCTGATCGGCAGCCACTACGCGGACGAGTTCGCAGAATCCCATGCCAAGGCGCTTCTCGTTCGCGACGCTCTGGGCGCAGCTATTCCGGGTGCGGGCGTGGGTCTCGCGATTTCACGCGACATGCTGGGCCGCTTCGGCGACGAGCCATTTGCGCGGCAATCGCTGACCGAGGATTACGAGCTTGGCCTGCGGATCGCCGAGGCAGGCGGAAGGGGTCGTTTCCTGCGCTGCCGCACTGCCGACGGCCGCTTGATCGCAACGCGGGCCTTCTTTCCCGCACGCCTCGGTCAGGCTGTCCGGCAGAAGACGCGCTGGATGCATGGTATCGCGCTGCAGGGCTGGGACCGGCTCGGTTGGCAGGGCTCGGCTGCGGATGTCTGGATGCAGCTGCGCGATCGCCGCGGACCGCTTGCCGCCATACTGCTTTCGCTTGCCTACCTGCTTATCGGGCTGAGTGGATTACTCTACTTGCTGGTGAGTAGCGGCGCGATCGCTGCACCCGATTATTCCGGACTGCTGGGTTGGTTATTGCTGCTCAATCTCGTTGGGCTCGGCTGGCGTTTTGCGATGCGGGCGCTTTTCACTGCCCGTGAGTACGGATGGCGACAGGGGCTACTGTCGATGCCACGGCTGATCGTGTCGAATATCATCGCTATCATGGCCGCACGTCGTGCTCTGGCGGCCTATCTCGGTACGCTTCGTGGCGCGCCTGTAATTTGGGACAAAACGGACCACCAGGATCACCCGGCCTTGGCTTCGAGGGCTGAGGCGCACGCGTGAACGAGGGGATGATAGAGGCACGCCGTGGCCAGCCGGTGCTTTTCCTTGGCTTGCTGCTGGTTGGCTGGTTGTTGATCCGCGTGGTGTCGTGGGAGAGCCCCTGGCCTGCAATCCCCGGGATAGAAGAACCGGTTACGCTGGCGTCCGCGATTGACGGCAAACGGTCGGCGGACGTGCTCCAAACAGCTCTGCCATCGTCTGCACAAGAAGACGCGCTGCCGATTCATGCGGGACCCGTTTCGATGCTTATGCCGTCCGGCCAGAAGTGGCCGATCAAAGCGCAAGCGGAGTTCAAGGCCAGCGAGCATCGCGATCATTTAGAAACCCACCGCCAGGCAGTCGCTCACAATGTTTTGTGGATGGCCGGAATGGCGGAGCTGTCCAAGCCGCGCGGTGTTGCGACCTGGATCGACCGCAAGCCCGAAGCCGCGTCCACGAACCAGGCCCGTTTGCTAAAACCGTGGCGGATCGATGGGTGGTTGTCGCTGCGCGAGGGTGGAACGCCCCCGCTCACAGGTGGAGCACGCCCGGCAAGCTACGGAGCCAGCCAGGTGGGTGCGGTGGTTGCCTACCGACTAGCACCTTCCAGCACGCACGATCCCGCGCTCTATGCGCGAGCCAGCAAGGCACTGGTAACGACAGGAGAAGCCGAGGCGGCGCTCGGGATGCGCGCGAGGCCGGTTGGCAGCCTGCCCGTGACGGTGCACGCAGAACTGCGGGCTACCGAGTTTTCCGGTCGGGTCCAATTGCGCCCTGCCGCCTTCGTATCCGCAGGTATCGACAACGCACGGATGCCGCTGGGCCTCGAAGCCTCCGGCTATCTTCAGGCAGGTTATGTCGCCGGCGATTTCGCCACCGCATTTGCGGATGGCAAGATCGACCTCACCCGCGACATCGAGGATAACGAAAGGATATCGGTGCGCGCGGGTGCCGGTGCATGGGGTGGCGCCCAGCGGGGTGCGGCACGCGGGGACATCGGTCCGACGTTCAAGCTCGATTTCGGTCTCGGCGATGGACAGGCGCGCCTCGCCGCTGACTATCGTTTCCGCGTGGCCGGCAATGCTGAACCCTCGTCGGGAGCTGCGATTACGCTTTCGGCGGGCTTCTGACACGGTTCAGCTTTTATCGGGGCGGGGCCTGCGATAGGGCGTTTTCATGGATGTCTACCTGCCCATTGCGAACCTGTCCGTAAACGGGCTGTGGATCGTCGCGCTGGGCGGGCTGACGGGCGTGCTCTCGGGCTTGTTCGGAGTAGGCGGAGGCTTCCTGACGACGCCGCTGCTGATCTTCTACGGCGTGCCGCCGACGGTTGCTGCCGCCTCGGCTTCGACCCAGGTCACCGGGGCCAGTGTGACGGGGGTGATCGCGCATAGCGGGCGCAAGGGCGTCGATTACCGCATGGGTGCGGTGATGGTCGCAGGTGGAGTGGTCGGATCGGGCTTCGGCGCGCTGCTGTTTCGTTTTTTCCGCTCGATCGGCCAGATCGACGTCGTCATCAATGCGCTTTACGTCATCCTGCTCGGCTCGATCGGGCTGCTGATGGCCAAGGAATCGGTCGAGCTGCTGCGCGGTGCCAAATCCGGCAGCAAGCAGGCCCCGAAGCGCCGTCACCATCCGCTGGTGGCCAGCTTGCCGATGAAGTGGCGCTTCTATCGCTCCGGGCTCTACATTTCTCCGCTCGCCCCGCTGCTGGTCGGCGTGATCGTCGGAATCCTCACCATGTTGATGGGGGTGGGCGGTGGCTTTATCCTTGTTCCCGCCATGCTCTATATCCTGGGGATGAGCGCCAATGTCGTCGTCGGTACCAGCCTGTTCAACATCCTGTTCGTGACCATGGCGACCACCATGATGCACTCGCTGACGACCAAGGCGGTGGACATCGTGCTGGTCTTCCTGCTGCTGATCGGCTCTGTCACCGGCGCGCAGATCGGCTCGCAGATCGCCGTCAAGGCCAAGCCCGAGCTGCTGCGACTTATTCTGGCTGCCATCGTGCTGGTCATCGCCTTTCGCATGTTCCTCGGCCTGTTCTACCAGCCGGACGAGATCTACACGGTGTATCCGTTGTGAGGGTCCTGCTGATCCTCCTTTGCGCCTTCGCGCTTATGGGCCAGCGCGACCCGATCCTCGTGCCCGAGGTCAGCCAGCACGAAGTTGAGGTGCGCCAAGGCTTCACTGGGACGGAACTGCTGCTGTTCGGTGCCGTCCTCGATCCCGGCGGGCGCGCGGCGGGCAATCAGTACGATATCGTCGTGGTGCTCAAAGGTCCGGACGAACCCGCCCGACTGCGCGAGAAGGAGCGCTTCCTCGGTGTGTGGGTCAATGCGGAAAGCACCGATTTCCGCTCGGTCCCGTCGTTCTTCGCGGTCTCGTCTTCACGTCCCGTTGAGGAGATCGTGGACGAGAAAACGGCTGCGATCTACGAGTTCGGGACCGACTACATCCAGCTGAGCCCCAGCGGCGTAATCGATTTGGAAGAGCAGGCGCGGTTTTCCGCCGGACTCGTCGACCTGAAGACGCGCCAGCAGCTGTACAAGCAAGATTTCGAAGGCGTGCAGATCAGCGAACAGGTGCTGTACCAGGCACGGATCGCTTTGCCGTCGAATGTGACCACCGGGACTTACACGGCGGAGACTTTCGCGGTGAGCCGCGGGCGCGTCATCGCCTCGGCGCAGACGGAGGTGGAAGTCCAGAAAGTCGGCTTCGAGCGGCAAGTCGAGGAATACTCGCAGGACCTCTCGCTTATCTATGGTCTGCTCGCCGTCATGCTGTCGGTCGGGATGGGGTGGCTGGCCGGCCGCCTCTTCGCGATGATCTAGGCGAAACCGGGCTGTAAACGTTGACCCGATTTTAACTGTCCCTCGGCATAGGCTGTAGCCCTGCGCGACGGGCGCGAAATTTGGGGCCAAACCGACCGATGACCGATATGGGCAATCCGAACCACCGCACTTTCGATCCTGCCAAGGAAGAAGGCGCCCAGCCACCGCAACCGCGCGGTTCTTCCCTGCGCGACCGGATCCGGCGGAGCGAACAGGAAAGCGGGAGTGCGCCGTCTCTCTCGCGTTCGGGCTATGTCCACAATCCCCAGCCGGTTGAAGAAAAGCAGGTTGCCGAAGAGCGCTCCGCGATGATGTCGCCGGATCAGCAGCAGGCAGTGCCCAAAGAGGCGCCGGTCGTGGACGAGCAGCCAGTGGCGCCGCGACCCATTCCCGCCCCCCCGTCGCAGCTCCGCGCCGAGGCGGAAGCGCGCAAGACCCCGGAACCCGAACCGGAGGAAGAGCAAGCGCTCGATCCTGACGAGCAGAGCGCGCAAAAGACGATGCAGCCGATCGGCGTCGTTCTCGAAATTGCCGGTTCTGGCTCGATGATCGCCATCGACCTGCAGCGCCTGAACGAATGCGCCGAAGATGCCGATCCGGCGATCGCCATGGCGGGGCAGGTCGGCAGCCAAATCAAGATCCGCGTCGGCAGCAGCTGGCTGCTCGCCAGCGTCCGCAACCAGCGGCAGGACCGCAAGGCCGGCAGCATCCTCGCGAATATCGACTTTCTTGGGGAAGGCATCGAAGAAAAGCTCACAAGTCGCCTGCACGGCTTCCGCCGCGGCGTCACACGATACCCGGTGCCCGGCGCGCTGGTCTATCCCGCCAGCACCGCCGACCTCAAGCAGGTCTATGCCAGCGACGGTCGCAGCGCAGTCACCATCGGCAAGGTCTACCCGACCAAGGATATCCGCGCCGGCATCTATATCGACGCGATGCTGGGCAAGCACTTCGCCCTGCTCGGCTCGACCGGTACGGGTAAATCGACCAGCGCAGCACTGATCCTCCACCGCATTTGCGAAGCGGCGCCTGAAGGCCACATCGTGATGGTCGACCCGCATGGCGAATATTCGGCGGCCTTCCGCAATACCGGGATCATCCTCGACGTCTCGAACCTCCAGATGCCCTACTGGATCATGAACTTCGAAGAGCATTGCGAAGTGCTGCTGACTTCGCAGGGCAACGATCGGCAGGTGGACGAGGACATTCTCGCCAAATGCCTGCTCAAAGCGCGCAGCAAGAGCCGACTGGCCGAAAGCATGGGCAAGATCACCGTCGATTCGCCCATCCCATACCTCTTGTCCGACCTGTCCAACGCCATCCAGGACGCGATGGGCAAGCTCGACAAGGCGACAACCTCTGCGCCCTACATGCGGATCAAGAACAAGCTGGAGGAGCTGAAATCCGACCCGCGCTACCAGTTCATGTTCTCCGGCATGCTGGTCGGCGACACGATGTCAGAGTTCATTTGCAAGATCTTCCGCATGCCCTCCAACGGCAAGCCGATCTCGATCATCGACGTGTCGGGCGTGCCGTCCGACATCACCTCGACCGTGGTCGCAGTGTTGAGCCGCCTGGTGTTCGACTTCGCCATCTGGGGCCGCGAGGAGCGCACCTCGCCGATCTTGCTGGTCTGCGAAGAAGCGCACCGTTACGTGCCGAGCGAGAAGAATTCCGACGGCAATTCCGTCGGCACGATCCTGAGCCGCATCGCCAAGGAGGGCCGTAAATATGGCATCTCGCTGGGCCTCATCACGCAGCGTCCGTCCGACCTTGCCGAAGGCGTCCTGTCGCAGTGCGGCACGATCATTTCGATGCGCCTCAATAACGACCGCGACCAGGACTTCGTCCGCGCCGCCATGCCCGAAGGCGCGCGGGGCTTCCTCGATGCGATCCCCGCGCTCCGCAACCGCGAATGCATCATCTGCGGCGAAGGCGTCGCTATCCCGATCCGCGTGAGCTTCGACAATCTCGAAGAGTCGAAGCGCCCTGCGTCCGAAGACCCGAGCTTCGTCGAATTGTGGAACCAGACCGGCGGCGAGGAGGACATCGTCGAACGCACTGTCCAGCGCTGGCGCTCGCAGGGGTGACTTTCGTGTTTCGCACCCCCATCCGCGGGTGCGTCCTCGCTAGATGTGCAGCAAGCTGCACCCGCTGCGGGCGGCCGGTCGGCCTTGCCGGGCCTCCGCCGGCCCGGATTGCTTGCGATACTCTAGGTGCCCCTCGAATCCCCGAACAAGTGGATATGCAGCCGGTCGCTCATCCGGAAGCCGTGCTCCACGCATAGCGGGGCGAGCCATTTCTCACGGCTCCGCAGCGTCTCGCTGTCGGTGCCTTCGGGCATCAGGAAGACGTGGTCCGGCTTGAAGTGGTAGCGCTCGCGCAGCGCCAGCACTTCGTCGACATCCGCAGGCTCGGCAATCACGAATTTGAACCACGCGCGCGGGTCGGTCGCATAGGCGTCAAGCCGTTCGGGAATCAGCGCCAGCTCCACCGGATTGCCGCTATGCGCCAGCTTGGGGCTGACGTTGAACTGGTCGATGCGGATGTCGAGCGGGGGCGGGGCCGTGATGGTGCCATTTGTTTCGATTTCGACCGAGATGTCCGGCAACAGATCGAGCAGCTGCGCCAGCGCAGGGGCCTGCAGCAGCGGCTCGCCGCCGGTGATGACGAGGCGTGTCTGGCCGAGTGCGGCGATGCGCGCGGCGACCTCCTCCTCGTCAAGCTTGAGCTGATTGGCCTTGCGGTCGAACTCGATCCCGTCACGGTGCGGGCGCTCATCACCGGTGAAATGCCAGGTGTAGGCCGTGTCGCACCACACGCAGGCGAGGTTGCAGCGGGACAGGCGCAGGAAGGCGACCGGCATTCCCGCGCTCGGCCCTTCGCCCTGAACGGAGGCGAAAATCTCGGGCCCGCCAGTGTCGTCGGTGGCAAGCACTAAGGGCAAAGGGAACTGTCTCGATTACCGATTGTCATGGTCCGCGGCCCTATGGCACGAAATGCGACCTTGGGAAATCGGCGAGCCGGACGTCGCGGGCCAATCAATGCCACTGCGCCGGGTCGATCGCCAGCAGCTGCGTCAACTGGGCATAGAGCGCAGGCTCTTCGCTTCGTAGCGCCTTCGGCTTCTCGAAAAAAGTGACGATGGCTTCGGCGAAAAACTCCTGGTGGTTCGTTGCGCCATAGGGGTCGATCAGTGTCCGTTCGCCGTTTTCAAGCCTTTCGACGTGGTCGTCATAGGCTTCCAGCATCGCCTGCTCCCATTTGGCATAGCGCTGTCCCTTGCGCAGGATGGGGATGCCGTTGACGTGCCCGCTCAGCCCGTCGAGTTGGTGAGCGAATTCGTGGATCACGACATTGTGGCCGTCGCTCGCATCGAGCCCGCCATACAATGCATTGTCCCAAGACAGGACCACCGGCCCATGTGCCCAGCTTTCCCCGAGCGTCGCGTGGTGGCGTTCGTGCACGACCGCGTCACCGGGCGTGCCGCGTCCGGTAAGGAATGCGGCGGGATAGATGAGAATGTTCCGCAAGGTATCGTACCAGACGGGGCTGTTGACGATCAGGAGGCATGCCTGGGCAGCGATGGACAGCCGCATTCCCTCGGTCACCTCGATGCCGTTGATTCCCCTGAAGGTCACCTGGTCCAGCAGCAGGGTCATCTTGCCTTCCAGCGATTCCCGCAAAGGCCCGGGCAATCGCTTGACCAGCGGTACGAGCCTTTCGACGATTTCGCGCTGCTCGGCGCCTAGCGGTGTCGCCAAAAGCGCCTTACGCCTCTGACGCCGCCATACCCAGCGAAACGCTGCCAAGCCTGCGATCAGCAGGAGCACTCCAGGTACGATCCATGACGTCATGCGTCACAAGTAAGATGCAGCCGAAGACTTGGTAAGAGTTCCCCTATCCCAGCCGTGCGAGAGCCGCGCGTAGGCGGTCGATCTCGGCGGCATGGAAAGCCGCGTCAGCGCGGGCCTTTTCCACCGCCTCGGGCTTGGCGCGCTCGACGAAATTGGGATTGGACAGCCGTCCGCTAAGGCTCCCGAATTCCTTCTGGCTGGCCTCCATCGCCTTGGTCAGGCGAGTCTTTTCCGCCTCGATGTCGATCACGCCTTCGAGCGGGATGACGAAAGCATCGTTCCCCGCCGCAATCTGCATCGCCGCACCGCTGGGTGCCTCGGCAAACTGGACAGGGGTGAGGCGCGCGAGGCGCTCGATCGCGGCTGCATTGGCGTCCACGACCGAGCGCGCGAGGGCGCTGGGAACAGCACAATAGGCTTCGAGCTTCGCGCCCGGCGCGATACCGAGTTCGTTCTTCGCTGTGCGTGTGGCGCTGGTGAGCGCGATCAGCCAGTCGATCTCGGCCTTGGCCTGCGGATCGATCGTCGCGTTGGGATCGGGCCATTGCGCGGTGATCAGCGGATAGTCGGGTCGGTCGCCCTGCTTCGACCACAGCTCTTCGGTGATGAAGGGCATGAAGGGGTGCAACATGACGAGGATCTGGTCGAGCGCCCAGCCGGCGACCGTCTTGGTCTCCTTGTCCAAATTCCCCTTGATCAGCTCGATATACCAGTCGCAGAACCGGTCCCACACGAAGTGATAGATCGCGTTCGCTGCCGCATCGAAACGCAGATCGGCAAGCGCCGCATCGAGCGCCTCTTTGGTCTCGACAACCTCGCCGATGATCCAGCGGTTGACCGCGTGGCTTGCCGCGGGGGCCTCGATCGATGTGCTCGCGCCGATGCCGCTTGCCTGGCAGAAGCGCGTTGCGTTCCAGAGCTTGGTCGCGAAGTTGCGATAACCCTCGACCCGCTTCTCATCCATCTTGATATCGCGGCCCTGGCTTTCCATTGCCGCCATGAAAAAGCGCAGCGCGTCGGCACCGTACTGATCGATCAGGCCGAGCGGGTCGACGACATTGCCCTTGGACTTGGACATCTTCTGCCCGTCCGCCGCGCGCACGAGGCCGTGGAGGTAGAGTCTGGGCCACGGGGCCTGCCCGGTGTTGAAATAGCCCGCCATCATCATGCGCGCATCCCAGAAGAACAGGATGTCGAACCCGGAGATGAGCAAATTGTTCGGGTAATGCTTCTCAACGAGGTCGGTCTCTTCCGGCCAGCCCAGCGTCGCGAATGGCCAAAGCGCCGAAGAGAACCATGTGTCGAGCACGTCCTCGTCGCGGGCCAGAACAACGCCTTCGCCCGCCTGCGCCTGAGCTTCGGCCTCGGTCATGGCGACATAGGCCTTGCCATCCGCATCGTACCACGCCGGGATCCGGTGCCCCCACCACAGCTGGCGCGATACACACCACGGCTGGATGTTCTCCATCCAGTTGAAGAACGTCTTCTCCCAGCTCTTGGGGACGATCTCGATCTCGCCGCTCTTCACCGCTTCGATCGGCTTTTTTGCCAGCGCTTCGGCATCGACATACCACTGGTCGGTCAGCCAGGGCTCGATGACCACGCCGCCGCGGTCGCCGAAGGGGGTGGCGATGGTGCGCGGTTCGGCGTCGAGTTCCACCTCCTCGCCATTCTTGGTCTTGGCGATGTGCGGGATAAGGTGGCCGCTTTCCTTCAGGCGCTTGACCACCAGCTCGCGCGCGCCTTCGCCTTCGCCGACGATCTTCTCGCGGCGGAAGCGGTGCAGGCCGAGGAATTCCTCCGGCACCAGCCCGTCGGCGGTCTGGCAGACGTTGGCCTCCGCATCGAGCATGTTGAGCATCTCGGCGGGCTGGAAGCCGGCGCGCTTGCCCACCTCGAAATCGTTGAAGTCGTGACCCGGCGTGATCTTCACCGCGCCCGAACCGAGTTCGGGATCGGCATGCTCGTCCGCCACGATCGGCACGCGGCGACCGGTGATCGGCAGCACGACATGCTTGCCGACAACGCTCCGGTATCGTTCATCATCGGGATGAACCGCTACGGCCATATCGGCGAGCATGGTCTCGGGACGCGTAGTTGCGACCTCGATATAGTCGCGGCCATCAGCTAGAGCTACACCATCCTCGAGCGGATATTTGAAGTGCCAGAAGTGGCCCTTCACATCACTCGTCTCGACCTCGAGATCCGAAATCGCGGTCTTGAGCTTGGGGTCCCAGTTCACCAGCCGCTTGTCGCGATAGATAAGGTCCTTGTTATAGAGATCGACGAAGACCTTGAGCACGGCATTCGAGAAATGCTCGTCCATCGTGAACTGCTCTCTGGACCAGTCCATCGAGCAGCCGAGGCGGCGCAGCTGGCGCGTGATCGTGCCGCCGCTCTCTTCCTTCCACTCCCATACCTTCGCGACGAAATCCTCGCGCGAGTAGTTCGTGCGCTTGTCCTGCTGCGCCTCCAGCTGGCGTTCCACCACCATCTGCGTTGCGATGCCGGCATGGTCGGTGCCGACCACCCACAGAGCATCCTTGCCGCGCAGCCGCTCGTAACGGATCATCACATCCTGCAGCGTATTGTCGAGCGCGTGTCCGATATGGAGGCTGCCGGTGACGTTCGGCGGCGGGTTGACGATCGTATAGGGTTCGGCATCGGGCCGCTCGGGCCGGAAAAGGCCGTTTTCCTCCCAATGCGCGTACCAGCGCGCCTCGATATCAGCCGGGTCGAAAGTCTTGGGTAGCTCGGTGGTCATTATCTCTGTTCGCTCGATATTTCTCCCAATCGCCTTGCCAGCGCCCATGCTGCGATGCAACGCCGGATGGTGTACCTGTGCGATAGTCGCTTGTTTCGCACTACAATTCCCCGCATAGGGTGAAGCGATGGGTGGTTTCGCCGAATACGAGCTGTTCGAGGGGGACGAAGGGGGGCAGGTGCTCGCCCTGTCCGGACCCTATCTGGTATCGACCATCGGCTCGGTCGACGAAGAGCTGCGCCATCTGGACGGCCCGATCGCCAGGATCGACCTCTCCGACATCAGCGAAATCGACACGGTGGGTGCCTGGGTCGCCAGCACGATAGCCAGCGATCACGAAGCCGAAGTCACCGGCGCGAGCGATCGTGCCACGCGGCTTATCGATGCATTGAAGGGCTCGCGCGGTGAGGAAGAGGTGGCCGCGCCGCGCCTGCCGGTGTGGACGCGCGTCCCCGACGCCATCGGCGACAAGGTCTACAATGTGCGCGACGGTGTGTTCGGCGTGCTCGGCTTCCTCGGCGCACTGATCGCCGCCGTCGGCAATCTCATCCGCCATCCGCGCCGCTTCCGCTGGCTAGCACTGGTCCGCCAGCTGGAGCTCGTCGGTGTCAATGCGCTGCCGATCGTGGGATTGATGAGCTTCCTCATCGGCATCGTCATAGCGCAGCAGGGCGCCGTGCAGCTGGCGCAATTCGGCGCCGAGACGCTGACCATCAACCTCGTCGGACGCATCACCTTGCGAGAGCTGGGCGTGTTGATGACAGCGATCATGGTCGCGGGTCGTTCGGGCAGCGCATTCGCCGCCCAACTCGGCACGATGAAACTGACCGAGGAGATCGACGCGATGCGCACTATCGGCATTTCGCCGATGGAGGCGCTGGTTATCCCGCGCATCCTGGCGGCTATCCTGATGATGCCGCTGCTCGGCTTCTATGCTGCCCTGGTCGCTATCGTCGGGGGCGCGGTGATCGGCGATGTCATGCTGGGCATCCCATTCTGGACCTTTCTCGCGCGCATCCAGGATGTGGTGCCGATCTACGACCTCTGGGTCGGGCTGGTGAAGGCCCCGGTATTCGGCCTGATCGTGGCGCTGGCAGGCTGCTATCACGGCATGCAGGTCAAGGGTAATTCGGAAGAAGTCGGACGGCGCACGACGATGGCCGTGGTCTCCGCGATCTTCGCGGTGATCGTCATCGACGCCTTTTTCGCGGTGTTCTTCACCGAGATCGGGTGGGGCTGATGGCGCTGGACGACGGCAGAACCCTCGGCCGGCACGAGCGCTATCGCGGTGAGCATCCCATCGTGGTGGAGGGGCTGGTCAACCGCTTCGGCTCGCAAACCGTGCACGAAGATCTCGACCTCAAGGTACGGCGCGGCGAAATCCTCGGCGTGGTCGGCGGTTCGGGCACCGGCAAGAGCGTGTTGATGCGCTCGATCATCGGGCTGCAACCTCCCACCGAAGGCGAGATCCGGGTCTTCGGCAAATCGATGACCGAGGGCGATCCCGATGCGGAGATCGGCGTGCGTAACCGCTGGGGCGTGCTGTTTCAGGGCGGGGCGCTGTTTTCCACGCTGACGGTCGGCGAGAACGTGCAGGTACCGCTGAAGCAGTTCTTCCCGGACATTTCCCCCGAGCTGCTGGACGAGATCGCGCGGTTCAAGACGGTGCTGTCCGGTCTGCCCGAAGAAGCCGCGGGCAAGTTCCCCAGCGAGCTGTCGGGCGGGATGAAGAAGCGCGCCGGCCTGGCCCGCGCGCTCGCGCTCGACCCCGAACTCCTGTTCCTCGACGAGCCGACTGCCGGCCTCGACCCGATCGGCGCGGCGGCCTTCGACCGGCTGACCCGGGAGTTGAAAGAAACGCTAGGCCTTACGGTGTTCCTGATCACCCACGACCTCGATACGCTGCACGAAATCTGTGACCGCGTGGCCGTGCTGGCCGACAAGAAGGTGATCGCCGTCGATACGGTGCCGAACCTGATGCAGCTCGATCACCCGTGGATCCAGGAATATTTCAACGGCCCGCGCGGCCGCGCCGCGCTCACCGCGCAAGCGCTCGACGAGCTGCGGCAGCACATGGACCATCCCATTGCCGCGCACGCGGTCAAAGCGTTGGACAATAAGCATGATGACAAGGCATAGAGGCTGACGGATGGAAACGCGGGCAAATCATATCTGGGTGGGGGCGGTTACCTTGCTGATCCTCGGTGCCCTTGCGCTGTTCATCGTCTGGCTCGCGCGGCTCGGCGGCGGGGACCAGAACGAGTACGACATCTTCTTCAAGCAGTCCGTGGCGGGCCTCGCGAACGGCAGCTCGGTCGATTTCGCGGGTGTTCCCGTCGGTCAGGTCAACCAGATCGAACTGTGGGACAAGGATCCCGAATTCGTGCGTGTTCGCATCAAGGTGCGCGAGGAAGTGCCTATCCTGGTCGGGACTACCGCGACGATCCAGGGCAGCTTCACCGGCGTTTCGACGATCACGCTCGACGGGGCTCGCACTGGCGCTCCGCCGATATCCTGCGAAACGACCGCCTGCACCGAAGGTGTGCCGATCATCCCGCCGACCTCAGGGGGCGGGATCGGTGCCGTACTCGCCAGCGCGCCGCTGCTGCTTGAGCGCTTGGCCACGCTGACAGAGCGGCTCACACTGCTGCTGTCGGACGAGAACCAGAATTCGCTGCAGGGCATCCTGCGCAATACCGAGCGCATGAGCGCCGATCTTGCCTCTGCCACGCCGCAGATCGAGCGAGTACTGTCAGAACTGCAGGTGACATTGCGCGAATCCAGCGAAGCGCTCGATGCGTTCGAGAAAGTCACACAGTCAACCGACAGGCTGATCAACCAGGAAGGCTCGCAACTCGCCGAACAGCTCCGCGGTACGCTGAATTCCGCCAGTGGTGCCGCCAGGGCGCTTGAGCAGACGCTCGCCGATGCGCGGCCCGCAACCAAGCAACTGACCGAAAGCACGCTGCCGGCCGCCGAAGCCACGCTGCGCGACCTGCGCGCTACCAGCAAGGCGCTGCGCGACGTGACCGAGAAGATCGACGAAAAGGGCGCAGGTGCCCTGCTGAGCTCGCAACCGCTGCCCGATTACGAACCGTGAGGCGCATGATGACGACCCGTTTTCCTCGACTGGCCGCACTGGCCCCGATCGCCTTGCTCGCGGGCTGCATCAGCTTCGGCGGCGAGACGCCCGACAATCTGCTGACGCTGACGCCGACCGCTTCGGCTCCGGTGGGCGCGCGCGGCTCCGCCAATGCCGGAACCGCGCTGGTCCTGTCCGAGTTCGAAGCGCCCGCCGCGCTGGACGTGACGCGTGTGCCGGTCCAGATCGATCCGACCAAGCTCGCATATCTCCAGGAAGCGACCTGGGTCGAAAGGCCCGCGCGCCTGCTGCGTCGCCTGATCGCCGAAACCATCCGCACCCGCTCGGGCCGCGTCGTCATAGACGGCGACGACCCCGGCGTGCTGGCCGAGAACCGCCTCACCGGAACGCTGCGTCAGTTCGGTTACGACGTGCCGTCGTCCAGCGTGGTGCTGGTGTTCGACGCGGTGAAGCCGGGCGAGGGTAGTGCGATCGAAACCCGCCGCTTCGAAGCGCGCATCCCGGGCATCGCTGCCGACCGTGAAAGCGTCGGTCCGGCGCTCAACCGGGCGGCGAACGACGTTGCAGTGCAGATTGCCGACTGGGTCGGCTGACGGGTCAGCTTTTCGCCAGCAGCATGAAGGTGTGAGCGGCGGAGAACTCGTCGCCCTTTTTCCGGCGACGCTTTTCGGCCTCTTCCTCGCGACCCCACTGGTCGGCCTGCCATTCTTCTTCGAGATTGGCATCGCGCCATAGCAGCATCGGATCGTTCACGGCCTCGTCGTCTGACAGGAGGGCGATGGCCAGCGATGCACTCAGCGATGCGAGGGCGGTCATTCCCGCCAGCGCGAAATCGTCGAGCTGTTCGAGATGGGACTTCAGGGTCGCGATCGTTTCGGGCGGCTGTGGCCTGTGCATGACGCCGCTGATCCGCTGAAATGCGACACCGTGCTTGTCTTCGAGATGACAGAGCAGCGGCTCCCAATCCTCCTTCTGTCGGCGATAGAGCGGCTCGTCAGGATCGGCGCGATAGCACAGCGTATCGGTTTCCGCGAAGGCCAGCAGCTTGGCGATCGTCTCGTCCCGATGCTGTCCGACGATGTCGATGGCGAAATCGGCGTGATCGCGGAACAGGAACTTGCGAGGGTCTATCTCCTCGCCCTGTTCGGCCCATTCCGCCGCCAGGGCATCGGCGAGTGTTTCGGTCGGCACGATTTGCTGCCGGCCCATTTGCGTCCTGATCGGGCTGCCGTCGAGCAGCACGCGATAGCCGCCCTTGGTCGGCTGCACGCTCGCGTCTTTGTAGAAGCGCTTCATTTGTCGCGTGTGCTCCAGCGCTTGGCGAGCTGCGTGGGGATCACAAAGAATTCCACCAGCCCCAGTACCAGCAGCGCGATGCCCAGCGCATAGGGAAGCGCAATCGCTTCGGCGACGATCAGCGCGCCGACGACGACCATCGCGGCTCCTGACAGGCGCGTGAGCTGCAACAGCCAGAAACGGCTTGCGGCGGGATCGGGCTCAGCCACGGATCATGTCCTCCAGCTCCTCCATCGTTTCGGCCACCGCGCTGGCACCGGTTTGCAGCAGTTCGCTCGGTTCGTGATAGCCCCAGGCCACCCCGAGGGCGCGCATGTCGGCCGCGCGGGCCATCTCAATGTCGAAGCTGGTATCGCCGATCATCACGGCCGCCTGCGGTTCGACGCCGGCCTCGGCCAGCGCGGCCTCCAGCATTGCCGGATTGGGTTTCGACGGATAGCGGTCCGCCCCGTGGAGGGTTACGAACAGGTCCTTGATGCGATGCGTTTCGAGGCAGGCGTGCAAGCCACGGTCGCTCTTGCCGGTCGCCACGCCGAGCAGCCAGCCATCGGCGGAGAGCCTTTCGAGCAATTCGCGCATGCCGTCGAACAGCGGTTCGTCCAGTTTGCCCGACAGGCGAATGTCGCGGAAGATGCGCTTGTAGGCCTCGACCACCTGCAGTCGGTCGACCTCGCGGCCGTCCATCATCAACTGCCGCACGGCGAGGGGCAGGCTCAGGCCCACCGTCCGGCGGATCGCATTGCGCTCCGGCGGCGGCGCGCCGATGGTGCCGAACGCGCGCTCCATCGTCTCGCACACCGCCGCCTGGCCATCGACCAGCGTGCCGTCGCAATCGAAGATGGCGAGGCGGTTCACGCCGCCGCTTCCCGCATCCAGTCGGCGAGCGCGGGGTTGCTTGCGGAGACCAGACCCGCCGCGATACGCTCACGCTCTTCGGCGCTGCTTTTCTGCGAGAGCTTCACTGTCGAGCGGCTGGCGGTGACGGTCAGTTCGTAGCCCACGATGCCCTCGAGCTGCGCGGCCCAGACGCGCTCGCTGGTTTCGGCTGCGCTCCAGCGTTCTCCGGAAAGCTTGCCTTCATGCCGTACGATCAGCTCGTGCAGCATCTCCTCCAGCCCCGCTTCGTCGAGCACCGACACCCGGCCTTCGAGCTCGATAGAAACATAATTCCACGTCGGCACGGTGTCGTGCTTCGCATACCAGCGCGGTGAAATGTAGCCCTGCGGGCCGTCGATCACGATCAGCGCCTGCGCCCCGTCGAGCTGCGGAGTGAGCAAATTGCGCTTGGCGAGATGGAAGCGGATGCCACCGTCCGGGCCCATGGCGACAGGCGTGTGAGCGACCCGCGGGCCGTCCGCGGTCTGAGCAAACACCGTCCCGAAACCGACTTCGCCGAGAAGCCGCGAAAGCAGCGCTTCGTCGTCGGCCCTGAACTTCGGGTCGGGGTGCATCAGCGCTTGCCCTTCGGCTTCGACGGCTTTCCACCCGATCCCCCCCGCGTGCGCCGCGGTCCGCGCTGCGACTTGCGGTAGTTCTTCGCGTGTTGGCGGGCCTGCTGTTTTTTCTCCTCGCGGCTCTTGGGCGGCGGATCGTCTCGCATCGGCGTCGCATCGCTCATGTTCGGATCGAAGCCGAGCTGCTCCATGCTCGCGGCGAAATGCTCGGGCAGGTCGGCGGTCGTGTCGAGCTTGCCGCCATCAGGGCTGTCGATGATCAGGCGCCGAGCGTGCAGGTGCATCTTGCGGCTGATAGAGCCGGTGAGAAACGCATCCTTGCCGCCGTATTTCCCGTCGCCGACGATCGGATTGCCCATCGCCGCGCAATGCACGCGCAACTGGTGGGTGCGCCCGGTCAGCGGCTGGAGTTCGAGCCACGCGGCCTTCTTGCCTGCGCTGTCGACCACCCGGTACTTGGTCTTCGCCGATTGCCCGCCTTCGTGATCGACATGCATTTTCTCGCCGCCCGAGCCGGGCTGCTTGGCGAGCGGCGCCTCGATCACGCCCTCGCGGATTTCTGGCACGCCGACGACCAGCGCCCAGTAGACCTTCTTCGCACTGCGCCCAGAGAAGCGCTTGGAAAAGAACGATGCGCTGCCCGGCGTTTTCGCCACCAGCAGCACGCCCGAGGTATCCTTGTCGAGCCGGTGGACGAGGCGCGGGCGCACGTCCTCCTCGCCCGGCGCGAAGGCGTCGAGCAGGCCGTCGACGTGATGCGTCGTCCCGGTGCCGCCCTGTGTGGCGAGACCCGGCGGCTTGTTCAGCACGATCGCGCTCTTGGTCTGCTTGACGACCATGTCGTGCGCCTGGCTGATTTCGTCCTCGGTCAGCAGGCGATTTGCCTTGGGCTTCTTGTGCGGCGCATCGCCGCCCGGCGGCACGCGGATCTGCTGGCCCGCGGCGATCCGGTCGTCGGGCTTGGCGCGCTTGCCGTCGACGCGGATCTGGCCGGTGCGCGCCCATTTGCTGACCGTGCCGAAGCCGACCTGCGGCAGATGCCGCTTGAACCAGCGGTCCAGGCGGACGCCGTCATCGTCCTGCTCGACGGTAAAGGTGCGGACTTCGTCGGCGGTTTTCATGCGAAGCTCCGCATCAGGGTGAGGCCGACCATCAGCGCGCTGATGCCGAGCGCGAAGCTGAGGATCGCGTAAAGGGCGGCGAAGAGGAATTGCCCGCGTTCGATCAGCAGGACCATCTCGAGGCTGAGGGCGCTGAATGTGGTGAAGCCGCCCAGCAAGCCGACGCCGAGCAACAGGCGCATCTGCTCGCCATCGCCGCTAACGCGAAAGGCCAGCCACCCTGCGAGCAGCCCCATGGCGAGGCTGCCGACGGCATTCGCGGCAAGCGTCGCCCAAGGGAATAGCGAGACCATCTGCGGCCCCAGCCACCACGTCATGCCGCGACCCAGTTGGTAGCGCAGCACGGCGCCGATCGCGCCGCCGAGGGCGACGTTGAGGCTGGCAAAGACGGGGGAGTAGGTGGACATTGCTGCAAGCGCCCCTAGCGGCTCGCGCGGGAAACGGGAAGCGCGCAGTCAGCGCTTGCCTTTTGCGCCTCGAATCCGTATGTGCGCCCCGGTTCGAGCCGATCCGGAACGGATTCGGCGCGCTTTTCGTTTATCCAACGAAGCACTATTCAAGGAGGCATACCCCGCCAGCCGCGGGCTCTGGCCCGCAAGTCGAGGTATTGAAGTTTATGCAGATCATGGTTCGCGATAACAATGTCGACCAGGCCCTCCGCGCGCTCAAGAAGAAGCTGCAGCGGGAAGGCGTCTATCGCGAAATGAAGCTGCGCCGCCACTACGAAAAGCCGAGCGAAAAGCGTGCCCGCGAAAAAGCTGCTGCCGTTCGCCGCGCGCGCAAGCTCGAGCGCAAGCGGATGGAGCGCGACGGGGTCAAGTAATCCCGGCTTGCGACACCAAACAAGCTAAGCCATGAGGGCGCGGAGAAATCCGCGCCCTTTGCGTATTACAGGCGAATTTGCATGACCGAGATTACCCGCGTTCCCCTCCAGCCCATTTCCAAGGGCTCGCTCACCAAGCTGTGGATCGGCGTGATCATCGCCGTGCTGCTCGGCGCAGGCCTCGCCTGGGCCGCCGTGCCCAAGGGCGTTTCGGTCGAGACCGTCGCCGAAGGGACCGGCGAATCGCCGCGGGTCGGCGACGTCGTGTTCGTAAATTATGTCGGCAAGCTCACCGACGGGACCGAATTCGACCGTTCGCAGCCGCTGCCGATTCCGCCGGGCCTGTTCCCGGCCGGCAATCCCCTGCTGTTGCAGGAAGGCGCGATCATCGATGGTTTCATCGAAGGCCTGACGCAGATGAAGAAGGGCGGCGAATACGTCCTCACCATCCCGGCGGACCAGGCTTATGGCGCCGAGCCGCCGCCGGGCTCGCCCATCCCCGCCAATGCCGATCTCGTGTTCGAGGTCGAGGTGGTGGACTTCATGAGCGAGGAAGATTTCCAGGCGCGCGCCGCCGCCATGCAGCAGATGATGCAACAGCAGCAGCAGGACGCACCCGGCGCAGCGCCTCCGGCCGAATAAGCCTGCGCCACGCGAATTCTTGAAGCTGCGGAGCGGCGCTGCTAGCTGCGCTTTGCAACCGGTCAACACCAGGAACGGAAAGGACGGCAGCCATGTCCGTCGATAAGGCCACCGTGGCGAAAATCGCCTCGCTGGCACGCATCAAGATGGGTGACGATGAGCTCGAGCGGATGGTGCCCGAACTCAACAACATCCTCGAATGGGTCGAACACCTGGGCGAGGTCGACGTCTCCGGCGTCGAGCCGATGACTGCGGTGATCGAAAACCACCTGCGTCTGCGCGAAGACGTGGTCGATGCCGACCCCAAGACCGCCGGGGGCCGGCGGGAGGATGTGCTCGCGAATGCGCCCGCGGCCGAACACGGCTTCTTCGGCGTGCCCAAGGTGATCGAATAATGACCGCCCTTACCAACCTTGGCGTCAAGGATATCCGCGATGGCGTTGCGGGCGGAGAATTTACCGCGCGCGAGGTGGCCGAAGCGTTCAACGCCGCCGTGGCCGAAGCCGCCAGCCTCAACGCCTTCATCGTCACCACGCCCGACCATGCGCTCGCCGCTGCCGAAGCAGTCGATGCAAAGCGCGCCAGGGGCGAGGATCTCGGCACAATGGGCGGCGTGCCCATTGGCATGAAGGACCTGTTCGCCACCAAGGGCGTGCAGACCACCGCTGCGAGCCACATCCTCGAAGGCTTCAATCCGCAGTACGAAAGCACCGTCTCGCAAAACCTGTGGGATGCGGGCGCGGGCATGCTGGGCAAACTCAATCTCGACCAGTTTGCGATGGGTTCGTCCAACGAGACCAGCTATTTCGGCAACGTCAACTCGCCGTGGCGCAAGGCTGGCAGCAATGCCGCGATGAGCCCGGGCGGCTCCTCGGGCGGTTCGTCCTCCGCAGTCGCCGCGCATATTGCGCCTGCCGCGACCGGCACCGACACCGGCGGTTCGATCCGCCAGCCCGCCGCCTTCACCGGCATCTGCGGTATCAAACCGACCTATGGCCGCTGCAGCCGCTGGGGCGTCGTCGCTTTCGCCAGCAGCCTCGACCAGGCCGGCCCGATGGCCCGCACGGTCGAAGATTGCGCGATCATGCTGGAGGCGATGGCCGGGTTCGACCCGAAGGACGCGACCAGCCTGAAGATGGACGTGCCCGCGTGGGAAACGGGCCTTTCCGCCGACCTCAAGGGCAAGCGCATCGGTATTCCGCGCGAATACCGCATGGACGGGACCGACGAGGCAATCCTCAAGTCGTGGGAGCAGGGCAAGGAATGGCTGCGTGATGCGGGTGCGGAGATCGTCGACGTCTCGCTGCCGCACACGAAGTATGCGCTGCCCGCCTATTACATCGTCGCCCCCGCCGAAGCCTCGAGCAACCTCGCGCGCTATGACGGCGTGCGTTACGGCCTGCGCGATTTGCCCGACGGGGCGGGGCTGCAGAACATGTACGCCGCCACCCGCGCCGAAGGCTTCGGCGACGAGGTCAAGCGCCGCATCCTGATCGGCACCTATGTGCTGAGCGCCGGCTTCTACGACGCCTATTACAATCAGGCGCAGAAGGTCCGCACACTGGTGAGCCGCGACTTCGCCGAGGCGTTTGACCAATGCGACGCGATCCTGGCGCCGACCACACCGACCGCGTCTTTTCCTTTGGGTTCGCTCAATGACGACCCGCTGACGATGTATCTGAACGATGTCTTCGCCGTGCCTGCCAGCCTCGCCGGCCTGCCCGCGATGAGCGTGCCCGCGACGGTCAATGCAGACGGCCTGCCGCTCGGCCTGCAGATCGTCGGCAAGCCCTTCGACGAGCAGGGCGTGCTGAACGCAGGGCTGGCGATCCAGCGCCGTGCAAACTTCACCGCGAAACCGGAGAAATGGTGGTGAGTACTTATCGCATCCAGGGCGCAACGGGCGAGTGGGAGGTCGTGATCGGCCTCGAGGTCCATGCGCAGGTCACGTCGAAGGCCAAGCTGTTCAGCGGCGCCTCGACTGCTTTCGGAGCGGAGCCGAATACGCAGGTAAGCCTCGTCGATGCGGCGATGCCGGGCATGCTGCCGGTGCCCAATGTCGAATGCATCCGTCAGGCGGTGCGTACCGGCATGGCGATCGAGGCGCAGATCAACAAATACAGCCGTTTCGACCGCAAGAACTACTTCTACGCCGACCTGCCGCAGGGCTACCAGATCAGCCAGCTCTACCACCCGATCGTGGGCGAGGGGCAGCTGCTGATCGAAGCGGACGAGAAGGCCGGGATCCCGCAAGACAAGGTCATCGGCATCGAGCGCATCCATGTCGAGCAGGACGCAGGCAAGCTGATGCACGACCAGCATCCGACCATGTCCTATGTCGACCTGAACCGTAGCGGCGTGGCGCTGATGGAGATCGTCTCCAAGCCCGACATGCGCTCGCCCGCCGAAGCCGGAGCCTATGTGCGTAAACTGCGCTCGATCCTGCGCTATGTCGGTTCATGCGATGGGAACATGGAAGAGGGCTCCATGCGCGCCGACGTGAACGTCTCTGTCCGCAAGCCGGGGGAGGAATTCGGCACGCGGACCGAGACGAAAAACGTCAATTCGGTGCGCTTCGTCATGCAGGTCATCGAATACGAGGCGAACCGCCAGGTCGATGTGCTGGAGAACGGCGGCGCAGTGGATCAGGAAACACGCCTGTTCGATCCCAATACCGGCACCACGCGAACGATGCGCAGCAAGGAAGATGCGCATGATTATCGCTATTTCCCCGATCCCGACCTGCTGCCGCTGGAGCTTGAGGACTCGTTTCTGGAGGAATGCCGCGCTTCCCTGCCCGAGCTGCCCGATGCCAAGCGCCGGCGCTATGAGACCGAACTGGGCCTCACGCCCTACAATGCGCGCGAGCTGACTGCCGAGGTCGAGACCTTCGGCCGGTTCGAGACGCTGCTCGCCGCAACTGCTGCGAAGATCGGCAAGCCGGAGGCCAAGGTCGCTACGCAGGTGGCCAACTGGGCGCTCTCGGTCGCTCCCGGCGTCATGAAGTCGCTGGGTGACGAGGCCGATCCGTCGTACGCCACCGCCGAAGCGCAGGCCGCCATCCTCGCGATGCAGGACAAGGGCGAGATCTCAGGCGGTCAGGCCAAGGAAATCTACGAGATCGTCCTCAAGACCGGCCGCGATCCGGAGGAAGTGGCCGACACCGAAGGCCTTAAGCAGGTCAGCGACACCGGCGCGATCGAAGCCGCGATCGACGAAATTATTGCAAACAACGCCGACAAGGTCGCCGAATATCGCGGCGGCAAGGACAAGCTGTTCGGCTTCTTCGTCGGCCAGACGATGAAGGCGATGCAGGGCAAGGCGAATCCGGCGGTGGTGAACCAGATCCTGAAGGATAAGCTGGACTGATGACGCTGTCCTGCTTCTGCGGGGACGTGCAGGTCACGACTGCTACGAAACCGGACTTCGTCCACGAATGCAATTGCGACCTTTGCCGCAAGGCCGGCGCGCGCTGGGGCTATTTCGCGCCGGAGCAGGTCGAGGTTTCCGGTCAGAGCGCCAGCTATCGTCGACGCGACAAGGTCCAGCCGGGCGTCGATATCCACTTCTGCCCGCAGTGCGGGTCGACCACGCATTTCCGACTTACCGAAGCCGCTGTCGCCACGCACGGCGATACCATGATGGGCGTCAATGTCGGCTTTGCCGAGGAACGCGAGCTGGCGGGTGTCGAGCTGCGCTACCCCGACGGTAAATCCTGGTCCGGCGATGGCGCGTTCGGCTATGTGCGGGAGAGCCGCATCCTCGGCGCCTAACCCCGCGCGATGACCTCCATCGTCCTCGTCCAGCCCGAGATACCCGGCAATACCGGCGCGGTGGGGCGGACTTGCGTGGCGCTCGACATGGAACTGGTGCTGATCCATCCGCTCGGCTTCGAGATTTCGGACAAAAGGGTCAAGCGCTCGGGCCTCGACTATTGGCCGCACATCCGGCTGGTCGAATTTGCAAATTGGGATTCATTCCTTGCCAAGCGATCTCCGCGCGCAGACCAGCTCTACCTGTTCGAGGAATATGCGGACCGCAGCTTCTACGAACCGGATTACCCGGAGGACGCCTATCTCGTCTTCGGGCGCGAGACCAAGGGTATCCCGGCGGAAATCATTGCAGCGCATCGCGAGCAACTGGTCGGGCTGCCGATGCGCTCGGACAAGGTGCGCTCGCTCAACTTGGCAAACACGGTGGCTGCGGCGGCCTATCAGGCGGTTCGCAAGCATATCTAACGCAACAAAGGGCGCCAGGATCGCTCCCGACGCCCTCCTATTCTCGCTGAAGAACAGCTTAGCCCTGGCGTTCGCCCGTGATCGGCATGTCGCCGAAGGCGCCGGCGTTGACGGTGCCGGTCAACTGGTCGCCATCGACGGTGGCGTTGCAGTTCAGGGTCATCGGCATGGGGACGGTCATGTCCATCTTCCAGCTCAGCGCATCGCCGTCGATGGTGCCGTCCTTGACGTCCATCGAGCCCATCCCGCCGGCCATCGAACCGGTGAAGGTGTTGCCATCGTCGCCCGGGACGATGGTGAAGGTGCCTTTCTGGTCGCCCATCGGGCTCTTGACGACGGTGTCATAAGTACCTGCTACGGACATTGTAATTCCTCTCTGCAAAATTTGGGGGTTTGAAGTGACACCTTAATCCGCGTTACTGACATCGGTGTCAACATCGAGATAGGTCGTCGGCAGGCCGAGCTTTTCGAGCTGCGCGTCGATCTCGCTCCGGTCGCCGACCACCACGATGGTGAGGTTGTCAGGTCCCAGATACTGCCGGGCCGCCGCATCGATCGCGGCCTTGTCGATCCCGCGATAGGTGGCGGGCAGGGTGGTGTAGTAATCATCCGGCCGGCCGAGCCGGTCGTTTTCCACGATCGCGCCGAGCACCTGGTAATTGGTCTCGAAGCGGTTGGGCAGGCCGCGGATATTGCCGTCGGTGACGCGGGTGAACTCGGTATCGTCGACCGTGCGCGTCCCGTCCACGAACTCGCGCGCGGTATCGAGGATCAGCTGGACCGAATCGCCCGTGCGGTCGGACTGGACCGAGGTGCTGACCGTGAAGGTGCGCGGGCCTGCCGGGGCATCGACGCCGCTGCGCGCGCCATAGCTCCAGCCCTTTTCTTCGCGAATGATCATGTTGAGGCGGCTGAGGAAGCCATTGCCGAGTACTTCATTAGCGAGATCGAGCGATTCCAGCCCCGGCGTTGCGCCGACGAGCGGCAGGACACGGCCGGCATAGATCACCGATTGCGGCGAATTCGGCCGGTCGATGACCACGAGGCGCGTGCCGTCCACCTGCGCCGAGTTGGTAAAGACCTTCTCAGGCACAGCTGCCCCGCTAGCCTGCCAGTCGCCGAACGCGCCCTCAAGCTGGCGGGTAAGCTCGGGCATGGTGATGTCGCCGACCACGAAGATCTCGGCATTGTCGGGCCGTATCCATTTGCCATGCTCGGCGCGCAGGGTCGCCGGGCCGATAGCCTCGACCACCGGCACGGTGCCGAGGCTGCCGACGGTGCCATAGGGATGGTTCTCGCCAAAGATCAGCGGGCGTAGCGTGCGGCTGGCGAGCCCGCCGGGTGAGGACAGTTGCTGAGCGATCTCGGCCAGGCGCTGGTCGCGCACGCGCTCGACCTCGGTCTGGGCGAAGGCGGGATTGCGCACGATGTCGGCCATCAGCTCCAGCGACGGCGCGAGATTGGTGGCGAGCGCGTTCATCGTCACCGAGCTGGTGTCGAGCGAACTGCCGGTGCCGATCGAAGCGCCCAGGCGCTCCTGCTCCTCGGCGATCTCGACGGCGCTGCGGCTGGTCGTGCCTTCTTCCAGGAGGTCCATCATCAGCGATTGCGTGCCCGCGCGGGCCGCGCCATCGGCGGAATAGCCGGCATCGAACTGCATCGAAATGACGACCTTGGGCACGGCAGTGCGACGCGCCAGGGCGACCGATATGCCGTTCGACAGTTCGGCACGCTCGACGGTCGGGAAGGTCAGCGGGCCGACGTCTTGCGGCGTCGGCATTTCGCGTGGCGGGCCGGTGCGGGTGATCTCGATCGGCTCCTTGGCGTCGGGCTCCGGCGCGGGCGTCGTCGCCTCGTCGCCCCAGCCACCCATGTCCGCGCCGCTCTCGACCCGTTCGCCCGGAACGATGGCGAGCTTGTAGGCCGGTCGGTTGAGCCAGCGGCCGAGCGCCTCGCGCACCTCGCCACTTTCGAGTGAGGCCGCGCGCTCGAGCGCCTTGCGGTAATAGGCCGGATCGTCGGAATAAAGCAGCCCTTCGGCGAGCGTCGATCCCTTGCCGCCGAAGCCGCCGACGCGTTCCAGCGCATCGATCTCGCTCGATACCCAGCTGGTCGCCGCGCGATCCATTTCCGCAGCGGTGGGCCCGCTGGCGAGATATTCGGCCATAACCGCGTCGAGCCGCGCCTCGGCTTCCGCGCGATCGACGCCCGGCTTGATGTCCATCTGCGCCATCAGGATGCCGACCTGTTCGGACTGCCAGTTGAAGGCGCTGACGCTGGTGGCCAGCTGCTCGTCGCGCACCAGCACATTGTCGAGCCGCGAACTGGCGAGGCCGCCAAGGATGTTCATGCCGATCGATAGCGGCACGGCGTCCGCGTGGTTGATACCGGGGCCGGTCCAGGCGCGATAGACGCGCGTCTGCGGAACCTGGTCGATCAGCTCGCGGGTTTTCTCCGCCGCCAGCGTGACCGGCGCGGCCTGCACGGGGGTTACTTCGGACCCGCGCTCGATTTCGCCGAACCAGCGTTCGACCATCGGGCGCGCGGTCGCGGCGTCGATATCTCCGGTCAGCGAAAGGACGACATTGTTCGGCGCGTAATTGTCGATGAACCAGTTGCGCACATCGGTGAGGCTGGCCGCGTCGAGATCGGCCATCGAGCCGATGGTCGAATGGCGATAGGGGTGGCCGACAGGGAAAAGGCCTTCGAGGATGGCGTAGAACGTCAGGCCATAGGGCTGGTTGTCGCCCTGCCGCTTCTCGTTCTGGACCACGCCGCGCTGCTTATCTAGCTTCTCCTGGCTGATCGCGCCGAGGAGGTAGCCCATGCGGTCGCTTTCCATCATAAGCGCAAGGTCGAGCGCACCGGTGGGAACGGTTTCCACGTAATTGGTGCGGTCGGAATTGGTCGAGCCATTGGTGCTGGTCGAGCCTGCGGCCTCCAGCGGGATATCGAAATTCTCGACGTTCTCGCTGCCGCCGAACATGAGGTGCTCGAACAGGTGGGCGAAGCCGGTGCGGCCCCGCGGCTCGTGCTTAGATCCTACGCGGTAATAGGTCGTCACGCCCACGATCGGCGCCTTGCGGTCGGTGTGGACGAGGACGGTCAGACCGTTGTCGAGCGTGAACTGCTCGTAGGGAATATCGACCTTGTCGACCAGGCTGGCGAGCGAGCCGTCCGTGGTCGGCGGGATCGCGGTCGTCTCCATCGGCTCGCCGGGCACGCTGGCGCATCCGGCAAGAGCGAAGGTGGCAATTCCGGTCAGCAGGATATGGCGCATGGTCGAGTCCCTGTTAGCGAGTTCGGTCGGCTGAAACGGTATAGCGGCGCACGGCATTGGCAAGCACATCCTCGCGCCAGAAGTGTACCGGCTTCAAGCGGTGCTGGATGAACAGCGTAGCCTGATCGGCGTAATGCGGGGAATCGGGTCGCGTGGTCGCCGAACCGAAGGGCTGGATCGAGCGCGAAGTGACCCGCTCGCCGGGCATCCACTCGACCCACTGGATGAAGCTGTCGCCGTGCCGCACCGACAGGCGGCCATCGTCGTCGATATCCCACAGCGTCGAGGCGCGCAGCGTATCGGAGCCTCCGTCGAGCGTCAAGTCGACCTCGCCCTGCCGCAAGCGCAGCAGCTCGCCCATCGGCGGATCGAGCCTGCCGAAATGGGTCAGCAGGTGATCGACCGAGCGTTGCAGTTCCTCATCCGCATCGGGCCACGGCTCGTTATTGTAGCTCGATCCCATGAAGGGCCGGATCATCAGCAGTGCAAGGCTGTCGGCGCGGCCGATATTGTCGGCTTTCAGGTCCCACCCGGCAAGGAGGCGCTGGGCTGCCAGAAGCTGCTCGTCATCGGTGCCGATCGCCGCGACGTCGCGCAGCATTTGCGCGATATAGCCCGTGTTCTCGTAACCGGTATCGTATTTGATCCGCTCCAGCGCCGCACGGTCGAGTAGCTCGGCTTCGGCCATCAGCTTCGCCCCGCGCGTCCCGCGATTGGTGTTCTTGATCTCGATGCCGAGCTCGGGCGGAAAATCCTCGGGCGAGAGATCGCTGCCGGGGCCGGCGTCGAGGAAGGGATTGTTGTTCGCCTCGAGCAGCCAGCCGCTCGCCGGGTTCACATAACGGGGCAATTGCTCGTAGTTGACCGGGCCGCTTGTGATCAGATCGCTGCGATCGCCGGGCAGGATGCCGCGCCAGTCGATCCGCTCGCCATTGACGGTCGCGGGCCGGGACGGGATCGCGGCATTGTAAATATTGGCGATATTGCCCGCCTTGTCGGCATAGATGAAGTTGGTCGAGGGGATGTCCATCCGTGCGAGGATGCCCTCCCATTCGTCGAGCGAGCTGGCCTTGTTGAGCCGGTAATAGGCATCGAGCTGGCCGAGATTGCCCATCCCGCCATAGCGGATGGCGAAAGCGCCCTTGTCGTTCTTCACCACCGGTCCGTGCACGCTGCGCCAGATATTGCGCCGGATCGGCAGGACGATCGGCCCGACGCGGACCGGCAACGTCACCGTGCGCTTTTCCAGGTCGCGCCACTCGCCGTCGAGGCGATAGCGATTACCGCTGTCGTCCAGCACCAGCTGGTAGATATCGACCATGTCGGGCGTGTTAACGGTGTTGGTCCAGCCGAGATCGGCATTGTGGCCGAGGAAAGGGTAGGGGCTGCCGGGAAAATTGGCCCCGGCGAAATGCCAGCCTTCGCCGCTCTCGACCACCAGCTCGTACCACGCGATCCCGCCGCGCCAGGGCTGGTGCGAATTCGAGATGAGCGTCGTCGGTCCGCCGGACTTCTCGGGGGTTACGGCGAACGCGTTGGAGCCGCTCATCGCCGATTCCTCGCGCGAGGGCAGGGCGAGCGGGCGGGCGTGGGCGAGAGGTTCGGAACGCGTGCCGTCCATGATCGGCGGCGCGTCGCTTGCGGGATCGTCCGTCGGGATCGCCGGTCCCTGCTCGCGCCGCAGCGGCTCCCCTTCGACCAGTGGGCCGATGACATTGCCGAGGCCGAAGAAGAACGGCTGGCGCAGCGCGAAACCGGCGGCGACATCCACGCCGTCGACCGGGAAGAGATTCCCGAGCTTCACCTCGCCGGGATGCGCGGCGGCAAAGTCGTTGAGGCCCGCGGCATAGGCTTCGAACAACGCGCGCGTATCCTCCGGCAGTTCGGGGAAGCGCTGCTCGGCAGTGCCCCGCGCGTCGAGCAGGTGGTAGGCATAGTCGAATGCCGCCCCGTCCTGCCCGGCGATCGCGCCATAGCGCCCGCGGCTCATCGCGATCACATCCTGCAGGGTGGAAAAATCGTCCTCCGAATGGGCGACGGCCACGCCATAGGCGACATCGGCATCGCGTGCCCCAAAGATATGCGGGACGCCGAATTCGTCGCGCACGATCTCCGCAGTGTAAGTGCCGAAGGAGGGGCGGACATCGTCCCGCTCGGCCCAGAAGGGCTCCCACGTCGCAAGGGCCACGAAGGCGACGAGCAACATGACGAGCAGCGCGAAACCGCCGCGCGCAAACCATTTACGCATTAAGACAATTCCTCTCTTGGCCGTGGCCTAGCGACAAAGGCAGGCAGTGAGAAGAGGCGGCAATAGGCTGGGCAAAACCCGCCGCGCGCTATTTCGTTAACAGGATTCGGCTCGCTAGCCAGAGTGTGTGAGCACGCAGATCACCATCGGCCATGACGCCACCGGAAAGCCGGTCGAGTTCGATGTCGAGGAACTGCTCGCTACGCGCCTGCTGGTGCAGGGCAATTCGGGCAGCGGCAAGTCACACTTGCTGCGCCGCTTGCTGGAAGAAAGCGCCGGCATGGTGCAGCAGGTGGTGATCGATCCCGAAGGCGATTTCCCTTCGCTGGCCGAGGAATTCGGCCATGTGGTGATCGACGGCGCGGCCTATTCGCCCGGCGAGATCGAAGCGCTTGCCCGCCGCATTCGCGAACATCGCGCCAGCGTGGTGCTCGATCTCGACGGGCTGGAGGTGGAGCAGCAGATCCGCTGCGCCGCGCAATTTCTCACCGCCCTGTTCGATGCTCCGCGCGAGCATTGGTATCCGGCGCTGGTCGTGGTGGACGAGGCGCAGATGTTCGCCCCCTCGGCTGCGGGCGAGATGGCCGAGGACACGCGGCGCATGACGCTGTCGGCCATGACCAACCTTATGTGCCGTGGGCGCAAGCGCGGGCTGGCGGGTATCGTGGCGACACAGCGACTGGCGAAGCTCGCCAAGAACGTCGCGGCCGAGGCGTCGAACTTCCTCATGGGTCGCACCTTCCTCGACATCGACATGGTCCGCGCCGCCGACCTGCTCGGTATGGAGCGGCGGCAGGCGGAGCGTATTCGCGAGCTGGAGCGCGGGCATTTCCTCGCGCTCGGTCCGGCGATCACGCGGCTGCCGCTGGCGTGCAAGATCGGCCCGGTGAAGACCGGCCACCAAGCGCGCGCGGAAGGGCTGATGGCGCTACCCGATACTGCGCCTGCCGACATGGAAGCGCTGCTGACGCGGGACCTTGCGGGTGATGTCGCCAAGGCTGCGCCGCCCCCTCCGCCGCCCGCACCGCGGGTCGAGGATGTCGAACAAAGTATCGCCCAGGCCGAGGAACGTCAGGTGGCACCTCCCGCCGAACCGCGCGACACCTCCGCCGTGGCGGAGCAGATCGAGGCGATCATCCGTGCGATGGCGATCGAGGAGGGCGTCGCCTTCCAGTCCGCCAGCGCGCAATACCAGACCTTCCTCACCCGCTGCCGACGCGAACGGATCATCGGCCCCATGCCCGACATGCGCGCCTTCCGCCGGCGCTTCGCCATGGCGGGCGCTGGTTTGGACGAGCTGCCGGAAGATACCGCCGCGCGCATCATGGAACTGGCCGAGGCGGTCGAGGAAGATTTGCTCGCACCCTTCCTGGTGATCGCTCGCGCCGCTCATGCGGGCGAAACGCAGGTCGACGAGGAGGCGCTGGCCCGTGCCTATGGCACCAGTTCGCCCGGCCGCATCCGCCGCCTGCTCGACCACCTCGAGCGGCAGGGCCTCGTCGTCGTGCGCGAGGATTTCGGGGGCGACCGAACCGTGATGGTGCCCGGGTTAGGCGATTTAGCGACTGCCGCCGAATAGTTGCCGTCCGGCGAGATCGAGCATGATTTCTTCGCTGCCCCCGCCGATCGCATTGACGCGCACCTCGCGGTAAATCCGCTCCACCTTGCTGCCGGTGATGTAGCTTGCCCCGCCAAGGACCTGCGCCGCCTCGCGGGCGACGGATTCGAGCATGCGCGTCGCCTGTACTTTCAGCATGGCGAAATCGGCCGGGCGGTCGCGTCCCTCGCGCACCTGCCATGCGCACAGGTCCACCCAGGCTTGCGTGGCCTCGATCTGGCGTTCCATGTCGGCCAGCTTGATGCGGATCGACTGGTGGCCGACCAGCGGCTTGCCGAAGGTTTCGCGGTTCTGCGCCCACTCCGCTGCTTCGGCCATTGCGACCCGGGCAAAGGCGCAGCAACCCATCGCCATGCCGAGCCGCTCGCTGTTGAAGTTGCGCATGATGCCGATGAAGCCGCCGTTCTCCGGACCTATGAGGTTCTCGGCAGGTACACGCACATCGCTGAAATGAATCGCGGCCGTATCCGAGCAGCGCCAGCCCATCTTGTCGAGCCGTGTCCGCTCCACCCCTTTGCTGTCCATGTCGATCAGCAGCAGCGAGATACCGCCGGCGCCCGGCCCGCCGGTGCGCACCGCGCAAGTCAGCCAGTCGGCCCGCATGCCGGAGGTGATGAACATCTTGCCGCCATTGACGACGTAGTCGTCGCCGTCGCGCACGGCAGTGGTCGAAAGACTGGCGACGTCCGATCCGCCGCCTGCCTCGGTAATGCCAAGCGCGATGATCTTCTCGCCCGCAAGGACCGGCGGAGCGACGCGCTGTTTGAGTTCGTCCGATCCTAGAGCCAGGACGGGAGGGAGCCCGATGCCGTGCGTCATCAGCGAAGCGCCAAGCCCGCCGGCCCCCACGGCTGCCAGTTCTTCCGTCACGACAAGGCCGTGGAAGATGTCGAACCCTTCCTCGTGCCCTCCATATTTCTCCGGATAACGCAGCCCTAGGATCCCCGCTTCGGCGGCTTTTCGGTGCAATTCGCGGGGCAATTCGCCCTCGGCTTCCCACCTGTCGATATGCGGCGCGATCTCACGGGTAACGAAGCGCCGCACGCTTTGCGCAAGCGCTTCGTGGGTTTCGTCATAGAAGGGGGAACGGGCGCGCCAGTCGTCGAATGCTGTCATGGGCGCGAGACTTGCGCGGAGCGAGGCTGCGGTCAATCGCGAAGAAAAATCCGCCTGCCCTCTCGCCAAGCGCGGGCACACCCCTATATCCGACTAACACACCTCGCAGATTTTTTTGGTGAGGGCTTGTGTTGCATAATCGCAACACCATATTCGAGCGGATATTCAAGCACAGGGGTTTCCAGATGAATCTCGAAAAATTCACCGACCGCGCCAAAGGCTTCCTGCAGAGCGCGCAGACCGTCGCGATCCGCATGAACCATCAGCGGATCACGCCGCTGCATATCCTCAAGGCGCTGCTCGAGGACAATCAGGGCATGGCGGCGCAGCTGATCCAGCGCGCGGGCGGCAATCCGGGCGTGGCGATTACCGAGGTCGATACCGCGCTGGGCAAGATTCCGGCGGTTTCCGGCGGCGGGGCGCAATCGACGCCGGGCCTCGACAACGATGCCGTGCGCGCGCTCGACCAGGCCGAACAGCTGGCGGAAAAGGCGGGCGACAGCTTCGTGCCCGTGCAGCGGCTGCTCCAGGCACTCGCCCTGTCGGACAATGACGCAGGCAAGGCGGTCAAGTCCGCCGGTGTGAATGCGAAGTCGCTCGAAGAGGCGATCCAGGAAGCGACCGGTGGTCGCAGCGCCGACAGTGCCAGCGCCGAGGAAAGCTACGACGCGATGAAGAAGTACGCGCGCGACCTCACGCAGGCGGCGCGCGACGGCAAGCTGGACCCGGTCATCGGGCGCGACGAGGAAATTCGTCGCACCGTCCAGATCCTCGCCCGCCGCACCAAGAACAATCCCGCGCTCATCGGCGAACCCGGCACCGGCAAGACCGCGATCGCCGAGGGTCTCGCGCTGCGGATCGCCAATGGCGACGTGCCCGACAGCCTCAAGGGCCGCACGCTGATGGCGCTCGACATGGGCGCGCTGATTGCTGGCGCGAAGTATCGCGGCGAATTCGAAGAGCGGCTGAAGGCCGTGCTCGACGAGGTGAAGGGTGCCGATGGCCAGATCATCCTGTTCATCGACGAGATGCACACGCTGATCGGCGCGGGCGCCAGCGAAGGCAGCATGGATGCGGGCAATCTTCTCAAGCCTGCCCTGTCGCGCGGCGAGCTGCACTGCATTGGTGCGACTACGCTCGACGAATACCAGAAGTATGTCGAGAAGGACCCTGCGCTCCAACGGCGATTCCAGCCCGTCTATATCGACGAGCCGAGCGTCGAGGACACGATCAGCATCCTGCGCGGCATCAAGGACAAGTACGAGTTGCACCACGGTGTGCGCATCACCGACGGGGCGATCGTCGCTTCGGCGCAGCTCAGCAATCGCTATATCCAGAACCGTTTCCTGCCCGACAAGGCGATCGACCTGATGGACGAGGCGGCTTCGCGCATCCGCATGGAGGTGGAGAGCAAGCCCGAGGAGATCGAGGGGCTCGACCGCCGCATCATCCAGCTGCGGATCGAAGAACAGGCCCTGCAGAAGGAGAGCGATTCCGCCTCGAAGGATCGCCTCGAAGCTCTGCGCAAGGAGCTGTCCGAACTCGAACAGCAGTCCTCCGAGCTGACAACGCGCTGGCAGAACGAGCGCGACAAGATCCATGCCGAGGCGCGGGTCAAGGAAGAGCTCGACCAAGCGCGGCTCGAACTGGAGCAGGCGCAGCGCACCGGCGATCTCGCCAAGGCGGGCGAGTTGCAATATGGCAAGATCCCGCAGCTCGAGAAGCAGCTCGCGGAAGCCAGCGGCCAGACCGAGAATGCGCTGCTCAAGGAAGAAGTCACCGAGGACGATATTGCCGGTGTCGTCAGCCGCTGGACCGGTATTCCGGTCGATCGGATGATGGCGGGCGAGCGCGAGAAGCTGCTCGACATGGAGAACATCCTTGCCAAGCGGGTGATCGGGCAGAGCCAGGCGATCGACGCGGTCTCCAAGGCCGTGCGCCGGGCGCGCGCCGGATTGCAGGACCCGAACCGGCCGCTCGGCAGCTTCCTCTTCCTCGGCCCCACGGGTGTCGGCAAGACCGAGCTCACCAAGGCGCTTGCCGGTTTCCTGTTCGACGACGATCAGGCGATGGTCCGCATCGACATGAGTGAATTCATGGAGAAGCATGCGGTCGCCCGCCTCATCGGCGCGCCTCCGGGGTATGTCGGCTATGAAGAGGGTGGCGTGTTGACCGAAGCGGTGCGGCGCAGGCCTTACCAGGTCGTGCTCTTCGACGAGGTCGAGAAAGCGCATAGCGACGTATTCAACGTTCTGCTGCAGGTGCTCGACGACGGGCGGCTGACCGACGGGCAGGGCCGCGTGGTGGACTTCACCAACACGCTGATCATCCTGACCTCGAACCTCGGCAGCCAGTATCTCGCGCAGATGACCGACGAGCAGAAGGTCGAGGATGTCGAGCCGCAGGTGATGGACGTCGTGCGCGGGCACTTCCGCCCCGAATTCCTCAACCGGCTGGACGAGATCATCCTGTTCCACCGGCTGGCTCAGGAGCATATGGCCCCGATCGTCGAGATCCAGGTGGCGCGGGTGCAGAAGCTGCTGAAGGATCGCAAGATCACGATCGACCTGACCGAGGGTGCGAAGAAGTGGCTCGGCCGGGTGGGTTACGATCCGGTCTATGGCGCACGACCGCTGAAGCGTGCGGTACAACGCTATCTGCAAGACCCGCTGGCGGACAAGATCCTGCGCGGCGAGGTGCCGGACGGTGCCACCGTCGCGGTCGACGAAGGCGACGGTGCGCTGCAGATGACCGTCAGCTGAGCCGGAGACGCGGCTAGCCCGACGCCGCAAAACGCCTGGACACGAAAAAGGGCCCCGGTTTCCCGGGGCCCTTTCTTTTGGTCCTATGCGCGAAGCTTAGAACTTCACGGTCGCGCCGACACGGACGAACGTTCCGAGGATACCGCGGAAGTAAGTCGTCGTTCCGCCCGAAGCCGGGTACGGGAACGGCGGCTTGGTATCGAACACGTTGTCGACCACGAAGCGAAGCTCGAAATCGTCCTGGACGGCGAAGGTCGCGCCCATGTTGACGAAGATCTTCGAGTCCAGATCGTTCAGACCATCGGGATAGAAATCTTCCGTGGCCTGGCTATCGATCTGGGCTTCACCGATGTAGCTCGCCTGCGTGAAGAAGCCGAACCAGTCGTTGTTGTAGCTCAGCGTAGCAACACCCTGATGGTTGGAGTAACCCACAGAGCCATCGGTGCGGGCCTCGACCGTGTCCGGATTGTCATCGGCACGCGAAGCCAGCGTATCGAGATACTGATAGCTGACCTGGAAGCCGAGCTGGTCTCCGTCGGAGAACACATCCGGGAGCACGTACTGGGCAGCACCGAGGATCCCCTTGTACCGCAGCAGAGCCGAGTTGAAGTAACCCGTACGGATGAAGTCCAGCTGACCGGCACCGTCACGCGAAATGCGATCACAGAACTGGTTGTTCGGGAAATCGGCGGAATCGTAGCAGTTGGCCACGACCGCGCTGCCCGATAGCTGCGAGATAACATCTTCCAGCTGGATATCGACATAGTCGACGCTCAGGCGGAAGCGCGGAACGAAGGTCGGTTCGAACACCACACCCACCGTCCAGCTGTCTGCCTTCTCGTTCTGCAGGTCCACGTTACCCTGGATGGCCTGCGAGAACGAACGGCTGTTCGACAGCGAGCTGAAGGGCTGCGTGATACCGTCTGCCGCACAGTTTGCAGCACGGGTGGACGGGTCCGGACCATTGCCGATATTCGCAACGTCGCACGGGTCGACGGCGAAGCCGAAGAAGTCGCTCGACGGGTTGAATGCTTCGGTGATGGCAGGCGCACGGATCGCGCGGGTGTAGTTACCACGGACCGTGAAGTCGGGAACGATGCCGAAGCGGCCACCCAGCGTCCAGGTCCAGTCCTGGCCAGCGATCGAGTTGTTCACGTAGCGCGCGGCGCCCTTGACTTCGAGCAGCTCGATGAACGAGCCGGTCGAGGGCGAAATCACCTCGGCGAGGAATTCGCCGAACACTTCGTCGGTGTTGAACTTGCCGAAGACGTCGGCAATCGGGACCGAGCGACCGAACGAAGCACGCGTGCCATCGTCCTGCAGTTCGCCGCGGAAGAAGTCGCCCGGATCGAAGTCCTGCGATTCCTCACGGTGTTCCGCACCGATCGAGACCGAGAAGTCACCGCCCGGCAGGGCGAAGACTGGTCCTGCGAGGTATGCGGTGAAGTCCCACTGCTCGTTGAACGAACGCGGGTCGGCGATCGCCGTCACGTAGTCCAGAGCGGCCTGCGAGGCCTGGTTGGTGCCGAACAGGTTGAGCGGAGCGCAGGTCGAGCTCACCGAAGGGATCGAGGCGCTTGTGAAGCCCGGATTACAGACGATGTTGCCGTTGGCGTCGAACACCGCATCGACGGCATTCTCGAAGTTCTGCTGGATCAGCTCGCGGCTGCGACCTTCGGTGACCGAACGACCGTAGATCCCAGCGATTTCCGCCGTCCATTCACGACCGAAGATCTCGAAATTGCTCTCGAAGCCGAGGACGCCGCGGATGACTTCGACCGTACCGACCGAACGACCCGACTGAAGGTCGGTGTTCGCGCGGCCGAGGTAAAAGTAATCCTGGGCGATACCAAGCTGGTTCTGATCGGAGAACGGATTCGTGGCGATCGAGTTCTGGATCGCTGCGCGTGCTTCCGGCGACAGGAAGGCATTATCGATGCTCACGATGATGTTGCCGTCCGGCGTGCCGGCAGCGTCGAACAGGCCAGTGTTGTAAACCGGCTGCGCACGCAGGTTCGTCCCGCGGCTCTTCGAATACCAGCCTTCGGCGAACATGCGCACATCGTCGAACAGATCGTAGTTGAGTGTGGCGATGGCCGAATAGCGACGGGTTTCGCTTAGCAGGTTGCTGACCGGAGTAAGGCTGAAGCCGTTTCCGCCCTCGAAATCGATGCCGAAGGTGCCCGGGGCACCGGCATAGCGACCGAACTGGATCGGGATCAGATTGCCGTTGTCGTCGAAGCGCAGCTGGTTGCCGGCCGCATCGGTCGTACCGAAGTTAAAGCCGTTCACGCCGAAGATGGCGAGTTCGTTCTCCGGGCTGAGCGGGAAATCGAGGCCGAAAATGTCACCGCCGACGAGCGGAACGCCCTGTTCTGCAAGCGCCGGAATACGGCGATCGCTATACAGTTCCTGCAGGAAGCCGGAGTCCGGATCGCTTGCGCGACGGAAGAACAGGCCGGAGCTCGTCACCGAACGATCGGGGAAGGTCAGGCCTTCGCCTTCATTGTATTCACCGGCGATGGTGATGTTGCCGCGACCGTCGGCGAAGTTGGTGCCGGCCAGGCCGCGGATGCGGTAGTTGGCGGCATCGCCACGCGTTGCGAGACCATATTGCGCATCGAGTTCGATGCCTTCGAAATCCTGCTTGAGGATGACGTTGATGGTCCCGGCGATGGCGTCGGAACCGTAGATCGGAGCACCGCCGACGGCGATGGTTTCGACACGCTGGACCAGTTTGGTCGGGATGACGTTGAGGTCGACCTGACTACCGGCGCCGGTCGGGCCGAAGATCGAGGCCGTGTTCGACGAAACGAAGCGGCGACCGTTGACCAGGGTCAGCGTGCGCTGCGAGCCGAGGCCGAGGAAGTTGACGAAGCTCTGGCCCTGGCCGAAGTCGGACTGGCCGCCAACAGGCGAGGAGCCCGGGACGCCGAAGGACGGCTGCTCGTTAAGCGCCTGGCCGAGGGTTTCGAAACCGCGGGCCTCGATCTGCTCCGAGTCGACGACGACCGAAGGTTCGACCGTGTCGTAGTTCGGGCGCGAAATGCGCGAGCCGGTCACGACGATGGCCGAATCCGAAGGCTCGGTGATCGCGGACGGCGTGGTGTCGTCGTCTTCAGGCGGAAGGTCGCTGCCGTCCTGAGCGAAGGCCGGCGAGGCGAAAGCCAGGGCGGCGAGTCCAGCGCTAGTAAACAGAGCGGCCCGTCCACCGATGGTGGAAAAAGTCTTTTTCATTTAGTCAGTCCCCTACTCGGGCCGGATGCACCCCGGCCCATGCATGGGATAAAAGCAACGCAGCTGCAGGGAAGCAAGCGCACCTGCGACCAATTGCTCGTTGAAACTGTATTCCGGTGCCAAGGGTCACAAAATTGCAACAGGTTGGCGGGCGATCCTTACGAGGCCAGTTCGATTTGAGTAGTCGCTCACTCTTCGGGCGCAATAATATGATTCAGGTGCCAACGCGGGCTGAGCAGTCGGCATTCGGCACGTTGGGATTCGGTCGGTAGGTATCTCAGTTGGTCCGGCGCGAGCGATCTGTTATCGGCTACGCAACGCAATTGATGGGACGGGATGGACGATGAATAGATTGCTTGGCCTTTCGGCTCTTGTTGCCGGGCTGGTGGCCAACCCCGCTGGCGCACAGAATGCACCAGAAGCGAATGCGGCGCTTGAAGACTGTCGTGCGATCGGCAGCGATTCCAAGCGCCTGCAATGCTACGATGCGGCGCTCGACGCGATGTATGGTGTGAACGAGGAGCTGCAGGCCAAGCGTGCTCAATACCGCCGCGACCGGTTCGGCCTGCCGGTGGACGACAACGGCACCCAGCTCACCGAGCTGGAGGCGATCGTCTCGGAGGTCGACGAAGACTTGCGCACCGGCGCAGTCACGGTCGCGCTGGACAATGGCCAGGTCTGGCAGCTCAACTCCACCGGCGGATTGCGCGCCCGCTTCCGGCCCGGAATGACCGTCGTGATCAATGAGAGCGGGACCGGTGGTTATCGCATCCGCATTCCCGACAAGACCGGTTTCAAGGGCGTCAATCGCGTTCGCTGACCGGACAGGGTTCCCGCCTTTCCATGGACACGGCCACGATCCTTGCCGATCCCGCATGGCTGCCGCATCGCTATGACGATGCTGCGGACAGCTTTCGCTTCGTCCATGTCCCGCGCGAGGCGCATCGTCTGGCAACCTTCCTGACCGACGATTATCTCGGAGGGACGGCAGACTACATTGCCGTGCCGCGCGATGCGATCGATCGCGCGCAGCTGAAAATCGCGCCGGTGCATTTCGTGTTCCATTCCGCCTATTGCTGCTCGACGCTGGTCGCGCGGATGTTCGACCGCGCGGGGCGGGCGATGGGGCTCAAGGAGCCGCAGGTTCTCAATGACTTGGTCGGCTGGCGCCAGCGCGGAGCAGAACCGCAGAGGCTGGCGGCGGTCATCGACCTGTCGCTCGCGCTGCTGTCTCGCCCGTTCGAAAGCGGTGAGGCCGTTGTCGTCAAACCGTCGAACATCGTGAATTCGCTGGCGCCGGCCCTGCTGGGCCTGCGCCCAGAGGCTCGGGCCATCACCCTCTACGCGCCGATCGAGGACTTTCTCTCTTCGATCGCGATCAAGGGTTTGTGGGGGCGCCAGTGGGTGCGCAAGGCGCTCATCAGCCAGGCGCGCGACCAGCAATTGAGCCATCGCTTTACGGCGGAGGAATTGCTCGAACTCACCGACTTGCAAATCGCCGGGCTCGGCTGGCTATCGCACCATGCGACGTTCGCGCGGATGCGGGAAAAGTTCGGGCCTGATCGCGTGGCCGTCTGCGACAGCGTCAGCCTGCTGCGCGACCCGCCTGCGACCGTCAACGCCTTCTATACCCAGTTCGGACTAACCCTCGAACAGGACGACGCGCAGGACATTGCCACAAGCGAAGCCTTCACCCGCAATTCGAAGGACCGCAGCGACTACTCGCCAGAGCAACGGCGCGAGCGCCTAGACACGACGCTTGCCAGCAACCGGGAGGAAATCGAGATGGTGGCGGCCTGGGTGCGTACGCTGGCCGAGCAGGCAGGCATCCCCACAGCACCGCAGGCCGGCTTCGAGGCGCTAGCCTAGCTGGAGCGACGCCGCCGTACGATTACTGGGAGTTCGGACCCCCGACAGCCCACTGCTCGACGGTCTTGCGGGCATTGTCGTTTCCGCGCCGTGCAAACTCTTCCCATTGACGGTTCGTCAGGCAGGTTTTCCGCCGTTTGGCGAGCGAGCCGAGAACCTTTTCCATCCGGCATTTGATAAAATCGGGATGGTCCTTGTCGGTGATCTTGGTAGTTCCGCCGGCGTCGGTTTCCTGCGCCACGACGGGCAGTGAAGGGACGGTAAGCGCCGCAGCAAGGGCGCCGATCGCGACAAGGGTCTTCATGGCAGGTCCTTTCGTCTCGCCTTCAGGTATATCACAATTCTGGAGGCTGGAGAAGAAAAGGACCCTGCAAGGCGGCGCTCCTGTTCGCGTATCCCTCAAACCGTAAGTAAGCTTGCGCGAAAAATAGCGACGACGTTCTAGTTGCCCGTCATGCCCGCGGCATTGTCCTCGACCGTGCGACGTGCATTCTCGTTCCCGCGACGGGCGAATTCTTCCCATTGGCGGTTCGTGAGGCAGGTCTTCTTGCGCTTGGCAAGCGAGCCGATGACCTTCTCGGTCCGGCATTTCACGTAATCGGGATGATCCTTGTCGGTGATCTTGGCCGTTTCTTCCGCCTCGGCTTCCTGCGCCGCAAGGGGCAGGGCGGGGAGGGCGATGGCAACAGCGAGGGCGCTAGCGGCGACGAAGCGATTCATGGCAATTCCTTCCGTGTCTGCGCAGTCGATACCACAAGATTGCGAGCAAAAAAAAGGGGCGGCGCAATGCGCCACCCCTCCTTTTCTCTAAACGACTTGCTTTAGAAGCGCAGCTTCACCGCAGCCGCATAGCGGCGGCCCAGCGCGTCGTAGGTCGACGGGTAGATGTTACCCGAGTTGAACGCGGTCGAACCGATATCCGAACCGACGACGGTCGGCTGGTTGTCGAGCAGGTTCTGGATGGTGAAGACGAACTCCAGATTGTCGCTCGCGATGAAACGCGTGCTCAGGTCGAAATAGTGCTCGGCACCGATTTCGTTGAAGTTGACTTCACGGCCACCGATCGGGCCCAGGCTGTCGGGCAGCGTGCCGATGAAGGCATCGCCGCTCTGCTCACGCTGGCGCGGCTCGAACTCGACAGCGTCGATGTAGCGCCACAGCAGCGAGAGGTCGACCTGGTCGAAGAACGAGAAGGTCGCCCGGGTGTTGAACACGAACTCCGGCTGGATCGAGCCGCAGTTGACCGAGTAGAAGCCCACACAGTCGCGGAAGCCGTTGCCCGGAACCGCTTCGAACTCGTTCTTGTTCGTCCAGGTGCCGTCGGTTGCGAAACGGAAGCCGATGTTGTCGGTCAGGCCCGTGCGATAACGCAGGCTGACGTCGATACCGTCCGTCTTGATCGTGCCGAGGTTGGAGAGGTTCAGGAGCAGGCCCGGAACTTCGTTCGGCGAACCGTCGAGACCGCCGGTGAACGCGCTACGCACGATCAGCGAACAGAACGGGTTCGAGGCCGACGGCGAACCGTAACAACCGCCGACGATGTCGTCGACTGCCGGGCTCGTGATCGCGTCTTCAATCTTGATGTTGAAGTAGTCGATCGTGAGCGACAGGTTGTAGATCGGTTCAATGATAGCACCGATCGTCCAAGTCGTTGCCGTTTCAACGCCGAGGTCGGGATTACCGCCACCGGTTACGTTGATCTGGCCCGCAGCCGGCTGGAGGATGTTGCCGATGCGTGCCTGTGCGGCAGCCTGGCTGGCACCGCCTGCAACGATCTGCGCAACGCAGGCCGCGGTCAGGGCAGCATTGCCGACCGGGTTGCTGCCGGCGCACGGATCGATCGCGAGGTTCGACAGGCCGGTGGTGACCGGCGTGAAGAGCTCACCGATGTTCGGTGCACGCGACGAACGCTGGTAGTTACCGCGGATCGTCAGCTGATCGACCGGCGAGAACGTACCGCCTGCCTTCCAGGTGAACTCGCCGCCAGCGGTCGAGTAGTCCGAATAACGGGCACCCAGTTCGACGGTCAGTTCACGGATGAACGAATCTTCCACGACCGGGATGACCAGTTCGCCGAACACATCCTTGACATCGTACTCGCCGTCAACGTTCGGAGCCGCGCCGCCACCGCCGACGACTGCGCCGGGGGTCTGCGAAGCTTCGTCCGAGATCTGCGAAGCGGTATACTTGCGGTATTCCACACCGGTCGCGAATGCGATCGGGGTCGAGGAGATGCCGAAGCCGAGGTCGCCGGTCAGGACGCCCTGGACCTGCTGGAGCGAGGCCTGGGTGATGACCTGCTGGGTCAGGTTGAAGACGTAGTCGACCGCTTCCTGCGAACCGAGGTTGCCGAACTGACCGAACAGGTTGATCGGAGCACAGCCGCCGCTGGTGTCGGAGCAGACTGCGCCGCCCGAACCGTCGGGAAGTGCGAGAAGCGACTGCTGCAGGCGGTCGAAGCGGGCAAAGCCGCCCTGACGCTGAATCTGCTCGCTCTCACCGTAGGTACCCGAAACTTCCCACTGGATGTTGTCCGTGACGTTACCACGAAGGCCGCCCACGAGATTGAACAGCGTGGTGGTGAAGTCCGAGGTACGCGACCCGGCTTCCGGCGTACGACGACGGACCTGCGTGCCGAACTGCACGTAGTCGGGGTTCGCCGTGCCATCGGGCAGGGTGGCGCCGAACTGCGTGTTGCGGCTGGCGGTGCACTCGGCTGCCGTCAGTCCGAGGCCGTCACAGAACGCGAGAGCCAGTTCGTTCGGGATGAACGGGTTGTTGAGGTTCAACTGGTAGGTGTTGAAGAACGAACCGCCCGGGGCGATGATCGTCGAAACGGTCTGCTTCGAGAACGATGCCTGGGTGAAGACTTCAACCGCGTCCGAAACTTCGTAACGGCCCGAACCGTAGATGTTGAAGCGTTCGAACGGCGTCAGGAAGATGTTGAACGGGTTGAAGTTGAACGGCGCGTAGAAGTCACCGTCGCGATAGCCTTCCGGATCGCCGGTCTCCAGCTGGCCGAAGCCTGCCGGGGTCGGGCCGACGATAACGGCCGGGATCGCGTTCGACGAACCGCTGGGGCTGCCGCTGAACGAACCGACGTTGAAGATCGAGAAGTCGCGGTCGCCCTGGAACACGGCATCCTGGTTCTGGTAGCCGAGGCTGAGGACGGCGTTACCGCGACCATCGTCGAAGTTCGCACCGATGGTGACGTCGGCACGGAAAACGTTGCCGTCGCCTTCTTCGGTGATCTGCTCGGAGAACGTCGCTTCGACGCCTTCGAAGTCACGCTTGGTGATGAAGTTGACAACACCGCCGATAGCGTCCGCACCGTATGTGGTGGTGGCGCCGCCGGTCAGGACTTCCGTACGCTCGATAACGGCGAGCGGAATGTTGTTGAGGTCGACGCGGCCGGTGGTGTCGGCCGGGGTGAAGCGGCGACCGTCCAGCAGGACGAGGTTACGGTTGGAGCCGATGCCACGCAGGTTGACGAAGCTGGCACCGCCGTTGCCGTTGTTGACGGCCGAACCGACGCTCGGAACCGCCGAGGGCAGTTCGCGGAGGAATTCTTCCGCGACGTTGGTCTGGGCGAGCTCGAGATCTTCGCTGCTGACGACGCTGACCGGGCTGGCCAGTTCGAGGTTCGGGTTGGAGATGCGCGAGCCGGTGACGACGATCGCCTGGCCGGCAGGTGCGGGCGAATCGACGCTTTCTTCGTCTTCGGTCGCTACCTGGGCCATCGCCGGCTGCGCGATGAGCGCGAGGCCGAGAACGGCCGGAGCCGCGCTGGCTTTGAAATAAGTCTGGAGTTTCACTCGATTGTGTCCTTCTTCCGTTACTCGCATCGATCAGCCGATACGCGTGTAAGAACCCCCATGGATGGACCGCCTGCACCGGTATTCCGGACGACAGGCCCATCGGCGGAACGCGGTATCTGCATCGCGGGAGAGTTACATTGCAAAGCAAATCTGGGAGTTTTCCCGAATGGCTAGACGGGTGTTGCGCGAATCCCACACATGGTCGACGCTACGAAACGATGCGATTACGCCTACGAATGCAGGCGACATTTTCTGCGCGTCGCCGCGTGCCGCTTGACCTTAACGTAAGGCCCCCATAGGCGAGTGGCGAAACGAAACCCAACCCGATCCAGTCAACGAGGAGCCTCCCATGCCCGAAGCCTATATCGTCGAAGCCGTCCGCACTGCCGGCGGCCGCCGCGGGGGCCGGCTCGCCGGGGTCCACCCGGTCGATCTTGCTGCCACCTCGCTCGATGCGATCATGGAGCGTAGCGGGCTCGAGGCGAAGGCCGTCGACGATGTGGTGATGGGCTGCGTCAGCCAGGGGGGCGAACAGGCGATGCAAGTCGGACGAAATGCCGTACTCGCCGCCAAGCGCTTGGGCGAGGGCGTGCCCGCCGTCACCATCGACCGCCAGTGCGGCTCCAGCCAGCAGGCGATCCAGTTCGCCGCGCAGGCTGTCATGAGCGGCACGCAGGACGTGGTCATCGCCAGCGGTGTGGAAAGCATGAGCCGCGTGCCGATGGGCTCGACCGCCATGTTTCACATGAAAGAAGGGCTGGGCAACTACAAGTCGCCCGGCCTCGAAGAGAAGTATCCCGGCATCCAGTGGAGCCAGTTCATCGGCGCGGAAATGATCGCCCAGAAGCACGGCTTCTCCAAGGACGATCTCGACCGCTTCGCGCTCCATAGCCACGAGAAGGCGATCGAGGCCACAAAGTCCGGCGCGTTCGAAAACGAGATCGTCGGCGTGGAGATCGAGACGCCCGAGGGCGAGGAATGCCACACGGTCGACGAAGGCATCCGCTTCGACGCCACGCTCGAAGGCATTGCCGGCGTCAAGCTGCTGAGCCCCGAAGGCAAGATCACCGCCGCCACCAGCAGCCAGATCTGCGACGGGTCGAGCGCGGTGCTGGTCGTGTCGGAGAAGGCCCTGAAGGAATACGGCCTTACCCCGATGGCGCGCATCCATAATCTGACCGTGACGGCGGGCGATCCGGTGATTATGCTGGAAGAGCCGCTGTTCGCCACCGATCGCGCGCTTGAGCGGGCGGGCATGAGCATCGGCGATATTGATCTCTACGAGGTGAACGAAGCCTTCGCCCCCGTGCCGCTCGCCTGGCTGAAGCATACCGGGGCGGACCCCGAAAAGCTCAACGTCAACGGCGGCGCCATTGCGCTCGGCCACCCGCTCGGCGCGTCGGGCACCAAACTCATGGCGACGCTGGTCCATGCGCTGAAGGCGCGCGGCAAGAAATACGGCCTGCAGACGATGTGCGAAGGCGGCGGCGTCGCCAACGTCACCATTGTCGAGGCGCTTTAACGCTCAATTTCACGAGAGGACATTTTTCATGGAAGTATCAGCCAACACCCCCGCCGTCGTCACCGGTGGCGCTTCGGGCCTAGGTGAAGCCACGGCGCGCGCACTCGCAGCCAAGGGTGCCAAGGTCGCCATCTTCGACATGAACGAGGAGAAGGGCGAGGCGGTCGCCAAGGACATCGGCGGCGTCTTCTGCAAGGTCAACGTCACCAGCGACGAGGATGTCGATGCCGGTTTCGCCAAGGCCCGCGAGGCGCACGGGCAGGAGCGGATCCTGGTCAATTGCGCCGGCATCGGCAATGCGATCAAAACCGCCAGCCGCGACAAGCAGTCGGGCGAAATCAAGCATTTCCCGATCAGCGCCTTCGACTTCGTAATCCAGGTCAATTTGATCGGCACCTTCCGCTGCATCGCCAAGTCGGCGGCTGGCATGATGAGCCTCGATCCCTTGAGCGACGAGGGCGATCGCGGCGCGATCGTCAACACGGCTTCGGTTGCCGCCGAAGACGGGCAGATGGGCCAGGCGGCCTATTCCGCTTCGAAGGGCGGCGTGGTCGGCATGACGCTCCCCATCGCGCGAGACCTGATGCGCGAAGGCATCCGCGTCAACACGATCCTGCCGGGCATCTTCAACACCCCGCTGATGAATGCGGCCCCGCCGCAAGTGAAGGAAGCGCTGGCCGCCAGCGTGCCGTTCCCCAAGCGCCTCGGCAATGCGGAAGAATACGCCAATCTCGCCATGTGCATGATTGAGACCGGCTATTTCAACGGCGAGGACGTGCGCCTCGACGGTGCGATCCGCATGGCACCGCGCTAGGCGTTCTTTCCCAGATTGGGCTATTCGCCGCCGGTTCGCATCCCGAACCGGCGGCGTTTTTCGTTTTAGTACGAGGTTTCCATCAGCTGGATCGAGCCTGCCCATTCTTTCTGCTCGGCTGCGTCGGCAAGCAGTTTCGCCACGTCGCCGCGCGCGGCCTTGCCCTTGGGATCGACGTCGTCGCCCAGCCGGACCGAACCCGTCGGGCCATCGTCGGTGAGCGAGACGGGGCGAAGGATGGCGTATTCGAGGCTGCTCTGCTTCAGGTGTTCGTCGGCAGCGTGCTTGGCCTCGAGGTAGTGGGCAAGTTCGCTATCGGGGTCCGGATCGTCGGCGCCGACCGAACTCAGCATGACGAAGCGACGGACATCGCTGGCTTGTGCGATGTCGATCAGCCGGATCGCGCCGTCGCGATCGACCTTGTCGGTCATCTCGGCGCTGGTGTCGCCGCCCGAACCGGCAGCGAAGATGACGACTTCGCAACCCTGTGCGACATCGTCGTCCAGAGCGGTAAGATCGCCCTGCCGCAATGTCACGGTATCGGGGAGTGCGCCCGTGTCGGACGAGGCGCGCACGAGCGCGATGACGTCATGCCCGCGGTCGCACAGTTCCTTGACGAGACGGGTGCCGGTATTGCCGGTCGAACCGGCAACGAGAATTTTCATCGATTTTCTCCTTGGTTGTGGTCCGAACCGGCGGCAGGCAGGGCCGTTCCGAGGAGAAGGCGCGCGGCGTCAGAACCAGGCGCGCAGACCGAGCAACAGTTTGAGGCCGTCGGGGTTGTCCCCGGCAGCCTTTGCTATGGAGCGCGTGTCGCCCAGCTTGGTTTCGTACCCCACGCCGACATAGGGCGCGAATTCGCGGGCGATTTCGTAGCGCAGGCGCAGGCCGGTCTCGAACTTGGTCAGGCCTGCGCCGATCTCGCGCTCGGGAATGTCCTGCGCGGCGAGTTCCAGTTCGGCGCGCGGCTGGAGTATCAGGCGCTGCGTGAGCTTCTGGTCGTATTCGCCCTCGATCCGCGCGGTCAGGTCGCCGCGGTCGG
>JAPYPR010000061.1 GCA_029937545.1 Erythrobacter sp. | reverse complement strand
ACGTGAGCTGGGTTTAGACCGTCGTGAGACAGGTTAGTTTTACCCTACTGATGAATGTTGTCGCAATGGTAATTCAGCTTAGTACGAGAGGAACCGCTGATTCAGATAATTGGTTTTTGCGGCTGTCTGACAAGGCAGTGCCGCGAAGCTACCATCTGCTGGATAATGGCTGAACGCCTCTAAGTCAGAATCCATGCCAGAACGCGATGATTTATTTCCACACATCGTAGTCGGATACGAATAGGCCTTTGGCCCTGAATCTTAGCTGGTTGGCACCTGTGAGGCGGTGAAAGTCCGTCTTACTAGCTGACGTCTTGCAATTTTACAATGCGTGGAGTTAAAAACTTTGCATACGACTTAGACATGATACCCGGTGCTGTAAATAGTAGAGTAGTCTTGTTATTACGATCTATTGAGGCTAAGCCGTGGCATCTTATTTTTGAGAGAAATCTCCCCATTATCTTCTCTGTTTCTACAGGGATTTGAGAGGGGTAGGGCCGAATTTTGGCTGCCAGCGGTTTTCCGAGGGTAGGTCAGATGTGAGGGAGAAGGTACTTGGTGAGAATGGGAGTTCGCACTTGGGCTGCCCTGAGTCGTGCTACAGTGGATGGCCACAGTATACAAGACGCTGGAGGGGCGCGCTGAGTGGGAGTGTCACAACTGAACTACCCTTGGGGTTACCTTACAGGGCACGAATTACAGTGAGTATGCACTGGAAGTACGCTGGATGGGCGGACCGTCACATCTGGATCACCCGGGGAAAGTACTTGGGAGAATCTCGAAGGATCACAATTGCGCTACCCTTTGGAAATGCCCCACAGGGCATAACTACAGCGCGTGATACGCTGGAGGCATCCACTGAGGGAGCTGTCACAGCTGGGTTACCCTGAGAAGGTACTTGGTGAGATCGGATGGTCACGCCTGGGCTACCCTTGGGACCGGCTTACAGTGACATTACAGGCCACGGTATGCTAAATATGCACGCTGTGGGGGTATACAGGGTGCAGGTTACAGTGAGAATAGCCTGAAGGTACACGATAGAAGAGGTTGACACAGTTGGGCTACCCTGTGGGACGTACTTGGTGAAACCATCGTGTCGCGACTGGCCTACCCTTTGGATGCTGCTACAAAGCATGGCTACAGGCTATCATACGCTGAAGGAGAACGCTGAAAGGGTATTTCACAACCAAGTTACCCTGGGGAGGCAGGTGAGGGATCTGGCTTCACAACGGGGCTACCCTGGGGCGTGGGAAATTTTTGGTCCTCACATTTGACTTACCCTGAAGATATTCCCCCAGGGTAGGTCAATTGTGAGAGCGGACCAGAATCGATCTCTCAGGGTAGGTCAGATGTGTGGTGGGAAAATCCCACCTCCCTGTAAGGGATCATGTGACCATATAACTTACAGGCCTTATAGGCTACCTTATAGGGGCTTAATCACTGTAGAGCCTGTGCCGCTAGCGTGCTTGTAAGACCCGCAATCGCTGTTTGAAGTTCAAAACACCGGCAATATAAGCTGGCTACAGGGTGTCATACGCTGTGGTGGTACCCTGGGCTCCATCTAGGCTCTCAGGACAGGCTATAAAGCCTAGAGGGAAGCCCTGTAGCCTCGGGAATCGAGGTCCTTAGGGTAAGTCAATTGTGAAGCTGATAGCTGAGGGCGTCGGTATAGGCCTACAAGTCTCAGCGTACCACTACTATGCCCCTGTAAGCGCCTTGATCGTTTTGTATGTGGCTCTTCACCCTATAGCAGAGCCTAGAAGACCGCTCTAAGACCGGGGGGGTTCTAAATTTTTTTGGCACACAAAACATTTGTCGGAAAATATTTTCCCGGCCAAAGGCATTTGCACTGCATTTTCAGGGCCAAAGGAAGTCGGTGGGTATATAAAGGGGGCAACCTTGAAGGTGATGTGAGAAATGACTAAGTACTTTTTGGGTGAACATTGAGAGATCTGATAGCAGTCTTTAGGGGCTTATAGTGGGTAGTTCGCAGGGGTTTTATGGTATATCAACAGTGGGAATGGCACTGTTTCTCGAGGGTGTTAGCTAATTTTCGCGGGTTATAAGGGTGGTAGTAGGAAGCAGGTAAAGGTCGGGGGGAGAGGTCACTGGGGCAATCTGCCCAAGGTCATGTACCTTGGTCTGTGGGGATCTGGGGGTTACCTCCGACTGGTAGAGGCCTTGTAAAGGGTGAACCCAGTTGGGGGACGGGGCCGGACCGCCCCTGCGGAAGCAGAAGGTCGGGGTAGAAGCTGTAAGCGACCCCGATTTTGGTCGCAGGGTAGCTGGGTTGTGAAAATTTCCCGGGGGGTTTTATGAATTTTGGGGAGATTTTCTTTTCTTCTTTTCCTCCTCCCCTTCCCTCTTCTCCCTGCTTTTTCCTTCCTTCGGGTCTCTTTTATAGGCTCTGATGGCTGTATTTGTTAAGGGGAGTCACAGGGTAAGCTGGATGTGAAGGAAGATCTCGAAGTCCCCAGGTGGCAGACTCTCAGGGTAACTTTGTTGTGAGGCGGGTAGCTCGTAGGGTAACTCGGATGTGAGGAAGGGTACCTGGTGAAATTTCTCGTGGTCAAAGGGTAGGTAGGATGTGATAGCCTATAGCTACAGGGTATATGCGCTGTACGGGCTCACAGGGTAGCTCAGATGTGACGAAGGGTACCTGGTCAAAACCTGGGCCGTCTCATAGGGTAAGCTGGTTGTGAGGATGCTCAGGGTAGGTGGGATGGGAAATTGGTGGGAGAGGGCTTCAGGGCACTCCTGCAGGCTTGTACACACTGTAGGTACGCCCTGTAGTCCCCTTGGCACCTCTGGTACAGGGCTGAAGACCCTGTAGCATGCCCTGAAGAGGTGCGCTGAAGTGCGACGTGCAACAAAACCAGTTCCGCCCACGTGATCCGCCCAGGGTAGGTCAGATGTGACACCCGGCGCTTCTATCCCCTATATGTCGCCGACCCCAGCAGATAGCTAGGACTTCCCATATGCTTTCTAGATCGCCTTTTCACGCTGCATCCAATGGGAGTACTCCCGAGGCCGTAACTTGCCTGGTTCCCGCCCTGGACCCCCCCTTGAGGTATAAAACTATAAATTTCCCCACCAACCCAGAGCATCCCAGCCCTACCACCCCCACCAGTGGATTGCCCATGCCTGCTTGCCCTCTCAGGCGCTCCAGCTAGGCTCATAACACCCTTGGTTCGGGAGATTTCGAATTTCCGATAAAGTCGTGTACGCCAAAATCATTTGTCGGCAATTATTTTGGTGTGACAATATTTTTTTTCACCCTCACCTCTCACCTACTCATAACCCCTACCATAGTCGTAGTCATTTTTCGAGAGGAAACCCATGGTGTAGGTAGGACTCCCGTACCTGGCCTCGTTCGCCCACTACAGCACCTGCGCGCAGGGAGGTCTCACCTATCCCGTTGGGATCAGCGCCTGTTTCTACCTAGGGTCGGGTTTTGGGTCCTCAACCACCCCCCGGAAAAGTTTTGAGGGACCCCCTTCAGGCCTCGGTGCCCTGTAGTGGTCCCCTGAAAATATTATAGGGCTCATCTACAGACCATCGCACGCTGAGTTGGTCCCCTGCAGGCGGCCCTCACCCACTGTAATTCCACCTAGAAAGTTTACAGGCTTCCCCCCCAGCGTACCACACGCTGGACCTCATCACTGTAGGATCCTTACAGGCCACACTTCCAGCGTGCATGCCCCCAAAGGAACGCTGTACTGCTGGGGGGTCCAATTCAACCGTTTTCCAGGATGCGCTGTAACCCCGAAAAAAACTGGGGGATGGGGGGGGGGTCTAAATATTTTTGCACACAAAACATTTGTCGGAAAATATTTTACTAACCAAAAACATTTGCACTGCATTTTCAAGGCGAAAGGAAGTCGGTGGGTATATGAAGAGAGCAGACTGGAGTTGATTCGAAAAAATCCTACAGTGTGGTACAAGCATTTAAGTATGAAGTAGCACTCTTGTAGGTACCTTTAATTAGGTACGATGACCACTGAGAAGGACTGAGCTCATCTGCGGGGTATTACTTTAGTGATGCGTACGCTGTAACATGCCTAGCATGGGTGCCACTAGGTAGGGTTGATGTCCGCTGTTCTGTTGCATGGTTTCATTAGTTTGGCCCAATGTTCAGCGTTGACATCCCCTGCCGGCACGCGGTAACCAGCCCGTTGTACCATATTTGACAGACACCATCTATTTCCGTTTAGCACTCAGGTTGCGAGAGGGCCCAGACCTAAACGGCAAAGTGGAGTCGCCTGTGGAAGCAGTCACCCCCTACGTAACACTTCGGGGCCTGTGGAAGCGCCAGACGTCCTGTCCCCTCCGGTGGGCAGGCACGGTTGGAGTCTGTGGATTATTGGCCGATGGCCTAACTTAATTCTAAAGACACTCGGGGGTAAGCCAGAGCAGGTAGCCGTCTTCGGATGTGACCTGTGAACGGTATCCTCCTCCTGCGGGGTGCATGTCACACGCTGGAACGATGCCTAGCATCCGACCGGTAGTGTGGCGGACCGCCCTGTGGGGAACTCAGTGGGGGCAATTGGATGGCGTGTGAGCCCTGTGTAGCCTTGCTCCGGGGTGTCACTCGCTGCGGTGCAAACCGCCTACTAAGTAACAACTCTGACGCCTTCGGGCGTCACGCTACCCTCGGGTAGTAAAAGATAGTTACCTGGTTGATTCTGCCAGTAGTCATATGCTTGTCTCAAAGATTAA
>JAPYPR010000023.1 GCA_029937545.1 Erythrobacter sp. | reverse complement strand
GGTGTGCCCTCCAATTTCCTATATTCCCCCGCGTGACCAGTCATTTCGCCAGTTAGTTCTGAAGGAGTTTTCCTGCCACTTCCAAAGGGATCCCCGCGCCCGCGCGGCGCAGGAGCGAACCGAATAGAGGCCAATCCCAAGCACGGCAAAAGGCCCCGCTGGATCGCGCCAGCGAGGCCTTTGGGAGCGTCAGATTACGATCACGATCAGGCGGCCTTTGCCGACCCTCCTTCCTTCGCCCTCACAAGGAAATCGACCTGTTCCGCAATGATCTCGCAGCCGTAGCGAGTTTGCCCATCGGCGTCGGTCCAGCGGCTATAGTGGATGCGGCCCGTCACCATGATCATGGCGCCCTTCGTGACGTGCTCGGCGACGCTTTTTCCGATGCCGTTGAAACAGGTGATCCGGTGCCATTCGGTCTCGGTCTGGCGGTTGCCTTCGCTGTCCTTGTAGCTGCGCGTGGTGGCGAGCGATAGGCTGGTTATCGTGGCGCTGCCGGAAGTTTCGCGGACTTCGGGAGTGTTGCCGACAAAGCCTACCAGGGTGACGGTGTTCTTCATTGTTCGTGTCCTTTCGAGGCACTCGATCCGTCCAAGGGACCATCCCTTTGACTGAGCCCCGTTGAGGCCGGGCGCGGGCAGGACTGCACCGAGCGTATGCGAGGGAAACCCCGCCCAGAGGAGTGGTGCGGACAGCCGCGCGAAGCGTGGCAACACGGTCCGAATGGGCGCGGGTTGCAGCGCCTGTCCGGGTTCGGTCAGGGGCGTGATCAGGTCATGAAAAGGGGATGGTTCTTGAGGGACGGAAGAACTCTGGAAGCCGAACATGAGGCACCGCCTCCACTGCCTGTTTCCCTCCGGCAAATCCCTGTCCTGTCTTGTGAATCAGCCGCCCGTCGGCCAAGTATCACGCCATGAACGCAGTCGAGATCGAAGAGGCAATTTCAGAACTGGCCGCCCAGCCATTTGACCGGGCGGAGTTTCCGTTCGCGTTTCTCGAAGCATTCGGGCGCAAGGCGAACACTCTGAAGCAATTGCGGGCCGGGACAACCAATGCCTCGGACCTTTCCGGTGGCGTCCTCCAGCGCAACAATATCCATATCGCCACTTGCGATCCGGGCACGGTCGACGAAACGCTCAAGGCCCTGCGCGAAAGCCCCAAGACCGGCGCGGCGAAGGCCAAGTTCATCCTCGCCACGGACGGGGTCGACTTGCAGGCGGAGGATCTGGTCAACGGCGAATCCGTTGCCTGTGCCTACACCGATTTCCCGAACCACTTCGGCGCGTTCCTTCCGCTTGCTGGCATCACCACCGTCAAGCAAATCCGCGAGAACAGCTTTGACATCCGCGCCACAAGCAAGCTCAACAAGCTCTATGTCGAGCTGCTGAAAGAGAACCCTGACTGGGCCACGGCAGAGCGCCGGCCCGACATGAACCATTTCATGGCGCGGCTGATCTTCTGCTTCTTCGCGGAGGATACCGACATCTTCCGGCAAGAGGGCCTTTTTACGCGCACCGTTGAGAGTTTCAGCGAGCGCGACAGCTCCAACACGCACGAGATTATCTCCAACATTTTCCGCGCGATGGACACGCCCACTCGGCATGAAGGCAAACCGGACGAACGCTATCGCAAGGCGGCGAACACCCCACCCCACGCTGATGTTCTTCCCTATGTGAACGGCGCGCTGTTTTCCGGCAGTGTTGAGGTGCCGCGCTTCAGCCGTATGGCGCGAAGCTATCTGCTGCATATCGGCGGGCTGAACTGGAAACAGATCAACCCCGATATCTTCGGCAGCATGATCCAGGCGGTCGCCGATGATGAGGAGCGCGGGGCGCTCGGCATGCATTACACCAGCGTGCCGAACATTCTGAAGGTGCTCAATCCGCTGTTCCTGGACGATTTGCGCCAGCAGCTGGAGGAAGCTGGCGACAATGGCCGCAAACTGCTCAATCTGCGAAACCGCATGGCGAAGATCAGGGTGTTCGATCCGGCCTGTGGATCGGGCAATTTCCTCGTCATCGCCTACAAGCAGATGCGCGAGATCGAGGCCGAGATAAACCAGCGGCGCGGCGAGAGCGAGCGCGACAGCGACATCCCGCTCACCAACTTTCGCGGCATCGAATTGCGAGACTTCCCGGCAGAGATTGCCCGCCTCGCGCTTATCATCGCCGAGTTCCAGTGCGACGTGCTCTATCGCGGCCAGAAGGAAGCGCTCGCCGACTTCCTGCCGCTCGATAGCCAGAACTGGATCACCTCAGACAATGCGCTCAAGCTGGATTGGGAGAGCCTTTGCCCTCCAAACGGCACAACTGTAAAGTTTCACGCCGACGATCTTTTTAGCTCAGCGATCGAACAAGCACAGATTGACTTTGAGAACGCGGGTGGTGAAACATACATATGCGGCAACCCCCCATACAAGGGTGCTCGGAAACAAGAGGCGAATGAGAAGGCCGACCTTGACCACGTCTTTCTAGGCCAAAGCGATTTTAAAGACGCGGATTACGTGACCGGATGGTTCCTAAAAGCGTCAAGATATTGCCGATCAAATGCTGCTAAATTTGCCTTCGTCTCAACAAGCTCGGTGTGCCAAGGCGAGCAAGTTCAGTTTGTTTGGCCACGAATTTGGAAGAACGATCAGGAAATTTCTTTCGCTCACACACCTTTTCAATGGCGAAACAATGCAGCCAATAATGCTGGCGTTTACGTCGTAATTGTTGGTGTAGCGCCCAGAGGTTCCGGCCCCAAGTGGCTTTACGACGACGATCAAAAGCGAAACGTCGAAAATATTTCTCCATACCTGACATCTGGGCCGGATCTGGTTGTTAAGACGGCAGAATCCCCGCTTCGCAAAACCCTGACCACGATGGTTATGGGAAACATGGCTCGTGACGATGGCAATTTGATCTTAACGCCAGACGAAGCAAGAGTGCTGCTTTCTGATTATCCTTCAGCACGGGAGTTTCTAGCCCCATTGCTGGGTACGAAAGAGATCGTCGGTGGCACCCATCGGCTAGCGCTTCAATTGACAGAGAACTCCAGAGAGAGGTGGGATGCGATCGCCCCTATCAGCGAGCGGGTTGAGAAAGTAGAAGCATTTCGAAAGGCATCCAAAGCCAAAACCACAAATGGCTATGCCTCCGTACCTTTTCGGTTCGCGCAATATTGTCATCGCGACGAACGAGCACTGGCGCTGCCGTCTGTGACTCCCGAAGACAGAACGCATGTAACTCCGCTAATGATTGACAGCGGAGTTATGGTGACGAACCTCGCTTACCTAATGTATGGATTTCGATTAGAAGAGTTTGCTCTACTTTCTTCACGAATGCATATCGTCTGGGTTCGTGCTGTATCTGGGCGGCATGGCTCCGGGGTAAGATACACACCGACCATCAGCTATCACACCTTCCCAGCTCCAAATCTCACCGAGCAAAACAAAGCCGACCTGACCCGCTGCGCCGAGGACATCCTCCTCGCCCGCGAGGCGCATTTTCCCAAGACGATCGCCGAGCTTTACGATCCGGAGAAGATGCCCGAAAACCTCCGCCACGCGCACGATCGCAATGACGAGGTCCTGGAACGCATCTACATCGGCCGCCGCTTCAAAAACGACACCGAACGCCTCGAAAAGCTGTTCGAACTCTACACCAAAATGACCAGCGCAAAGGCGGCGTGATACATAACGACGTGGCGCGTTGGATGGGGGACTGTAATGGATTGGTTGGCAACTGAAATCGGAAAGCTGAGTTTACTCGGCATATATGGGCTGCTCGCAGGTGCTGCTGGCAGCCTGCTATCCGGCTACATCTTTCCAAAATGGCTGCAGAAGCAGAAGTCTGAGCTAGAGGTCGAGGCCGAACAATTGCGCTTCAAGCTGAAGCGCCAGGAGCTGATGTTCGAACGCGAACTGAAAGCAGCCGAGGACTTCTTTCGGTTATATGACAAGATTTTGGGCCTGCCGCGCGTGCCAGATGCAGATTGGTCGGAGGGCCAGCTCATTATCGCCGAGAAATTCTATGGACTGGAGAACCAGCTGACCAAGTTCCTCGACAAGCATGGCGTGGCGATTAGCGAGAGTACGTCCAAATCACTGACCTCTGCGAGGCATATTGCCAACGAAGGTTCGTTCGACGTGGCTCAAGAAACTTCCGAAGGCGAATATGAGCCGGGACAATACCCCGGCAAAATCGTTCAAAAGGCTGTCGATGAATTTTGGGAGCGCATCGAGGAGGCGCGCAAACAGATCCGCGAAGACCTTTCGAACGGTTCGATGGCCAATCCGGGCAAGGATTGACCCGGTTCCGACCTGCTAGGTCGGAGCGAGCGGAAAAGCGAAGCGTTGACTCTGGAGCATAACAAGGCATATATCTCATTTGAGATACAGGAGGTGTTATGAACGCTCATAGCTCAATGATTCATGTCCGGATGGACAATGATCTGAAGGAACGCGCGACCGAGGCGCTGGCGGCGATGGGTCTGTCGACCGCCGATGCCGTGCGCCTGCTGTTCCACCGTATCGCCACCGACCAGGCCTTCCCGCTGGAGCTCAAGGTTCCCAATGCGGAAACCCGCGCGGCGATGGAAGAGGCGGACGAGTTCTTCAAGAATGGCGGCACGCCACACTTCGACAATGCTGACGAAATGTTCGCCGAGCTCGAGGAAGAGAGCAAAGCCCTGCGCGAGGCCGGAAAACAGAAGTCTTGAAAAAATCGGCTGCGAGCAAGCGCGCCGCGCTGCCCCGGACGATTGGCTATGCGAAGTCCTTCCTGAAGGACTTCGAGCGGCTGTCGCGTTCGGGCCGATACGATATGAAAAAGCTCAAGCAGGTCATGCTGCTGCTTATCGCCAATGACGCACCGCTTGGCCCTGAATGGAAAGACCACGTTCTCAAGGGGGAATGGCAGGGTCACCGCGAATGCCATGTTGGTGGCGATTTCCTGCTGATCTACCGCGTGGAAGACATTCCGCGACCCTGCGGCGGCGTATTCTTCACCCGCGCCGGAACACACAGTGAGCTTTTCAAATGAGCGCCAAGGATCAAATCATTCCCGCCGTATCGTTCACGACCGCCCAGACCGGCGCGTCGGCCAAGTCGGACGAGCTGGGCATGCGCCCGATGCAGGCGCAAGCCTATGAGAAGCGCGGCGAGCAATATCTGCTGATCAAGTCTCCGCCCGCCTCGGGCAAGTCGCGCGCGCTCATGTTCATTGCGCTCGACAAGCTGGCGAACCAGAATGTCCGGCAGGCGATCATCTGCGTGCCCGAACGCTCGATCGGCGCAAGTTTCAGCAGCGAACCACTCAGCAAGTATGGGTTCTTCACCGACTGGAAAGTCGCCCCGCAATGGAACCTGTGCAATACGCCGGGTGCCGATGATCCCAAGGTCGCGAAGTCGAAGGTGAAGGCGGTCGGCGAATTCCTTGCTAGCGACGAAAAGGTGCTGGTCTGCACCCACGCAACATTCCGCTTCGCCTTCGACGAGCTCGGGCCGGAAGCGTTCGATAACCGCCTGGTCGCCATCGATGAATTCCATCACGTCTCCGCCGATGCTGGCAACCGTCTCGGCGCGCAACTCGCGCAGCTGATCGGGCGCGACAAGGCGCATGTCGTGGCGATGACGGGCAGCTATTTCCGGGGTGACGCCATCCCGGTGCTTGCGCCCGAGGACGAAGCCAAGTTCGAGACTGTCACCTACACTTACTACCAGCAGCTCAACGGCTACGAATATCTTAAGACGCTCGATATCGGTTACAGCTTCTACACCGGGCCTTACACCGAAAAGATTTCGGCGCTGCTCGATCCGACGGTGAAAACCATCGTCCACATACCCTCGGTCAATTCGCGCGAGAGCCTGAAGGATAAGCATCGCGAGGCCGAGGACATCATGAACCACCTCGGCGACTGGCAGGGCATCGATCCCGAGACAGGGTTCCACCTGATCAAGACGGCGGCAGGGAATGTGATCAAAGTGGCCGATTTGGTCGACGACGATTCCGCAAAGCGCGACCGCGTGGCCGCAGCGCTGAAATCGCCCAACGCTCGAACGGATCGCGACTTCGTCGACATCATCATTGCGCTGGGTATGGCGAAGGAAGGCTTCGACTGGATCTGGTGCGAGCACGCGCTGACGGTCGGTTATCGCTCCAGCCTCACCGAGATCATCCAGATCATTGGCCGTGCGACCCGTGATGCGCCGGGCAAGACCCGCGCTCGCTTTACCAATCTGATCGCCGAACCGGCTGCAGACAGCCCGCTCGTGGTCGACGCGATCAACGATTACCTCAAGGCGATTGCGGCGAGCTTGCTCATGGAGCAGGTGCTCGCGCCCCGCTTCGACTTCACTCCAAAGGACGCTGGTCCGAAGCCGGACTTCGACTACGGGCCGGGCGGATACAAGGAAGGTGAGACCAATTTTGGCGTGAACGATCACGGCCAGATGCATTTCGAGATCAAGGGTCTCAAACTGCCAAAGAGCGTAGAGGCAACGCGTATCTGCCGTGAAGATCTTAACGAGGTCATTGCGACCTTTGTGCAGGACAAGGCAGTCGTCGAACGCGGCGTGTTCGATCCCGACGTGGTTCCAGAAGAGCTAACCCAGCTGAAAATGGGCAAGATCATTCGGGAAAAGTACCCCGAGCTGAGCGAACACGATCAGGAAGCCGTCCGCCAACAGGCGGTTGCTGCGATGACGCTGACCCAGCAAGCCAAGGCAGTGCTGACAAGCGATGGTGATGGCGAGATCAAAGCAAATACCGCCTTCATCGAAGGTGTGCGCAGGTTCGCGCTAAGCGTGACGGAGCTCGACATCGATCTCATCGACCGGGTCAATCCGTTCGAGGCAACGATTGCGGTCTTGGCCAAGTCTATGGATGCAAAAACCCTGTTGCAGGTTCAGGCGGTCATCAACGCAAAGAAGGACAAACTGACCTACGAAGATGCGCGCGCCCTTGCCGAGCGCGCATTGGAATTCAAGCGCGAACGCGGACGGCTGCCGTCGCTGACTTCTCAAGATGCGTGGGAACGCAAGATGGCCGAAGGCATCGCTTTCCTCCAACGCCACATCACCAAAGAGGCCAGCAATGGCTGAATTGAGTGACCTCGAACTGCTGGCCGAGCTTGGTGTCGAAACAGCACCCGAGCCGGTTCGAAAGCTGACCCCGCTTCAGGAACGCATCATAGCGGGATTCGAGGACATACAGCGTTTCGTCAAAGAGCATGGACGGCTCCCCAGGCATGGGGAGGATCATGACATTTTTGAGCGACTCTATGCTGTCCGCCTTGAGAGGCTTCGCGCTCTTCCCGAAGCGCAAGAACTCTTGGCGAGCATGGACCCGGACGGCATTCTGGATGCAGCCGAGCCGTTAGGGAAACCATCGGACGAACTAGACGACACTGCACTTCTGGCAGAACTTGGCATCCAACCGGGGTCGGAAGATGACATTACAAAGCTGCGGCATGTGAGTTCTCGGGCCGAGAAGAGAGCGGCTGAAGAGATCGCCAACCGTGAGAGGTGCGAGGATTTCGAAGAGTTCAAGCCGCTGTTCGAGGCGGTGCAAGTCGATCTGAAGGCCGGTAGCAGACAGGCCAAGGCGCTCGGCAATTCTGAGGTCACACTGGCCGAAATCCAGCCGGGGAATTTCTTCATCGTCGGCGGGCAACTCGCTTACATCGCCGCCTCGACCGATGCCTTCACGACGCAGTATGAGCGGGCTGATCGCCGTGTGCGAGTCGTTTATGACAACGCAACCGAGGCGACCGTCCTTTCACGCTCATTCCAGAAGTCGCTCTATCGGGACGAGTCCGCTAGGCGCGTGAGCGAGCAAAGCGCAGGACCGCTTTTTGGAGACACCGCTGAGCCCGACGATCTGGAGAGCGGCACGATCTATGTACTCCGAAGCAAATCGTCGCATCCCTATGTCGACGAGCATCGCGAGCTGATCCATAAGATCGGCGTTACAGGGCAGCCGGTCCTCAGCCGGATTGCCAATGCGCGTAACGATCCGACTTTCCTGCTCGCGGATGTCGAAGTCGTGGCTGAGTACAAACTCTTCAACATCAACCGGACCAAGCTCGAACGGCTGATCCATCGTGCGCTCGGGCCTGCCCGCCTTGATCTTTCAGCAGGCGATCGATTTGGCAAAACTGTCCAGCCGCGCGAGTGGTTCCTTGTCCCGCTTTCGATCATCAACGAATTGGTAGCGCGGATCAGTGACGGTACTGTCACGCAGCACGTATACGATCCCGCAAGGGCGGAGTTCGTTGCCCAAGATGACGCCTAACAAACGGTTGGACACAATCAGGCGAAGTTAGCTCATGGCACGTCAGTTCACCCGCTCCGAGTTCTATGAGCTCGTCTGGTCCAAGCCAATGACGCACTTGGCAAAGGAATTCGGTCTTTCTGACGTCGCCTTGCACAAGATTTGCCGCAAGCACGATGTACCCAACCCTCCGCTGGGATGGTGGGCGAAGCATGCAGCGGGCCAGAAGGTCAAACGAACACCGCTACCCAAGCTGAAGTCGGGCATTTCCGATACGGTCAACATCGCTGGCGGAGAGCTACGCAACGAGCCCGATTCCGTCGCGCAAATCCGCGAAGAGGCCCGCGTTCGAGCCTCGGCGTTCGATCCCAAAAAGGTCGATCAGGAGCATTCCATCGTAACGCGATCGATGGCCAAGTTGCGCAAGGCTAAGCCTGACGAACGGGGATTGGTGAGGCTCGCGCAGTCCGGCTTGATCGACGCGGAGTTAGCGCCGGATTCAATCGATCGGATCGAACTATCGCTCAACCGAATAGTCACAGCAGCACAGGCCCAAGGCTTTGAACTCAGCGGCAAGGCTGAACGCGCCGCGTTCACGAACGGAAACGTGATTGTCCCCTTTAATCTGAAGGAAACAGTTAAGCGATCGCAGCACGAGCCTACGCCCGAGGAATTGGCAAAGGAAGAGAAGGAACGAAAACGGCGTGGACGGCGCTGGGCACGGAACGATTGGGATTACGTCCCGAGCTTTTCCGCATTTAGCCATTGGCCAGAATGGGATTACGCACCGACCGGCAAGGTATCGTTCGAGTTCAATCTCTATCTGCGATACTCGTCGGCTCTTCGCCGCTCCTTCAAGGATGCCAAGATCCAGCGCGTGGAAAACATGGCGAACGATATCGCCGTTGGTCTTGCCGTTCTGGCCGCTGCCAAGCACGAGGATGACAGAAGGGCCGAGGAAGACCGCATCCGTGCGGAAGAAGAGGCACGTCGGCGCAACGAGGCTCGACGGCTAGCCTATATCGAAGACCGGCGCCTCAAGGTGCTCGACCTCGTATTCGAGCGGGTCGAGAAACGCGACCGCCTGCGCCGCCTAGCCAGACAACTAACAGAGGAACTCAAAGCCACGTCATCGCCGCGTTCCGCCGAGTTTCTTGACTGGCTCAATGCAATTGTCGAGCGAGCCGAGCGCGCTTCAAGTGTCGAAGGATTCGAGGCCTTGTTCGAGGCTGAACACGCGTTTGAACCAGACGATGATAAGGGCTTTTACCCTTCGCGCTATGGCTGGTAACCAACATCAAGCCACATGTGACGCAGCTGATAGCCAGCCCCTACGATCTCAGGATGTCCGCTTGCATCCACTCAAAAGTGTGGGTCTGAGTGTGGGTCTGGTGAACTCTGAAATCTCCATATCGATCTGATATCAAATCTTTATTTCAGATATAGGTCGGACTCCGTCTCCGCCACCGGCCTTTTCAGGGCCGTCCAACCCCACCAGAATCACGTAAAAACCTTTACAATTGCGTCATTTGTGACTCCAATCCCGTCCAGGCCAATCTACCCCTAGCCAAGTGCATATGGGGGTAAATTGGGGGTAGCGAAAACTCGGATTGGGGGTATCGGATGCTGACGGACAAGGCGGTGCGCGCAGCAGCACAACGGACAAGGCCTACAAGCTCACCGATAGCCGGGGTCTCTACCTTCACGTATCTGAGAAGGGGCACAAAAGCTGGCGCTACAAGTACCGCTACGAAAAGAAGGAGCGCTTGCTCACCTTAGGCACTTATCCGGAGGTTTCTCTCGCCGAAGCCCCCGAAAAGCGGGACGAGGCGAAAAAGATACTGCGCGAAGGCCGGGACCCTCGGCATGCTGTGAAACGCGGACGACTCATCGGTGATGAGGGGGCATCGAAGACCTTCGAGGTGATGGCCCGCGAATGGCACGCGCTTCAGCTTGGGCGCTGGAAACCGGTTCACGCCAACGATGTCATCACCAGCCTCGAACGTGACATCTTCCCCGATCTCGGTTCAATGCCCTTGGCCGATATCGACAAGCCGCTGCTTCTAGCCGTCCTGCGCAAGGTTGAGAATCGTAGTGCCATCGAGACAGCTAGGCGCCTCAAGCAGCGCGTTGCCGCGGTCTATCGCTATGCCAATGCCAAAGGCGCGAAGCTCGAGAACCCCGCTACCGAGATCAACGAAGCGCTGAAACCATTGCCTCCGGCAAAGCGCTATCCCGCCTTGCTGTCTGTCGAGGAGATACGTGGACTCATCGCAGATATCGATCGGGCAGGGGCTTCACCGGTGAATCGCCTGGCAGCAAGGGTGCTTGCCCTCACTGCGCAGCGCCCTGGCATGGTGCGCTTCATGGAATGGGATGACATCACCGGTATCGACTGGGCCGAGCCCGAGGCTGAAAACAGCGAGGCTTTGTGGACCGTCCCTGCGGAGAAGATCAAGCAGGAGCTTCACTTGCGAAGTGATGAAGCCTTCAGCCATCCGATTCCGCTATCGCGTCAGGCCGTCGAGGCTCTCCGCGCTGTGCGGTGGCTTACAGGACGATCGCCGTTTGTCTTTCCCGGCGCGCGTTCGGGCCTCAAGCCCATCAGCGAGAATGCCATCGGCTATCTCTATAACCGCGAGGGCTACAAGGGACGGCACGTACCGCATGGCTGGCGTTCCAGCTTCTCGACCATCATGAACGAACAGGCGGAGCGGGAACTCGGCAACGATGTCCGGCTCTTGGCTGATCGCATGATCATTGACCTGATGCTCGCGCATACCCCTAAGGGAATGTCTGCAAGCGAACTTCGGTACAACCGCGCTGCCTACAAACCACGCCGCCGCGAACTCGCTCAGCGTTGGGCCGACATGATTATGGAAGACGCGATACCGCCAGAGGAGATTGTCGATAGCCCTAGGCGCAAGCGACGCTAGCTTTCGCCGCGCTTTGCTGCCTGTTCGGCGATCCAGGCATGAACTCCGGTCTTCAGCCAGCGTGAACTCGCGCCAATTTTCACGCGCTCGGGGAACTGCCCCTTTTTCTCGTAGTCGTAGATTGAAGATCTGCTACGATTAATTAGCGTGCTGACTTCCTCCACGGTGAGGAATTCGGGGCCGACACCGGGCGGAGTGGATGCCATATGCGCATGGCCGTCTACCACCCTGTCAGCATTGCTGATCTCGCGATCAACGCTCCGCCTCGCAACAGACCTTGCCGCGCGCAATTGCGGGTCGACGATTTCTTCGATCTGGCGATTGGACAGTGGTCCGAGCGGTTTGAAGCTTGCGAGCCAGCTATCGAACTGCTGGCCATCGACGAAGATACGATGCGTCGGCTCGGCACTCTCGTCTGCCCAATGTTCCAGATTCAACGCACCAGTTGCGAAGCGGGGTAAGGTATCATCGAGCTCCCACAACTCAGGTGCGATAGCGGTTACCTCACCGCCGCCCAGCGGGCGTGCAAAACTGGCAAGACGGCCGTTCGCAAATATGCGAGACAGATGCTCGGCCTCGAGCCGGACGAGATCGCGCGCGGCGTCGTTCTCACCGTCATCCTCAGGGGCGACGAAGATTTCCGGCAACTCGTAAGACTGAAAGCCCTGACGAGAAACGACGAGGTCGGCAAACGCCGATGTAAGCGTCCTTCGTCCTCCGGACACCATCGAAGTGCGACCTTCGTAGGGAGACCATTGGGAGATCGCTGTGGGCATCGCGGAACGGTTAGCAGGCTTTGCCATAAGAGCAACGGAATGGCCGCTTTGCGCCCCAATTTCTGCCATTCTGAAAGAGGGGCCTGTTACCCATAAGAAGACATTCGGTTCGCTTTGAGCGAATGTTATAACAGCCAATCGATCGGTAAGCGCTCCAACGCCCGGACGACTATCCGCGACAAGAATGTAGTTCCTGGTTCTATCCGCTCGATCATCGGATCATCATCGCGCGTGTCGATCCAACCAAGCTCGTCGCTGTCCAGAACGACACGATATGTGTTGCGCGCTATTGTGTCGTCGAAAGCTTGGCGCATCTGTTTTGCCAACGCGGGGTTATCGATCACGATGCCCAACTCTGTATTCAACGAAAAGGAGCGGGGATCGAAATTGAGCGACCCTACGAATAGCCGGGTTCCGTCCACGGAAAAGGCTTTGGCATGCAAGGTCGAACCTGGGGTGCTGTCTTGTTCCCGGGAACCGGTGCGCACGAACTTACGGGCGATTTTAGGTTCGTCTTCGGGTGCTGGCACTTCGAACAGCTGCACTCCGGCTTCGATGAGCAGCTTGCGATGTTTGGCATAACCTGCGTGGACCGCCCCCACGTCCGTGGAAGCATAGGAATTCGTCAGCACCCGCACGTCCACGCCTCGCTGCGCCATTCCTGCAAGAGCATTGGCTCCGTTTATGGTTGGGACAAAGTACGCTGATACGATCAACAGTTCTTTCATTGGCTCACCGATTATCCCGGTAAGGGCATCGAGTAACGGGCCGCCCGTTTCACGTCCTCCAAGCACTTTGTCCGGGGGATCGCTGACCAGCTGGACCGGTGCCCAAGTCGGTTCGATCTCGCCCCGCTCAATGCGGCCGAGCAATGACCCTGCTGCAACCTGCTTGCCGTATCGAACGGATTGCGTCCCACCAGTGAGCCGCCTGATACGAGTTTCTACCTTCTGTGCTCTTGTCTCGGCAACCTCGGGAACGAGTGCACCTATCGGCACAGCGAGTGGCGAGTTCCAGAATCGATCGAAGCAGTCGGAAACCTCCTGCACCACCGGACCGATGCAGACGGCATCGAGATCGGCAAACATTCCCTCGCGCTTGGCGGCGAAATATTCGTCGCCAATATTGCGTCCACCCACGATCGTTACCTGATTGTCGACCGTGAAGCTTTTTGAATGCATCCGCCGGTTTGCGCGGCGGAAGCGGAATAGAAAATCGAGCGGTTTGAAACGGCGGCAGCGGAAGGGGTTGAACAGCCGAACCTCGATGTTCGGCATATCCGATATCCAGCGGAGCATGTCGTCCAATCCTGCGATACCATTGTCATCGAGGAGGAGCCGAACCCGAACACCCCGCGCAGCTGCCGCGCGAACCTGTTCCAGCATCAGATTGCCCGTCAGGTCATCGTGCCAGATATAATATTGCAGATCGATCGACCGCTCTGCATATTCCAACAACACCTTGCGGATTGCAAAAGCATCAAGGCCGTCGTCAAGCAATTCGATACCGGTCATGCCAGGATGTTCGGAAGCTCCTTGCGACGCACCCAATCCCAGAGTCGAGAGTCCCGTATTGCCTAATGCGTTGCTGGGCCTGCGCGTCTCTTTCTGCCGTGATTTCGGAAGTAACATATGATCAATCGGCAATATCGTTTTGCACATGGATGGTCTGCGTTGGGAAGGCAAAGTCGATCCCGAGTTCTTCCAGCTTGCGCATAATTGCGAACAGCAGTGTTTCCTGCATTGCCAACGATTCCGGGTAAGAGCGGGTATTGAAGTAGGCAAATATCTCGATCTGCAGTGCGCTGTCACCGAAACCGTGAAACCGCACGCGGGCATCGTCATCGAGAATGTGGCCGTCATCCGCAATGATGGTCCGCAACTCACCGAGCAAACGCTCCATCTGTTGCGCATCGGTATCGTAGGTGACGCCTATGGTCTGATGGAAAAGGAAGCGATCTCGCAGCGCGTAGTTTTCGATCCGCTCCGATGCGAGGTACCCGTTGGGGATCGATACAAGCGTGCGGTTCAGCGTACGCACGAGAGTGGAACGCATTCCGATATCCTCGACCGTCCCGAAGACCTCGCCGATCTGCGCGGCGTCACCCACCTGCACGGGCTTGTCGGCGATCAGCGTGACCGAACCAACCAGGTTCTCAATGGTCTTCTGCGCTCCCAGTGCCAGTGCAAGGCCACCAATTCCGAGTGCCGCGATGCCGGTAGTCACATCCAGCCCGACCGTATCCAGCACAGCCACGAACGCGATAGCCAGCAAGAGCACCTTCGCGCCGCGGCGAAGGAAGCTGACTATCGTTACAGCCTGACGGCGTTCGGCCCGGTGCATCCTCCCTGTCACGATGCGGGCGATGGCATCGACGAGCCGCAGCGCAAACCAGGCCAGAGCTATCCAGGCGACGATGGCAGCGTAGCGCAGCAAAGTCTGTCGCGCGACAATCGAAACCTCGAGGTCGCCGGCAGTGGCGTAGAAAGTCAGGACCGCCAGATAGAGCGACAGCGGTGGCATGGCCGCATGCAGGAACCGGTAAGCAGGACTTGCATCGTGATCGGTTATGGCCCGACGTAAAAATGCCAGCACCAGCGCGGCTAACAATCGGAAGGCGGCAAAGGCAAGCAGCGCAAGGGCGACCAGTTTAAGCCAGTCGATCAGGGGAGCGCCAGCGAGAGTAATCTCCTCTCCCGTGCTGGTTCCATCAGTTGCCTCGGCGGGAACGACGTCGGCGATGTCTTCGGCCGTCTCGGGGGCAATGCGCCATTGCATGTTGCCATCAGCAGTGGTGATCTGCTGCAACAGGATCGGAGCGGCACCTTCTTCACTGGAAAGCGAGCCGACCTGTTCGAGATTTTGGGCCAGGCCATCATCGACGACACCTGACGCCTCGTTCGAGAGAAGCGGGAACGCCAGGAGACTTCCGCCACGATCAAGCGCGATCTGCAGTTTTCTAGCCAGGTCGGCTCGCTGGTCCAGGTTTCCTTGCGTGTCCGCGTTTCCGCTCCGGGGTTCTTCGCTGGCTTGCGAAGTCTCGCTCTGTGCTTCCGCCTCGATATTTCCTTTGGCGGGGAAATATTGAGCGGCACGTTGATAATCCGCATCGCCCAATGCCTGAAGCAGCCCGGTGATTGCGCCACGAGGAGTTTCACGTCCGAACGGATCGGGCGCAGGCGCGGTGGCGGTTTGTTCGGTGGATGGTTCGGTTCCTGGTAGCGATTGCGCAGTTGCAAATGATGCAAAGGCAAGTCCAATCGCAGCGATCAGAAAACGGAGGGAAGCAAGTCGCGCTTTCATTCGTCAACATCCATTTCGGTAAGCAGGCCGCGATGGCACTGTTCCATAAGCGCGTAAAAACGCGCCAGGTGAGCAAGGTTTTTCTGGCCTTCCTGCCGCTCGATCTTGGCTGCGGCTTCCTTCACCATTCTCCGGTGGTTCGCAAAGCGGTTGGCGAACTGTTTCGTAAGAGATGTGTAGGGGTTCGGACTCATGGCGAAATAGGTCTCGCGCTCGCCCGGCTTTGACCGGCGCTCAATAATCTCCAGGCTTTCCAGCAGGCGAAGATTGGTGCTGACACTACCCCGACTCACCTGAAGCGTCTCGGCGATTTCGGCTGAAGTGAGCATGCGCCCCATCACCATCAGCAATCCCCAGATGCGACCGGTAATGCGGGCCTGGCCGCCAGCTTCGGCGTTGATCCCCATCCGTTCGATAAAATCAATTTCAGCAGAGGTAAGAGTTACGAGGTTGTCGATCATTCGATGCCTCTTCCAAGAGAATAGGGCAGCGCAATTTCGCCGGCGAACTGGCCGCGCGAACCGAACACAGCGACTACCGGAGGGTCTGCCGGTTCGCCGAGAAGCCGATCGTATTTCGCGTAGCTGTGGATGCCCCCACGCGGGCGGCTGGCATCCGCTCGTGAAACATCGATCAATGGCCTAATGGCGAGCATATCGGAACCAAGATAGCTTGGCACCCGCTGCGGACCCAGCGCTACGCGTGTGCGGCGGGGTTCTTCGGTTTCCTCTTGTGCGGCAACAGGAGCGGACATTGTGAAGCCGAGCCCGAACGCACAAATCGATAAGGAGTATGCTACTTTCATTGGGTAGTTCCATTTTCTGCGAGCCGAGCAGGTCCGCTTCGTAATGAGTTCGCCGATTTAGCAGAATCCGGACCCGGTTCGGCGAAACCGCAGTAAGACCGTCCGGTGCGCGGTCGCGAAAGCGATAAAGCTTGCTTTGACGATCATCGCGGAGGCCTAGATAAAACCTTGCAGAAGAAGTCTTCGGCAATTGTCACTGGCCTTCGAGCGTTTGGTCAAGACTGCCATACCAGGCCCCGGTGCGACCGCGTTCGGCGCCGTGTTCGTAAAGCGCATTCATATAGGGTTGCGAAAAAAGCTCTTCGGTTTCCACGTCGAAGTCGGGTCCGATATAGGTGATAGCTAAATCGACATTGTTGTTGGCGGCGAAAAGCTGCGCGTTAACCAGGTTAGCCCGGTCATACGCCGAGAGAACCGTATCGAGCGCGCGCTCGACAATCGAAAATGTGGAAGCGCCGACCGTTTCGTAACGCGGGCGCAGACGACCGTTGAGTATGATAAATATGCGATCTTGCTCTACCTCCGGTCGCAGCCCCCCGGATATGGCCATGGTTTCGGTGACCGCCAAAAAGCCCGCCGTCACCGCACCATCCACATGCATTTCGGCGAAACTCTTAGCCCCGTCGGAAACTTCGATCATGACCGGCGCGAACAGCCCCGGCACGCTGGCGGAAGCGAGCAGCACGCGGCGAAAAAGTTCGAGCCGCCGCGGATCATTGCTTTGGGCAATCGCCCCCATATCCCAGATCACGCCGCGACCTGCATCCAGATTGGTCGTCTGTACCAGCAGTCTGCGACCGCTACCGTGCTCGATCGCGATTGCATCCAGTATCGCTTCGTCTATGTTGACGGCGATCAGTTCAGCGAGCGGCGCAGAATCGGCCACGCTCGGCTGCGTCAGCAAACCGACGATGCCTCTTTGCCGGTAGATGTCCTTTCGCGAAATTTCAGTATAAAACGCGCGTAGATTCTTGTCATATTCCGAACCAAGAAACGCAAAAGGCGCAATCAAGGCGCCGGTGCTGACGCCCGAGACGATCGAAAATTGCGGACGCTCTCCGCTATCGCTCCAGCCCTTGAGAAAACCCGCCGCATAGGCACCGTCATCCGCCCCGCCAGATAACGCAAGCAGCGTATCGGCCTGTCTTTCCGGTGCGCTGGTCGCTATTTCGTCGCGCATCGCGGCGTATGTAGCCGGAGGCGCATCGGCCCAATATCGGACCGATTCAAAGTTCGGCAATCGCGCCGCTTCTGCCTGCGCTTCCAGGCGAGGAATACGATCAGGCCACGTGGTGCATCCACCTAGTGCAAGCGACAGTGGTAACAGCAGGGCGAACAGGTAGCGCATCAGTCGAGTGCCTCCGCCTGCGCGCGGCTTTTGCGGGTTAGCAGGGTGTAGAGTGCCGGAATTATGAACAGCGACAGGATGGTCGACGAAACAAGGCCGAACATGATCGCGAAACAAAGCGGACGATACATCGGGCTTCCGATCGCCAGCGGAACGAGGCCGACAATGGTCGTGACCGACGTGGTCAGGATCGGACGCAGCCTGTCGGCCGCTCCTCTCGCAGCCGCATCGGCGATCGAGAACCCCTCAAGCAGCCGTGAATTCATCGTGTCGACCATGACGATGCCGTTGTTCACCACGATTCCGATCAGCGCAATCACACCGACCACCGCGAAAAACGAGAGGCTGAGGCCGAAGGCGAAGAAGCCGAGGAACGTTCCGATCAGCGCCATCGGCATGGTGGTGAGCAGGATGAATGCCTGCGGGAAACTGTCGAACACGATTACCAGCACGCCGAATACCATGATGACTGCGACAGCCAGCGCGATGCCGGCGGAGCCGAAGGTTTCCGCCGTCTCCTCGGCTTCACCGCCAATGGCGAAAGCGTAGCCCTGCGGCCATTCCTCCATCGCGGCTTCAAGTCTGGGAGTCACTGCGTCGATGATTTCGGTTACCGGTCGCCCTTGGTCTTTTGCGAGGACCGTCAAAGCACGTTCCCCATCCTTGTGACTGATCGCCACTGCCGCTTCGGATTGCACGGGTTCGAGCAGCGACAGCAAGGCAACGCTTTCCCCGCTGGGCGTAAAGGCGCGTACCAGCGCGAGCTCCTCGTATCGCGAGGGCCCACCCGCTTCGAACCCACTGCGGCTGGGCCAGTCAGTGCCGACGCGAATTTCCAGATCGTCTTCCGCCCCAGGCGTGACGAACTCGCCAACCTGATCGTTCGAAAGCGCAAAGCGGATCTGCGCAGCAAGGTCAGCCTGGGTAAGACCGAAGAAGTCCAGCGCCTCGCGGTTCGGGCGCAGAGCAATCTCGTCCGTCACACTACCCAGATTGTCGCGCACATCGACGACTCCTGATTCTTCCTCGAGCAGTGCCTGCACCTCCTCCGACAGCTCTTGCAATTGAGCCATCTCGGGGCCGGTGAGAACGATCTCGATGGGATCGCCGGAAGTGGGCTGGCCCGTTTCCGCCACCACGAGCAGATCGGCTCCGGCAACATTGGCATCAAGATAAGCCTGTAATTCTTCGCGCAGATCGTCAGCCACCAGGTAGCCCGCCGCATCGCGATCTTCCCGTTCCACGAAGGTCGCGGAAAAACCGATGAAGTTCTCCGCCGTCGAAGGCTGCAAGGAAGCGGCGACCGAGCCGCTGGCAAACGGGCTCTTGCTACCTACCAGCTTCAGAACATCTGCGAAGTAGGGTTTTTCAAGAAGCAGCTCGCCAACTTCGTCGGCGATTCTTTGAGACGTCTCAAGCTGGGTAGAGGCGGGAAGCTCAATGTTGATGCCGAGGTTTTCACCATCGGTCTTGGGATAGAGCACCAGCGATGTCTGCGCGATGGCCATGCACGACAGCAGGAATACCCCCACCGCGCCGCCGACCCAGGTCCAGGCGCGCTTGCGGCTGGAGATGATATTCGCCCGCGTGAAGCGCTCCAGCCAGCCCGAGGCATCCGCGGCCAGTGCGTCCGCCTTGCTCGTTTCTTCCTGCGTGTCCCCGTCGGCGACGCGCTGGAGCAGGTAACGTGACAGCGGGACGGCTGCGAACAGCGCCACGATGTAGGCCAGGATTAGACAAGCGATGGCCGTGATCGGCAGGACGCGGATGAATTTTCCCGACACGCCGCCGATCGCCATCAGCGGCGCGAGCGCAAGAACGGTCGTCAACTGCCCCGCGAAGGCTGGCATGGCATAGCGTCCGATGGTGTTGAGCACCGCTTCCCCGAAGCTCTTGTTGTTGGTGTAAATGTCCTCGTGGAGGCCTTCCATCATCAGGATGAACACATCGACCAGCAGGCCAAGTGCGAGCACCATACCGATGATGACCAGTTCGTTGAGCGAGTATCCCATGAGCAAGATCACGACCAACACGCCGCAAAAGGTCACCGGGATCGAGAGGCCCGCGATCAGCCCTTCGCGCCAGGTCAGCACGAGAAACAGGATGATGAACACCGCCAGCATCGCCTGCCAGCCGTTGTTGAAGACGCTGATCAGCGAATCCCATATCGTCTCGGCTTCGTTCTGGATTACGGTGTGTTCCACGCCTTGTGGCCAAGCCGTAGTCTGGGCGTAGGCATCGATGTCCGCCAGCACGTCCTCGATTAGCTGGATCGTATCGGCACCCGGAACCTTCTTGACCGAAAGACTTACAGAAGGCCGGAAACGTCCGCCGCCTTCGCTGTAGAATGTGCGCGATTCTTCGGTTTCGAGCTGGCGGCGGACGGTTGCGATTTCGCCCAGCAGTACAGGGCGGCCGCTTGCTCCATCCCCAAAGCGAGCCACCGGAAGCGCGCGCAGGTCGGCGATTGTCTGGAACTGTCCTTCCAGCCGGACTATCGCACCGATTTCTTCGCTGTCGATTTCACCGGATGGCTGTTCGAGATTGGCGCGGCTGATGGCATCGCGCACCTGTACCGGCGACAGGCCGAGCGCCAGCAGTCGCTGTGGTTGCAGCAGAACCTGAACCACTTCCTCGCGCACACCGGCAAGATCGACTTCGTTGACGCCGCTGATTCTTTCGAGGCGATCCTGCAAATCCTCGCCAAGTTCGCTGAAGGCTGCGGGTCCAGCCTCGCCATACAGAGCGACCGTCAGAACCGGCCGGTCATCGACGGAAACCTGATCTATTGTCGGTTTCTCTGCCTCCGAAGGAAGGTTCGCCTCGGCATCGGCGACTGTCTCCCTCAGACGTGCGATTGCTTCATCGGAATTGGCGCTGGCTTCGAATTCTACGGAAATAAGCGAAAAGCTGTCGAAAGATGCGCTGTTGATCGCTTTCACGTTGGCAAGCGTGGTCAGCTCGTCCTCGATTTCCTGCGTGACCTGTTCCTCTATCGTACTCGGATCGACGCCTGGCCAGGTGGTGGTGATGGTGGCCTGCGGGATGTCGAGATCGGGCAGCGATTCCTTGACCAGACTGAAATAGGCCATGATTCCGCCAACCACGAGCAGCGTAGTGAGCAGGATACCGAAGGTCGTCTTGAGGAAGAAAAACTTCTTGAATCCGCTGGCGCTAGCGACGGCTTCGGTCTCGGAGGGCGCCGTGTCGGGGTCACCCTCCTCCTTGCGACCCTCACGCTGCGGTATGTCGTCGCCGGATTTTGACTCCCTCACTGGGCGTCACCCGTGGGGCTTCCATCCTGTCCACCATTCTCGCCGATTCGGCGAACCCGGTCACCATCGGAAAGGCGCTCGATGCCGCTTGTCACAATCGGAGTGTCGACTTCCAGACCTGAAGCAATCGCCACACCCTCGATACCCTGGAGCCCTAGTTGGATCGCGGTCCGGCGGGCAATCCGGTTTTGAGGATCGTAAACGAATACGAACGCCCGATTGTCCTCGAAGCGGATCGCGTCATAGGGCGCCACGGGAACGTCTTCGGCCTGGCGACCCGCAATCCACGTCGTGACGAATTCGCCATCCTGCAAACGAGCAGCGCCGCTATTCGTGCGGACCGTCACCTGGAAAGAACGGCGCTCAGGGTCGAGCGAAGGCGAAATCGCCACCACGCGCCCGCGCACCGCGAAATCGCTCACATCGAGACCCGGCGCTCGCCCGGCACCGATACCCGGCCGCTCTTCGGTCTGACTTGCAGTTCCGGCTGAACCGTCGGCAGCGTCGATCAGAACCTCGGAGCCGATCTCGACCGCGTCCCGTTCGAAGGCGGGCAGTTGAACGGTAACTTCGAAACTCGATGGATTGATGATGACAACCGGAACACTGGATAAAGCGCCTGATTCGCTGTTCGTCTGAATGATCTGCGGCGAAAAATACTGGCCCTGTTCGATGTTGAGACGCGCAATCACGCCGTTAATCGGCGAGACGATACGACTCTCGCTGACGCTCACCTGCGCCTCGTCGACGCCGGCCTGTGCCGCGTTCACGTTCGCCCGGACGGCGGCGAGCTGAGCGTCAGCCTTGTCCTTGGCGGCGCGCGCTTCGGCGAGCCGCGCTTCGGCCTCGTCGTATTCCTGCTCAGATGCCGAATCGAGCGCCAGAAGCTGGCGATACCTCTCGAAGGTTTCACGAGCCAGTTCGAGGCTGGCGGCGGCCTGCCTCTGGTTGGCCCGGGCCACCCGCACTTCCGTTCGCGCATTGGCGAGGTTCGCCCGCGCGTTGGCGGCCCCTGCTTCGGCTCTGGCCTGGCGCTGATAAGCGATGACCTGTCCGCGACGAACGCGGTCGCCTTCTTCGAGACGCGGATCGAGATAGGCAACGCGCCCGGCGCTTTCGAATGACAGGAATTCGCGCTGCGCTGCTCGCGCCGTGCCCTGGGCGTAGACCCATGACTGTATCGAACCTTCCGCAACGCGGGCCACACGAACACTGACTGCCTGCGCCTGTTCGGCAGCTTCGGCTTCATCGGCATCCGGTTCCTCGCTACCGCCGCCGCAGGCGGACAGGAGCAGCAACAGGCTGACCGGAATGGCGTAAATGCGTTTCATCGGTTGGTATCCTGGGGGGTGGGCGCAGCAGGGCCATCGCCAATGAAGACCGGAGTGGTGGAGGGTGAACCGAAGCCGCCACCGAGAGCGAGGTGGAGGGCAATCCGGTTTTCGAGCCGAGCCCGCCGTGTCGCAATAACCGCGCCGCGCGCATCGAGCGCGCCCTGCTGGCTCTGCAGCACAGTCAGGAAGGGGTCTATTCCGGCACGATATCGATTGAAGGAGATGTCGACGGAACGCTGGGATGCATCGGCGGCGCTAACCAGCGCGGCTTCGCGCGCGGCCAGTTCGTCATCCACGGCCAGTGCGGTTTCCACCTCGGACAATGCGGTCAGAAGCGTATCGACGTAGAGTTCGACAGCTTCGTCGCGCTGGCCTTCGGCAAGTCGAACCTGCGCGCGGAGGCGCCCACCCTGAAAGATCGGCTGCAGCAAGGCACCCGCAATCGACCACACGAAGAAATCACCGTCCAGCAGATTGCCTAGCTCGTCGCTCGCCGTGCCAGCCGATCCGGTCAGGTTCAGCGATGGCAAGAGCGCCCTTTGCGCCGCAGCGGTTCGAAAGCCAGCCGCGCGTAGATTGTATTCGGCAGCCGCCACATCGGGCCTGCGCGTGAGCAGATCGACCGGGAGTCCGACGGGCGGCGGTGCAGGGATCGCCGGAAGAACAGTTGCCGTGGGCAGAGACCCGGCGGGATAATCGCGCAGCAGGGTTTCTAGCTGGCGGGTCAGACGCTCGACCGTTTCTTTCCGCTGCTGCAGACCGGCAACCGCCGATTGCAGGTTCGAGATAGCAAGCAGCTTGTCGTTCGGCGGGGCGATACCCACGTCTGCGCGATTGCCGACCTGCCGGGCGATCTCACCAAAAGTCTCGACCACCTCCTGGGACAGGGCGACCTGCGCTCGCGCTTCGACCAAGCTGAAATAGGCGCGGGCGGTTTCGGCCGCGATAGCCTGGCGTGCAGCGCGCAGATTGGCTTCGCTGGCAAGAAAATCGGCCCGCGCGGCCGCGCTGCGGGCACGAAAAGCGCCGAACAGGTCGGTTTGCCAGCTTACATCCAGTGAGAGAGCATAATTTTCGACCACGAAACCCGACGGTGCTTCTTCGCCCTCCGGGACACCTGGAATGGCTCCAACCGGACCAAGACCACCAAGCGTCTGGCGCGAACGCGAAGCACTTCCCGATGCGGAAACCTGCGGTAGCTGGTCCGCGCGCTGAATGCGCGCCTGCGCCCGCGCCTGCTCCACTCTGGCAAGCGCCTGCCCGACCTGCGGACTTTCCGTTACCGCTTCGTCGATCAAGCTGGTGAGTCGTTCATCGCCGAAACGGGTCCACCATTGATCGTCCGGCTGGGCGGAGACGCCACCGGCAGCAAAGTTCACCGGAAGGTTCTCCGCCAACTCCGGACGATCAAGCTGCGGCGAGGCGCAAGCGGCCAAAAGGCTTACGCTCGTCAGCACCAGCAGGTATTTGCGATTCAGAAATGATGGCCGATGGAAAGTCAGTGTAGTCTCCATTGCGCGAACGAGCCGGGCCCTTATTTGCAAGTGAATTCAATAGCAACTGAAAGTTCTGAAAGGACTACGAATGATCACGATCAGCGAACTCGCCCCGAACGTTCAGCAAATAAAAATCAGCGGAAAAGTCCAATCTGCCGACATGCCGCACGTAATCGACCTGGCCGAGACAATCGCCAAGGGAGGAAAGAAAGACAACCTCGTGTTCGATATCGAGAACGTCAACGCGTTCGACTGGTCCGTACTCGGCGAAGAATTGAACCATTTGCCTACCATGATGCGGATGTTAACCCAGCTGGACCGGATCGCCGTCATTGCAGACCAGTCATGGTTGCGAACAGCCGCGCGGATCGAAAGTGCGTTGCTGCCAGGTGTGACCTACGAAGTGTTTTCCCGCGACAAGGCAGAGCAAGCGCGTGCGTGGGCAAAGGGCGAGATCGACAGCCCCCATGCCGATGCGGTGCGGTTGGTCGATGTCGGCGAGAGCTCGATCGTAGCATTCGAACTGGATGGCCGGATCGACGAGGACAATGCTGCGATGATGATCAAGGACGCCAGACTGGCTCTGGAAAAGACAGGCGCCCGGCGGATGATGGCACGAATCAAGAATTGGCACGGCTTCGATCCATCATTGCTTGCATCCGGGGATATTGCCAAATCGAAAATGGAGTTCATCAAGCGGCTTGATCGATATGCGATCGTCGGTGGTCCGGAACGGATGCGCTCACTCGCCGAGACTATGAGTCCGGCAGTGGATATCGACATCAAGGGGTTCGACCTCGATGAGGAAAGCGAGGCGCTCGAATGGCTCAAGCGATAGGTGGCGGGTAACTTCTGGCCTGCACCAGCGCCTTTTCCTTTAGGTTCTCCTCACGTCTGAAACGAACATCCAAAGGCTGAAAACCGGAAGTTCCGCTTTCGGCCCAGCTGCCGAATTTCCGGATTTGGCAAAGCGACCCTTCAGCAAAGCGCCCCAAACCCGGTCATTCGCGAAAGTTTGGCTATTTCCTGAAAGCGGACACTGCAGCAGCAAGGAACAGACGCCCGAATTTTAGCGCCAAAGGGGAGGTACAACCCGCTTCCACAAAAGTCCGATGGCAATAACTGCTAACCCTGCCGACCAGATTTGCACTGGAACCCAAAATGCCAGAAATACACAAGCGGCGAGGCCAGTGACCGCAATCCATCTAGGATAGAGGCGATCATTTTGCGGCAATTGCAGAGCGGCAAGATTGGTGATCGCATAATACACCAGGACCGTGAACGCACTGAATGCCCAAGCCGTCTCAATGCTGCCGAAAGAAGCGAGCACTGCAACGAGCCCCCCTACTGCGATAACGGCAGCGGCAGGTGCAGCTCCCGCCGCTGAAAGGCGACCAAATGCCGGAGGCATGTCACCTTGCCTTCCCATCGCGAGGAGGACGCGTGATAAACCTAGAATGAGATTGAGCAGAACACCGAGCATAGCTGTGATAGCTCCAACAGCGACCACGCGGGCAAGCAGCGGCGCATCCATCGCTCGGGCGGCTAGTTCAAGCGGAGTAGATTGCGAACCGGGCGCATTGGCGAAACTGTCCGCGCCGGCACTGCTGATCGCGACAACCGCAACGGCTACATAAAGAAACGCCGTGACAGTCAGCGTCACGATGATGGCGCGGGGGATAGTCCGCCTAGGCTCCATTACTTCTTCCCCGAGTGTGGCGATGCGACCGTAGCCGGTGAAGGCTACGAACATTAGAGCCGTCGCGTATAAGAACGCCTCCGGCAGGCTGCCCTCACTACTCCTGAAGAAGGGCGTGAGGTTGTCCTTACCTTCGGCCACTGCGGTCGGGAGGCCGCAGAAAACGAATGAGCTAAGGGTCAGTAGCGTGATCGAGACGATGGCGATATTCACCCAGCTTGAACGTCTAATGCCGCCAAGGACCAGCAGTGTGAATAACACGACTGCGGAAACGGCAATCCATGGCATGAGGTCAAGACTGCCGCCGATCAGACGTAAGAAGTAGCCCGCAAAACCTAGGGCTGCGGTGGCCGCAGACGCGCTCTTGGCACACAGAAACATCCAGCCAGCGGTGAAACCAAGCGAAGGGTTAAGATAGCGGTAGCCGTATTCGTATGTGCCACCACTAACTGCATGACTTGCGGCAAGCTGCGCGCTCGAAAGGGCATTGCAGGTTGCAACGCCTCCAGCGAGAATTATGGCGAGAATGACAGCGGGACCTGCGACGCCCGCTGCTATTCCGATGCTTACGAAAACACCGGTGCCGACCATGGAACCTAGCCCCATCATCGTTGCCCCGCCGATTCCGAGTTCCCGTTTGAGGCGATCAGGTTGTGCGCGGTCCATCAAGATATTCATGGAACAGCGTCGTTGCTGCGGCAAGGTCAGCTTTGGAGGGAATGCGGACGGCCTGGTTGATATCACCATCGTTCCAAACCAGTCCTTCAATTCGAAGTTCAATCAGATAGCTTTTTGGTTCACCCGTTGCGACAAGTCGGCAGCGCTTTCTCTGCGCTCGCTGTAGCGGTCCAGTAGATAATTCTTGTTGTCGCGGGTAAGCAGCGTGAACTTAATCAGCTCTTCCATCACATTGACCATTCGGTCGTAGAAAGGAGAGGGCTTCATGCGGCCCGTCTCGTCAAATTCCAGGAATGCCTTCGGAGTAGATGACTGGTTCGGAATGGTCAGAAGGCGCATCCAATGGCCAAGGATACGAAGCTGGTTCACTGTATTGAAGCTCTGTGAGCCGCCGCTGACCTGCATGACCGCGAGCGTCTTGCCCTGTGTTGGCCGCACGCCGCCAAGCGATAGCGGTATCCAGTCAATCTGGGTTTTCATGATGCCCGTCATCGCGCCGTGCCGTTCTGGCGAACACCACACCATACCTTCGCACCACGTTACGAGATCGCGCAGTTCCTGCACTTTGGGATGATCGTCGTCCGCGTCGTCCGGCAAAGGCAAACCGGAAGGGGGATAGGACCGCGTTTCTCCACCGAACCGGGTCAGAATGCGAGCCGCCTCTTCGCCCATCAATCGACTGAACGAACGTTCCCTGAGCGAGCCGTAGAGCAGTAATATGCGCGGCGCATGATCCGCCCGTTCCGGTGATAATAGCTTACTTTTATCAATCGCCTTGAAGTGCTGATCTTCCAAATTTGGAGTGTCAGCCAACGCGGTTTCCTTCCGCGTCGGTCAATGGCGTCCCGTCCTCCTTTGCCATCGGACCAGGAGGAAGTTTGTCCAGCAGATCCAGCACGGCCTCGCTGGGGCCGCAAAGCCGAACGCCCCTTGCTGAACAGACGATTGGGCGATTTACCAAAACCGGATGCTCCAGCATCGCGTCTAGCAATGCCTCGTCGGTCACCGACGGATCGAGCAAGCCAAGCTCTTCTGCCGGGGACTTTGTTGTCCGAAGCGCGGAGCGTGGCGTCATATCGCCAGCGGCAAACAACCCCAGCAATTGCGGACGGTTCCAGCCTGTCCGGAGATACTCCATTACGAGCGGCGTCGTCTCGCCCGATGCCTCGATAATAGCCAGGACGTTGCGCGACGTGCCGCAGTCCGGATTGTGATGGATGACAATGCTCAAGGCGCAGTTCCTTCCTTCGGAAACCAATGCTTTGTGCGGTTGGCAAAGGCGACGAGTGACAGCATTACCGGCACCTCCACCAACACACCGACAACGGTTGCAAGCGCGGCTCCGGACCCAAGACCGAACAGGCTGATCGCAACAGCGACAGAAAGTTCGAAGAAATTGGATGTGCCAATGAGCGCACAGGGCGCGGCAATGTTGAAAGGAATACGCCACGCCCGCGCCGCGCCATAGGCGACGAAGAAAATACCATAGGACTGGATCAGCAAGGGAACGGCAATGAGTGCGATGACGAGTGGACGGTCGAGAATTACTTCGCCCTGAAAGCCGAACAGCAGGACCACTGTCATCAGAAGACCGATGATCGAGAACGGCTGCACGCGGGCCTTGAAACGGTCCACCGCTGCTTCGCCTCCCTTCGCGACCAGTCTACGCCGGGTCAAATAACCGGCCAGCAAAGGCAGCATCACATAGAGGCCAACGGACAGAAGCAACGTGTCCCACGGCACGACAATATCTGTCATGCCCAGCAGGAGTGCGACGATCGGTGCGAAGGCGAACACCATGATGACATCGTTTACGCTGACTTGCACCAAAGTGTAGGTCGCATCCCCGCGGGTGAGGTTCGACCAGACGAAAACCATCGCCGTGCATGGTGCCGCGCCGAGCAGGATAACGCCCGCGAGATAGGCCTGCGCATCGTCGGCCGGAATTATATCAGCAAAGACGTAATTGAAAAACAGCACACCAAGCGCGGCCATCGTGAACGGTTTTATCAGCCAGTTGACGATCAGCGTTACGACCAGCCCCTTCGGCTTATCACCGACCTGGCGCAGCGCCCCGAAATCCACACCGACCATCATGGGATAGACCATCGCCCATATCAGCACCGCGACGGGCAGGTTGACCGATGCAATTTCCGCTGCGGCGAGTGCTCCGAAAAGGCCAGGGAACAGATTGCCCAGCAACATACCGACCGCAATGGCGAGGGCCACCCAGACCGATAGCCAACGCTCGAATGTCCCCAGACCCGCTGCCGCTGGTAGGGACCTGTCGATCACCCCAGTATTGTCAGGCACAGGCAATTTCTTCGATTACGGGCTGACAAAGTTCCGGGCGCCCGCCGCAGCAATCTTCCATCAGGAAAGCGAGCAGCCCGCGCATTCCATCCATATCGGCAAAGTAGCGAATGCTGCGGCCTTCACGCTCATTTCGGATCAAACCCGATGTAGCCAATATAGAGAGATTGGCCGACATTGTGTTTTGCCGCACATCAAGCGTATCGCTTACCTGTCCCGCGAGCATGCCCTCATCGCCTGCCTTAACGAGCAGGCGGAACGCATCGAGACGGGTCGGCTGACTAAGCGCCGAAAACGCATCCAAGGCAAAAGCCTTATCCATACTTCATGATATATGGATAGAGCAACTGAGTGTCAAAGGCTGCTTTTTGGCGGAACGCTGATTACAATCAACGGCTGCAATTGGGTCAGGTGCTAAACGTCCAGGATAGTTTGCATTTCTTGCAAAGCGGACCGGCAGCTTACGGCCCAGCAACTGCCCAGCCCATGCGTTTCCCGAAAAGGCCAATCCAGGCCTCGGAGAACGAACATGGGCTATTCACAATATGATCCAGCAATGCAGGGTCGTGCACCTTGGAATGCAGGCAAAACCGTAGGCGTTAAGCGACCTCTAACCCAAAAGCAGATTTGGGCGATACGCTTCCATCTCGACCGCGAAGGGCGGTTACGAGACCGCGCGCTATTCGACCTAGCAATCGACAGCAAATTGCGGGGTTGTGATCTGGTGAAGATGAAAATCGGGGACATCGTCGCGGGCGAAGACATTCGAACTCGCGCGATCGTCATTCAGCAAAAGACCAACAAGCCGGTGCAGTTTGAATTGACCGGTGACGTGCGCTCATCCCTCCTATCATGGCTGGAGCGGCGTGGCGGGACCGTT
>JAPYPR010000106.1 GCA_029937545.1 Erythrobacter sp. | reverse complement strand
CCATCGCCATCGCAGCCTTCGTCACATGGTGGATCTAATGAGTCCGGACCCTAGAACGCGATGTATTTCCACACCTGGGCGCAATGCCTCTGGAAGAAATCGACAAGCCCTTATTGTTGTCGATCTTGCGCAAGATCGAAAACCGTGGGGCTATCGAGACGGCCCGGCGCATAAAGCAGCGTGTGGCCGCCATCTACCGCTTTGCCAACGCAAAGGGCCCGAAGCTCGAAAACCCCGCGACCGATATCAATGAGGCGCTGAAGCCGTTACCGCCATCGAAGCGATACCCAGCCCTGACGAAGATAGACGAAATCCGGACCCTGATAGGAGACATCGACCGAGCTGGCGCTTCGCCGGTCAATCGCCTGGCAGGTCGCCTACTCGCGCTGACGGCGCAGCGCCCCGGCATGGTCCGTTTTATGGAGTGGGAAGACATTACCGGCATCGACTGGGGCGATAGCAGTTCGGACAGCAGCACGGCATTATGGAAGGTCCCGGCTGAAAAAATCAAGCAGGAGCTTCAACTTCGTAGCGACGAAGCCTTTGAACACCCGGTCCCACTCTCCGGCCAAGCGGTCGAAGCGCTGAGGGCAGTCCGCTGGCTAACGGGACGATCGCGATTCGTCTTCCCGGGTGCGCGATCGGGGCTCAAGCCGATTAGCGAGAACGCTATAGGTTATTTATACAATCGCGAAGGTTACAAAGGGCGGCACGTGCCACATGGCTGGCGCTCCAGCTTTTCAACCATAATGAACGAACAGGCCGAGCGCGATCTTGGCAGCGATGTGCGCTTACTCGCCGATCGCATGATTATCGATCTGATGCTCGCACATACGCCGAAGGGCATGAGCGCCAGCGAGCTTCGCTACAACCGTGCCGCATATATGCCTCGCCGGCGAGAACTCGCTCAGCGCTGGGCCGACATGATTCTTGAAGGTGCTATCACACCCGAAGAAATTATTGATAGTCCGCGTCGCAAGCGGCGCTAACGATCTCCGCGCTTCCCGGCCTGCTCTTCGATCCATGCCAGAACTTCCGTTTTCTTCCACCTGGTGCTTGAGCCTAGGCCGTGTTGACAAAAGGGAT
>JAPYPR010000060.1 GCA_029937545.1 Erythrobacter sp. | reverse complement strand
ACGCGGCCGCGGCGGCCGTTGTCGAACAATGCGTCGACGGCTTCCTGCAGCATGCGCTTTTCGTTTCGGACGATGATGTCCGGCGCGCGCAGCTCCATGAGGCGCTTCAGGCGATTGTTACGGTTGATCACGCGGCGATAAAGGTCGTTGAGATCCGACGTCGCGAAGCGGCCGCCGTCCAGCGGGACCAGCGGGCGCAGCTCGGGCGGAATGACCGGGATCACTTCGAGGATCATCCATTCGGGACGATTGCCCGATTCGATGAAGCTTTCGACGACCTTGAGGCGCTTGATGATCTTGGCGGGCTTGAGCTTCGACTTGGTGGTCGCGAGCTCTTCCAGCAGGTCTTCCTTTTCCTGCTCGAGGTCGAGATCCATCAGCATCATCTTGACCGCTTCGGCACCGATGCTCGCCGAGAAGGCGTCTTCGCCGTACTCGTCCTGCGCTTCGAGCAGCTCGTCCTCGGTCAGCAGCTGGAACTTCTCCAGCGGCGTCAGGCCGGGTTCGGTGACGATGTAGCTTTCGAAATAGAGCACGCGCTCGAGCTGCTTCAGCTGCATGTCGAGCAGCAGGCCGATGCGGCTCGGCAGCGATTTCAGGAACCAGATGTGCGCGACCGGGGCGGCCAGTTCGATATGGCCCATGCGCTCGCGGCGGACCTTGGTCACGGTCACTTCGACGCCGCACTTCTCGCAGACGACGCCCTTGTACTTCATGCGCTTGTACTTGCCGCACAGGCATTCGTAGTCCTTTACCGGACCGAAAATGCGCGCGCAGAACAACCCGTCACGCTCGGGCTTGAACGTGCGGTAGTTGATCGTTTCCGGCTTCTTGATTTCGCCGAAGGACCACGAGCGGATGCGCTCGGGGCTGGCGATGCCGATCTGGATCTCGTCGAAAGTCTCGGGCTTCGCGAGCTGGTTGGTGAATTTGGTCAGTTCGTTCATGACTTTTTCCCTAAACGGGTGAATTCAAATGGGCGGAAGAGCGGTGGGGAACGCGGGGCTCCCCTATTCCGCCGCGATCGCGAAGGGGTCGTCGTCCTCGTCCTCGTCGCCATGCGACTTGAGTTCGACGTTGAGACCCAGGCTGCGCATTTCCTTGACGAGCACGTTGAAGCTCTCCGGAATGCCGGCCTCGAAGGTGTCGTCGCCCTTGACGATGGCTTCATAGACCTTGGTCCGCCCGATCACGTCGTCCGACTTCACGGTGAGGATTTCCTGCAGCGTATAAGCTGCACCGTAGGCCTGGAGCGCCCAGACCTCCATCTCCCCGAAGCGCTGGCCGCCGAACTGTGCCTTACCGCCCAGCGGCTGCTGGGTGACGAGGCTGTAGGGGCCGATAGACCGCGCGTGGATCTTGTCGTCGACGAGGTGGTGTAGCTTGAGCATGTAGATGATGCCCACGGTGACCTTGCGGTCGAAGGCATCGCCCGTGCGCCCGTCGTAGAGGACCGACTGGCCGGAGCTGTGGAGGCCCGCCTTTTCCAGCTCGACCGTCACGTCGCCTTCGCGGGCACCGTCGAACACCGGCGTACCCATCGGGACGCCTGCGCGAAGGTTGGTGGCGAGTTCGACGATTTCCTCGGTCGAGCGGCTGTCGATGGCATCGGTATATTGCTCGCCATAGACCTCCTTCAGCCGGTCGATCACGGCCTCGGGCGGCTTCGCCTTGGCGTAGTCTTCCGATGCGTTCGGATTGGCCTTCTTCCATTCTTCGAGCTGCTCGCCGATCTGCATGCCCAGGTTACGGGCTGCCATGCCGAGGTGCGTTTCGAAGATCTGGCCGACGTTCATGCGCGATGGCACGCCCAGCGGGTTGAGCACGATATCGACAGGGGTGCCGTCCTCCAGGAACGGCATGTCCTCGACCGGCAGGATGCGCGAAATCACGCCCTTGTTGCCGTGACGGCCGGCCATCTTGTCGCCCGGCTGCAGCTTGCGCTTCACCGCGACGAAGACCTTGACCATCTTGAGCACGCCCGGGGCTAGCTCGTCGCCGCGTTCGAGCTTTTCCTTGCGGTCCTCGAACTTCTCTTCGATCGTCTTGACGGCTTCGTCATATTGCGACTTGACCGCTTCAAGCTGCTGCTGGCGACTATCGTCGGCAACGGCGAACTTGAACCATTCGTGCTTGTCGACGCCTTCGAGAACTTCCTCGGTGACCTCGGTGCCCTTCTTCACGCCCTTGGGCGCTGCCGAAGCGGTCTGGCCGAGCAGCATGTCGCGCAGGCGGTTGTAGGTCGCACGGTTGAGGATGGCGCGTTCGTCGTTCGCATCCTTGCGAAGCCGTTCGATTTCCTCGTTCTGGATGGCACGCGTACGGTCGTCGATCTCGATACCGTGACGGTTGAACACGCGCACTTCCACGACGGTACCGGCAACGCCCGGCGGCAGGCGGAGCGAGGTGTCGCGTACGTCGCTGGCCTTTTCGCCGAAGATGGCGCGCAGGAGCTTTTCTTCCGGCGTCATCGGGCTTTCGCCCTTCGGCGTGATCTTGCCGCACAGGATATCGCCCGGGTGCACTTCGGCACCGATGTAGACGATGCCCGCTTCGTCGAGGTTGCGCAGCGCTTCCTCGCCGACATTGGGGATGTCGCGGGTGATGTCCTCAGGGCCGAGCTTGGTGTCGCGGGCCATGACTTCGAATTCCTCGATGTGGATCGAGGTGAAGACGTCGTCCTTCACGATACGCTCGGAGATGAGGATACTATCCTCGTAGTTGTAGCCGTTCCAGGGCATGAAGGCGACGAGGCTGTTGCGCCCCAGCGCCAGCTCGCCGAGATCGGTCGACGGACCGTCGGCGATAACGTCGCCGGCCGAAACCGTTTCGCCCACCTTCACCAGCGGACGCTGATTGATGCAGGTGTCCTGGTTCGAACGCTGGAACTTCTGCAGCGTGTAGATGTCCACGCCCGACTGGCCGGGTTCCACATCGCCGATCGCGCGGATCACGATACGGGTCGCGTCGACCTGGTCGACGATCCCCCCGCGGGTCGCGGTGATGGCCGCGCCGCTGTCGCGCGCCACGGTCTCTTCCATGCCGGTGCCGACCCAGGGCGCTTCCGCCTTCACGAGCGGCACGGCCTGACGCTGCATGTTCGAGCCCATCAACGCGCGGTTGGCGTCATCGTTTTCCAGGAACGGAATGAGCGAGGCGGCGACCGAAACGAGCTGCTTGGGGCTGACGTCCATCAGCGTGATCTGGTCGTTCGGCGCCATGAGGTTGTCGCCATCGTGGCGGGCCGAGACCAGTTCTTCCACGAAGCTGCCATCGTCGGTCAGTTCGGCCGAAGCCTGGGCGACCGTGTGCTTCTGCTCTTCCATGGCCGAGAGGTAGATCACCTCGTCGGTCACCTTCCCGTCGACGACCTTGCGATACGGCGTTTCGATGAAACCGTACTTGTTGACGCGGGCGAAGGTGGAGAGCGAATTGATCAGGCCGATATTCGGGCCTTCGGGCGTTTCGATCGGGCAGATGCGGCCATAGTGCGTCGGGTGGACGTCGCGCACTTCGAAACCGGCACGCTCACGGGTCAGGCCACCCGGGCCGAGCGCGGAGACGCGGCGCTTGTGGGTGACTTCCGAGAGCGGGTTGGTCTGGTCCATGAACTGCGAGAGCTGCGAAGAACCGAAGAACTCGCGCACCGCAGCCACGGCGGGCTTCGCGTTGATGAGGTCGTTCGGCATCACGGTCGACACGTCGACCGAGCTCATGCGCTCCTTCACTGCGCGCTCCATGCGCAGCAGGCCGACGCGGTACTGGTTTTCCAGCAGCTCGCCCACCGAACGCACGCGGCGGTTGCCGAGGTTGTCGATGTCGTCGACGTCGCCCTTGCCGTCCTTGAGGTCGACGAGTTCCTTCACGACCGCGAGGATATCCTCCTTGCGCAGCGTGGTGACAGTGTCTTCGGCATCGAGATCGAGGCGCATGTTGAGCTTGACGCGGCCGACGGCCGAAAGGTCGTACCGCTCCCCGTCGAAGAACAGGCCTTCGAACAGCGCTTCGGCGGTTTCCTTGGTCGGCGGTTCGCCGGGGCGCATGACCTTGTAGATCGCTTCGAGGCCCTCGTCGCGATTCTCGGCCTTGTCGACCTTCAGCGTATTGCGAATCCACGGGCCGGTGGTGATGTGGTCGATGTCGAGCAGGTCGACGGTATCCACACCCGCAGCGTCTAGGGCTTCGAGGTTCTCGGCAGCGACTTCGTCACCGGCTTCGATATAGATGCGGCCGGTCTTCTCGTCGATCATGTCGCGCGCGGCATAACGGCCGAAGATTTCCTCGGTCGGCAGCAGCAGCGTTTCGAGACCGTCCTTGGCAGCCTTGTTGACGGCACGAGGGCTGATCTTCTGGCCGGCGGGGAACACTTCCTCGCCCGTCTTGGCATCGACCAGCGGGAACGCCGGCTTCTGGCCACGCCAGTTTTCGGCGACGAACGGGATTTCCCACCCGTCCTTGGCGCGCTTCCAGCTGACGATGTCGTAGAAGTGGTGGAGAATGTCCTCGCCATCGAGGCCCAGCGCATAGAGCAGCGCGGTGACCGGCAGCTTGCGCTTGCGGTCGATACGCACGTTGACGATGTCCTTGGCATCGAATTCGAAATCGAGCCAGGAGCCGCGATAGGGGATGATGCGGGCGGCGAACAGCAGTTTGCCCGAGCTGTGCGTCTTGCCGCGGTCGTGGTCGAACAGCACGCCCGGCGAACGGTGCATCTGCGACACGATCACGCGCTCGGTACCGTTGACGATGAAGGTGCCGTTGCCCGTCATCAGGGGCATGTCGCCCATGTAGACGTCCTGCTCCTTGATATCGAGGACCGAGCGGGTTTCGGTTTCCTGGTCGACTTCGAA
>JAPYPR010000022.1 GCA_029937545.1 Erythrobacter sp. | reverse complement strand
CTTGGAAACGAAGCTGTGCAAAGCACAATCAGAAGTCGGGCCAAATGGGATCCCTCTTGTCAACACGGCCTAGCGCGCCTCCCTCATGCGCTGCGGCACCCATTTCGCGGAATGCTTTCATTACACTGGGTGATTCCCGGTGCAGTTCCTTGATCGCGGGGATGAGATCGGCGGCTATCTGTGGCCAATGACATTCGGGATACCTTTTTCTCTGCTTTTATCGCCTGACATGACAACGATCGCCGCCTGGATCGAGCATCGTGAGCGAAATAGAGGCGGTGGTGCAAGCATTGACGCTTAAAAGCGGTAGCTTACACCAGCACTGACGACCCACGGATCCAGCCTGTGTTCGGTTTCGATGGCCAGGGTATTACCGGCGAACCATCGGGCGGTCGTATCGACAAAGTAGCGCTTCGCATCCACGCTCAGTCCGAAACCGTTATCGTTCAGCTGGACGTCCAAGCCGGCCTGAAGAACTAAGCCAAACTCGTCTGACAGAGTCGTTCGCGTGACACCTAGGGGCAGGGTCGCTTCTCCCGGCTCGACGTCTACCCACCAGAAATACGTGGCGCCAGCACCGACGTAGGGCTTCACGCCTGCCAAGGGGAGGTGGTACTTGGCGGTTACCGTCGCCGGGATGAGCTTGGCGTCGGAGACAAGTTCGGCTCCCGGCAAGCCGGTCGTTCCATCGACATCGTGCTGTGTAAGGCAGCAAATCGTCTCGAAGGAAAAATTGTCCGAAACGAAGTACTCGGCCGCAATAGTCGGCACCCAGTTATCGCTGGCCTTCGTCTGGGTGTTACCGGGGAGCCCGACGATGTCTGTATTGACTTCGGTGATCTTGCCGTCCGGAAGCACGACAGTTGCTAAAGCCTTGATCTGAAACCGACCAGGGTCGTCCTGCGCACTGGCGAGCGAAGGGACCGCAATAGTCCCGAGTGCAAGTGCGCTTGAAAGTAATTTCAAGTTCATGTTTTTCCATCCCTCAGCGCAGTGACCGCACGTTGCAGTCGAGATGATTGCGCGATGAGAGCCATTTGGGCTCGGATTCGCCCACTTTCATTGATTTGGATCAAGGACGCGCCTTGTCGCCCGATCCATGATCATAACATGAGCAACACAATCGACCATTCCCGGACCGCTGTCGCGAACCCATTCGAGCGATTTGCAGCTGCCGTACTTCCGCCTGGTGTTGCGCCGGACGTGGAAGCACGATTCCGGTCACTCGCGCGCCATGTAGAGGCGGCTGCGGGCGATGCTCCCCTGGACTATCTGGAACAGGACCAGATCGTGTTCGTAGCGAGCGGGGCTACGAAGCTTGTCGCGCGGGCAACACTTGGCCGGGAACAGATCGTGGCATTTCACTTTGCCGGCGATCTTGTCTCTCTGCCAGAGCGCAGGAGACATTCCTATTCTTTGGTTGCGCTGCAGCAGAGTGAATTCCTCGCTTTTCTTGCGTCCGATTTCCTCGCGTCCGCCCAGCATGCCAGTGCTTTGGCGAATGAAATACTCCGCCGCTCACTCATTTCCTTGTCGCGTTGCCGGGAGAAAAGCATCATGCTCGGGCGAAAAACAGCGCAAGAGCGCCTCGCGAGCTTTCTCGTAACAATGGCTGACAGGATCGGGATGCAACAAGGCGGTCAGTGCGTCCTCGATCTCCCGATGTCGCGACGCGATATCGCCGACAGCCTGGGACTGACGATAGAAACTGTCAGTCGCCAGCTCACAGTCCTGCGCGATCTCGCGCTGATCGAAACGTCCGGACGATCAATCGTCACGCTTGCCGACATCGCCGCGCTAGAAGATCGGGCCGGGCATCTTGCTGTGGCCGCATGATTATTTCCTTGGTTTGACCTGGATCAATGAACTGCATGTCCTTCTGCACTAGGCATCGCGAAAATGGACGGAGATTCTGATGCAGATTGAAGCTGCACTCGGTCGGACGGGGCTGTGGTTTTTCATAATGTTGCTGTCGATCGTTGTTGCCGCAACGGCGGCTGACAGCGGTTTCGCAGCGCACGCGATCCTCGTTGGCTTGATAGCCTTTGCGCTCATGTGGATGAGCGCGGCGCGTTTCGATCCGGTGAGCAACGGTCGCTCATTCTTCAAAATGCCGGACGGCCCTTCGCGCTATGACGATGATGTCGTGCGCTGGGGCGCTATTGCTACGATGTTCTGGGGCATGGCTGGATTGGCAGCAGGGCTGTTTATCGCCTTGCAGCTTGCCTTTCCGCAATTGAACTTTGAACCTTATTTCAATTTCGGACGGGTTAGGCCTCTGCATACGAGCGCCGTGATTTTTGCATTCGGGGGTAATGCGCTGATCGCCACGAGCTTTTACGTGGTCCAGCGCACCTGCCGAACTCAGCTCGCCTTCCCCTCTCTCGCACGGTTCGTGTTCTGGGGATATCAGCTCTTTATCGTGCTGGCTGCAACCGGTTACCTGCTCGGAATCACGCAAAGCCGCGAATACGCTGAACCCGAATGGTATGTCGACCTGTGGCTGACAATCGTCTGGGTGGCGTATTTGACTGTCTTTGTTGGCACGATCATCCGCCGTCACGAACCGCATATTTATGTCGCGAATTGGTTTTATCTGGCCTTTATCGTGACCATCGCAATGCTGCACATCGTCAACAATCTGGCGGTGCCGATCAGCTTCCTCGGCTCGCGGAGTTACAGCGCGTTTGCAGGGGTCCAGGATGCGCTGACGCAGTGGTGGTATGGACACAACGCCGTCGGCTTTTTTCTGACCGCGGGCTTTCTGGCGATGATGTATTACTTCGTGCCAAAGCAGGCCGAGCGGCCGGTCTATTCCTATCGTTTGTCGATCATCCACTTCTGGTCACTGATCTTCCTCTACATCTGGGCCGGACCGCACCACCTGCATTACACCGCACTGCCTGACTGGGCGCAAACCCTGGGCATGGTATTCTCGGTGATGCTCTGGATGCCCAGTTGGGGCGGGATGATCAACGGTTTGATGACCCTCAACGGAGCCTGGGACAAGGTTCGCACCGACCCGATCATTCGCATGATGGTGATGGCGCTCGCATTCTACGGGATGAGCACTTTCGAAGGTCCGATGCTGTCGATCAAGAGCGTCAATAGCCTGTCGCACTATACGGACTGGACGATCGGCCATGTGCATTCCGGCGCGCTCGGATGGAACGGCATGATCACCTTTGCGGCGATGTATTATCTGTTTCCCCGTCTTTGGAAGCGGAAGCGGATGTATTCGTTGCGCATGATCAACTGGCACTTCTGGCTCGCCACCATCGGTATCGTTTTTTACGCTTCGAGCATGTGGGTGGCCGGTATCACCCAGGGGCTGATGTGGCGCGAATACGGCCCGGACGGATATCTGGTGAACAGCTTTGCCGACACCGTAGCCGCACTCCATCCGATGTACATCATGCGTGCCTTCGGTGGCCTGCTCTACCTCTCGGGTGCAGCAATCATGAGCTACAACGTGTGGATGACGCTTGCAGGCAAGCTGCGCGACGAGGCTCCGATGACCGAGACGCCGCATGACGAAGCGGTGGATCGGCCGATTGTCACCCCCCAAGCCAATGCCGTTCCGGCAGAATAAGAGAGCTTAGACCGATGGGCCTGGCCGAACGCCATAAGAAACTGGAACGCAGTATCACGCTGCTGGCGGTGGGAACTTTTGTCACCGTGGCCATCGGGGGCATCGTCGAGATTGCCCCTCTGTTCTGGATCGACAACACGATCGAGGAGGTCGAAGGCATGCGGCCTTACACTCCCCTCGAGCAGGCAGGGCGCGACATATACGTTCGCGAGGGGTGCTACTCCTGTCATAGCCAGATGGTTCGACCGTTCCGCGACGAGGTTGAGCGGTACGGTCACTACAGCCTAGCAGCGGAAAGCATGTACGATCACCCCTTCCAATGGGGCTCCAAACGCACTGGACCCGACCTCGCGCGAGTTGGCGGCCGCTATTCAGATGAATGGCACGTCCAGCATTTGCAGAACCCGCAGAGCGTCGTGCCCGAGAGCATAATGCCGCAATATGGGTTCCTGGCCGAAACCACTCTCGAGATGGGTGATCCCGGCGCGCAACTGACCGCTCTGCGTCGTGTCGGCGTGCCTTATTCCGATGAAGATATCGGGAAGGCTATGGCCGATCTTATCCTGCAGGCTGATCCGGACGCCGACGGCGATGTCGAAGATTTTCTCCAGCGCTATCCTAAAGCGCAGGTGCGCGATTTCGATGGCGAACCCGGTCGCATAACGGAAATGGATGCCCTGGTCGCTTATCTGCAGATGCTGGGGACCCTCGTCAATTTCGACAGTGCCGCCGCTCAGGAAGAGCTCGCTCAGGAAAAGGGGCGCTAGCATGTACGAATTCCTGCGCGAGTTTTCTGTTAGCTATGGCCTGGTGGCGATGATGACCGTTTTCGTCGCGCTGTGCCTGTGGCCCTTCAGGCCGGGTGCCCAGAAGCATAACCACGATGCCGCACAATCCATTTTCGAGGACGAAGCCCATGGCGAATAAGGGCACTAAGAAGCGCGTGGATGAGCCTACCGGAACCGAATTCGTCGGACACGAGTGGGACGGTATCGAGGAACTCGACACGCCGATGCCGCGGTGGTGGGTCTGGACCTTCTACCTCACGATCATTTTTGCTTTGGGCTACGTGATTGCCTACCCCGCCTGGCCGATGTTTGAGAAGGCAACCGAAGGTGTCTTGGGATGGTCGAGCCGGGGCCAGCTCGCAGAAGAGATTGACGCTGCCGACCAGGCCCGGATATCTGTGCGCGAACAGCTCGCCCGCACTCCGATCGAGCGTTTGCCTGACGACAGTGGGCTTATGCAGCAGGCAGTCGCCGGTGGCGCTGCTGCTTTTCGTGTCAACTGCGTGCAGTGCCACGGTTCCGGGGCGGCAGGCAGCCAGGAGCTCGGCTATCCGAACCTGAACGACGACGACTGGCTGTGGGGCGGTGACCTCAGGGCGATAGAATACACGCTCGTTCATGGCATTCGTCAGGCGGGCGACGATCAAACGCGGACGAGTCAGATGCCTCCATTCAAGGGAGCTTTCGACAGCAACCAGATGGACGCTCTCGTTTCCCACGTTCTCTCTTTGAGCGGCAAGGATCGATCAACCCCGCTTGGCGCACAAACTTTTGCCGATAACTGCGCTGCCTGTCACGGTGCGGGCGGCGAAGGCAGCCGCGAACTTGGCGCGCCGCGTCTCAACGATGCCATCTGGCTGCGCGGCAGTAGCCAGGAGGCGATCGCACGCCAGATCCTCAATCCGCGAATGGGAATGATGCCAAAGTGGGAAGGGCGTCTTGATCCGGTAACCATCAAGATGCTGGCAGCATATGTGCATTCTCTGGGAGGTGGCGAAGATTTCCTCGAAGTCGCCGAAGATCCCGAGGTCGATGTCGATGAGCAACCCTGATGGACACAAGTCCGGAGGCGATCGCGACTGGTCTGTGGTTGTCGAAGATGGACTTGCCAAGAGCAACGAACCTGTATCCAGCGCGGTAGCCGATCCTGCGGCAACCACCCGGCGACACGAACCGCACGAACCGCCTCGCCAACCTCTGCCGGAGAAGCTCTACAAGGCGCGCGAGCCGGTCCACAACAAGCGCGTACGCGGACCATACCGCACGTTCAAATGGCTGGTGATGCTGGTAACGCTCGGCATCTATTACGTGACCCCGTGGATACGCTGGGATCGCGGTCCATACGCGCCGGATCAAGCCGTGCTGGTCGATATGGCCAATCGCCGTTTCTACATGTTCGGTATCGAGATCTGGCCGCACGAATTCTATTTCGTCGCCGGCCTGCTCATCATGGCGGGCATTGGTCTTTTCCTCGTAACCAGCGCGGTCGGCCGGGCGTGGTGCGGCTATGCCTGTCCGCAGACTGTCTGGACAGACCTGTTCCAGCATGTGGACCGGCTGATCGATGGTGACCGGAACGCGCGCATCCGTCTCGATCGTGCGCCATGGACTTGGGGCAAGGTATTCCGGCGCGGGTTCAAATGGACAATCTACGCGCTGATCGGGTTTGTGACCGGTGGCGCTTGGATTTTGTACTTCGCCGACGCGCCGACCCTGTTCCGGGATTTTTTCGCCGGCGAAGCGACCCCGATAGCCTATATTACGGTGGCCGTGCTCACGCTGACGACGGTTACGCTGGGCGGCTTCATGCGCGAACAGGTCTGCATTTATATGTGCCCCTGGCCGCGTATCCAGACGGCGATGCTCGACGAGAAATCGCTGATCGTTACCTACAAGGACTGGCGCGGCGAACCGCGCGGCAGTGTCAAGAAGTCGCAGAAAGAGCCGGAGAAATTCGGTGATTGTATCGATTGCACCCAATGCGTGCAGGTCTGCCCGACCGGCATCGACATTCGCGAAGGACCGCAGATCGGCTGTATCACCTGCGCCCTGTGCATCGATGCGTGCGACAAGGTCATGGCGGACATCGGCCGACCGCGCGGACTGATCGATTACGCGACGCTGGAAGACTGCGAGCGTGAAGCCAATGGCGGCAAACCGCGTTCCCCGTGGCGCACGCTGCTGCGCCCCCGCACCATCGCCTATTTCCTGATCTGGGGCAGTATCGGTCTGGCACTGCTCTTCGCACTCGGTGTGCGCAGCCATACAGGGATGACCGTTTCGCCGCACCGGAACCCGCCCTTCATGCTGATGAGCGACGGGTCGGTTCGCAATTCCTACACGCTGAAGCTCCGCAACATGGAAAGCCGCCCTCGCGATATGAAGATTTCCATGGAGGGCTTGCCGGGCGCGGTGATGTGGTCCGATACGATCAACCGGAACGATGCAGCGGCAACCCAGATAGTTACGGTTCCGGCCGATCAAACAAAGACCGTGCGCGCCTATGTGGTCGTTCCGGAAGGCTCCCCTGCCCGCGACTTCAGCTTCAGGGTCACCTCGCTGGACGAACAGGGTGAAACGGCTGCCGTCGAAACCCGTTTTTCCGCCCCCGGCGACAGCTGATGCGACGGGAATTTACCGGGTGGCATATGGCCGTAATTCTCGTCATCGGCTTCGGCATCGTGGTTGCCGTCAATTTCTACATGGCGGCACTGGCCACACGAGGGTTTGGCGGCGTGGTGGTCGAGAATTCCTATGTGGCCAGCCAGAAGTTCAATGGCTGGCTGGAAGAGGCTCGAGAGCAAGATGAACTTGGCTGGACTGCCGAAATTTCGCGAGACTCCGAAGGCAAATTGCGTGTTGCGGTAGCAGACGCACCAGGCGACATCAGCGTGTCGGCACAGTTAAGGAGACCGCTCGGACGTGCGGCGACGACAGACCTGACCTTGCGTTCGGTCGACGGCAGCACATTCACCTCCGACGAACCTGTTCCTCCGGGGCGCTGGATAGCACGGGTGTTCATGCGTTCGGCGAATGATCGCTGGACGCAGGAAATGCGCCTGGAATGAATGCGCCCGCCGCCATCGACGTTGCTGGGTCGGAACCGTTGATCGATACCCGGCTGACGGTTCCCGGAATACGCTGCGCCGGGTGTATTGCAAAGATTGAGCGTGGCCTAGATGCGGTGGATGGCGTCGCGGCAACCCGCGTCAACTTTTCCGCCAAGCGCGTGGCAGTGCGGCACGATCCGCGCATCAGGGAAGACGAACTTGTCGACCGGCTGCGCCTGCTGGGATTCGAAGCGCAGGCGCTGGCCAGCAATCCGCTGGCGCAGGACGATCGGGAAAGCAGGACGCTGCTCCGCGCGCTGGCGGTGGCCGGCTTCGGCATGATGAACATCATGCTGCTTTCGGTCAGCGTCTGGTCGGGCGCGGGCGGCGTGACGCGCGACCTGTTCCACTGGCTGTCTGCCCTGATCGCGATCCCGGTCATCGCCTATGCCGGGCGGCCATTCTTTGCGTCTGCGGCGATGGCGTTGCGCTATCGGCGCACGAACATGGATGTGCCGATCTCTATCGGCGTGATTCTGGCTACCGGGCTGAGTGTCCACGAAACGCTGAAGGGCGGCGAACACGCCTATTTCGACAGCGCGGTGATGTTGCTGTTCTTCCTGCTGGCGGGCCGAGCGCTCGATGCGACTATGCGGAACCGCACCCGCGCCGGGATCGGTGCGCTGTTGGGCCGGATGGGACGCAGCGCCGGTGTGGTGCAGCCGGACGGATCGGTTGCCCGTGTCGAGGCGGACGCGCTGGAACCGGGAATGCTGATGCTCGTGGCAGCGGGCGAAGCGCTTGCCGCGGATGGCATGGTCGAGAGCGGCAACGGTTCGATCGACAATTCCATGCTGACCGGCGAGAGCGCGCCGGAAGCAGTTTTCCCCGGCGCGATTGTTCATGCCGGGGCTATCAACCTGCTCGATCCGATACGCGTCCGTATCACTGCAACAGGCAGCGATACCGTAATTGCCGAAATCGCCCGCCTGATGGACGAGGCGGGTCAGTCGCGCAGTCGCTATGTCCGGATCGCCGACCGTGCCTCGCAGCTGTACGCACCCGCTGTCCATTCGCTCGCGGCATTGGCTTTTGTGAGCTGGATGATCGCCGGTGCAGGTTGGCATCAATCGCTCGTCATCGCCATTGCGGTGCTGATCATCACCTGCCCGTGCGCGATGGGGCTGGCGGTACCGGCGGCGCAGGTCGTCGCGTCAGGGGCGCTTATCCGAAAGGGCTTGCTGGTGAAGGACGGCAGCGCGCTGGAGCGATTGGCCGAAGTCGATGCAGTCGTCTTCGACAAAACCGGGACACTCACGCTGGGCGAATTGCGCGCCGATGTCGCCGGGCTTGATGGCGAGCAGCAGGCCATCGCTCTCGCGCTCGCTCAGGCCAGCCGCCATCCGGTGAGCATCGGGCTTGCAAGGACCCTCTCCGAACGCGGGGTGCAGCCCGCCGAGATCATCGATATCGTGGAAGATTCCGGCAGGGGCGTATCCGGCTCCTTTGCGGGACGGAACGTTGCCTTGGAAAAGCCGCGCCAAGCGTCCGGCAAAACGGCGGTAGATCTGCGGATCGACGGGGCCGCGACCTCGATAGGCTTTGCCGACCGGATGCGCGTCGATGCAGGCGCGGCGGTGCGGCGACTGCAGTCTCTGGGGCTGAGCGCGACGATCCTATCGGGAGACGCTGAACTTGCCGTGAAAGACGTCGCCTCCGAACTGGGCATTCCCGGACGCGGCGGTATCGATCCCGCAGGCAAGCTTGCCGCGCTCGATGCGATGAACGCCGAGGGGCAAAGGCCGCTTATGGTGGGAGATGGGTTGAACGACGGCCCGGCTCTCGCTGCCGCTCACGCCTCGATTGCTCCTGGCACTGCCAGCGATGCCAGCCAGCAGGCGGCAGATGCGGTCTTCATCGGTGAGCGCCTGATGCCCGTGGCACTCGCAGTCCAGGTTGCGCGCCGCACCATGGCCATCGTGCGCCAGAATTTCGGGTTCGCGATCGGATACAACGTCCTTGCCGTTCCGCTGGCGCTGGCGGGGCTTGTTACGCCGCTGGTCGCGGCAATCGCGATGTCACTGAGTTCGCTTGTTGTCGTCGGCAATTCGCTGCGTCTCGCCAGGTCAGCGGAAGATGGCGCGTGAGCGTCCTGATGTATCTCATTCCCATCGCGCTCGGCATGGGCGGGATAGGGCTGGCCGTCTTTTTCTGGGCCATGCGCGAAGGTCAGTTCGAGGATCTCGACGGTGCAGCAAACCGCATCCTGATTGACGACGAAGAAGACGCTTCGTGAGCACTTTCTATCCAACGATGCTCGCTTTGCTACCAGCGCTAATTGGTCCCCTCCCCAATGCGCGCGATCAATTGACCATTAATATCTGCGGCAGTGATGCTGTCATCACAATAAACTTGAGTAGGGATGTTCCGGACCCCGGGCCTGATCCGGCGTGTCACGAGAAAGCTTGTCACGCGGGGAGCAATCGCAAGAAGTTTGATCCAGCGCAATGACGCAAGGGGCGAGTCATAGCAGACGGGACGGTATGTGGACTTATCACCCAGACCTGCTCGCTACGCCCGTGCCGCGTTATACCAGCTATCCGACGGCGGCCGATTTTGGGGAATTAAGTTCTGAGGAGCATCGGCAAGCGCTCGCGAATGTATCCGGCGATGTCTCGCTTTATCTGCACATCCCTTTCTGCGAGAAAATATGCTACTACTGCGGTTGCAATACAGGTGCGGCCGGACGGCGCAACAGGCTGGAGTCCTACCTCGACGCCCTTCACCGGGAGATCGAGACTGTGGCGGGTTTGTTGCCTGCACAAACCAAGATAAGTCGTGTTTCATTCGGCGGTGGCAGCCCCAATGCTATCGCACCGACTGATTTCGTGCGGCTGATAGATGCGTTGACCATCCATTTCGGCCTGTCGAACCCGGTCTATTCGATCGAACTGGATCCGCGGACCATGACCCGCGACTGGGCCGAAGCATTACGCCTGGTGGGCGTGGAACGCGCAAGCCTTGGGGTGCAGACCTTCGCTAGGCATTGCCAGGAACGTATTGGACGCGTTCAGTCGGAGGACCTGATACTGAAAACCACCCACTGGCTGCGCGAGGCCAGTGTTACTTCGCTCAACTACGACCTGATGTACGGCCTTCCCGGGCAATCGCGGGACGACTTGCACGACAGCTTGAGCCGAACCCGCGTGCTCGGTGCCGACCGGATAGCTTTGTTCGGCTATGCTCATGTTCCTCATATCGTGCCGCGGCAGCGCGCTATCGATGCTACCGGTCTACCAGATCAGGCAGAGCGTTTCGCTATGGCAGCCGAGGGTTACGCCTATCTTGTAACGCATGGATACACGCCCGTGGGCTTCGATCATTTTGCAAAACCGGGGCGCGATCCACTCGCGAGTGCTGCCCTGTCAGGTCACTTGAAACGCAACTTCCAAGGTTTCACGGATGATCAAGCGACCAACCTGATCGGCCTGGGTACTTCGGCCATCAGCGCCTTCCCGCATCTGATCGTTCAGAACGAGAAAAACAGCGGTCGCTACCGGATGCGTGCCGTCGCGGGTCACCTCGTGACGGAGCGCGGCATCCGCCGCAGCGCCGACGATCGTTTTCGCGGCGAGATCATCGAGGCGTTGCTTTGCCGCGGGGAGGCACCCGTCGCCCCATGCCTGCTCGCAGGGATGAGGCGCGACCTACAACCCTTTATCGATCGAGGGCTCGCTGATCTTCATAATGGCAGGGTTCTGATTTCTGCCGATGGCCTGCCATATGTCCGTACGATAGCCGCCTTGTTCGATCCATATCGCCGCCAATCCACGCGCCGCTTCAGCTCTGCGGTCTAACTCGACAGAAAGTATTGCCAATGCCGCTCTGGTTTTTTCCTACCCTCATGGGACTTCTCGCTACCGTCAGCCTGACTGCCGGTATCTGGCTTCTGCTTCATTTGCGCGACATCGCCAGGGTTTTTTCAGGGCATGGCCAAGGTGAAATGGTTCGTGGCCCTGGAAAGAGGCGTGCATCGAAATCGCGTATCTGGCTCGCTATCGTTGTGTTCAACGCCGGCTGGATAGCTTGTCTGCTGATCTGGATCTTCGTGATCGGGGGCGACGCGAACGCTGTAACTAATGCCGCAGCGTAACAGATTTCCTGACCGATGGTCGATTATCATCACGATTGCGACCCTGAGCGTGGACGACTAAAGCCCCGACATGCCATCTGCGAGAACCTTGAAAAAGCACGCTCTGGCATTTGCCTTTCTCGCCATATCATTGCTGACATCCAGCATAGTGCCCGAAGGATGGATGCCAGCCAAAGCTTCGGACGGCACGTTTACGGTTCGGATATGCTCGCAAGGACTGACCGAAGCGGAGCGAATGCATGTTGAGGCACTCGCGCAGGCTCAAGTCGACCATGCGATGCATGGTGACGATCAGCATTTCGGCGACGACCATCAGGCGGCCAGCGATCCGTGCCCGTATGGAGTGGTCGCGAACGCCTTCGCGGTCCCACCCGTTTCTCCGCCAGTGGCTGAACCAGTCGAAGGCATTGAAGCGGACTTGCCTCTCATTGCTTCGAATGTTGGCATAGGGATGGGTCTGGCGGCACCGCCGCCCCCATCCACAGGCCCACCCATTCATACCTGAACGCGCTCTGCGACCAGCGGAGTTGATCACACACTTCCGTATTCAGGATATGACCAATGAATTTTCCCCTTTGCCGGGCGCTTTTGAGCGTCTCGCCTTTTTCGCTTGTTGCGGCACCAAATGCCGTAATGGCCCAGCAATCGAATGCGCCAGAAGACGATCGTTCCAACGCCAACGATCTGCTTACCGATACGATCATCGTGACGGCTGCAAAAACCGAACCGCTTGAAGCCGACAACCTGTCCCCATCGGAGCAAATTGCCATTCCAGCCGATGCAGCAGGTATTGCTGCGCGCACGCCCGGAGGCGCGCTTGTTCAGAACGGCGCGCTGTCAGGCCAGCTTTCCTATCGTGGTCTGTTTGGCGAACGTGTGCTGGGCCGCATCAACGGTCAGCGTTTCGCATCCGGCGGCCCCAATGCCATGGACCCGCCGTTGCATTACGCGCCGTCTATCCTTATCGACCGTATCAAGATTACGCGAGGCGCTGCGCCAGTTTCGCAAGGGCCGAGCTTGTCCGCTGCCGTCAACGCGGAACTTGTCGGGACGCGCTTCTCCGACACCGGTGAGCTTACCGCCGACGTTTATGCCGCGGGCCAATATCGCAGTGTGGACAACAGCTACGCGATTGGAGGGCAAGCCGGTATCGCAACGCCGCAATTGCGGCTGGGGGTCATCGGCAGCCGAGAGGAAGGCGACGACTATGACTATGCTGGCGGCACGGCAGTCGGCACATCCTTCGAGCGACTGCTTTACGGTGTCGAGGGCGGCTTTCGGGCCGGTGAGGGCGAATTCTTCGTCGAATACCGGCGCAGCGAGACCGATCCGACCGGCAATCCGCCATTCGCGCTGGATATCGTGTATTTCGATACCGACTTCCTTCAGGCAGGTTACCTGGGACAGCTGACCGACGACCTCCATCTCGATCTGCGGATGGGCCATGTCGCGGTACGTCACCTGATGGACAACCAGACGGCCAGACAGCCGGCAGCTCCAGCCATGCGGGCTCGTGCGACATTCGCAGATGCTGATACCAATACTGGCGAGATTGCGCTGCGCTTCGGCTCGGATACGCGCAACGTAACCGTGGGCGGCGACGTCGAGATGATCGACAAGGATGTCACGATCACCAACCCGACGAATGCCGCATTCTTCTTGGAAACCCAGCCGAACCTGTCTTCGGAGCGTGTCGGTGGTTTCGTTCAATGGCGGGGCGGCATCGGAACGACTGAATTCGAAATCGGCGCGCGGCTCGATCACACGAGCCAGACCGCTGGCGTCCCCCAACTCGGTGCAGCCGTGCCGATGGGGCCGCGCATGCTCGCGGCAGCATTCGCTGCTTCCGCGCGTGGACAAGATGATACGACCGCGGACGTGGTTGCGCGGGCATGGGCCCCGATGGGCGATATCGTCCCGCGGGTGACGTTTTCGCGCAAGACCCGCGTTCCGAGCCTTCTGGAACGTTTCGCATGGCTGCCGACGGAAGCGAGTTACGGCCTTGCCGACGGTAATATCTACGTCGGCAATCAGGGACTCAAACCAGAGGTGGCCTATGCTGTGGAGGCCCGCTTCGATTTCAACAGTCCGGCATTCAATTTCCGCCCGACCGCCTACTATCGCCGGGTCGACGATTTCATTCAGGGCACACCCTTCGATGCAACCGTTGGCGTGCTCGATACACCGGTCGAAATGGTTGCGAATATGAACGGTGATCCGACGCCCTTGACGTTCCGCAATGTCGACGCCGAATTCTACGGCGTGGATCTGGATTTTACCGCCCGACCTACAGCGCGCATCATGATCGATGGAACGGTGAATTACGTGCGAGGCATGCGGGTTGATATCGACGATGATCTCTACCGTATCCCGCCCCTCAATGGCCGTATCTCGATTGCCTATGAGGGCGATCGATTTGCCATCGGCGGCGAACTGACAGGTGCGGCCGATCAGAATGCCGTTTCGATTAGCAACGACGAGGATACCAGCGAGGCCTATGTAATTGCGGGATTGTTCGCGCAGTTCAGACTGCGCGATGATGTGAAGCTCGAAGCTGGTGTCGAGAATATATTCGACACCTTCTACCAGCCGCATCTTGCAGGCAGGAACCGCGTGGAGGCGTCTGACGTGCCGCTGGGCGAACGACTGCCAGGCTGTGGTCGGGGTGTCTGGATCCGCGCGAGTGCAAACTTCTGAAAGTGATGCCAGCCGGAGCCTAGGCTTCGGCTGGCATTCATCAACCGCGCTTGCGAGCGACCAGATCGATCAACGCCGACTTCCCCGAATGGCCGGAGCCTTCTTCGATCTCGGCATCGTAGGATCCGAGTAACTCGATGTCCCATGACGAGAAGCTGCGCCGCAGAATGTCCTCGGAATAAAGATTTTCGATGCTGGGCGGGCCGCCTGTGCCGTAAGCCAGTTGTTCTTCGCGATAGCCTTCGAGCAGTAGCATGCCACCCTGCTTTAGCGAACGATGGATGCCATCGAAGATGTCCTCACGCAGTCCGGGACCAGCGAACTGGATAAAGATGCCGACCACAGCATCGAAAGCTTCTGTTGGCCATTCCCATTCGGACAAATTTACCTGCCGATATTCGACTTCGACCCTGCGCCGCTTTGCGAGAGCTCGCGCTTTATCGAGCGCCCTTTCCGAAACGTCGGTAGCGACTACGGGATGGCCATGCTGGGCCAAGAATACGCTGTTTCGCCCTTCGCCATCCGCGACTGCCAGCACTTTCGATCCCGGAGCTAGGCGATGCACCTCGCGCACCAAGAATGCGTTCGGTGCAGTCCCGAACAGATATTCGTCCGCCGCGTAGCGCTCGTTCCAGAAGGTCGCCTGGTCCGGTTCAGGCATGGGCCGCTTTCCATGCGCCCATGGAGCCGAGATAGACGTCCACCTTGTCGAAGCCGCGGCTCGCGAGCCAGCCGGCAGCAACGGTGGCGCGCATGCCACTTGCGCACATTAGCGTGTAGTGCTGCGCCGGATAGAGATTGCGATAACGCTCGTTGAGCTCGCCCACATAGATATGCTCGGAACCCTTGATCGCGTTTTGCGCGCGTTCGTCCGCATCCCTGACATCAAGCAGCGTCCACCCATCTTCGCCGCCTTCTAGACGACGCTCGACTTCCTGGGTTCCGATCATCGGGATAGTCCGCATCGCCTTGCCTTGCGCAGCGGCAGGGACGACGCCGACATAGCCGCCTTCGATATTGTCAAGTGCGATCCGCACGAGATGCGTCATGGCAGCTTCGAGCTGGTCTTCATTGGAAGCAACGAGAGCGAAACTCTCGCCTTCGCGGATGAACCATCCTGCGAATGCCGAGATCATGTCAACCGGCAGGTTCATAGAACCGGGAAGATGGCCTGACGCGAAGGCAAGCGGCTCGCGCACATCCATCAGGTGGTCGACATCGATGTCGCCCAATTCGGACAGCGACAGGCGCTTGGGTCGCATCACACGAGGCGCAGCATCGCCGCCTTCGAGGTTAAGGCGCTCCATCAGCCGGAAATAGGGCGGCTGGTAGTGATTTTCCTCCACCTTGAAGTCGATGAAGGCATCCCGGCTTTCGAACTGCAGGCGCGGGTTGTTCGCGCGTTCATGGCCGAGTGCCGAAAACTTCCGCTCCGCCATGCCCGAGCCGCAGACCGAGCCCGCGCCGTGGGCAGGATAAAGAATGACGTGATCGCCAAGTGCGAGGATCTTTTCGAGGGAATCGTAGAGCAGGCCGGCGGTTTCGCGCATTCGATCGGGATAGAAGTCGGTTCGCCCGACATCGCCGACGAACAGCGCGTCTCCGGTAAAGACACCGAATGGACCATCGGGGTAGGCTGTGTCGTGGAGAACAAAGGCAAGGTGATCGTAGGTGTGGCCAGGCGTTTCTAGCACCTTGATCTTCAGCTGGCCTATCTCGAATTCGTCGCCCTCGTGCGCGGTCTCGGCATATTCGACCGTGGCCGCGGCGTTGGGGCCGTGAAAGACGCGCGCGCCGGTCAGCTCCTTCAGGATTGGCGCTCCGGACACCAGATCCTCGTTGCGGTGGGTTTCGAAGATATGGGTGATCTCCAAACCTTCCGCGCGCGCCATTTCGACATAGCATTCGCAGTCGCGGCGCGGATCGATAACGGCCGCGTTGCCGCCGGAACCGATCAGGTAGGACAGATGGGAAAGGCCGGGGGTTTTGATCTTCTCGAGGAGCATGATGCCTCCTTCAGATATAGAAGGCGGGGCCGGCGCGAACCGATCCCGCTTTGAATTATTCAATCAAGCTTTCGCTCAATCGATTGAGACCGTCCGCAAGTAGGGGCGAATGGTGGTGAAGCCTTGAGGAAAGCGTGCTTTGGCGTCCTCGTCGGAAACCGATGGAGGAATGATCGCGTCCTTGCCCTCGCGCCAGTCAGCGGGCGTGGCCACGCCATGCTTGTCGCTGAACTGAAGCGCATCGATCGCGCGAAGGATCTCATCAAAGTTGCGACCCACGCTCATGGGATATGTCATCGTAAGGCGGATTTTCTTGTCCGGATCGATAATGAAGACCGACCGGACGGCAGCCGTCTCGCTCTCATCGGAATGCAGCATGTCGTAAAGCTTCGCGATCTTGAGGTCGGCATCGGCAATGATCGGGAATTGCAGGTTCGTGTTTTGGGTGTCGTTGACGTCCTCGATCCATTTCGCATGCTCTTCGGCCGTATCTGTCGAGAGGCCGAGCGGTTTAACATTGCGCTTGTCGAACTCGCTGGCGAGTTGGGCAGTGCGGCCCATTTCCGTGGTGCAGACGGGCGTGAAGTCAGCGGGATGGCTGAAGAAGAAGACCCAGCTGTCGCCGGCCCATGCGTGCAGGCTGATCTCGCCATTTTGCGTATCGACCGTAAAATCAGGCGCTGTATCACCGATATGAAGGCTCATTATTTATTCCTTTTCTTTAATTGAAATCAGTTGTTGCGACCGTGGCCGCCGCCTAGACCGGAACCCCTACCGGGCTCGCCGCCCCGGTCCACGCATCGTTGGAACGCGGGCAAATGCCGCTCCCGCGATGCCCACTGCAGATCGGTAAGGGTGGCTTTCACCTGACCATCGGCGATGGTCGGCAGGATCTCGTCGTAAAGGGCGATATTCTCGATTTCTGCATCGATACCCTGCTGGCAGGCTTCGAGCATTGTAGCGGGCGCAGCTATGTTTCCGAGGAACGGGTTGGTGTCCGAGTATTCAATACCCAAGCGCGCCATTTCCTCGCGAACTCTTTCGGAATGGCGCCGTTCGGCTTGGATAATGTTGCTGAAAGGGCGGACCTCTCCATGCTCCGCCATGACTGCCTCATACATCGCCTCTGCTCGATACTCGTCTTCAAGAGCCAAGGCCAAGGCGTCTGCATCTGTCGGTGACACGCTTGGGTTGATTGGTTGTTGCACCTCGCTCGAAACAGCCGAGCAGGCCGACAGCAACAGCGCAGAACTGGTTGCAACCAGAAGTTTTTGGATAGAGATTTTCATCCTACATTCCCTTCTCACCCTACGTAGCGACGGGGCGAGAGGATTGCGAATCATATTTAACGATTAATGTAAACGACTATGTAAAGATGATCTGATCGGGTTGCTGCTGGCCGGTGTCTGCACCATCGTGTCGGACCGCGCCCCTCGGAGTAAGGTCGAGGTCAGGGCGCAGCGGGGATTCGATAAGTTTCGTGACAAGCAACGCATGTGCTCTGAACCTGTCTTTTCGCCCGGTAGTATGCATCAAAATCGCCTGCCTCCGCCGCGTCTGCAGCTTGCTTGAACCCCTTTCGCATCTGTTGACTCATTGACCGAAATCCATCGGGCATCGCGTCATGAAATCCGTCAGGATGTTCGGCCGTTCGACCTGGAGATTGGAGGGCTGCGGCATTCGCCATCGCCTCGAAATCCGTTTTGGCTTCAGCTTCGTCCAATGAGACAAGCGTTTCCAGCAGACCACGCATCCGGGCGAGAGCGAACTGGGCTTGAGGTTCGTCGAAATGAACGACTTCGCGCTGATCCAGGCTCGGTGCTGGATCGGTGTCACGCTCGGCTGTGTCTACCTTAAATGCACTTGCGGCAAGCGCTCCGAGGAGAGCTGCTAAGGCTATGACCAGCAAATAGGAATATTTCTTCATTCCGGCCTCTTAGACAAGGTGACGAGGGCCGCGGGACGGAGTTCGAGAGCGTCAACGTCTGACGCTCTCTTAAACGTTCAGCCAATATCGAATTATCATGGCGACAACTCCCAGAACCGCCAGACTCGACGCCCAGAGAGCCACCATCCAGGCCAATCTCTTCCACAAAGGCGACGGCGACGGTTCTTTAGGTGATGGTTCGTTCAGGAAGACCATCAGTGATATCCCTCGTCCGCCACTTTGCCGCGAAACACCCAGTATGCCCAAGCGGTGTAACCGCTGATGAGCGGCATGGTGATCGCGACGCCGACCAGCATAAAGATCTGGCTGCGTTCGGGCGCGGCGGCGTCCCATATCGTGAGGCCAGGCGGAACGACATAGGGCCACATCGTGACGCCGAGTCCGGCCATGCCGAAGAAGAACAGCGCAAGGCTCAACCAGAACGGCTTGCTGTGTCGGTCCACCGAAAGAGCCCTCAGCAGCATGATTGCAATCACCGCGGTGAGAATCGGGACCGGCGCGGCAAAATAGATTTCCGGCGCCGTCAGCCAGCGTTCGGCATATTCGGCGTTCAGGAACACATTGTAGAGGCTGACGCCCCCCAACAGTACCAGCGTTGCCCATGCCGCCCGCTTGCCCAGCTTGCGCGCATGATGCTGACTCTCCCCGTCCAGCTTCCACACCAGCCAGGTGGCGCCAAGCAGAGCGTAGCCAGCCACTGTGCCTAGGCCGGTCAGCAGGGTGTAGGGCGTGAGCCAGTCGAACCAGCTACCCGCATAGGAGCGATCGACGACTTCGATGCCTTGGAGGAGAGCACCCAGCGTCATCCCCTGCGCCATCGCTGCGACCAGCGAGCCGCCGGTAAAGGCCGCATCCCAGTATCGACGATGCCCCGGATCGCGCCAGCGATACTCGAACGCGACGCCTCGAAATACCAGCCCCAGCAGCATGGCGATGATAAGCGGATAGGTAGCTGGCAGGACGACAGAATAGGCCAGCGGGAAAGCTGCGAAAAGGCCGCCGCCACCCAGAACCAACCATGTCTCGTTGCCATCCCATACGGGCGCAATCGAGTTCATGGCCCGGTCGCGTTCCGGCCCGACATCGAACGTCGGAAAAAGGATGCCGATGCCGAGGTCGAACCCGTCCATCACGACATAGGCGAAGACGGCAAAGGCGATGATGAAAGCCCAGATTGTCGTCAGGTCCACGTTAACGTCCATCGGTCGCCTCCTCGTGTGTCCGCGGCAATGTGTCGGGATCGCCCGGGTTCTGCGACGGGCCAGGCGTGATGCCGGCGGTCCGGATCGGCCCGGTGTCCCCGCGCTTGACGCCATATTCGCCTGCATGCGGGGGCTTGTGCATCAGGTGCAAGATATACCAGACGCCTGCGCCGAAGACCGCGAAGTAGACCACCACGAAGGCAAGCAACGAGGCGGCGACTGCGGGAGCATCCAGCGGGCTCGCCGCATCTGCTGTGCGGAGAAGATTGTAGATCACGTATGGTTGCCGGCCGACCTCCGTCGTAATCCAGCCGGCGATGACGGCGACGAAACCGCTGGGTGCCATGACCAGGGCGGCGCGATGGAGCATGGGCCAGTCGTAGAGCTTCTTGCGGAAGCGAGCGAGCAGGCTCCATACCCCTAAACCAAGCATGGCAAAGCCGATGCCCACCATGATGCGGAACGACCAGAAGACGATGCCGACCGGAGGTTCCTCGACGTCCGGAATCGTATCCAGCCCGGCTAGAGGAGCATTCAGATCGTGCTTGAGAATGAGTGAGGACGCTTTCGGTATCTGGATTGCGTAATCGACCCGCTTCTCCTCGCTGTTGGGGATGCCGAACAGGATCAGTGGCGCGCCATAGGGATGGCTCTCGAAGTGCCCTTCCATGGCCATGACCTTCTGGGGCTGGTGTTCGAGCGTATTCAGCCCGTGCATGTCGCCTGCAAAGATCTGGATCGGCGCAACGATAGCCGCCATCCACATCGCCATCGAGAACATCTTGCGAGCGTGGAGGTTGGCTTTGTCCTTCAGCAGATGCCATGCGCCAACCCCGCCGACCACGAAGGCGGTCGTGAGGTAAGCGGCGATGACCGTGTGGACCAAACGATAGGGGAAGCTTGGGTTGAAGACGATGTCCCACCAGCTTTCACCTGGCAGGTATTGTCCGTTGGCGCCGATCTCGTATCCAACAGGCGTCTGCATCCAGCTATTGACCGAGAGGATCCAGAAGGCGCTAATGAACGTGCCGATTGCCACCATGAGCGTGGCGGCGAAGTGCAACTTCTTGCCAACCTTATTCATGCCGAAAAGCATGACGCCGAGGAAGCCAGCCTCGAGGAAGAACGCGGTTAGCACCTCGTAGGCCATCAGCGGCCCGATGACTGGCCCCGCAATATCGGAGAAGACCGACCAATTCGTGCCGAACTGGTAGGACATCACGATGCCCGAAACGACGCCCATCGCGAAGGCAATGGCGAAGATCTTCAGCCAGTATTTGAACAGGTCGAGATAAATTGGCTTCCCGGTCTTAAGCCAGAGCCCTTCGAGCACTGCAAGATAGCTTGCGAGGCCGATGGAAAAGGCCGGAAAGATGAAGTGAAAGCTCACCGTGAAGGCGAACTGGATTCGGGCCAGAAGGAGGGCGTCTAGCTGTTCGAACATGTCTTTATCCGTGTTGCTTTTCGGCGCGTGCCTTGCGCCAGCGGTAGAAGGTCTTTTCGGAGATCCCGATCTCGCGGCAACTCTCGCAAACGCCACTCCCTGCAGCGATCAGAGCTTCGATCTCGCGACAACGGGTGTCTTTATCAGGAATAACAGGCATCAGATCATACCCCTCGCAGCATCGGGGATCGGTTCAACTGGCTGTCCACCGTTTGTCGCCAGTTCCCGGAAGGCGCGGTTCTGCGACAGGAAGACCTGCCCGTTGAGTTCATCCACGAAGTGCGTCCGCTTCAGCCGGTCCATGACCGGCCCTTTCACTTCGGAGAGGTGAAGCCCGATCCCCGCGTCGGTCATGCGGTGATTTATCGCTTCCAAGCTCTCCAGACCGGATGCGTCGATTTCGTTGACCGCGCTGCACATCAGAATCACGTGGCGCACATCGGGCCGGTCGGCGATCTCCTCCAGAACATATTCCTCGAGCCACCGCGCATTGAGATAAGTCAGGCTTTCGTCGATCCGGATCGAAAGGACGTGCGGGACGGTGAAAACCCGATGCCGGTCGACATTGCGAAAGTGCTCGGTCTCGGGGACACGGCCGACGATGGCAGCGTGCGGGCGGCTGGCCCGCCATAAATAGAGCAGCAGGCCGACGCCAACGCCCGCGATCACACCCAGTTCGACGCCTACAAGAAGCGTGATGGCGATCGTAGCCATGTGCGCGGCGAAGTCAGCCTTGGAGTAGTTCCACAGCTGGCCCGGCGTCTTGAGATCGACGAGGCTGAGAACCGCGACGATGATTGTCGCAGCCAGTGTGGCGATGGGCAGGCTGTAGAGCAGCGGCGTCAGGAACAGTCCCGCCAGCGCAATGCCAACAGCGGTGTAGGCTCCGGCTGCGGGCGTTTCCGCCCCTGCATCGAAGTTGACGACCGAGCGCGCAAACCCGCCGGTGACAGGGTAGCCGCCGGAAAAGGCGCTGGCGATGTTCGATGCACCAAGGCCGATCAGTTCCTGGTTCGGTGCGATACGCTGCCGGCGCTTTGCGGCAAGGGTCTGCGCGACCGACACGCTTTCCACGAAACCGATGATCGAGATGAGCAGTGCCGGCACCCACAATTGGCCAATCAGGCCGAGATCGGTCGACGGCACGGCGAATGGGGGAAGGCCCTGGGGGATTGCACCGACGAGGTTCACGCCGCGATCCTCGAGATCGAGGCCGATAGCTGCAAGGATCGTCGCGACCACGGCTATTACCGGACCTGCCTTGGCCGCAATGTCGGCGGCGCGCGGAGTAAGGCCCAGCCTCACCAGGGATGGTTTCAGACCCTTGCGCACCCAGAAAAGGAACAGCGTCGCCGGAATACCGATTGCGAGAGTCCAAGGGTTGATTGTGTCGATCGCGGCGGCGAGCCCACCCAGCATTTCGGGCCAGTTGTCGCCACCTGCCGATACGCCAAGGATGTGCTTCAGCTGGCTGGTCGCGATCAGGATGCCGCTAGCGGTGATGAAGCCGCTGATGACGGGGTGCGAGAGGAGGTTTGCGAGGAACCCCATTCGCAGGAACCCGAGCACGGCCAGCATCACGCCGGACAAGGCGGCGAGGGTGATTGCCGCCTCGAGATAAAGCGCGGTGCCCTGCGCCGCGACGGCTCCGGCAGCGCTCGCCGTCATCAGCGACACGACCGCCACGGGCCCTACTGCAAGCGTGCGGCTGGTGCCGAAGATCGCGTAGGCAACCAGCGGCAGGATCGAGGCGTATAGGCCGACGACAGGCGGCAGCCCCGCAAGCAGCGCGTAAGCGAGGCTCTGCGGAATCAGCATGATCGTGACGATGATCGCCGCGACGAGGTCGTTCGTCAGCACCGATCCGTTGTAGGTCCGGCCCCACTCGAGGATCGGGAGGTATTGCGATAGCAGTCCAGGCTTGTGCCCACGCGGCAAGCCTGACGGCTCACCAGCCGTCTCTGGATTGCTGTCGCTCACGATCAGGCAGCCTTCTTCATATGCGGTTTGGCGAGCCACTCATGGCCCTTCAGCATGCCGTTCCAGTAAATCCAGGGCAGCGCCTCTGACTTCAAAAGCCAGCTGAGCTTGCGCGGTTTGGTGCCTTCGATCACCCATTTCGGGAAACTCGGCAGCAGCTTTCCGTCATAACCGAATTCGGCGAGAACGATCTTTCCGCGCTCGACGGTCAGCGGGCAGGAGCCGTAGCCATCGTAATCGGCCACAGGCTGCTTTGCATCGAACTGGGCGAGCGCATTGACCGCGACGATCGGTGCCTGCTTGCGCGCGGCAGCCATCGTCTTCGCATTGGGAGTCGATCCCGCATCGCCGATGCCGAAAACGTTGGGGTAACGCACGTGCTGAAGCGTGAACTTGTCGATATCGACAAAACCGCTTTCGGCATTCGCGAGTGGACTGTCGGCGACAAATTGCGGGGCGACCTGTGGCGGAACCGCATGCAGCATGTCGAAGTCGACTGTTTCTTCACCAGCTTCGCTTTTGAAGACCGCCTTCTTGCCGGGGCCATCGACCGCGACAAGGGTCTGGTTGAGCTTCAAATCGATCCCGTATTTTTCGACATATTCCATCAGCGCCGGGACATATTCCTTGACGCCGAACAGGACACCACCGGCATTTCGGAATTCAACGTCGATGTTGCCGAGCACGCCGCGCTCCAGCCAGGCGTCACACGACAAATACATCGCCTTCTGCGGCGCACCTGCGCATTTGATGGGCATCGGCGGCTGGCTGAAGATCGCACGACCCGATTCCAGGTTGCGCACGAGCTCCCATGTGTAGGGGGCCAGATCGTAGCGATAGTTGGAGGTGACGCCGTTCTTGCCGAGCGTTTCTTCCAAGCCTTCGATCTTTTCCCAGGCAAGCCGGATGCCCGGAGCGACAACCAGAACCCGGTAGGTGATCGTCGTGCCGTCGGCGAGAGTGACCTGATTGTTTTCGGGCTGGAACGAGGCGGCTGCTTGCTTGAGCCAGCTGGCCTGCTTCGGCATCACGCTCGCCGTGGTGCGGCGCGTGGCGGGCGCATCGAAGACGCCCCCGCCAACCATCGTCCAGCCGGGCTGATAGTAGTGATCCTCGCTCGGCTCGACGATCGCGACGTCGAGCGATGGACGCCGCTTCAGCATGGAAGATGCGGTGGCGATCCCTGCCGAACCGCCTCCGATGATGACGACTTCGTGGTTCAGGCTGCGGGCCATGACAAACTCTCCAACATCTTTTCGTTATTCGCTGAGCCGGTCGCGCAAGCCGGACAAATCGTAGCCGGCTCGCTTTGCGCTATTGATGCGGTCGTCAGCAGTTTCATTCTCGACGTTGGCCAGTGCATCGAGCGTGATTGAGCGCGTCCCCGTTCGGCAGAACGCAAGCACTTTGCCGTCCGCTTCTTCACGGACCTTGCCGAAGGCCTTGACCGCAACCGGCGGAAGCTCGCCCCCCGAGACCGGGATATGATGGAAGGCCAATCCTGCCGCTTCGGCAGCTTCTCGCATTGATGCGACGTCCGGCTGGTTCGGCTCTTCGCCATCCGGCCTGTTGCAAATCACAACCCTGAAATCAGCATCGGCAAGCTCGCGCATGTCGCTGGGTTCAAGCTGAGGAGAGACGGCGAATGTCTCGCTGACGTATACGAGCTTCATGACGAGGCTCCTTCGAAAAGCCGGACCACCGCCATGCCAGCGAGCATCGCAACAACGAATATCGCGGCCGCTGCAGGTTCGATCACGAGAGCAGCAATCCCGGGCCCCGGACAAAGCCCCGCAATTCCCCAGCCGATACCGAACAGGGCTGCTCCGCCGATAAGACGAGGGGTAAGATCGGATTTGGTCGGCAGGTGGAACTCGCCCGCGAAGACTGGTTCGGCCAAGCGCGGCACGATCCGCCAGGCGATCGCCATGACGATCACGGCTCCGCCCATCACGAAAGCCAGCGTGGGGTCCCAGTCTCCGAAAATATCGAGGAAGCCGCGCACCCGCGCAGGGTCGGTCATGCCGCCAAGGGCAAGACCAGCGCCGAAAAGGACGCCGGATACGATCGAAGTGAGAGCGGTCCGCATTACAACACCTCCAGCCCGAGCGCGTTCATGATCGCGACTGTCGCAATTCCGGTCGCCATGAAAGTAAGCGTGGCGACGGTCGAGCGGCCCGATAGACGGCTAACACCGCAAACTCCGTGCCCACTGGTGCATCCACTTCCAAGACGCGTGCCAATGCCGACCACCAGTCCAGCTATCGCGAGCGTTCTGGGACTGGCGAAGCTGGCTTCGAGCCCGCCCGATGCCAGCACAACGATGAGTGCACCGAGCGGCAGCCCGACCACGAACATCCATGCGCCGCTTCTGGCGATACCGCTGCCGCCAAGCCCAACGGCCTTCGCAGCGAGGCCCGAAACCCCGGCGATCCGGCCAAGACCTAGCAGCATCACTGCGGCTGCAAGGCCGATCAGGATGCCGCCTGCCAAGCCGGCAAGCGGCGCAGCTTCAGGGAAACCTGGGATCGTCATACGGCATTTACCGGAATCTTGATGTAACTGACGCCGTTGTCTTCGGGGGCAGGCAAACGACCGCCGCGGATATTGACCTGCACCGAGGGCATTATCAGGTTTGGCATGGCGAGCGTCTTGTCGCGGGTAGTCCGCATCTCGACGAAGTCTTCCTCGCTCACCCCGTCCTTCACATGCACGTTCTCCTCGCGCTGTTGCTTGACGGTGGTTTCCCAGGCGTATTCGTCGCGGCCCGGCGCCTTATAATCGTGGCACAGGAACAGGCGGGTTTCGTCCGGGAGCGAGAGCAGTCGGCGGATGGACCGATAGAGCTGGTGCGCATCGCCACCCGGAAAATCAGCCCGGGCGGTCCCGAAATCGGGCATGAAAATCGTGTCGCCCACGAATGCAGCATCGCCGATGATGAAGGCCATATCGGCAGGTGTGTGACCGGGAACATGCAGGGCAATTCCTTCCAACTCGCCGACCTTGAAGGTTTCGCCGTCCTCAAACAGCTTGTCGAACTGCGATCCGTCGCGTTCGAACTCGGTGCCTGCATTGAAGAGCTTGCCGAACACCTCCTGCACGCGGATGATATCGCGTCCGATAGCGAGCTTCCCACCGAGCTGCTCCTGCAGATAGGGGGCTGCTGAGATATGATCCGCATGCGCATGCGTCTCGATCAACCATGTCACTTTCAGATTATTAGAAGTGATATATTCGATGATCCGATCGGCTGAGCCGTTCGAGGTCCGGCCAGACGCCGCTTCGAAATCCAGGACCGAGTCGATGATAGCCGCTTCGTTCGTCTTGGGATCGTGCACGACATACGAAACCGTATTCGTAGCCTCGTCGAAAAAGCCCGCAATAGAAGGGAGGAGGCACTTATCGGCTTGAGCACGCTCGATCTGGGCGGCGGCGCTGTTGAGGTTTTGATCGTTAGCCATAGCTTGATCTCCATACATTTACATAAACCGTTTATATGTGTTGCTATTCCGCTGTCAAGTGGTATGAAGGCTCGATGACCAAGATGATCAAAGCCGATGCCGAACGACAGGCGCCGTGCGCCGGACTGCGTATCGGAGACGTCGCCCCGGACTTTTCCGCACGCAGCACGACAGGGGATGTCCGCCTTTCGGATTACCGGGGGCGGTGGCTGATCCTGTTCTCGCACCCTGCGGACTTCACGCCTGTATGCACGACCGAGTTCGTTGCACTTGCCCAATCGGCCAGCGAGTTCGAGCAGCGCGACTGCGCGTTGATGGCGCTCTCCGTCGATAGCCTGTTCTCGCATTTCGCTTGGTTGCGGCTTATCCGCGATCGTTACGAAATCGAGGTGCGTTTTCCGATCGTTGAGGATCCGACGCTCGTAATTGGGCGCGCCTTCGGCATGGTGGCGCCGAACGACAACGACAGCGCAACGGTACGCACGACATTCTTCATCGATCCAGCCGGCGTTATCCGCGCAATGACTTGCTATCCCGCGAACGTTGGCCGCTCGACACCCGAAATGCTGCGGGCCCTCGATGCTCTTCAGGCAGTCGATGGCGGGCCTGTTCTCGCCCCTGCAAATTGGGCACTTGGAGAGGCGCTGCTGGCTCAGCCCGACGCATCGCTGGATACTGTTTTCTCCGCCAAGGGTCAGACCGACTGGTTCATGAAGGAAACCAGGCGAGGGTCTCGCAAATGACCGACGAAGAGCTCGTCGATGCCTTGAAGGCCCTCGCGCATCCCGTGCGTCTTCGCATCTTGCGGGCCCTCACGGGCACGGAGCGTAATGTTGGCGAAATCGACGACGCAGCGGATATCGGCCAGCCGACTTTATCACAGCAATTGGCGGTCCTTCGCAACGCGGGCCTCGTGAAGACCCGGAAAGATGCCAAGCTTGTTTATTACCGGATCGATGAAACCAGGATTGCGAAGGTTGTCGATGCTGCAGGCGCACTCGGCGGCCTGTCTGGAAACCCTGTGCCGCAGTCGCGCCAGCCAGCGCCAGGGGTTGCCAATTTCGCCAAGCTGGGCTGAGAATTTCGGCTCCCGCACTCTGTGTTATCTGCTTGAACGACGCAGTTATCAGGGCCAATCGTAAGTGATGGATAAGGGCGCCGAAAAGGCTGAACAATTCATCGCTGCCTGGCGCGATACCGGGGGGTCCGAGCTCGCCAATACGCAGAGTTTCGTCAACGGCCTTTGCGATCTGATCGGTGTTCCGGCGCCGGATGGCAGCAAGCCGGATGATGCGGAGAACGACTACGTTTTCGAACGCCGCGTCTTCGCCGACAACGGCGATGGCACGACGAATTTCGGCCGGATCGACTGCTATCGCCGGGGGGCGTTCATCCTCGAAGCAAAGCAAGGGTCGGACGCAGACCGGCGCGCTGCGGAAGCCGGCGAAGAGGATCTCGATCTGTTCGGCCAGTCCGCGGCCCGGCGCATGAAGCGTGGTACCGCGAAGCGCGGGACGGGCGGCTGGACGGCTGCCATGATCGCCGCGAAGGGCCAGGCGGAACGCTATGCTCGCTCTCTCCCGGTGGACCATGACTGGCCGCCGTTCCTGATCGTCACCGATGTCGGCTATTGCCTCGATATCTGGGCCGACTTCTCGGGCACGGGCAGGGCCTACACGCAGTTCCCCGACCGCGCACGCTATCGGATCATGCTGGAAGATCTGCGCGATCCCGATGTGCGCGAGAGATTGCGTTGCATCTGGACAGATCCGTTCAGCCTCGATCCTGCCGCCAAGGCTGCGCGTGTCACTCGCCAGATTGCCGATCTTCTCGCGAAGGTGGCGAAGCGGCTGGAGGCTCGCGACCACAATCGCGAACACGTGAGCGGCTTCCTGATGCGGCTGCTTTTCACGATGTTCGCCGAAGACAGCAGGCTGATCCCGGAGGAAAGCTTTACCGGATTGTTGAAGGCCCAGCGGGCCCACCCCGAGCATCTTGCGCCGCAATTGTCAGCCCTGTGGCATGCAATGGATAAGGGCGAATTCGCTCCCGCCCTCGGCGTGCCGGTGAAACGGTTCAATGGCTATCTTTTCAAGGATCGCACCGCGCTCGACCTGGAAGCGGACGAGCTGGAGGTGCTGATACAGGCAGCCGAACACAAGTGGACCGAGGTCGAACCGGCAATCTTCGGCACGCTGCTGGAACGCGCACTCAACCCGAAGGAACGTGCCAAGCTTGGGGCACACTATACGCCCCGCGCCTATGTCGAGCGGTTGATCGCCCCCACCATCATGGAGCCGCTGCGCGCCGATTGGGACGGTGTTCGAACCGCTGCGGCCAGTCTGATCGATGATGGCAAGACCGATGCCGCACGGCTGCTGGTGGAGCAATTTCACACTCGCCTGGCTGTAACGAAAGTCCTCGATCCCGCCTGCGGCACGGGGAATTTTCTGTACGTTGCAATGGCGCGGATGAAGGAGCTGGAAGGCGAGGTGCTGGACCTGTTGCAGGAACTGTCTTCCAGCGATCTCGAGAAGCAATACGTCGTCGATCTGACCGGGCACACCATCACGCCTGAAAACTTCCTCGGACTGGAGATCAACCCGCGCGCGGTCGAGATTGCGCAGTTGGTCCTGTGGATCGGTTACCTGCAATGGCACTTCCGCGTGAACGGGCACGAGCGCATGCCGAACGAGCCAATCCTGACAGGCCTGCGCACCATCGAACACCGCGATGCGCTGATCGAATACGACGACAAATTGCTGGAGCGCGACGACGAGAACCGGCCGGTTTCCCGCTGGGATGGCGAAACGATGAAGCCGCATCCGGTGACACGTAAGCCGGTGCCGGATGAGATGGCGCGCGTCGAAAGCTGGTTCTATCCGAACCCCCGAGCGACCAAATGGCCGAAGGCGGACTTCATCGTCGGCAACCCGCCTTTCATCGGCGGCAAGGACGTGCGCGAAAGACTTGGCAATGGTTACTTCGATGCGCTGTTCAAGGTGTCCGACGTTCCCGAAAGCGCGGATTTCGTCAGGCATTGGTGGGACCGCGCGGCTAGCGCGGTTCGGGCTGGCAAGGCTCGGCGTTTCGGGGTAGTGTCTCAGTTTGAATTGCGCTTCTTGTAAGGGCCGCGCTTGGTTGGAGTTGGAGCCATCTCGTCAATCTTAGCGATCACATCATCTAGCGACCATAGAGTGTCAGTAATTCCAGCGGCCATCGCGGGGGACATTTTCAGCTGTCCGTCGTCAGATAATTTGAGACAGTTAGTTTTATAAAACAGGCGAGTGTTTCGGCTCATCTGGTTGGTTGATGTTATGCGGCTAACTTGCGGTGATGCAAGCGCCTTTGCTCGATGGTTTTGTGTTTGGTCCTTTCTCGCTGTTTGATGATGGCTTCTGCCCTGCCGAAGTAGGCGTCGGCAGGTGTGACGTTCTTCAGGCTCTCGTGATAGCGCTGGTGGTTGTAGTGTTCGACGAACGCTTCAACCTGCGCCTCCAGATCGCCCGGTAGGTAATAGTTTTCCAGCAGGATGCGGTTCTTCAGGGTCTGGTGCGAGTGACGTGACCCCATTCTTTCCCCCAGCTGGGATTAGAGCCGAGCCGCGTTGTTGCGCATGAGCGCGGTTGAAGCAATGGCCTGCATAGCGGAGCCCGTAGGGCGTAGCGAAGCAGGCCATTGCTTATTCAGTTCGGCGGCGAACGCCGCCGGTGTTGCGTAACCGAGAGACGAGTGTGGCCGC
>JAPYPR010000105.1 GCA_029937545.1 Erythrobacter sp. | reverse complement strand
TAACTGATGTTACGCAGCAATTTTATTAAACGCTGTTTTGCTTGTTGATAACCTATCGAGTTCTTTCCAGGCCATTTTGGTTGCGGCGAGCCAAATTTGGCTTTTCATCGCATAATGATTTTTGTTGTTCCTGCTTTTCAACCTTTCCAGTTTGCAGAAGGCAATCATCGAGGCGGTAAAATGGGCCTGTTGTGTTTTTACTGTTTTGGCCGGGGCCTTTGCAAAAGCCGTGTTGTTCTTGATAGAGCGAAAGAATTCCTCCACTTTCCACCGTTTTTGATAGATTGTGGTAAGGCTTTGGTAATCCAGGTCCAGATCACTTGAGGCCAGATAAAGCGTACCTGTGCTACCGTCCCCGTTTTTGAAGACTTGTTTTCCTATCAATACGGGATTGTCATATTGTTTAAGGTAAACGGACATGGTACGCCCTTCCAGCCCTAAAGATTCGATACTTGTGAAAATACCTTTTGATTTATCTTCTTGGCTCAATGCCACAACCCTATTGGATTTAATGGCCATTATAAAATCCGATCGGCAATCATCGGTGATACATTTCATGTTTTCCGAGGAGGAAAACCAGCTATCGGCCAATACGTAGTTGAACCCAACATTATAATTGGCCTGCTTTACCATCCTGCGCATCATCTCATTCTTGGTCTCACTACTCTTCCTTTTAATCTTGCCTTTTTGGTCCATGAACTCAACATCCTTTGTAACGAATTCAACGCCTATGGGAAGTCCAATATCATATTTTGGACTGTAATAAAAGGAATTGATGAAGTTGACCCCTTTTACACTTTTGCCACTGCAATGATCATAATGCCAAGTGATCATCGGGTTGGACTTGGTGTGTTTCTTGGGCTCTATGGAATCATCTATGATCAAAAGGCCTTCAGGTGTACGGATATCATGAACCATGGGCTTTACTTCCCGCCAAAGTGTACTGGAACTCACTTTGCCTGAAAGCAAGCGGGTTATTTGGTCATGGCTTACCTGATTATCGGTAACTGCCGACAATCCTGTAGCAGTACTATAGCTGGGGGCAACCATCAAATAGTCTGTGTAAAGATCAAGGAGGTTATGAACATTCATAATTGAAATTTACTATTTTAGTGCGTAACATCAGTTA
>JAPYPR010000059.1 GCA_029937545.1 Erythrobacter sp. | reverse complement strand
AACCCTAACCCTAACCCTAACCCTAACCCTAACCCTAACCCTAACCCTAACCCTTGCGGGCACTTCCACGGGTTGGGCGGGCCCTCCCTCTCTTCTTCCTTCGCCCTTCTTGTCGTTCTCTCTCTCTCTCCCTCGCTCTCCCGTTCGCTGACTGGGGCACATCCACGGGTTGGCCCGTCCTCTCTCTTTTCTTTCCCGTCTCGACGCGTTCGGGGGTTACACTCTTTACTACTCGATCTTCGTGATCGGTATACCGAGTGCCGTCAACTTCTTATAGATATCCCATTATTGTTTGACCCCTACCTCGATATTCGAACTCCTTACTATACGCCTTATCTTAACCCTAAATTCCTTACTTCTAACCTTATAAAATTCCTGAAATCGCCGACGGACGGGTTACTCTATATATATTTAATTTATTATATAAATCTCCTAAAGTCGTAATATCATTATTAAGTTAATTCTTTCCTCTTTTTTTATATTTACTCGTTTTATTATAAATATTTATTTTTATAAACATATCTTTAATCTTATTTATAATTAACGAAACTTCTTAACTTTTAATTAATTAATAATATTTAATTTGATCTAGTTTTACTTCGAAAATCGATAATAATAATTTCGTTTTTTCGTTTTTTCGTTTTAATTAATTTTATTTATTATTCTTTTTATACTATAATAATATAACCTTAAATATTTAAAATATTTAAATTACGAATTATATAATTTACGTTAATTTTTTATATTTATTAATTATATAAATTTTTATTTTATCAATTTCGTTATTTCGTTATCTTATTATTTTATTATTTAGAATATTATTTATATTTTACTTTAATCATATTAATTGACGAACCCTTTTTTATTATAAATATATTACTTTAAATAATCTTAAATATAACTTAATTTAACTTTATATTTCTAATCTTTTAATATTCTATATTATATTCAACTTTTTAACTTTTTAACATTTTAATTCTTTAAATTTTATTTATTTAATTTTCTTTAATTATTTATATATCTTTTTATATTAATAATATAATATATCTAAATTACGAAATTTTCTTTATTTATATAAAATCCTATTAATTATAAATTTATAATCGATGTATAATAAATTTATTATTATAACTTAACGTCCCTAAGTGATTCAATAAATTTACTAACCTTATTAATTTTAATCTAGCCTTATTATTATAATTTTGTATTTAATGTCTTTTAAATATCCTATTTAATAATTAACGTAAATAAACCTTTTAATATCTTTACCTATTCTTTTAGTAAAAGTAATAAATCGTTTAATATTCAAAACTATATTAAAAAAATAAATCGTTTAATATTTAGCCTTAAATTCAAAGAATAAATCGTTTAATATCTAAAACGATTAAATCAAAGTAAATTACTAATCTTTTTAAACTACCAATCTTAGATAGTAGGTTTACTTATCTTAAAAATATCCTAACTGGCCATTCTAATCTCGATGGAAAACCTGCGCGCTATATCGTGGAACGATACGAATTAAGACCGCCATACCGTTGCTCATGTTCTCTCCCCAGATTCGCTGCTCATATCGTTGGCCGATCCATTGACGGTAAGCTTCGACGTTATGATCGCTATACTCGCCAGTATACCCCGCTTGCCGAACAGAGAGGTGGAATGCTTCGTTGATAAGCGGTAGGTATAGAACGACGGCCGTAACCCCTGGCCATTGACAAGCATTGGTGGTATCGGTTTTCGTCGCACAGAGATATTGACTGATCCCACAACGGAAGCACGAGTGCGTTTCCGGCGCATATCGGATTCGAGACCGGAAGGCTTCGACCTGTCTCTGCAACCCCTCCAGACCTGGGCAGCTCGAGGTCGAATGTGGGATGTCCGCGGCGTTGGGCATCCCGATATCCATGTCACACCAAAGACAGCCAACCGTCCAGCGCCCGAGGTACTTTTCGACGAGAGCACGAGCGTTTTCCTCTTCCTGGACCCGACGCATCACCTCGTGGACGCCTTCACCACAGCGATCGCAACGAGCCCAAGTCCCCTCGTCCAGACAGGATCGGGCGAGGGCCTCGCCGTCGAGGTACGCACTCATGATGCGACGGCGACAGGTGGTACTCGCCACGAACATTGCCACGGCCTTCTCCTCGTCTTTGAGACCCGCGCGACGAAGCCTTCCCTCGGCCTTCCCTAGGGGTGCGAGGATGATGGAGTCGACGAACTCGCCCCCGCGTCCGGCACGACCGCTCTGCTGGGCAAAGTCGATCATCGAGTACGGGAGGTCGACGTGGAGGACGAACACGATATTCGCGATGTCGACGCCGGTACCGAGTGCCGAGGTGGCCACGATAAGCCCGCCATGTCGAACCCAACTCTCCAGTCGCTCCGCGCGGTCCTGGTCGCCGGCGTGGTAGTGGTGGCAACCCAGAGCGGTCGCGAGTGATACGCAGACGTCCTTCGAGAGACTGTACACCACCCCCCTCTCGCCCCGGCTGACCAGGTGGTGAAGGCGACGTCGGCAGATCTCCACGGCCTGCGCCTCGAGTCGATTAGGAGGACACGCTTGGACGAGATATCGATGGCGAGGACGGACCGTACTGCCTCGAATGATGCGAGTGTTCCGCACCGCCATGCTGTTCTCGAGCTCGTGCACCCGGGTCGGCGGTAGGGTGGCGGTGAGAAGGTAAATCGGGCAACCCAGGCTCCGGACACGCGAGACCTGGGATAGCTTCTTGCGCCAGTGGCTGTCGGTGAAGGTGGTGTGGCACTCGTCCATAAAGACTCGTCGAAGGAGGCCCTCCTGGACAAGGAGGTGGGCGAAGGTGGAGAAACGATCGTCCACGACGACATCCGCACTGACGACGATGACCCGGGCGACCCTCTGTGGGGCTTGGACCGTCCATTCGTAGTAGTCGACGTCGACGTCGGTGAACCGAGTCACGAGGTCATCCACGAGAGCGCGAAACGGTGCGACGAAAATGGACACGCCCGTGGGCTCGAGTAGCGTGGGCAGCAGGGCCAGCAACGTCTTCCCGCCCCCGGTAGGCAGGACCACGGTAACCGGGGTTTCCAGGCGGAGCACCGCCATAACCCCTTCCTCCTGTGCCCGGGAGCGAAACGAGACGCGCCCAGGTCCAAACAGTCGATGCAGGGCCCCCTCGATCTCGTCAGGCGGAAATGGTTCCTCGGCAGCCGGCGTGGGTGAAAACGCAGGGCTCTCGGACGGAAGCATGGCGACGTCTGCATCTCCTGAACCATGGTACAGGACATGCTCAGAATCGACGTCGTCGTTTCTAGGCCCGAGAGGCTCGATGGGATCGACATTTTCATCTCCCGTACCATGGTACAGGACATCGTCGATACGGCCGTGACCACCGGGAGAGCTCACGAGGGTCCCTGCCCGAGTAACAGCGGTCGAATTCGTCGGGAGACGGTCGTCACCAGTGCCATAGCTGGCCGGGTCCCGGTTCGGGCTCTCCGTCGTGGCAAACAATGCTCGCCAGCGCGGTGTCGGTCGGGAGACCTCCCAGGAGTCGCGACTAGAACGCTTGCCAAGGTCTCCTACGGTCCCCGGCGTGGTGGCCGCGGGCGCGCGAGGCACGGAGGATCGAGCACGAAGGTCCGTGGCCGTGCTAGGGAGGTCGAGGAAACGATGCCACCCTTCACTGACGGGACGAAAGGTGTCGATCAACTTGGGGGTCAAATACTTGAGGATGTCGGCACGGACCCCATAACGCCCGGCACCCACGGCATCGCCTCGACCGCTTTGCATCTCGAGGGGGTCTTGGAGGCCGGCGTCCGGCTCTTCTATCTCCCCCAGCTCTTCCTTGTACCCGGCGGCGAATCTCTCGTTCACCACGACGCGACCAATGCTGATGACGATGTGACGGAAATCCAGGGTGTGGAATCGATGACCAAGGCCGATGCCGGTCTCTCGTTGAATGACGCGCGTGAGGTGGTCGGTCTCCCACGGCCCCTTGGGACCGTGCCAGATATAGTCGCACTGGGTCTGGTTTTGGGTCTGAACAAGAAGGTACTCACGAAACGGCTGGACGTAGATAAGGTAGACCACGAGAAGCTGGCCAACGGCGTACGGGAGAAACCGAGGGATAATCTTGGGGGCGTCGAACAGCTGTTGGGACTTGTGGTAACGAATGATGATGGTGCTGGTGCCGTCAATGAGGAAGTGATTCCGATCCTGGAGTGCCCCGTTACGAAAACGGATGGCGGTTAGCTCGGTGCCGCGAGCAAGCGAGCCATATGTTGAATGGACCGCAAAGAGGAGTCGTTTGAGAAATTGGCTGGCAGAGCTGAGCCAGCGGCGAATGTTGCCGAGTTTCCAGGTTTCGTCGCTACCTCGCAGTCGATACTTACCGCGTTGCCCCAGCATACGTCGAAACATCCACTCCCGGCCATTGTCGAGGTGGGCATTGGCGGCTTGACTGGTAAACGAATACCCACGCATCGACAGGGTCTGGTTGTCCTCGATCCGATCGAGGTCGACGACAAAACGCTCCTCCGGGGATCGAACCCACATGAGCCGTTCCCAAAGGAGTGTCTCTGTACGCTGGATATTCTCATGGATCATGGTACGAAACATAACCAGTGGGATAGCAACGCCCTTGTAGAACATCGTCTGCTTGTCGCGCGACCAAGTAACCGTGGCATTATTACTCGTATTGAGAGCAACGTGCTTACCATACGCGAGAAGATTGATGAGTTCACTCATCGGGGTACCAGTGCCATCGCATAGAAAGTCATGGCGAGACTGGAGGAACTGCTCGCGTACCTCGGGGTGCTCCTGCTGGTAATCGCGCTCGCCGGACGGGAGGAGAAGGTCGGCACCGAGAAGTCGTATAGACCAGACAAGTCCAGCGAGGACATACGAGAAGTGAATGGCCTCCCTAAGCCGTCGATGCTCTTCGTCGATGCCCAAGACCGCGGTAAAGTGGATTAACGCACTTCGAAATCTATCCCCTCCAATGGCGTGGAAGATGAAGGATCGGAATAGAATTCGAAGAGGGGCCTTCAATGTATCGGTGGGACGTTCCTCCTCCAGGGCTGTATATAATTCCTTGGTTACCTGCTGTTGGTCTACCTGCTGGTTGATGGCCCAAGGAAAGAGCTCGCACGCGTCCCGGGATTTCTCGAGCTGGTCGACCACGGGGATCGTGGAAATCCGGTGATACTC
>JAPYPR010000104.1 GCA_029937545.1 Erythrobacter sp. | reverse complement strand
ATACCGAAGTGCACTGAGGATGACTCACTTGGGGGGATTCCCAAGGGGCTGGAAATCTGATTCGACATTGCGAGCGAATGGAGGCTTGCGATGGCGGCGGCGATTGTTGTTCGAGCAGATTACACATCCTTGGAACTGCGCCGGTTTGCCCGGCGATGCAGTGATGCGGACCAAGTCAGGCGGCTCATGGCGGTGGCCATGATTCTGGACGGCGGGAGCCGGAGCGAGGCGGCGAAGATGGCCGGCGTAACTCTGCAGATCGTGCGAGATTGGGTGCTGCGGTTCAACGATGGCGGTCCCGACGGTCTGGCGACACGCAAGGCGCCGGGGCGCGCCTCGATCCTGAACGATGCACAGCGCGCCCGGCTTGCCGAGATGGTCGAGATCGGCCCGATCCCGGCGGCACATGGCGTGGTGCGCTGGCGGCTGTGCGATCTGGTCCAATGGCTATGGGACGAGTTCCAGCTATCGATCACACGCCACACCCTCGGGCGCGAACTTCGCGCGATGGGCTACCGCAAGCTCTCGGCACGACCCCGCCATCGCGGCCAGAAGCCGGACGACATTGCCATTTTTAAAAAGAGTTCGCTGCCCGCCTGGCGCAGATCAGACGCAGCCTCCCGAAAGGAACGGCTGTAGAGCTGTGGTGGCAGGATGAAGCCCGTATCGGTCAGCAGACCAAGCTCACGCGGCGCTGGGCGAAGCGCGGCACGAGACCGTCGGCGCCCAAGGATCAGCGGCGCTCTTCAGCCTGGCTCTTCGGCGCGATCTGTCCCGCTGAAGGCAAGGCTGCCGGCATCGTCATGCCCCGGTGCAACAGCGAAGCGATGAGTATGCATCTGGAGGAAATCGCCTTCCATATCGCGCCGGGCGCCCACGCCGTACTGATCCTCGATCAGGCTGGATGGCACGGATCGGCCGAACTGATCGTTCCGCCCAACATCACACTGATGCCGCTGCCGCCACGATGCCCTGAACTGAACCCGGTCGAGAACCTGTGGCAGTTCATGCGCGACAATTGGCTGTCGAACCGCATCTACAAATCCTACGACGACATCGTCGATCACTGCTGCTTCGCCTGGAACCGGCTCGTCGATCAGCCGTGGCGCATCATGTCCATCGGACTGCGCCAATGGGCGCATGGGTCATGATTAATGCGCCTTGGTAT
>JAPYPR010000004.1:244675-247563 GCA_029937545.1 Erythrobacter sp. | reverse complement strand
GGCCGGTGCCGGGCGCAGCGACTGACGCAGTCAGTCGCGAATAGACGCCAACAAACACTCACCGCCACGCCTCGATCCAGGTCCACACGGCGAAACTGTCCGGGCCCGCCAGCGGCTCGGCGCTGAGGATCGAGTAGAACCACGCGAACACCAGTACGCTGCCGACGATCGGGGCGAGGGCGGTCTTGCGCCAGCCGTTCCGCCACAGCGCGTCGCAGGCCAGTGCCAGTGCGGCCAGCAGCGGGAAGCTCGGCAGCGAATAGTGGTAGTAGAACTGGATCGGCTTGGCCGCGACGATCCAGAAGCCGAGGCTCACGGCATAGAGGATCACCACGCCCAGCGCGGCCCAGTTGCGGCTGAGCAGGCCGTGGAACAGGCACCACGCCAGCCCGGCGAGGCCGAGATACATCGTCAGCGGATTGCCGATCAGCATGATGCCGCGCTGCACGCCGCCCACCGGCTCGTAGAGATACCAGATCGAGCGGGCGTTCAGCACCCAGTCCTGCCAGGTCGACTGGTAGGGATGCGATTTCAGCACCTGCGTCTGCAAGTCGAGCATGAAGCGGTGGTGGAACACCAGCCCCTCGGTGATCGGGTTTACGGCGAAGCGGTAGGCCGGAAGGAAGGTCGCGGCATAGACCAGCAGCGGGACGAGGCCGAGCCAAAGCGCCGCCTCCACCAACGTGATGCCCGGCACCGGCGCGCCGCGGCGGCTCAGCAGCAGACGGCGGCGGCCGGCCAGCGCGCGGGCGATGAGGAAGGTCAGCCCCGGCAGAGTGGCGACGACCAGTGCATTCCATTTCGATCCCATTGCCAGGCCCAGCGCCACGCCGGTCAGGGCCAGCCGCCAGCGGCCCTGCTCGGGCTGACGGATCGCGGCAGCGAACTGCCATGCGGCCAGGCTCAGGAAGGCGAGATAGAAGATATCGAGCATGGCGATGCGCGCATGAACGAACAGGTGGAAGCCGGTCGCCAGCAGCACGCCATAGGCCAGGGTCGCGAAGCGGCTGCACGTCGCAAACCACAGCGCGCGCATGTTGGCGAACAGCGCCAGCGTGCCGAACAGCGTCGGCAGCAGCCGCCAACCCCAGGGATTGTCGCCGAACAGCGCGATGCCGAGTGCGATCAGCTCCTTGCCGACCAGCGGATGCTCGCGGTTGGTAAACTCGCCCAGCACCAGCAGCTCGCGCGCGGCGGGCAGGTAATGCACCTCGTCGAAATAGGCGTGCGGGACGACCGTTAGGAACGGCAGCGTCGCCAGCCAGAACGCCAGCGCCAGCGCGCCGCACCAGCGCAGGGGATCGACGGGTTGCTCGGGCGCGCGGCTCATCGCGCGATGGCTTAGGCAGAGGCCCGCGGGCCGACAAGCGCGTTCACGAAGTTGTGCGCGACTCCAGCCAGAACAGGCGTGTGAATATCGGCCACGGGCATAGTGGCGAAGCGGGATTGCCGCGCTGGAAGGCTGACCGCTTGCCCCGCCGCGCGCCTATGCTATCGCGCGGCCTATGAAAAAGACTACCGGAACCGACCGCTCGATCACAAGCAAGTGGCGTCCCGCGACGCAGGCCGTGCGCGGCGGCACCTGGCGCAGCGAGCATGGCGAAACCAGCGAGGCGCTGTTCCTGACCAGCGGCTACACCTATGACGACGCCCAGACCCCCGCCGATCGCTTCGCGGGCGAAATGCAGGGCATGACCTATTCGCGGTTGCAGAACCCGACCGTCGCCATGCTGGAAGAGCGCATCGCGTTGATGGAGGGCGCGGAAGCCTGCCGCGCGCAGGCGAGCGGGATGGCGGCGATGACCACCGCACTGCTGTGCCAGCTGTCCGCGGGCGATCACGTTGTCGGCGCGCGCGCGGCCTTCGGTTCGTGCCGCTGGCTGCTCGATCATCTGCTGCCGCGCTTCGGCATCGAGACCAGCGTGATCGACAGCGCCGACGACGATGCCTGGGAAGCGGCGATCAAGCCGAACACCAAAGCCTTCTTCTTCGAAACACCCGCGAACCCGACGCTCGACGTGGTCGATCTCGCGCATGTCTGCGGCGTCGCCAAGGCGCATGGCATCACTACCGTAGTCGACAATGCCTTCGCCACCAGTGCGCTGCAGAAGCCGATGGAGTTCGGTGCGGACGTGGTGGCCTATAGCGCGACCAAGCTGATGGACGGGCAGGGCAGAGTGCTCGCCGGTGCAGTCTGCGGATCGCAGGAATGGATCGACGAGGTGCTGCTGCCGTTCCAGCGCAATACCGGCCCCAATTGCGCACCGTTCAACGCTTGGGTGGTGCTGAAGGGCCTCGAAACGCTCGACCTGCGCGCCCGCCGTCAGAGCGAGAATGCCGTTGCGCTCGGCGCTTTCATCGAGCCGCGCGTGCCGAAAATGCTCCATCCCGGCCTGTCGAGCCATCCGCGCCACGATCTTGCGATGAAGCAGATGGTCGCGACAGGGCCGATCTTCGCCTTCGACGTCGGCGACCGCGCCACGGCCTTCGCCGTGCTCGACGCACTCGAGCTGATCGACATCTCTAACAATATTGGGGATGCGCGGACCTTGATGTGCCATCCCGCGAGCACGACCCATGCCAATATGGGCGAGGAGGGCCGCGCCGCGATGGGGGTGACCGAGGGGCTGCTGCGGATCAACGTCGGGCTGGAGGATGTCGAGGATCTCAAAGAGGACCTCGACCGTGCACTTTCGGCAGCGGGGCTCTAGCCGCCACGCCAGCCTTTCCGCGCAGCGAGCTCGCTGAGTTCCTCTCCGAGCGCTTGCGCTGCCGTGCGTGCGCGGTGGCAGGGCGCATCGTCGGTTAGCGCAGCATAAGTAGCAAGATCGGCATTGCGCAGCAGGTCGATCATCAGCGCTTCGTCCCGTGTCATGCCAGTCGCGCAG
>JAPYPR010000004.1:0-244575 GCA_029937545.1 Erythrobacter sp. | reverse complement strand
ATTGCGCAGCAGGTCGATCATCAGCGCTTCGTCCCGTGTCATGCCAGTCGCGCAGCATGGCGCGAGCGTGAGTGTCCGGCGCGAGGATCGTGCCGGAGCCGGTCACGACGATCTCGTAGATCAGCGGCTATGCCGTATCTGGTAGGGCAGCCCGCGGACGCGGCTTGAAATTGTATCCGAGACCGGCGTAGGCGAGGCGGCCTGACAGGTTCTCGCGCGCCCAGCGACCGAGCCAGAGGCTGTCGGAACGCACCTCGCGTAACCGCTCCCGTACCGTTTGCTCTTCCGTCCACGAAGGTCGCTCGGTCCCACGGGCACGGCTGACCGGGCACTTCGGCAAAGGCAGACACGGCGAGCATTTGCTTAAGTTTGGGAGGGTAATCGGGACTGCCGAACGCGGCGTCGACCTTGGGTGCGCTTGCCACGGCGCTCTGCCTCGGCGCATCGACCGGCCGCGTGTCGGTCGGCGCGCCGGCCGCGATCGGGCTCACGCAAGCTGCACCAAGGCCGAGGCGCGCCCACGTCATTCCGTGTCTGCCCTCTTGGTCGAGCCCGGATCCCAGCGCTCGGTGAACGGGCGACTGACGACCAACAATAAAAACACGATGATGGACACGATCGCGCCCAGCCACAATTCGCCCATGCCGCAGACGAGGCCGATCGCACCGGCGCACCAGATCGAGGCTGCGGAGCCTGCGCCCTGCACGTAATTGCCTTCGCGGAACATCGCGCCCGCGCCGATGAAACCGATGCCGGTAATGACGCCTTCGATGACCCGGGTCGGGTCGATCTGCGCCTGGCTGTCGTTGCTCGATTGCAGCAGTTCGATCGAGCCGATCAGCAGTCCGCAGGCGGCCACCGAGATGATCACGAAGGGCCGGAAATCGATCGGTTTCTTGTGAAAGAACCGCTCCAGCCCGACGATTAGCGGAAACAGGGTTGCCGCGCCTAGCCGCCATGCGACATCGAACCAGCTGAGCGATGATGGATGCAACATATCTGTCATAAACAGCCCAACGTTGCGCGGTGCGTTCGTTTCCGCCTAAGTCCTGGTGCGAAAGGCAGGAACCCGCATGACCCGCACCATCGAATACATTCTCGATCTCGCCGCACCGAACGGGTATCTCGCGTGGTATCCGCTCGAGGCCATTGCCGAGCGGACCGGGGCAGAGCTGGTGGTGACGCCGGTGTTCCTCGGGGGAATGCACAAGCTGACAGGCAATGCCCCGCCGATGTTCCGGGACAAGGACGTGAAGGGCAAGGTTCCTTATGCCGCGCTGGAATTCCAGCGGTTCCTCGACCGACATGTAATGAGCGAATTCCGCATGCATCCGGCGCTGCCGTTCAATTCGATCCTGCTCCAGCGCATCCTCGTCGCCGCGCAGGACCAGGACGAGCGGCGCGCGCTGGTGGATACGCTGCAGCCTGCCGTATGGGAGCAGAACATCGATTGCGGGGACCTGGATGCGGTGCGTGTGGCGCTGGAGGAGGGTGGCTTCGACGCCGATCGTCTGCTCGCTGCGACGCAGGAAGCAGAGGTCAAGCAGAGGCTGATCGACAACACAAGCCACGCCGTCGAACGCGGCGCCTTCGGCATACCGACGGTCTTCGTCGGCGAGGAAATGTGGTTCGGAAAGGAGCGCCTCGCACAGATCGAGGACTATCTTTCGGGCGGAAAGCCTTGAGTTAGAGCGCGAGCAGCGTGGCGCTGGCGAGCGTCAGCGGTGCCAGCCATGCCGTTGCGAGCCCGCTCTGTTCGCGCACAAGGCGCTGGATGAATGCGAATACCATCGAAACTGTCCCGTCTTCTTCGGTTCGTCTGAACTCCCAGACTGTCGTAACGTAAACTGGCGGACCTTAGCGCTCCCTCTCGCAACGCGGTAAATCGGAATTAACCTTTCGCGCACATCCCGCATGGAGGATAACTGCCCCTTTTCCGCGGCTGCAGGGTTGCAGAGCGCTCCCTGCGCATTACGTTGGTTATGTGATCAAGGAGCTTTTCCAGCATGCCGCCACGACCGACGGGATTACCGTCCGGGTCGCAGTGAACTTCCTTCCCGAGCAATCGCAGCCCGACGCGGGCAAGTGGTTCTGGGTCTATCACATCCGCATCGAGAACGGCTCGCACGAGCGCGTGCAGCTCATGGCCCGCCACTGGCGCATTACCGACGGGCGCGGTATGGTCGCGCATGTCGATGGCGAGGGCGTGGTCGGCGAACAGCCGGTGCTGCGCCCGGGCGAGAGCCACGATTACGTCAGCGGTTGCCCGCTCGAAACGCCGCACGGGTCGATGGAAGGCTTCTACACCTTCCACGCCGAAGACGGCTCGCCGCTGGAAATCCGCATACCGTTTTTCCCGCTCGCGGCGCCTGCCACGGCGGATTGAGTCCCAATCCATCGTCCCAGCAAGAGTGGAATCGCTTTCGATGAGGCACGACGGTTTATAGGAGCGCCCGATCCTAATCGGCGTCCTTGAAACGGAAGAGCTTGCCGCGAGCGATCCCAGCTTTCGCTGGGATGACGGGAGGGGCAATCAATTCACCTCCACCCGCGCTTCCAGCCCGAGCCAGTCGGCTAGCCGCTGCAGCTCCGTCTCCACCGGCCCCGCCGCCAGCGCTGCGCGTTCCGGATCGAGTTGCAAGACCAGCGCCCCGTTCTCGCGCTGTAGCGCGCTGTGCGAAAGGCTCTCGCGCGTGCCTGCGCCGAGCCTTTGGGCCAGTCGCAGGCCGAGTCCCCAGGTCATGCCCTCGCGCAGGTCGTCGTCGCTGGCAAGGTCGCGCAGGCGGTCGGGCAGGTCGGTGCGCCCCAGCGAGCCGACCAGTGCGGCGCAGATCATCGCGCGGCCACGCGGGCTGAGATCGATCCAGCGCTTGTCGAGCGACCATTCGACTGCGTTTTTCAGGCGGAGGTTCGGCTCTACCCGGCGGAGCGATGCGGCGAGCTGCGCAGCGGCAATCCGCTTGCGTTCATCGCCCGATCGGGACTTTTCGACCAGGTCGGCAGTCCAGGCCGAGACCAGCGTCGCGTCGATCACATGGCTGTCGCGGGCGGCAGCAAAGGCACCCACTCCCGCGAGCAACGGGTCGCGTGCCTGCTGCGCCGCATCGAGCCGCGCATAGAGCAACCCTTCGCGGATGCCCCAGCTGGAGAACACGAGCTCTTCGGGTTCGAACTCTACCAGCAAGGGTCGCAGCAGGGCAGCGGCATCGGGCAGATATTCCGACCGCATGCTGGAAATGCCGCTGATGTTCGAGAGTTTCTCAGGCTTCGCCTCGACCAGCTCGGCAGCCATGCGGTCGGCATCTTCGACCGAGAGGACAAAGCCGTGCGGATCGTCGAGCGGGTAATCGAGCTCACGCATGGCGTAGGCCGCCAGCGCGCGCCAGGTGCCGCCGATCATGTACATCGGCCCGGAGTGGTCCGCGGCCCAATCGACGTCATTGATCGATGTCTGCACGCGATCTTCGAACCCGCCCGCCGCTCGCAACGCAGGTAGGCGCAAAGTGCCGAAAGGCAGGGAGATAGCATCGTGGCACGCGTTCTGCCCGATCGAGACCAGTTCGAGGCTGCCCCCGCCGAGATCGGCGACGACGCCGTGCGAGCCAGGAAAGGCACCCAATGCGCCATGCGCGGAGATGCGAGCCTCTTCCTCGCCGCTCAGCAGGCGTGGCTCCAGCTCCAAATCCGCCACGGCCGACAGGAATTCCGGCCCGTTTTCGGCATCGCGCGGAGCCGCAGTTGCAACGGTCTGCACGTCCTCGATGCCGAGATCGCGGATGATCAGTGCGTAGCGGGCCAGCGCAGCGAGCGCCTCGTCCTGCGCTTCCTTAGGAATGCGCCCGGTTTCCGACAGGTCGCGCCCCAGCCGTGCCGCAACCTTCTCGTTCCAGACCGTTTCGGGCGCGCGCTTGCTGCCTTCGTAGATGACCAGCCGGACGGTGTTCGACCCGATGTCGATTACTGCGCGCGGCGGTTTCAGCAGGCGCGCGGCGGCCCCGCGCTTGCGGTTCACGTATGCTCGCCCTTCAGCGTCAGGCGAGGCACGTCATGGGCCTTCAGCGCAGTGCCGCGGCCCGAGAGGGAGGGGTTCTCCATGAAATATTCGTGGCAGTTGAAGCCTTCTTCGCCAACCCCCATCCGCTCGTATTCCCCGTCCGCACCCAGTCGCCAACTGCGCTCGGTATCGAGAATATTGGCCAACATCACCTGATCGACGAGCTGGTCGTGCACGGTCTTGTTGGTGACCGGGACCATCACTTCGACGCGGTGTTCGAGATTGCGGCTCATCGCATCGGCGCTGGTAATCCACACGTCGGCTTTCTTGCTCGGCAGGTCCGCGCCATTGGCGAAGGCCCACATGCGGCTGTGTTCGAGGAAGCGACCGATGATCGATTTGACGCTGATATTGTCCGACAGGCCCGGCACGCCGGCGCGCAAGCTGCAGATGCCGCGCACCACCAGCACGATCTCCACGCCCGCGGCGCTCGCTTCGTAGAGCTTGTCGATCACGCCCTGGTTGGTGATCGAGTTCATCTTCGCCCAGATACCAGCCGGCTTGCCCGTCGCCGCATTGGCGATCTCGCGATCGATCAGTTCGTAAAGCTTGTCCTGCAAGCCAATGGGAGAAATCGCCAGCTTTTCGAGATCGGTCGGCTCGATATAGCCGGTGACGAAGTTGAACATCTTCGCCGCATCGCGACCCAGAGCAGGATCGGCAGTGAAGTAGCTGAAATCAGTATAGATGCGCGCGTTGACCGGATGGTAGTTTCCCGTGCCGAAATGGCAGTAGGTGGCGTAACCTTCCTCGTCGCGGCGCACGACCAGGCTGACCTTGGCGTGGGTCTTCCATTCGGTGAAGCCGTAGATCACCTGCACGCCGGCGCGCTCCAGCTCGGTCGCCCATTGCAGGTTGCGCTCTTCGTCGAAGCGGGCCTTCAACTCGACCACGGCGGTCACGGCCTTGCCGTTTTCCGCCGCTTCGATCAGGGCGGCGATCACCGGCGACTGGTCGCCCGCGCGATAAAGCGTCTGCTTGATCGAAACGACCGCCGGATCGCGCGCGGCCTGGCGCAGGAAATCGACCACCACTTCGAAGCTTTCATAGGGGTGGTGGATGACGATGTCCTTCTCGCGGATGGCGGAGAAGCAATCGCCGTCATGCGCCAGGATGCGTTCGGGATAACGCGGACTGAAAGGCGTGAACTTGAGGTCGGGGCGCGGTTCGCTGCACACGGCGGCAAGGTCCGCGAGGCCAAGCATCCCGCTGGTCTTGACGGTCATCTCCTCGCCGACCTCGAATTGCTCGCGCAGCAGCGCTTCGGCGACCTCGTCGCATTCGTCGTCCAGTTCCAGCAGCACCACATTGCCGCGGCGGCGGCGCTGGATGGCGGTGCGGAAGAAGCGGACGAGGTCTTCCGCCTCTTCCTCCACCTCGATATCGCTGTCGCGCAGCACGCGGAACAGCCCGTCGCCGAGGATCTTGAAGCCGGGGAACAGCAGTTCCGCGAATTCCACCACCAGCTGCTCGATGGAGACGTAGATTGCCTTTTCGCCCGGCACGCGGACGAAGCGCGGCGCGGCGGTGGGAATGAGGACCATCTCCATCAGGTCCGCCTTGCGCTTGCCGCGCTTCAGCCGGAAGATCACGCCGGCGCCGAAATTGGCGACGAAGGGGAAGGGATGGCTCGGGTCGATCGCCTGCGGCGTGATCAACGGCAGGATGTCGCTTTCGAAATAGTCGCGCAGCCAGCCTTTTTGTGCCTCTTCGAGATCCTCGAAAGTCGCGATCCAGATGCCCTCCATGGCGAGCAGGCGGCGCAGATCGTCCAGCACGCGCTGCTGGCGCACGACCAGCGCCCCCATTTGCTCGCGGATCGCCACCAGCTGCTGCAGCGGATCGCGGCCGTCGATGCCCAGCGTTTCCAGCCCTCGGCTCGCCTGGCCTTCCAGCCCGGCCACGCGGATCATCACGAACTCATCGAGATTGCTGGCGCTGATCGAGAGGAAGCGCAGCCGTTCGATCAGCGGGAAGGCCTCGTTCTCCGCTTCGGCCAGCACGCGGCGGTTGAAGCTCAGCCAGCTCAGCTCCCGATTGACATAGCGCTTCTCCGGCGTGTCGAAACGCGCAGGCGCTTCGGGCGCGGGATCGGGGGATATGTCGTCGTTCATGGCGAGCGGGGTCTTCGGCATACCCACTGTGTGCCGCATGTTGCGGTGGCGTGACAAGCACTTCGGCATTCGTGCGACATTGGCTCCGGTTAGCGAGTGACTTGTGCGGCCGCGCAGCATTGCCTAAGTCGCCTGCCTCATGAAGCGCACGCACCTGCCCCTGAACGCCTTGCGCGTATACGATGCCGCCGCGCGGCACCTCTCGTTCACCCGCGCCGCGGACGAGCTGGCGGTGACGCCCGCTGCCGTCGGCCAGCAGATTCGGGCGTTGGAGGATCATCTCGGCACCGTGCTGTTCCGCCGCACGAGCAAGGGACTGGAGCTGACGCAGGAAGGCGCAGCCGGCCTCGATGCCTTGCGCGAAGGCTTCCTCAAGTTCGAGGAGAGCGTGTCCGCAATGCAGGCGGGGCAGGCGAACGACAGCTATACCATCGCCGTGCCGCGCGAATTCTACGCGCAGTGGCTCGCGCCGCGGCTGGCGAAATACACTTCCGAGAACCCCGACATCAGCTTCACTTTCGTGCCCGACGAGAATGCCGATTTCACCGAGGTCAATCTCGACTTCGCGATCCGGCTGGTCGACGGGCCAGGCGATTTGCAGGGCGTCGAACTCGCTGCCGCGCGCCGTGTGACGGTGGCCGCCCCCGGTGCGCCCGATCGCTGGATCGACTGGGGCCTGTCGCTGCAGGACGGCCAGCCGGCGCATGTCACCGTGAGCAACGCGGGGCAGGCGCTGTCTTCCGCGATGGCGGGGCTGGGCCGGGCGATCCTGCCCGAGCTGCTCGCCAAGGATGCGATCGAGGCCGGGCGGCTGGAGCTGCTCGACGATCCGGAGCCGGGCACACGTGCCTACTGGCTGGTCGCGCCGACGCCGCAATGGCGCACGAAGAAGGTCAGGGCCCTCGTCGCTTTTCTGACGGGTGACTGACCGCGCCATAATGCGGACCGACCGCTTCACCCTGCGCCCCCTTCGCGCGGGCGACGAGGAGGCGCTGTTCCCCACGCTGAGCGACGAGGCGCAGTGCCTTTACCTTTCCAGCCCGGCCTTCGCCTCGCCGGAGGACCTCTGGGGCTGGCTCGCCGAGCCCGACTGGCCGGGGCGCACCTGGATCGCGGAGGATGGCGAGGGCCGCGTCGCGGGCCGCTTCGTCGCAGTGCCTGCTCACGAGGACGGCGTGCTCGAGATCGGTTACATCACCTGCCTGGACCGCCAGGGCGAGGGCGTAGCGCGCGAATGCACCGCCGCCCTGATCGAACACCTGCTCGCCACCGGCACCCGCAAGCTCATCGCCGAGGTGGATGTCGAGAACACCCCCTCGATGCGCCTGCTCGAACGGCTCGGCTTCACCCGCGAGGCGCTGTTCCGCGAGTACGAGACCACGCACAAGGGCCTGTGCGACGTCGCAATCTACGGCCTGCTCGCCTCCGACGCCAGACCGTCGAAATAGGCGAACACGTCCGCCAGCCCCGGCGGGTCCGTCTCCCCCAGCAGCTTGGCGAGCGCCGGGGCGACCTCCAGCCGGTACTCCGTCTCCGGCCCCTGGCTCCCCACACGCTCCGCCCCCAGCTTGCGGATGAAGCCGCGCGCCGCGTCGTTTTCCGCCAGCACATGCGCGCTGAACGCATCGACCGCCTCGTCCGCCGCATCCAGCAGCAGCGTCGCCGTCAGCAGCCGCCCGAGGCCGAGCCCGTGATAGGCATCCACCACGCCGACCGAGAACTCCATCACCCGGTCCGCCGCATCGGGCCGCATCGCACGGACCACTGCCATCGCGGGCTCCTCCGGGTCCGACAGGTCGATCGCCCCCCAGGCGATGTGGAGCGTGCCGTCGGCATCCAGCAGCCGGTCGATCACCCAGTCGGGCGGGCTCGTCGCGCCGGAGAAGAAGCGCAGATATCGCGAGCGCGGGCTCATCCGCGCGATCCCGTGGCGCAGCCGCGCCTCGTCGTTCGGCGTCACCGTGCGGATGCAGATGCGCCGCCCGTCCTCCAGCTGCGTCTGGATGGAGGCATCGCCGCACGCGCCGCTCCAGCGCCGTTCGCTGTTCTGGCCGCCGTCCTGCCTCTCCGTCATCGCGCACTCCCTGCAAGCCGCTTTGCCGTGCGAGCAGGCAGGATAGGGCCTTTCCCGCACCCGCGCCAGAGCGGGGCCGGATGGCGGCAAGGGCGTTAGACCAGCCCTTCCTCCGCCAGCACTTCGTCGCGGATGTTTTCGTACAGCGGGTGGCCGGGGACGATGCGCCGCATGTCCTCGCGATACTGGCCGCGATAGGCGAGGATGAAGCACAACAGCGAATTGGCCCGTGGGTTTGAGAAGCCTTCGGCCAGCGCCCGCTCCGTCGCGCAGTCCTCCAGCCGCCACACGCCGTATTCCACCGCCTCGTCCCACGCCGCCGCAAACCCTTCCGCCCCGGGCAGCTTCCGCAGCTTGTAGAGCGCCTCCATGCTCTTCCCGATGGAGCGCGCGGCCTGCACGACGATCCCGGTAGCCGCCAGCGTGGCGACGAAGCGCCGCTGGAGATCGGGCGTGATCGAATTGCGGCGCGGCTGCTTGTGGAGATAGGGGGTGAAGGCGAGGAGCGGATCGTCCTCCTCCGGCAGGTCGGAGGGGTTGGCGACGGCGGAGGTCGCCTGGCGAGGAGTGGCGCGGGTGGGGGTGGGGTGGTCAGACAAAAGCGGAACCTCTCAAACTGGCGAAATCACCGAGCCGCAGGCGAGGCAAGGGCGACCGCCCGCCGGCCGGTTAGGCCGAAGCCAAGGAGCGCGGATGCGCTCCGCCCGGCGTCTGGGGATGAAAACAAGAGACTCGTTGGGGTGGGGTGGTCGGAACTCATAGCCTGCCCCAAAATGCACATTCCCGCGAAGTAGGAAAATGCTTATCCCGCCACCTGCAATCGCAGGATAGATCCGTCAGACGGCGGCTTCCCGTTCCAGATATTCACGCACCGTGGGGAGTCGGTCGGTGACGGTTTTCTTCAGATACCACCCCCCGATGCCTGCTCCCAGCAACAGGCCGAGGATCGGTCCCATTTCATCATCGGGCATGAGGAAAGATGCGAGAAATAGGCCACCGGCGACACACGCCAGAAAAATTGGCAGGCCCTTCATCGTATCGAGCTTGTTCTTTTTATTCCGCGCGGTCACCGCCCTGTTCCACGCCATTTCGAATTCGTTCGGTCCGTACTGGGCCAGCGGGCTGTCGGGTTCTGTCCGCTTGATCCGCTCATACTCGGCCTGCACAGCCACACCGGCACCGCGCGACTTGGCAACAGCATAGGCTACCGCCGCCGCGACGACGATAAAGACAACAACCCATAACATTGATTTCCCCCTTGAATATCAATGCGACCCGTAATGACTTTGGGTTGTTAACAAATGACGTGTCAAGGTAACTGGCGAAAAAACTCAGCGTCCGGGATGTTCAGGCGCGAGTGGGGCGGGGGGTGTAAACCGTAGCGGTCCCTCTCTGTCTGGGAAATCATCCGAGCCGCAGGCGAGGCAATGGCGACCGCCCGCCGGCCGGTTAGGCCGAAGCCAAGCCGCACGAATGTGCGGCGCCCGGCGTTTGAGGGACCAAACAAAAAACCGCGAAGTAGGAAAACGCTTTCGCCCCTACGCATCGCCCCCCTTCAACCACGCCAGCGCGCCCGCTTCCATTCCCTTGAACTTGGGCCAGCCGTCCGCCTCGTCCGCCAGCGGCGCGCAGGCGAGGGCCGTGTCATCGGGCAACTGCCATTTGATCCGGTGATAGAGCTTGGAGCGGGTCAGGTCGGAACGCACCAGCCAGAGGCCCTCGGCCAGCGGATGCGCATCGCCATGCAGGTCGAGCGGCTCGGCAGGCTCGACCCCGGGATCGTGCCAGATCAGGTAGAGGGAGGTGTCGTCGGCCACGCCGCCGTTCTAGCTCGACAACCCGAATATCAGCGCAAGCAGCACGAAACCGACCAGCCCGGCAATGAAGATCGCCCGGTTGCGGCGCTTGGTCAGAATGATCTGCGCCCCGCGCGCCTTGTCGGCATCATAGTGGATGGGTTTGTCGTTTCGGTCCCGTGATGTGGGCATGGCGTTCTCCTTGCCGAACCGACGGATGAGGGGCGGGGGTGGTTCCAGAAGGAGTTAGGGATACTGGCCCCGCGGAAACAATTCCGTCCCCATCGGCGGAACGACCAGAATGCGCTGCCGTATTACGTTCGGTATAAGGCGCGAATAATGAAGGAGATACACGGTGCAAACACGCAAACTGGGTAATGAACTTACCGTTTCGGCCATGGGACTTGGCTGTATGGGCATGTCAGAATTTTACGGTCAGGCCGACGAAGGGGACGCCATCGCGACCATCCACCGCGCCATCGAACTTGGCGTGAACTTCCTCGACACTGCCGACATGTACGGCGTGGGCGATAATGAAAAGCTGGTCGGGAAGGCTATCGCGGATCGCCGGGACAAGGTCGTGCTGGCCACGAAGTTCGGAAACATGCGCGGCGATGATGGCAGTTTCGAGGGTGTGAACGGACGGCCAGACTATGTCCGCTCTTCGTGTGAGGCAAGCCTTCGCCGGTTGGGCGTCGACACGATCGACCTGTACTACCAGCACCGCGTCGATCCCGACACCCCGATCGAGGATACAGTCGGGGCGATGGCGAAACTGGTCGAAGAAGGCAAGGTGCGCTATCTCGGTCTGTCGGAAGCGGCCCCGCAAACCATTCGCAAGGCGAATGCGGTTCATCCGATTGCCGCCCTGCAGACCGAATATTCGCTATGGAGCCGGGAGCCCGAGGGCGAGTTGTTCGACACGGTTCGCGAGCTTGGCATCGGCTTTGTCCCTTACAGCCCGCTTGGCCGCGGTTTCCTGACCGGGCGATTCAAGAACATCGACGATCTCGACCAGGATGATTTTCGCCGCCACAATCCCCGGTTCACGGGCGAGAATTTCGATCGCAATCGCGAACTGGTCGACGCCGTAACTGAAATGGCTTCCGACAAGGGTTGTACGCCGGCCCAACTGGCGTTGGCATGGGTGCTTGCACAAGGCGACGATATCGTGCCTATTCCGGGCACGAAGCATCAGCGTTATTTGGAACAGAATGCCGCCGCGATCGACGTGTCGCTTGACCAGGATGATCTGGACCGGCTTGATGCAATCGCGCCGCGCGGCGCTGCAGCGGGTGATCGCTATGCGGAAGCGCAAATGGAATCGCTGAACCTGTAGATAGCGAATAGGGGATCGGTCGGGCCAGTCTATCCTGGCAGAAAGACAGTCAGTAGGCGCCCACCGGCCTCGCTCAGGCGGCAGCAGCGGTCCAATTAGTTCCCATTCCGCATCCGACGAATCTCCGCGACCCATGACTGCTCCGCAAAAAGCAGTCTCGGATCAGAAGTAGGGCCGTTAGGGAATCCCTTTTGTCAACACGGCCTAGCGAATTCTTAATGATCTCTGTCGGATCGGTTATCGCACCGTGACGAGGGTTCTCTTCATAATGGTGGATACGCTCTAGAGGTATATCGAACGCTGTACTCGGCATCTTTTTCGGACGCCCCGTTGACGAACTATCTTTTCGAGTCCGTCGGCCGCAAGGTCAGCCCTCTCTTGACCCCACCCCCCATTCCCCCTAAGTGCGCGGCCATCCGGTGTTGGATTCGTCCACCGTCGGTCAGATAGAGCTGAACATTGCCGGTCATGTCCCGGGGCCTGGTGCGTCATGCACTCGGGCTCTTTATCTATTGCGGCGGGGGTATCCCTCTCGCCGGTGGGCAGCCGTCAAAGTAACCCGGTGGCCGTGGGGTCGGTGGGTGGAGTGTTTCAGGCTCGTGCTGGCAGGCAATTTGTCGCGCTGCGCGCGGCGTCTTGGCTGGCTGGACCCCGGATCGAGTGTGGGGTGACGGCAAGGCGCGAACCCGACATTTCATCCGCAACCCCTGGTTGTTGCCTGTCCTTACCGGACGAGAGCCGAGCCCCTTCAGGAAAAGTGGGCACCGGTTTTCCGCCTGGAAGGGGCGTCCCGACCATGCACTTCCGCATGGTCGGAAAACGAAGGTGAAGAGAAGAGAATCTATGCCGACGATCAACCAGCTGGTCCGCAAGGGCCGCGTTCCGCAGAAGGCCAAGTCCAAGGTCCCTGCGATGGAGCAGAACCCGCAGAAGCGCGGCGTTTGCACCCGCGTCTATACGACGACCCCGAAGAAGCCGAACTCGGCTCTGCGCAAGGTTGCCAAGGTCCGCCTTACCAACCAGCGCGAAGTCATCTCCTACATCCCGGGCGAAGGCCACAATTTGCAGGAACACAGCGTCGTGCTGATCCGCGGCGGCCGTGTGCGCGACCTTCCCGGCGTGCGCTACCACGTGCTGCGCGGCGTGCTCGACACGCAGGGCGTGAAGGACCGCAAGCAGAGTAGGTCGAAGTACGGGGCTAAGCGCCCGAAGTAAGCGCCGCGCGGGTCACTGGCGTGGTTGCCGGTGGCACGGTTTTGTTTTTTCGGGTGCGGTCAGCACATCCGTGCTGACCTCGGTACCAGCCCGTCTCCCCCTCCCAACCACCCGATGATTTTCCGATCGGTATCGGGTGGTCGGGAGGAGGAGCCGGGCAGGCACCGACCCAAGGATCAAACGCGGCGGCGGCTCGCTCCCCCACCCGGACACCTTAACGAGGTAGTCTCTGGGTGGCCGGGTGGGGGAGCGGGCCGGTGCCGCAGGAAAGCCACGGATATGGCTTTCCACTCCGAAGGAGTTAAGAATTATGTCACGTCGTCGTCGTCCCGAGAAGCGGGAGATCCTGCCTGATCCGAAGTTCGGTGATCAGGTCCTGTCGAAGTTCATGAACAACCTCATGCTCGACGGTAAGAAGGCCGTTGCCGAAGGTATCGTGTATACCGCGCTCGACACGGTCGAAGCCAAGGCCAAGGCCAATCCGGTCGAGCTGTTCCATGCAGCGCTCGACAACATCAAGCCGCAGGTCGAAGTGCGCAGCCGCCGTGTCGGCGGCGCGACCTACCAGGTGCCGGTCGAGGTGCGCCCCGAGCGTGCCCAGGCCCTCGCGATCCGCTGGCTGATCACGGCTGCGCGCGGCCGTCCGGAGACCACCATGGCCGCACGCCTGTCGGGCGAGTTGATGGATGCGTCGAACAACCGCGGCAACGCCGTCAAGAAGCGCGAAGACACGCACCGCATGGCGGACGCGAACCGCGCCTTCTCACACTACCGCTGGTAATCGGCGCTGGTAAGGCGAGGCATGTTTGGGGCCGGGGGTGCGCTCCCGGTCTCGAAACTGTCGCACTAATCCCTACATGGGGGTCGAGTTAGCTCACCCCCGACTTACGAGGAATTTTCACATGGCCCGCGAATATCCGCTGGAGCGGTACCGCAATATCGGCATCATGGCCCACATCGATGCCGGCAAGACCACCACGACCGAACGCATCCTCTACTACACCGGCAAGTCCTACAAGATCGGCGAAGTCCACGACGGCGCCGCGACCATGGACTGGATGGAGCAGGAGCAGGAGCGCGGCATCACCATCACGTCCGCGGCGACGACCACCTTCTGGTCGGCCGAAGACGGCGAAGGTCCCAAGCACCGCATCAACATCATCGACACCCCCGGCCATGTCGACTTCACCATCGAAGTCGAACGCTCGCTCCGCGTCCTCGACGGCGCAGTCGCGGTGTTCGACGGTGTTGCCGGTGTAGAACCGCAGTCCGAAACCGTCTGGCGCCAGGCCGACAAATACGGCGTCCCCCGGATGTGCTTCGTGAATAAGTTGGACCGCACCGGCGCCGATTTCTATTACTGCGTGCAGTCGATCATCGATCGCCTCGGCGCAAACCCGCTGGTCCTCTATCTCCCGATCGGCGCGGAAAGCGACCTTCAGGGCGTGGTCGACCTCGTCAACATGCGCGGCATCGTGTGGCAGGCCGAAGACCTCGGCGCGAAGTTCGACTATGTCGACATCCCTGCCGACATGGCCGACAAGGCTGCCGAATATCGCGAAAAGCTGGTCGAGACTGCCGTCGAGCAGGACGACGACGTGATGGAACAGTACCTCGAGGGCAACGAGCCCGATGCGGCGACGCTCAAGCGCCTGATCCGCAAGGGCACCATGAACCGCGACTTCGTGCCCGTGCTGTGCGGCTCGGCGTTCAAGAACAAGGGCGTGCAGCCCTTGCTCGACGCCGTGGTCGATTACATGCCGAGCCCGCTCGACGTTCCGGCCATCAAGGGCGTGCTGCCCGACAGCGACGAAGAGCAGACCCGTCCGTCCTCGGACGACGCGCCTTTCGCCGCGCTGGCGTTCAAGATCATGAACGACCCGTTCGTCGGCTCGCTCACCTTCACTCGCATCTATTCGGGCCAGCTGTCGAAGGGCAGCGTCCTGAACTCGGTGAAGGAGAAGAAGGAAAAGATCGGCCGCATGCTGCTGATGCACTCGAACAACCGCGAGGACATCGACGAGGCATTCGCCGGCGACATCGTCGCGATCGCAGGTCTGAAGGAAACGACGACCGGCGACACGCTGTGCGATGCGTCGAAGCCGATCATTCTCGAGCGCATGGAATTCCCTGAGCCGGTCATCGAGCTGTCGGTGGAGCCGAAGACCAAGGCCGACCAGGAAAAGATGGGCGTCGCCCTCAACCGCCTGGCCGCCGAGGATCCGAGTTTCCGCGTCACCACCGACCACGAAAGCGGTCAGACGATCATCAAGGGCATGGGCGAGCTTCACCTCGACATCCTCGTCGATCGCATGAAGCGCGAATTCAAGGTCGAGGCCAACGTCGGTGCACCGCAGGTCGCTTATCGCGAATACCTCGGCAAGCCGGTGGACGTGGACTACACCCACAAGAAGCAATCGGGTGGTTCGGGCCAGTTCGGGCGCGTCAAGGTCAAGGTCACCCCGGGTGAGCGCGGCCAGGGCTTCGTCTTCGAAGACGAGATCAAGGGGGGTAACATTCCGAAGGAATACATCCCGGCCATCGAGAAGGGCTTCCGCGAACAGGCCGAAAGCGGCCACCTCGTCGGCTTCCCGATCATCGACTTCACCGTGAACCTGTACGACGGTGCGTACCACGACGTCGACTCGAGCGCGATCGCGTTCGAGATCGCCGGTCGCGGTGCGATGCGCGAAGTGGCCGACCGGGCCGGCATCAAGCTGCTCGAGCCGATCATGAAGGTCGAGGTCGTGACGCCCGAGGATTACCTCGGCGATGTCATCGGCGACCTGAACTCGCGTCGTGGCCAGATCCAGGGCACCGACAGCCGCGGCAACGCCCAGGCCGTCGAAGCCCACGTGCCACTCGCGAACATGTTCGGTTACGTGAACGAGTTGCGTTCGTTCACGCAGGGCCGTGCACAGTACTCGATGCAGTTCAGCCACTACGACGAAGTTCCGGCGAACGTGGCTCAGGAAGTCAAGGAGAAGCTTGCCTAAGGCAGCATCTCCGTCTAGGGGCGGCGCCTGATTCCGCGGGCGCCGTTTCCAACCCGCAGAAATTCACTTTCAGATTAGAGGTTATTGGAAAATGGCGAAGGAAAAGTTCGAGCGTAATAAGCCGCACGTTAACGTCGGCACCATCGGTCACGTCGACCACGGCAAGACCACGCTGACCGCGGCAATCACCAAGGTCATGGGTTCGGCCGTCGATTTCGCAAACATCGACAAGGCGCCCGAAGAGCGTGAGCGCGGCATCACCATCTCGACCGCACACGTCGAGTATGAAACCGACAACCGCCACTATGCGCACGTCGACTGCCCGGGTCACGCCGACTACGTGAAGAACATGATCACCGGTGCCGCCCAGATGGACGGCGCGATCCTGGTCGTGAACGCAGCCGACGGCCCGATGCCGCAGACCCGCGAGCACATCCTGCTTGCGCGCCAGGTCGGCGTTCCGGCTCTCGTCGTGTACATGAACAAGGTCGACCAGGTCGACGACGAGGAAATCCTCGAGCTCGTCGAACTCGAAGTGCGTGAGCTGCTCAGCTCGTACGACTTCGACGGCGACAATATCCCGATCGTCAAGGGCTCGGCTCTGGCCGCTCTCGAAGGTCGCGACGAAGAAATCGGCGAGAACAGCATCAAGGAACTGATGGCTGCCGTCGACGAGCACATCCCGACTCCCGACCGTCCGGTCGACAAGGACTTCCTGATGCCGATCGAAGACGTGTTCTCGATCTCGGGTCGCGGTACGGTTGTCACCGGCCGTGTCGAAACCGGCGTCGTGAACGTTGGCGACGAAGTCGAAATCGTCGGCATCAAGGACACCAGCAAGACGACCGTCACCGGCGTCGAAATGTTCCGCAAGCTGCTCGATCGCGGTGAAGCCGGCGACAACATCGGTGCCCTGATCCGCGGCGTGGGCCGTGAAGACGTCGAGCGTGGCCAGGTTCTGGCGAAGCCCGGTTCGGTTACGCCGCACACCGAGTTCAGCGCCGAAGTCTACGTCCTGTCGAAGGATGAAGGCGGCCGTCACACGCCGTTTTTCGCGAACTACCGTCCGCAGTTCTACTTCCGCACTACCGACGTCACCGGCGAAGTGATCCTTCCCGAGGGCACGGAAATGGTGATGCCAGGCGACAACGTGACCATCTCGGTCAAGCTGATCGCTCCGATCGCCATGGACGAAGGTCTGCGCTTCGCTATCCGCGAAGGCGGCCGCACCGTCGGCTCGGGCGTGGTTGCTTCGATCCAGAAGTAAGTCGCAAGCGACACAGCAGGACCCGTCCTCTCTTCGGGGAGGGCGGGTCCTTCGCTTTTTATGAGGGCGAGTGGCGGAACCTGAAGCACGCTTCGTCGCCTCTCGGAACCGTGCGACGAAATGTGCGGATTTCGGGGGTTGTCAGATCGGGGTCTCCCCCGTATATGCGCGCCCACAGGCAGGGATTCGTCTCCGCCAACCCAGTTCAGAAAGGCCGCCCGCTGCGGGAAACCGGGCATAGCGGGGCCGGCCTTTGTTTTTTGAGGGTTGCCCAAATTTTCGGATGAAGGCGGCCCTTTGGCTCTTTCGCATCGGTGTAGGTAATGGAAGCTCAGAATATCCGCATTCGCCTGAAGGCGTTCGACCATCGCGTTCTCGACCAGGCCACTGGCGAAATCGCAGAAACCGCACGTCGTACGGGTGCCCTTATTCGTGGTCCCATTCCCATGCCGACGCGCATCGAGAAGTTCACCGTGAACCGCGGCCCGCACATCGACAAGAAGTCGCGCGAGCAGTTCGAGGTGCGTACCTACAAGCGGCTGCTCGACATCGTGCAGCCCAACGCCCAGACCGTCGACGCGCTGATGAAGCTCGACCTCGCGGCTGGCGTCAATGTCGAGATTAAGCTCGCTTAACTCGGCTAAGTCCCCGGCAGGACGTTAAAACGACCGGAAGTTCAGGGGCGCTCGATAGCCCCGCCCGATCTTCGGATCAGGCAAGACATCGGGATACCGCCGGATTTCATCCGGGCCTGCGTCCCCCGTCTCGCTCTCCAGGGCCTCGGCCACGGATAGCACTCAGCCCGGACGGGGCAGACGCATCATTAAACGGGCTGGCAAGCACGCGGGATGGGCCCGTGTGCCTCTGTGTTAGGAGTTTACGATGCGCACAGGCGTTATCGCAAAGAAAGTCGGGATGACCCGCCTCTTCCAGGAGGACGGTCGGCACGTGCCGGTCACCGTTTTGGCACTGGAAGATTGCCAGGTGACTGCCCACCGTACTGCCGATCGCGATGGCTATTTCGCGGTCCAGGTCGGTTCGGGCGAAGCCAAGCAGAAGAACGTCAACAAGCCGCAGCGCGAAGCCTTTGCCAAGGCCGAGGTTCCGCTGAAGATGAAGGTCGCCGAATTCCGCGTCGACACCGAGGAAGGTCTGCTTCCGGTCGGTGCCCGCATTTCGGCAGAGCACTTTATCGCCGGCCAGAAAGTCGACATCACCGGCCATACCCAGGGTAAGGGCTTTGCCGGCGCCATGAAGCGCTGGGGCTTCGGGGGCTTGCGCGCCACCCACGGTGTCTCGATCTCGCACCGTTCGCACGGTTCGACGGGTAACCGCCAGGATCCGGGCCGCGTGTTCAAGGGCAAGAAGATGGCCGGCCACATGGGTGACCGTCAGCGTACCCAGCAGAACCTCGAGATCGTCCGCACCGACGCCGATCGCGGCCTGCTCTTCGTCAAGGGCTCGGTCCCGGGCGCGAAGAACGGCTGGCTGCTCGTCAAGGATGCGGTGAAGGTCAAGCACGACGAACTGCCGTTCCCGGGTGTGATGTATCGCAACCGTGAAGAGTTCGAGCACGAAGAAGCCGCTCCCGGGCTGGTCGAAAGCGCGGCCGAGTCCGAAGTCGGCACCGAAGTTTCGCCCGAGCAGCAGGAAAAGCTGATGCAACAGCAGGATGCTGGTGCGGATGCCGAAACCGGCGCAGCCGATGACAACAGCACCACGCCGAGCGTCGACAAGGACGCCGGCGAGAACAAGGAGGGCTGATCCGTGAAGGTGAAGGTCCAGAAAATCGACGGCAAGGCGTCGGGCGACATCGAGCTCAACGACGACGTGTTCGGAGTCGAGCCGCGTGCCGACATCCTGCATCGCGTCGTGACGTGGCAGCTCGAGAACCGCCGCGGCACCGCCCGCCCGACGCGCGAGCGTTCGGACGTTGCCCGCACCGGCAAGAAGTGGGGTCGCCAGAAGGGCGGCGGCACGGCTCGCCACGGCGATCGCGGCGCTCCGATCTTTATCGGTGGCGGCAAGGCTCACGGTGCGCGCAAGCGTGACTTCGAGCAGTCGCTGAACAAGAAGATTCGCGCGCTCGGCCTCAAGATGGCCCTGTCGAGCAAGGCGAAGGACGGCCTGATCGTCGTCGACAGCCTCGAACTCAAGGACGCCAAGACCAAGGCGCTCAAGGGTCACTTCGACAAGAATGGCTGGGCCGGAAAGGTCCTCGTCATCGACGGCGAAAGCGTGAACGACGGCTTCAAGAAGGCCGCCGGCAACCTGCCGGGCGTCAATGTCCTGCCGGCCATGGGCGCGAACGTTTACGACATCCTGAAGCACGACACGCTCGTCCTCACCAAGGACGCGGTCGAGAAGCTGGAGGGCCGTTTCAATGGCTAAGAAGCAGGAAGTAGCCGCACGTCACTACGACGTCGTGCTTGCACCGCACATCACCGAAAAGTCGACGCTGGCTTCCGAGCACAATGCCGTCGTCTTCAAGGTAGCGAACGATGCCACCAAGCCGCAGATCAAGGAAGCCGTCGAGGCGATCTTCGATGTCAGCGTCACCGGCGTCAACACGATCAACGTGAAGGGTAAGACCAAGCGCTGGAAGGGCAAGCCTTACAAGCGCAACGACCTGAAGAAGGCCGTGGTCACCCTGAAGGACGGCGATTCCATCGACGTCACCAGCGGTATCTGAGGGGCTAGGGAACAATGGCACTCAAGAACTACAAACCCACGAGCCCGGGCCGTCGCGGCCTGATCCTCGTCGACAAGTCGGGCCTCTACAAGGGCAAGCCGGTCAAGTCGCTCGTCGAAGGCAAGCGCAAGACCGGTGGCCGCAACAACAAGGGCCACGTCACTTCGCGCGGCATGGCCGGCGGCCACAAGCAGAAGTACCGCTACGTCGACTTCAAGCGTCGCAAGTGGGACGTGGAAGGCACCGTCGAGCGGCTCGAATACGACCCGAACCGCACGGCATTCATCGCTCTCGTCAAGTATGACGATGGCGAGCTGGCCTACATCCTCGCTCCGCAGCGCCTGGCTGTCGGCGACAAGGTGATCGCGGCCGAGAAGGCCGACACCAAGCCCGGCAATGCCATGCTGCTCGGCCAGATGCCGGTCGGCACGATCTGCCACAATGTGGAAATGAAGCCGGGCAAGGGCGGCCAGATCGCCCGCGCTGCAGGCTCCTACGTCCAGTTGGTCGGTCGCGACCGCGGCATGGTCATCGTGCGTCTCAACAGCGGCGAGCAGCGTTACCTGCGCGCCGACTGCATGGGCACCGTCGGTGCCGTGTCGAACCCGGACAACCAGAACCAGAACCTGGGCAAGGCCGGTCGTCGTCGCTGGATGGGCATCAAGCCGCTGACGCGCGGTGTCGCCAAGAACCCGGTCGACCACCCGCACGGCGGTGGTGAAGGTCGCACCAGCGGTGGCCGTCACCCGGTCACTCCGTGGGGCAAGCCGACCAAGGGCGCCCGTACCCGCAAGAACAAGCAGACGGACAAGATGATCATCCGTTCGCGGCACGCGAAGAAGAAGAGGTAATCGGACATGGCACGTTCCGTCTGGAAAGGTCCGTTCGTCGAACTCAGCCTTCTGAAGAAGGCTCAGGAAGCTCAGGATGTAAGCAATGCGAAGCCGATCAAGACCTGGTCGCGTCGCTCCACCATCCTGCCCGACTTCGTCGGCCTGACGTTCAACGTCTACAACGGTCACAAGTTCATCCCGGTCTCCGTCTCGGAAGAGATGGTCGGCCACAAGCTCGGCGAATTCGCGCCGACCCGGACCTTTCCGGGTCACGCCGCCGACAAGAAGGGTAAGCGCTGATGAGCAAGCAGAAAGCTTCGCGCCGCGTCGCCGATAACGAGGCCCTGGCTGTGGGTACCACGATCCGTGGTTCGGCCCAGAAACTCAACCTCGTTGCCGAACTGATCCGCGGCAAGAAGGCCGAAGAGGCCCTCAACATCCTCGCCTTCTCCAAGAAGGCCATGGCGAAGGATGCCACGAAGGTGCTCGCTTCGGCGATCGCCAATGCGGAAAACAACCACAACCTCGATGTCGACGCACTGGTCGTTGCCGAGGCTTCGGTGGGCAAGTCGATCACCATGAAGCGCTTCCATACGCGCGGTCGTGGCAAGTCGACGCGCATCCTGAAGCCGTTCAGCCGCCTGCGCATCGTCGTCCGCGAGCAGGAAGAGGCGTAAGATGGGCCAGAAGAGCAATCCGATCGGTCTGCGCCTGCAGATCAACCGCACCTGGGACAGCCGCTGGTACGCCGAAGGGCGCGACTATGCCAAGCTGCTCAGCGAAGACATCGAAATCCGCAAGTTCATCCTCGAGAATGCTGCCCAGGCCGCGATCTCGAAGGTGGTCATCGAGCGTCCGGCCAAGCTGTGCCGCATCTCGATCTACGCTGCCCGCCCTGGTGTGATCATCGGCAAGAAGGGCGCGGATATCGAGAAGCTGCGCACCAAGCTGTCGCAGATGACCGAAAGCGAAGTGAAGCTGAACATCGTCGAAATCCGCAAGCCGGAAATCGACGCCAAGCTCGTCGCCCAGGGCATCGCCGACCAGCTGATCCGCCGCGTCGCCTTCCGCCGCGCCATGAAGCGCGCCGTGCAGTCGGCCCTCCGCCTCGGCGCGGAAGGCATCAAGATCGTCTGCGGCGGCCGTCTCGGCGGTGCTGAAATCGCCCGCGTGGAATGGTATCGCGAAGGCCGCGTTCCGCTGCACACGCTGCGCGCCAACGTCGACTATGCGGAAGCCGAAGCGCTCACCGCCTACGGGATCATCGGCATCAAGTGCTGGATCTTCAAGGGCGAGATTCTGGCGCACGACCCGACCGCTCAGGACCGCCTCATGATGGAAGCCCAGACCTCTGGTGTCCGTCCGGCGCGCTGATTGCAGGATTAGGAAAGAACCATGCTGCAACCGAAGAAAACCAAGTACCGCAAGGCGTTCAAGGGCAAGATCCATGGCAATGCCAAGGGCGGCACTACGCTGAATTTCGGGTCTTACGGCCTGAAGGCGCTGGAGCCCGAGCGGATCACCGCTCGCCAGATCGAAGCGGCTCGCCGTGCGATCACGCGCCACATCAAGCGCCAGGGCCGTCTCTGGATCCGCGTCTTCCCGGACGTGCCGGTGTCGAAGAAGCCTGCCGAAGTCCGTCAGGGTAAGGGCAAGGGTTCGGTCGAATACTGGGCCGCCCGCGTGAAGCCGGGCCGCATCCTGTTCGAACTGGACGGCGTCGCCGGCCCGCTGGCCGCCGAAGCGTTCAGCCGTGCGGCGATGAAGCTGCCGATCAAGACCAAGGTCGTTGCCCGTCTGGGCGATGAATCTCACCTGGGAGGCGAATGATGGCCCAGAAGACCGAAGACCTGCGCCAGAAGTCGGACGACCAGCTGTCCGAAGAGCTGACAAACCTGAAGCGCGAGCAGTTCAACCTGCGTTTCCAGGCTGCGACCAACCAGCTCGAAGCCCCGGCGCGCATCCGCGAAGTCCGTCGCACGATCGCCAAGATCAAGACGCTGCAGAACGAGCGTACGCGCTCGGCTGAAGCCCAAAAGAACTCTGCGGCGTAAGGAGTAGACCATGCCCAAGCGTATTCTGATCGGGACCGTCACCTCCGACAAGACCGACAAGACCGTAACCGTGCTCGTCGAGCGCAAGGTGAAGCACCCACTCTACGGGAAGATCATCCGTCGCTCGAAGAAGTACCACGCCCACGACGAGAAGAACGAGTATGCACTCGGCGACGTCGTGCGCATCGAAGAAACCAAGCCGATCTCGAAGACCAAGACCTGGATGGTCAAGGACCGCGTGACGGCCGGTGGAACCCAGGCTGTCGAGGCCGACCTCGAAGTCGAAGCCGCCAGCAACTAATCCCCGCCTCCGCGGGGACAGGCGTATTAGGAACTGCCGGGCAGCTGTCCCGGCAAGCCAGTGAGAAGGAAACGGATCGATGATCCAGATGCAATCCAATCTCGACGTCGCGGACAACAGCGGCGCCAAGCGCGTCCAGTGCATCAAGGTACTGGGCGGCTCGAAGCGCCGCACTGCGTCCGTGGGCGACGTGATTGTGGTTTCCGTGAAGGAAGCCCAGCCGCGCACCAAGGTGAAGAAGGGCGATGTTCATCGCGCCGTCATAGTGCGCACGAAGAAGGACGTCCGCCGCCCCGATGGCAGCGTGATCCGCTTCGATAGCAATGCCGCAGTGCTCGTGAACAAGAGCGAAGAGCCCATCGGCACCCGTATCTTCGGCCCGGTGGTCCGCGAACTGCGCGGCCGCGGCTTCATGAAGATCATCTCGCTCGCTCCGGAGGTGCTGTAATGGCTTCCGCAAAGATCAAGAAGGGTGACAGCGTCGTCGTCCTGTCCGGCAAGGACAAGGGCAAGACCGGCACCGTCGCGAAGGTCATGCCGAAGGAAGGCAAGATCGTCGTCGAGGGCGTCAACGTCGCAGCGCGTCACCGCAAGCCGACCCAGCAGAATCCGCAGGGCGGAATCGATCGCTTCGAAGCGCCGATGCCGATCAGCAAGGTTGCTGTTGCCGACCCGAAGGATGGCAAGCCCACCCGCGTCCGTTTCGAAGAAAAGGACGGCAAGAAGGTGCGTATTGCCGTGAAGAGTGGGGAGACCATCGATGGCTGATTACACCCCCCGCATGAAGCAGAAGTTCGAAGACCAGATCGTCAAGGCGATGACCGAGAAGTTCGGTTACAAGAACCGTCTTGAAGTTCCGAAGCTCGAGAAAATCACGCTCAACATGGGTGTGGGCGAAGCGAGTCAGGACAAGAAGAAGGTCCAGACCGCTGCTGAAGAAATGGCTCTGATTGCCGGCCAGAAGCCGGTCATCACCAAGGCGAAGAAGTCGATCGCGCAGTTCAAGCTGCGTGAAGGCATGCCGATCGGTGCGAAGGTTACCCTGCGCCGCGATCGCATGTACGAATTCCTCGACCGCCTGGTCACTGTCGCAATGCCCCGCATCCGCGACTTCCGTGGCCTCAACCCGAAGTCGTTCGACGGCCGTGGCAACTACGCCATGGGCCTGAAGGAACAGATCGTCTTCCCCGAAATCTCCTACGACAAGATCGAGAAGGTCCGGGGTATGGACATCATCGTAACCACGACGGCGAAGACCGACGACGAAGCTCGCGAGCTTCTGAAGTTGTTCGGTTTCCCGTTCCCGGCTGAAAAGTCGGAAGAGAAGGAGGCGGCGTGAGCCGCTAATAGAGGAACTTAAGTCCAATGGCGAAACTGAGTTCGATCAACAAGAACGAGCGTCGCAAGAAGCTCGTCAAGCAGTATGCGGACAAGTACGCGAAGCTGAAGGCTATCGCGGACGATGAAAGCCTCGACGAGACCGAGCGCCTGATGGCCCGGCTCAAGATGGCGGAGATCCCGCGCAATGCGAACCCGACCCGGGTGCGCAACCGCTGCTCCACCACCGGCCGCCCGCGCGGCTACTACCGCAAGTTCGGCCTCAACCGCATCGAACTGCGTGACCTCGGCAACAAGGGCCTGATTCCGGGCCTGACCAAGTCGAGCTGGTGAGGTAAAGACAGATGGCTATGACCGATCCCCTGGGTGACATGCTCACCCGCATCCGCAACGGCCAGCGCGCGAAGAAGGACAGTGTCCTTTCGCCCGCCAGCAAGCTGCGTGCGAACGTCCTCGAAGTGCTCCAGCGCGAAGGCTACATCCGTGGCTACAGCGACGACGCTTCGGGCAAGCACCCGCAACTGCGGATCGAACTGAAATATTTCGAGGGCGAACCTGCGATCAAGCATGTCGCTCGCGTCTCCAAGCCAGGCCGCCGCGTCTATTCGGGTTCCAAGGAACTTCCGGTTGTGCGCAACGGCCTCGGCATCACCATCGTCTCGACGCCGAAGGGCGTGCTTTCCGATACGGAAGCCCGTGCCGACAACGTCGGCGGCGAAGTGCTGGCGGAGGTGTTCTGATGAGCCGCATCGGCAAGAAGCCGGTAGCGATCCCGAGCGGGGTCACTGCCAATATCGAAGGCGACACGCTGAGTGTGAAGGGGCCCAAGGGCACCCTTTCGATAGGCATGTCCGACCTGATCGAGTACAAGCTGGAAGACGGCGAGATCTCGGTGAAGCCGGCCAACGACACGCGCGATGCCCGCAATCACTGGGGCATGCAGCGCACGCTGGTTTCCAACCTGGTGGAAGGTGTCACCGAAGGCTTTTCCAAGGTCCTCGAGATCACCGGCGTCGGCTATCGTGCACAGGCGCAGGGCAAGAAGCTCAAGCTTCAGCTCGGCTATTCGCACGACGTCGATCTCGACGTTCCCGAAGGTCTCGAGGTGAAGACTCCGGACCAGACCACCGTTGAGATTTCCGGCATCGACAAGCAGGCCGTAGGCCAGTTTGCCGCCGAAATCCGCCGCTGGCGCAAGCCCGAACCCTACAAGGGCAAGGGCATCAAGTATCGCGGCGAGTACATCTTCCGCAAGGAAGGGAAGAAGAAGTAAGATGGCAAAGCTCTCTCTCTTTGAACGCCGCCGCCGCCGCGTGCGCACTGCGCTCCGCAGCGTGTCGGGTGGCAAGCCGCGCCTTTCGGTCCACCGCACCGGCAAGCACATCTACGCGCAGGTGATCGACGATGCTGCGGGCAAGACGCTTGCTGCTGCCTCGACGCTCGGCGTAAAGGGCTCGGGTGCGAATGTCGATGCCGCCAAGCAGGTCGGTAGCGACATCGCCGCCGCTGCGAAGAAGGCCGGTGTCACCAACGTCGTGTTCGATCGCGGCGGGTTCCTTTTCCACGGCCGCGTCAAGGCGCTGGCCGACGCCGCCCGCGAAGGCGGGCTGGAGTTCTGATGATGGCTGACGAAAACAAGACTCCCGAAACCGAAGCGACGCCCGAACAGGCGCCCGGCGTTCCCGAAACGCCCGAAGTCGCGAAGGCCAAGGCCGATGCCGGCGTCGTGGAAGCGGAAACGCAGAACGCCGTGACCAACGAGGAACCGGCTGTCGCTGACACCCCGTCGGAAGCTGCTGCCAACCAGAGCCCCGCTCAGGGTGCCGAAGGTCAGCCGCGCGAGCGTCAAGGCCGTGGCGGTCGCGACAATCGTGGCGGCAATGATCGTGGCCGTGGGCGCGGTGGGCGCGACAATCGTCGTGGCGGACGCCGCGAGGAAGAAGACGACGGCATTATCGAGAAGCTGGTTCACATCAACCGCGTCTCGAAGACGGTCAAGGGCGGTAAGCGCTTCGGCTTCGCAGCTCTCGTGGTCGTCGGCGACGGCCAGGGCCGCGTCGGCTTCGGCAAGGGCAAGGCACGCGAAGTGCCCGAGGCGATCAGCAAGGCGACTGCCGCTGCGCGCAAGCACATGATCCGCGTCGCACTAAAGGAAGGCCGCACGCTGCACCATGACGGCAAGGGCCGCTTCGGTGCCGGCAAGGTGACCGTCCGCACCGCGCCTCCGGGTACCGGCATCATCGCCGGTGGTCCGATGCGTGCCGTGTTCGAGAGCCTCGGCGTGGCCGACGTGGTGACCAAGTCGGTCGGCACGTCGAACCCCTACAACATGATCCGCGCCACCTTCGACGCGCTGCAGGACCAGACTTCGCCGAAGTCGGTTGCGCAGCGTCGCGGCAAGAAGGTCGCTGACCTTCTCGGCCGGGGTGGTGCATCGGAGGCCGAGGCTGAAGCCGACGCCGCCGCTATTGCGGAGTAAGATCGATGGCGAAAAACAACACCATCACGCTGAAGCAGGTCGGTTCGCCCCTGCGTCGGCCGGAAGTACAGCGCAAGATCCTGATCGGTCTCGGGTTGAACAAGATGCACAAGACGGTCACCCGCCAGGACACCCCCGAGGTGCGCGGCGCGATCGCCAAGATCCCGCATCTGGTCGAAATCGTCGAGTAATCCTTCCGGCGATACAATTTGACGGGGGCGGCCTGCTGCGATAGCGGGCCGCTTCCATTTTTATCAGCGCGAACCCCGGTATGGGGCCTGGAAAGCGAAAGCGAGTGCACACATGTCTATCAAACTGAACGAAATCCGCGACAATCCCGGCGCACGCAAGGACCGTATCCGTGTCGGCCGCGGCATCGGCTCGGGCAAGGGCAAGACCGGCGGCCGTGGCCAGAAGGGCCAGAAGAGCCGTTCGGGTGTCGCCATCAAGGGCTTCGAAGGCGGCCAGATGCCGCTCCACATGCGCCTGCCGAAGCGGGGCTTCAACAATCCGTTCGGCAAGGATTATGCCGAAGTGAACCTGGGCATGGTCCAGAAGTTCATCGATGCGAAGAAGCTCGATGCGAAGAAAGAAATCGACCACGCAGCGCTCAAGGCCGCCGGCCTTGCACGCGGCGGCAAGGACGGTGTCCGCCTGCTCGGCAAGGGCGAACTGACGGCCAAGGCCAAGTTCGTCGTCGCCGGTGCCTCGAAAGGCGCGATCGAAGCGGTCGAGAAGGCAGGCGGTTCGGTCGAAGTGATTGCCAAGGCCCAGCCCGAAGCCGAGAAAAAGGCTGCGCGCACCGAAGCCAACAAGTCCAAGAACGCCAAGTGATCGGATAAATCGGGAGCGGGGTTCGACAATCCCGCCCCCGCTCCCTATCTGTCCCGTCAGCGCCGGGACGGGCCGGTGACAAGCTAGGATCGAAATCGACCAATGGCATCACGCGCCGATAATCTCGCGAGCAATCTCAGCCTCGCCAATTTCTCGAAAGCCACCGAGCTGAAGAACCGCATCTGGTTCACCATCGGTGCGCTGATCGTTTTCCGTTTCCTCAGCTTCGTTCCGCTCCCGGGCATCAATGCCCGTGCGCTGAACCAGCTGGCCGATGTCGCCCAGGGCGGCATCCTCGACATGTTCAACATGTTCACCGGCGGCAGTCTGGAGCGCATGAGCCTTATCGCGCTCGGCGTGATGCCGTACATCACCGCCTCGATCGTGGTGCAGCTGGCAGCCGCGCTTCACCCTACGCTTGCCGCGCTCAAGAAAGAAGGCACGGTCGGTCGTCAGAAGCTGAACCAGTACACGCGGTACGGCACGGTCTTCCTGTGCACGATCCAGGGCTGGTTCCTTGCCGCGGGTCTCGAGAGTTTCGGCGCGTCGAACGGCATCGCCGCGGTCGTCGATCCGGGATACATCTTCCGCATCGGTGCGGTCATCAGCCTCGTCGGCGGGACCATGTTCCTGCTGTGGCTGGGCGAGCAGATCACCAGTCGCGGTATCGGTAACGGCGTCTCGCTGATCATCATGGCGGGCATCGTCGCACAGTTCCCGACGTTCGTTTCGAACATGGGTTCGGGCTATTCGGAAGGTTCGATCTCGACCGGGATCGTGGTCGGCTTCATCTTGATGGTGATCGTCCTCATCCTCGGTATTTGTTTCTTCGAGCGCGCCCAGCGCCGCCTGCTGATCCAGTATCCCAAGCGCGCGACGCAGCGCGGTATGATGCAGGCCGATCGTTCGCACCTGCCGCTAAAGCTCAACACTGCCGGTGTGATCCCGCCGATCTTCGCCAGCTCGCTGTTGCTGCTGCCGCTCACGATCACGCAGTTCGCCGGCAATTCGGTCGACACGGATTCCGCCGCCGGCGGCGCGCTGCAAAGCGTCCTGCAATACCTCCAGCACGGTCAGCCGCTCTATATGACGCTGTATGGCCTCGGCATCATCTTCTTCTGCTTCTTCTACACCGCGATCGTTTTCAATCCGGAAGAAACGTCGGAGAACCTGAAGAAGAACGGCGGCTTCATTCCCGGTATCCGTCCGGGCAAGCGAACCGAGGAATACCTCGATTACGTCCTCACCCGCATCACGGCGATCGGCGCGATCTACCTGACGGTCGTCTGCGTCGTGCCGGAATACATGATCGCGCAGACGGGTGTGCCGCTGTTCCTCGGCGGCACCAGTCTGCTCATCGTCGTAAACGTCACGGTGGACACGATCAGCCAGATCCAGTCGCACCTGCTGGCGCACCAGTATGGCGACCTCATCAAGAAGGCCAAGCTGAAGGGCCGCCTGCGGTAAGTCAGGATCCGGGCGACAGGGAACTTTCGAACCATGGACATCATTCTTCTCGGCCCTCCTGGGGCAGGCAAGGGCACCCAGGCCCACCGGCTCGAAGAGCATCACGGCATGCGCCAGCTTTCGACCGGCGACATGCTGCGCGGTGCGGTAAAGGCGGGCACGCCCGTCGGCATCAAGGCCAAGGAGATCATGGACCGCGGCGATCTGGTGTCCGACGAGATCGTCAGCGAGCTGATCGACGCCGAACTCACCGCCATGGGCCCGGAAACCGGCGCCATCTTCGACGGCTATCCGCGCACCGAGGCGCAGGCGCATATGCTCGACGATATCCTTGCCAAGCATGGTCGCAAGCTCGACCATGTGATCGAGCTCGAGGTAAACGAAGACGAACTGGTCAAGCGCATTACCGGCCGCTTCACCTGCGCCGAATGCGGCGAGGGCTATCACGACAGCTTCAAGCAACCCGAAACGCCGGGCAAATGCGACAAGTGCGGTTCGACCGAATTCAAGCGGCGTCCTGACGATAACGAAGAAACCGTGCGCAACCGCATGGGCATCTATCGCAAGGAAACCGCGCCGATCCTGCCGGGCTACGAAGCCCGCGGCATCGTCAGCCGCGTCGACGGGATGGCTTCGATCGGCGAAGTCACCCATGCGCTCGACGCAATCCTGACTCCCTGATCCGATCCGCTCTTTCCATTCCGCTGCGCTTTTCATAAGCATGGCGCGGAGGGAGACGGCAATGATCCGATTCAGTCTTGCAATAGCGGCCCTGGCAATCAGTGCGCCCCTTTCGGCCGAGGTCGTCGAAACCAGCGAGGACGGGTTCGTCACGCGCGACACGGCCAGTGTCGCCGCAAGTCCCATGGAAACCTGGCTTGCTCTGACCCGACCCGGCCAATGGTGGAACGACGAGCACACCTGGTCTGCCGATGCGGCCAATCTGACGCTGGAACCGCAGGCCAGCGGATGCTTTTGCGAGCGCGTGCCCGGGGAGGATCGCGACGACGGCTTCTCGCTCGATGGCAGCGTGCAGCATGCCACCGTGGTCCAAGCATACCCCTTGCGCGTTCTGCGCATGCGCGGAGGATTGGGGCCGCTGCAGGGAGAGCCTGCCACCGGCATCCTCACCATCACGCTCAAGGAAATCGACGGCGGCACGCGCGTGCTGTGGGAATATAACGTCGGTGGTCCGATGCGTTACGAGATCCCGCAGATATCGCAGGCGGTGGACGGCGTTATGAGCCAACAGCTCGCTGGCCTGCGCGACCATCTCGGCACGCTGAACGGCGCTGAAGCCGCGCCTGCCGAAGCCGCGCCCAGCGAAACGCCGGATAGCGAATAAGTCCGGCCCTCTGGCCGCCTGCCTCCGTTATTAGCGAATCGCCCGCGTTCGGGTGAGCAACGAAGCAGGACCACAGGGCATCGAAGAACCACCAGGCCGTCGATCTCGATTCGTTCATCGAAGGTCTCGAGAAGCGCAACGAAAGCCAGACCGAATTCATCCAGGCCGTGAGCGAAGTGGCGCAGGACGTCTTCGAATTCGTCGCCGATCGCCCCGAGTATCAGGAAGCGCAAATCCTGCGCCGCATTGCCGAACCTGACCGCATCGTCAGCTTCCGCGTCTGCTGGGAAGACGACGACCACAATATCCGTGTCGAGCGTGGTTGGCGCGTGCAGAACAACAATGCGATCGGGCCTTACAAGGGCAGGCTGCGGTTTCACGAAAGCGTGAACGAGAGCGTGCTCAAGTTCCTCGCCTTCGAGCAGACTTTCAAGAATTCGCTCACCGGCCTGCCACTGGACGGCGGGAAGGGCGGATCGAACTTCATGTGAATTACGTGAAAGGCGCGAATATCGCCGGGTTGGAGAAGGTCGCCGAGGCGATGCTCGCATTCGGCGTCGTCTAGCCGTTTTTGACGATCCACGAGCGGTTGTGTATGCAAACCTTGATCGAACGCGCGGATCGCCCATATCGGCGGTCTCGCTGGTTTGCGCGCCCATGGCTGTTGACCTCGCGGTCGAATCCCCCTAAGCGCGGCTTTCATTCGACAGTTGCGGTGAGTCCGGCAGGCGGCAGCCTATTGCACGCCATCCGGGCTTTTTGCGTTAGCATACCGCGTCCTGCTCGGTGGATTTGAGCGATGAGATAGGGGTGTCGGCCCGATCCGGCAGTCCCCTGTGGAGCATGGAGAAGTAAGTGGCTCGTATTGCCGGGATAAATATCCCCACCAACAAGCGCGTGATCATTGCGCTCACCTATATTCACGGTATCGGCCGCACCACGGCTGTCAAGATCGCCGACAAGCTCGGCATCGATCACAAGACCCGCGTGCAGGACCTGACCGACGAGGAAGTCCTGCGCATTCGCGAGACGATCGATGAAGATCACATGGTCGAAGGCGATCTTCGTCGCGACACCGCGATGAACATCAAGCGCCTGATGGACCTGCGTTCCTACCGCGGCCTTCGTCACCGTGCCGGCCTGCCTGTTCGCGGCCAGCGCACTCACACCAACGCCCGCACCCGCAAGGGCAAGGCCAAGCCGATCGCCGGCAAGAAGAAGTAAGCCGGTCCAAAGGACCGACGCTTTTCCCTTCTTGATAGAATAGAGGAATACACATCATGGCACGCGAACCCGGCCGCGTAAGGCGCCGCGACAAAAAGAACATTTCGAGCGGCGTTGCGCACATCAACGCCAGCTTCAACAACACGATGATCACCATCACCGACGCGCAGGGCAATACGATCAGTTGGTCCAGCGCCGGCATGATGGGCTTCAAGGGCAGCCGCAAGTCGACTCCCTATGCCGCGCAGGTCGCCGCCGACGACGCGGGCCGCAAGGCCGCCGAACACGGCGTGCGCACCCTCGAGGTCGAAGTGAAAGGCCCGGGCTCGGGCCGCGAAAGCGCGCTGCGCGGTCTCGCCGCAGTCGGCTTCACTATCACCTCGATCCGCGACGTGACGCCGATCCCGCACAACGGGGTCCGTCCTTCCAAGCGTCGCCGCGTCTGATCCGTACCTGCCTGGTGGCTCGGACCCGCTGAGCCACCGACACATTTCACGGACCGGACGCTCTCGCCATAGGGCTCCGGTCCCGCCCGCATCCGAACCAGGGGATTTTCATGTCCGTCAACATCAAGAACTGGCAGGAACTCAAGAAACCCAATACCCTTGATATCAAGGATTCCGGTGACAAGGCCCGCAAGGCTACCTTCGTCGCCGAACCGCTCGAGCGGGGCTTCGGCCTGACGCTCGGCAATGCCCTGCGCCGCGTGCTCCTGAGCTCGCTCCAGGGTGCCGCGATCACTTCGATCAAGATCGAAGGCGTGCTGCACGAATTCTCTTCGCTCGCCGGCGTTCGCGAAGACGTGACCGACATCGTCCTCAACGTGAAGCAGATCGCGCTGAAGATGGAAGGCGAGGGCATGAAGCGCCTGCAGCTTTCCGCCACCGGCCCTGCCGAAGTGAAGGCCGGCGACATCGCCGTGTCGGGCGACATCGAGATCATGAACAAGGATCTCGTGCTCTGTCACCTCGACGAAGGCGCGACGCTGAACATGGAACTGACTGCCGACACCGGCAAGGGCTACAAACCAGCCGTGATGAACCGCCCGGTCGATGCGCCGATCGGCCTCATCCCGGTCGACAGCCTGTATTCGCCGGTCCGCCAGGTGAGCTACAAGGTCGAGAACGCCCGCGTCGGGCAGGAGCTCGACTACGACAAGCTCTCGCTCAATATCGAGACCGACGGCACCGTCACTCCGGAAGACGCTGTGGCCTATGCCGCGCGCATCCTCCAGGACCAGCTGACGCTGTTCGTCCACTTCGAAGACGGCATCCCGCAGCCCAGCTCGGCCATGATCGGTCAGGCCGCAGAGCCACAGGAAAGCGACACCAACCAGCTCAACCGCTACCTCCTCAAGAAGGTCGACGAGCTGGAACTGTCGGTCCGTTCGGCCAACTGCCTGAAGAACGACAACATCATTTACATCGGCGACCTGGTCCAGAAGACCGAGGCCGAGATGCTCCGCACGCCGAACTTCGGCCGCAAGAGCCTCAACGAGATCAAGGAAGTCCTGAGCTCGATGGGCCTGCGCCTCGGCATGGACATCCCCGGCTGGCCGCCAGAGAACATCGAGGAAATGGCCAAGAAGCTCGAACAAGAGCTGTTGGGTTAAATTCTGAGGGTGCGGGTCGGACATCCGTCCGATCCTTGCGGCACCAGCCCACTCCCCCACCCATAGAATACCGTGCCGTGGGTGGCCGGGGGAGTGGGCCGGAACCGCGCTCCGACCGTCAGGTCGGACAAGAACAGGGACGGTCGGCCCTTTCCCGACCAGCATTGGGCTACCTAGAACGGGCCCCTTACGAACGAAGGAAGAATACGATGCGTCACAAGATTTCCGGCCGCAAGCTGCAGCGCAAGACCGGCCACCGCAATGCGATGTTCCGCAACATGGCTGCCGCGCTGATCAAGCACGAGCAGATCATGACCACGCTGCCCAAGGCGAAGGAAATGCGCCCGTACATCGAGAAGCTGATCACGCTGGCGAAGCGTGGCGGCCTGTCGAACCGTCGGCTCGCCATGAGTCGCTTGCAGGACGAAACCCAGCTGAAGAAGCTGTTCGACGTCCTGGCCGAGCGTTACGGCGACCGCGAGGGTGGTTACACCCGCGTCATCAAGGCCGGCTATCGGGGCAGCGACGCAGCGCAGATGGCGATCATCGAACTGGTCGATCGCGATGTCGACGCCAAGGGTCAGGACAGCGGCCCTGTGATGACCGACGAAGACGAATTCGAAGACGCCTAAGCGCACTTCAAACGAACAAGCGGGGCCGGAAGAGCGATCTTCCGGCCCTTTTGTTTTGCGCGGACGGGAACCCGTGCCACAAGGCGGGCATGATCAGATACGCCCTCGCAGCCGCAGCGCTGCTCGCATCCGCCCCGCTAGCCGCGCAATCCGTCAACCAGGAAGACTTGCAGGCGCGTTACGACCGGGCGCTGGCTGCCGGTTACAAGTCGCTCTTCCTGTGCGGAGCCATGGCTTCCGACCCCACCGGCCTGCGCCGCACCGAGCGCTCGGTCGAGGAATACGAACTGACAGGCATCTACGGCGCGCTCGAGCCGATGGTGCACGACCTCGAGCATAGGATCGAACGCGGCACCGACGGCATGATCGACTATGTCGCGACCGATTGGGCGGAGGACATGCCGCCGCGCGTGGCCGAGTATCGCGGCGATACGGGTTGCGCCCTGCTACCGATCGGGGCGGCGCTACCGACGAAGGAAGTGGTCCGGGGCATGCGGATCGACCGGGTCGGCGACCCCACCGTCTACCCGCTAACCGAGAGGCTTGCCCCGCGCGTCCGACAGATGGCGCAGCAGGCGCTCGGCGAGACCTATGGCGAGGGTACCCGCACGACGGCCGTGCTCATCCGCCAGAGCGACGTGACCAAGGGCGAGGCCTTCGCCCCCGGTTTCGATGCCAATAGCACGCAGCGGACCTGGTCGGTCGCCAAGAGCCTCGCCGCCACGCTGGTAGGTGCAGCAGTGCAGAGCGGTGCGGCAGACGTCTCGCAATCTGCGGGGCTGGGCCTCGAAGAGATGGATCCGCGCCGCACCATCACCATCGATCACGCGCTGCGTATGGCTTCAGGCCGCTATTCGGACACGCCGGGCAATCGCACCGACCCGCTATACATGGGCGGGACCACCGTCTCCGAAAGCGCGCTGGACTGGCCGCTGCTCAACCCCCCGGGCACGGTCTATCGTTACGCCAACAACGACACGCTGGCTGCGGTAAAGGCGATCGACGGCTATTTGGCGAAGAACCCGCCGATTGCGCTGTTCGAGCGGCTAGGCATGCATTCCACGAAAGCGGAAACGGACTGGCAGGGCGACTATATCCTGTCGAGCCAGGTCTGGACCAGCAGTGCCGATCTCGCGCGGTTCGGCCAGCTCTATCTCAACGATGGCGAGTGGCGTGGCGCACGGGTCTTGCCCGAGGGCTGGCTCGAATATGTTTCCGCCCCCTCCGGCCCGCAGCCAGACAACGGGTTCGGCTATGGTGCAGGCTTCTGGCTGTTCAACGATCATGAGGGCATTCCTGCCGACACCATCGCCGCAATGGGCAATCGCGGGCAGTATGTGGTGATCGTCCCAAGCATGAAGACGGTCATCGTCCGCAGGGGCGAAGATCCGGCCGGCTCACGTTTCGATATCGTCGCGTTTACCCGCGATGTACTTGAAACGCTGCGATAATTGGTGTTAATATAACTAGTAGATTAGCTGAACAAAAACTGTAGCCCGAATTCAGCCTCGCCTCAGTGGCGCTCTCCTATAACCATAGTCAACCGAGGCAGTCCCGCCGCGGTGCAGACGAGGAGAGCCTCACATGACCAAGAATATCACAGGTTTCGCGAAGGGTGGGATCGCAGCGGCAACCGTCGGCGCAATGGCGCTGGCCACTTCAACGCCCGCGCAAGCCGAGTATCGTGACCGCGACCGCGACGGCATCTCCGTCGGCGACGTTATCGCTGGCGCCGTGATCATCGGCGGGATCGCCGCCGTGGCCAGCGCCGCGAGCCGCGACCGGGGATACCGCTATGACGACCGCTATTATCGCGGAGACCGCCGGAGCCGCCGCGGCAATCCGCGTGCAGCCGTCGAACGCTGCGTCAACGCAGCGCGCCAGGACGCCCGCCGCTATGGCTATCGATATGCGCAGGTGACGGACATCCGCGACGTCGACGACACGCGCTATGGCTGGAAGGTCAAGGGCCGGATCATGGTCGATGGCAATTATCGCGGCGGACGCTACGACCGTTATGGCTATCGCGACCGCTACAACCGCTACAATCGCTGGAACGACCGTGACAGCGGCAAATTCACCTGCCGTATCGACCGGGGCCGCGTGACCGACATCGACTTCAGCGGCATCCGCGGCCTTCGCTGATCGGCCGGATCGAAAACCACCAGAGGCGGTTCAGGCTCCATGCAGTCCGGACCGCCTACTCGCATGCCACCGTGTCATCACGCGCGCCAGGTGGGGGTGCGCTTTGGGGTAGATCAATCATGACATCCTTTCGCAAGTTTGCAGCCGTTCCCGCATTCGTGGCGGCTTTCTCGCTGGCAGGCACACCTGCTGCCGCCGCGGATATGCCCGCTCCCGTCGGCGTCTCGCCCATCGAAGCCGCGCCGGCCTGGGTGCCCGGCGACGACGCTTTTGACCACCACCGCCGTTATCGCTATCGCCGCCATCGCGGTGTGAGCGCAGGCGATGTGCTGGCCGGCGTGCTGATCATCGGCGGCATTGCGGCCATCGCGAACGCTGCGAAGAATTCGAACGACCGCCGCTATCGCGACCGCGATTATCGCTATCCGGACCAGCGCCGCGACGACTATCGTCAGGATTACGATGCACGTGGTGTCGACCGCGCCGTCGAAATATGCGCCGACGCGGTCGAGCGTAACACGCGCATCGGCAGCATCGATACTGTCAACCGGATTGCGAGCGGATGGCAGGTCACCGGCTCGCTCTACAATGGCGATGGTTTCACCTGCTCCATCGGGCAGGACGGCCGGATCGACGCCCTCGACTACGGTCGCGGCGGATCGGGTTATCAGGGCGCCATGGGCGATTACGACGACGCGCAGGATTACACCGGCGCGGACTGGCAGGACGATCGTCAGTACGACAGCGATTACTATTCGGCAGCACGCTCACGCATGGATGCCAACCCGGTGCAGACGCAGACCGAAGCGCAGCCCGCATATCCGGGCGGTCCGTTGCCCGGCGAAGCGCAGGATGAGCCGCATATCGAATACGGCAGTGGCTACAAGGGTATCGGCGCCGGAAGTTAATCGCGTCCGTAGGCCGGTAGCGACAGCTTCCACTGGATTGCGGCCAGCCGCAGGCCGAAACCGCTTGCCGCGGCGATGACCCACACGGCGCTGCGGGCGAGGGGAACGAACTCGCCGGCGACGGTCAGCGTGGCGGAGAGCGCCGCTGCCGTCACGTAGAGCTCGGGCCGCATCAGGATCGACGGCCTGCCAGCTATCACATCGCGGATGATCCCGCCGACCGTTCCCGTCACCACCCCCATGACGGCCGCAGGGACCGGCGGAACGCCGTATTGCAGCGCCTTGGCCGTTCCCAACACCGCGTAGGCCGTCAGGCCCAGGCCGTCGGCGACATCCAGCAACTTTCCGTCCCACCACTGCGTGGGCGTGAACCAGGCAAGCAGGGCAATGGCGAGGCACACCACCGCGACCAGCCCGTCCTCGATCCAGAAGACCGGTGCGCCGATCAGCAGGTCACGCACCGTCCCTCCGCCGACACCGGTGAGCAGGGCGAAGAAGGCCAACGTGACGAAGGTCTGCTTCTCCCGCGCGGCGACCAGCGCTCCGGTCAGCGCGAAGATCGCAACGCCGGCGAGGTCAAGCCAGTCGAGCACCGGCGTCAGCACTTCGGCGTTCACGCTGCGGCCTTCGCCTGTGTGCCAATTCGCGCCTTCCGGCGGCGGAACATCAGGACGCAGCCCAGCAGCGATCCGATCACGGCCAGAACGGCGAAGAGGATCAGGATCGGGTGATGCGTGTCCTCGCGCGTTTCGAGGTCCATGATGTGGAGGCCCCACATGACGTCGAACAGCCGCCACCAGCGCGTGCGGACCGCCTCTATCCGGCCGGTCTCCGTGCCGACATAGACATGCGTCCCGTCCTCCAGGGCAAGCTGCCATACCGGCATGGGTCGGCGGAAATCGAAGGGTACGTCATCGGCCGAGTAGAGCGCAGTGCTGGCAACTCTGTCACCGCCCTTGATCGCTTCGGCCACGATAAGCCGTGCCTCCACGTCGGACAGCGGGCCCATCCGTTCTCCATCGGCACGAAAGCGGTCGCTGGTCCCGTCCATGTAGGTAATTCGCGTAACTGTTTCGCCGCGCTCCATTTGCGTCGCTACCGAGCGGACCGGCCTGGTCCCGTCGCGCGGCAGGACGATCGCGATATTCGTGTCGGCGGGCAGCGGCTCCTCGACCACATCCTTGCGCAGATGATTGCCGCGCACCTCCTCGATTGGTTTTGCGACCATGACGAGGCCCGTCACGGTCCACATCAGGATCGGCACACCCACCAGCCAGCCGAGCCAGATGTGCCATTTGGCGAAGCGCCGCATGGTGCGCTGGTGTCCCATGATGTCTTGCCGTCCTCAACCGTGTAGGATCCGCCCGATCGCCTCTGCCGCAGCAATGCAATCGAGATCGCCCCACCTGCGCGAAATCACCTGCATTCCGCAAGGCAGTCCGCCGGTATCGCCCACAGGCAAGACCGTCGACGGCAGGTTGGGATAGGTCGCCAGGCCCGCCCAGCAAAGGGCCGCCCCGCCCGGCACCTCTGCGCCGTCGATCGCGATCGTGCCTTCGAACACCCGCCCTTCGCGATGCGGCACTGCGAGCACCGGGGCGGGCGGGGCGAGGACGAAATCGTAGGTCTCGAACAGCGCCGCCCATGTGTTCTCGTTACGGGCCTGGAGGTCGAGCATGTCGAACCAGTCGGTTGCGCTGGCCCGTTTGCCATCTGGTGCCGGCGCACCGCGCGCCATGGCAACGTTGAGCATGCGCATATAGTCGGATTGCTGGCGCTCGAGGTCGGGCAGCAGGTCGCTGGACCGCTCGATGGTCACTCCGGCATTGCCGAGCGCGGTCAGCGCTGCCTCGATAGGTCCGCGCACGGCATCGTCGGTCGGGCAGGAAGGATGGTCCAGCAGCGCGAGAATGCGGCACTCGCCTAATACCTTGCCACGCGCCCGCAGCGGCAGGCTGGCGGTCAGCTCGAGCAGGAGGCGCAGGTCTGCGGCATTGCGGGCCAGCGGCCCGGCGATGGAAAGCGCCCCGTCATGGCCGTCCGACCCAGCCATAGCGGGATGGTCGTGCCCGTGCTTGGAGATCAGGCCCCAGCCGGTTTTGTGACCCCAGATGCCGCAGAAATGCGCGGGAACGCGCACCGAACCGCCGATGTCGGTGCCATATTCGCAGGGCACCATTCCACTGGTCACCGCTGCTGCCGACCCGCCCGACGATCCGCCAGGCGAACGCGCATGATCGTGAGGATTGTTGGTCCGGCCATAGACCGGGTTGTTGGATTGCCAGTCGGCAAGATCGGGCGGCACGTTCGTCTTCCCGACGAAGACCACGCCCGCGCGCTTGAGCCTGTCCACCACACGGGCGTCACGACTTGCGATGTTCTCCGCGTATTCTTCGTGCCCCCAGGTCGAAGGCAGGCCGGCGATGTCGAAGCTTTCCTTGATCGTCATCGGCACGCCGAAAAGTGGCTGGTCGGCACTGGCCTTGACGGCATCCATTCTGCGAGCCCGGTCGAGCGCCCGGTCGAAATCGGTCACGACAACCGCATTGATATGCGCATCATCCTTCTCGATCCGGGCAATCGCCGCTTCGACCGCCTCATAGGGCGACATCTCGCCGCGGCTTATCGCCGCGGCCGTTTCGATAGCGCCCGGCTTCTGGGTCAGTGTCGGATAGGCCATGCATTCCTCCCGCCGCCAGTCTAGGCCGCAAGAAATCGCACGCAAGTCTTACTCCACGACTGGTGGAGCTTTGCTTTCCGCTCGCTCGATTTGCGACAAGGCGATCGCAAAGCCGACGATTGGCGCGGCACCATAGCCGATCAGCGCACTGGGATAATTCGACAGCACCGCTGCGAGCGAGAAGCCGAATAGCGTCCCGGCCAGCGCATGCCGCTGGGCCATGGGAGCGGGAAGGGCGTGAAGGATCAGAAGGAAACTCGCGACGAGGCAGGCCAGCAGGGCAAGGGCCGCCAATGGCTGGCTTGCCGCGACATCGACCAGCACCCGCTCGACGAAGGGCTGGGCGGGCAACTCCCCGCGCACCCACATGACGAGGGTGGCGAAGAAACCGGTTCCGGCAACTATGCCGTCTTTCCAATCGCGCTTCGCGTTGTAGAGGCCCATGGCTGCAAAGGTCAGCGCCAGCCCGCTCGCCGCGTCGGGCTGAATTGCGGCGGCAAGGATTCCCGCCAACAATATCGGTGCCGCGTAGTCCTCGTCGCGGGCGGCCAGAACTGCGAGCAACGGTATCGCAAGCATGCCCGCGTGCAGGGTGAATGGTCCCAGCGGCAGCCAGCGGGCAATGCCGTTGACAAAAGGTCCGGTAAGCAGCGGCAGCGCCAGCAGAACGAGCAGCGCCAAGATAGCGAAACGTCGTGTCATGTTGGCATAAGAAGGCGATGACTGCGAGGCCGACCACCAGCGCCCCCGCATTGACCAGCAGGAACGACGCGGCCGCACCCATCAGCCAAAGCGCGTCGAGCCCTCCTAGGACCGGCAGGGCGAGGGCGAGCAGGCCGACAACGCCCGTGCGCGTCATTGTAAAACAGCAAGCCCATCATAGCACCGACGATTGCAACGCTGCGGGCCATGATCGGAGCGTCCTGCGGATCAGACGTGGATGGCTTTGCCCTGCACGGCCATCGCCGCTTCCTTGAGCGCCTCCGAATGCGTCGGGTGGGCGTGGCAGGTGTAGGCGATATCCTCGCTCGTGGCGCCGAATTCCATCGCCTGCGCCGCCTGCGCAATCATGGTGCCGGCGACATTGTTGATGCACCATACACCCAGCACGCGGTCGCTTTCGGCCTCCGAGATGACCTTCACGAAACCGTCGGGTTCGTGATTGGTCTTGGCGCGGCTGTTGGCCATCATCGGGAACTTGCCGACCTTCACCTTGGACTTGTCGCCGCCCATCTTCTCGATCGCTTCTTCCTGCGTCAGGCCGACGCCGGCGAATTCGGGGAGGGTGTAGACCACGCCCGGGATGATGTCGTGGTTCACGATGCCAGTCTGGCCGGCGATGTTTTCGGCACAGGCGATGCCCTCGTCCTCGGCTTTGTGTGCGAGCATCGGGCCGGGCACGCAGTCGCCGATTGCCCAGACGCCGTCCACAGAGGTGCGGAAATCGTGGTCGGTTTCGATCTGGCCGCGTTTGTTGGTTTCGAGACCGATGTTTTCGAGGCCGAGGCCCTCGGTATTCGGCTTGCGGCCGATGGACACCAGCACGCAGTCCGCCTCCATAGTCTCGCTCTCGCCGCCATCGGCGGCCTCAAGCGTCAGCACGGCCTTTTTGCCCTTGACCTGCACGCCGGTGACCTTGGTCTTCATCTTCAGGATCATGCCTTGCTTCTTGAAGATCTTGGCCGCTTCCTTGCGCACGTCGCTATCCATCCCGGGCAGCAGCTGGTCGAGGAATTCGACGACCGTCACATCGGCGCCGAGACGGTTCCAGACCGAACCCATTTCCAGCCCGATCACGCCGCCGCCGATGACGACCATGGTGTTCGGCACGGCCTTCAGCTCGAGCGCTCCGGTGGAATCCACCACCACGCCGCCGTCATTGTCGATCTCGACATTGGGTAGGGGGGTGACCGAAGAACCGGTCGCGATAATGATGTCCTTGGCCGTGACAGTTTCGTCACCGACCTTGACGGTATGCGCGTCCTGGAAAGTGGCGTGGCCTTTCTTCCAGTCGACCTTGTTCTTCTTGAACAGGTACTCGATCCCGCCGGTGAGGCCCTTCACCGCATCGAGCCGTTGCGCGTGCATCTGGTCCAGATTGAGCTTGGGCTTTACGTCGATGCCCATCTCCGCCATCGCACCGTTCGCAGCGGCATCATAGAATTCGGACGCGTGCAGCATCGCCTTGGACGGAATGCAGCCGACGTTGAGGCAGGTCCCGCCCAGCGTCTCGCGGCTTTCGGCGCAGGCGGTCTTCAGCCCTAACTGCGCCGCGCGGATCGCAGCGACATAGCCACCTGGGCCAGCACCGATGACAAGGACGTCGTAGTCGTAGTTAGCCATGTTCAATCAACTTTCGAGGGTGCGTTCAGCGTTGCCTGCGACATAGCCATTCGATCGCTGAAGGCAACCGTTGCGAACTCGGCAGAGGATTTATATAAGGCCTTATGTATCCCGCCGAAGACATTCCTCCGGTTGGCCTGGGTACACTGCTTCGGGCGCTCCTCGCAGAACTGGAGCCGGCAGTGGAACAGGCTTATGCTCTGGTCGATCCCCGGATGCGGTCGCGCTATTATCCGATCCTGCGCCACCTGATATGTCACGGCGAAGCGAGCGTCGGGCGCATTGCGACCGCGGCAGGCGTTAGCCAGCCTGCTATGACCCAGACAATCCGGCAAATGGTCGATGCCGGGCTGCTGGACGTCTCGCCAGGCGCTGACCGGCGCGCTCGTCGTGTTCGAATGAGCGAGGACGGCGCGGCGATTGTGCAACAACTGCGACCGACTTGGCGCGCCGTGTCCGACGCCGCCAAGACGCTCGAACGCGACAGCGGCGTGGCCATCCATGCTGCCTTCGAAGGCCTGCTCGAAGCGCTCGCGGAGAAGGATTTCGCCACGCGCATTTCCGAAGAGAAAGGTCCGCCCCAATAAAATATCTCCTCCTTTTCGGAGCGATGCTTTTGCATATAGCAGGTCCGGTCAATGCAGCACCTGTCGAGAAAGAAGAACAGCGTACCGCCTTGTGCGAAGCAGCCCGCCTAATCGAAGTTCGCTACGTCGCCGTCGAGCGCCTCGACAAGCTTGTGGCTGCTCTCGAGGAGCTCGAGCGAGAGGTGACGACCACGGTCGAGGGCGAAGATTTCGCGGCGACTGTCACCGCACGCTTGCGCGAGGTTTCGGGCGACGGCCACCACGGCCTGTCATATAGCGAGCAGCCGATTGCGGAGCCTGAAAAGACCAGCGAGCAGCTGACGCTCAACGGCGATTTCGAGCAGTGGTACGGCGCGCCCGTCAATAATGCCGTCGAGAAGATCGAGCGGTTTGAGGGCAACATCATGCTGCTCGACCTGCGCGCTTTCCCGCCACCGTCGATGGGCGCCGAGACGATTGCGGCTGCGATGAATGTCGTCGCCCAGGGCGAGGCGGAAACGGTCCTGCTAGTGATGGGCTATCTGGTGGTTCCCGGCAGCCAGTTCATGTCGACCTACGACCGGCCCAGCGACACATGAACGCATCAATCGGTGCCCGACTGGGTCCCGGGCAAACGCTTCGGGTCCGACAAGCCGCTTTACGTGCTGACATCCAAGCGCACATTCTCGGCCGCAGAGGCGCTTGCCTACAGCCTCCAGGCCATGGGGCGTGCGACGATCGTGGGTGAGGTGACGGGAGGCGGAGCGCATCCTTTCGCATACCGAAAGGTCAGCACGCATTTCGCGCTCGACCTTCCCGAGTCGATGTCACGTCACCCGCTGACCGGCACGAACTGGCAGGATGTCGGGGTGAAACCGGATGTCGCGGTGCCTCGCGAAGAGGCGCTGGACACTGCCCTGCGCCTCGCCCGCGAAGCGATCAAAGGTCGATCAGCATCCGGGTCGGATCTTCGATCGCTTCCTTGATGATCTTGAGTGCGGTGACCGCCTCGCGGCCGTCGATCAGGCGGTGGTCGTAGGACAAGGCGATATACATCATCGGGCGGATGACGATCTCGCCATCGACGACGACCGGGCGGTCCTCGATGCGGTGGAGGCCGAGGACGGCGCTTTGCGGCGGGTTGATGATCGGGGTCGACATCAGCGATCCGAACACGCCGCCGTTGGAGATGGTGAAAGTGCCGCCCTTCATGTCTTCCATCGTCAGCGTGCCGTCCTTGGCGCGCTTGCCGAAGTCGGCGATGTCCTTCTCGATCTGTGCGAAGCCCTTGTCCTGCGCGTCGCGGATGACCGGGACGACGAGGCCGTTGGGGGCCGAAACCGCGACCGAAATGTCGACATAGTCGTGATAGACGATCTCGTCGCCTTCGATGTAGGCGTTGACCGAGGGCACATCCTTCAACGCCAGGCAGGCGGCCTTGGCGAAAAAGCCCATGAAGCCGAGGCGGATGTCGTGCTTCTTGGCGAACAGGTCTTTGTACTTGCCGCGCGCTTCCATGACCGCCGACATGTCGACATCGTTGAAGGTAGTCAGCAGCGCCGCTTCTTCCTGCGCGCCCTTGAGGCGCTTGGCGATGGTCTGGCGCATGCGCGTCATCTTGACGCGTTCCTCGCGGCGCTCGCCAGCAGGAGCCGACGCGGTCGCGGCCTGTTGCGGCGCGGCGTCGGCGATCGAGCCGCCACCGTCGTTCTTGGCCTGCGCGGCAGCAATCACGTCTTCCTTGGTCAAACGCCCGTCCTTGCCGGTGCCTTTGATGGTGGAAGGATCGACCCCATGCTCAAGCACTGCGCGGCGGACGGCGGGCGAGAGCGTCTGAGAAGCGTCGGATGAGGCTGCGGGGGCGGGGCTGGGCGTCGGCGTTTCCGCACGCTCTTCCTTTCCCTCTTCCCGCTCTTCCTTGGCGCGGCCTGCCTCTTCGCCGGTGGCAGCGTCGGTTGCACCTTCCTCGATCACGGCGATGACAGCGTCGACCTCGACCGTATCGCCCGGTGCGACCTTGAATTCCTTGATCACGCCGGCGACTGGCGAGGGCGCTTCCACCGCGACCTTGTCAGTTTCGAGGCTGACGATCGGCTCGTCCACGGCGACTGCATCGCCGACCTGCTTCAGCAGCTCGCCGACGGTTGCTTCGGTAACGCTTTCGCCCAGTGTGGGGACTTTGACTTCGGTGGCCATGTCGTTCGGGTTCCTTCTTTGGCCCTAAACCTTGAAACGGATCAATTGCAGGTGGTGGTCGCGGCGGAGGCGTCCCCGTCGTTCAGACCCAAGGAGATACCGACCAGCGCTTCCTGCTGGACCTGGTGGCGACTGGCATAACCGGTGGCGGGGGATGCTGCGACTTCGCGACCGGCATAGCAAGGGCGCATACCCTTGTGCCCGGCCTTTTCGGCAGCTTCCTCGATCAGGCGATCGACGAAGAACCACGAACCGTTGTTCTTCGGTTCTTCCTGGCACCAGACGATCGTTTCCAGGTTGGTCATGCGCTTCAGGCGCACGGCCAGCGGTTCGCCGGGGAAGGGGTAGAGCTGCTCGAGCCGCACGATGGAGACGTCGTCCAGCCCGGCCTCGTCGCGGCGCTGCATCAGGTCGTAGGCGACCTTGCCGCTGCACAGCACGAGGCGCTTTACCTTCTTGTCATCGATCTCGGTCATGTCGGACTTGATCCGCATGAAGTGATGATCGCCCATGAATTCTTCCGCGCTGGATTTTGCCAGCGGATGGCGCAGCAGGCTCTTGGGTGTCATGATGACCAGCGGCTTGCGGAAGCCGCGCAGCATCTGGCGGCGCAGGACGTGGAAGTAATTCGCCGGGGTCGTGATGTTGCAGACCTGGATGTTGTCGTTCGCGCACAGCTGCAGGAAGCGCTCGAGCCGCGCGGAGCTGTGCTCCGGACCCTGGCCCTCGTAACCATGTGGCAGCAACATCACGAGGCCGTTGGCGCGCAGCCACTTGGCCTCGCCTGCGGCAATGAACTGGTCGATCATGATCTGCGCGCCATTGGAGAAATCGCCGAATTGCGCTTCCCACATCACCAGGCTCTTCGGGTCCGCCATCGCGAAGCCGTATTCGAAGCCGAGCACGCCATATTCGGATAGCGGGCTGTCATAGACCTCGAACTTGCCGTGGGGCAGGGTGGTCAGAGGGATGTACTTGCGCTCGTCTTTCTGGTCGACCCAGACGGCATGGCGCTGGCTGAAGGTGCCGCGACCCGAATCCTGGCCCGACAGGCGGACACCGAAGCCCTCGGTCACAAGGCTGCCAAACGCGAGCGCTTCGCCGGTCGCCCAGTCGAAGCCCTCTCCGCTGGCAAACATTTCGCGTTTGGCATCGAGCACGCGGCCGAGCGTCTTGTGGATCGTGATGTCTTCGGGGACGGTCGTCAGCGCGCGGCCGAGGCTGTCGAACAGCTTCTTCTCGATCCCCGTATCGGCATTGCGACGCGCATTCTCCGCATCGGCGGGCTTGTTCATGCCCGCCCATCGGCCGCCGAACCAGTCGGCCTGGTTGGGCTTGTAATCCTTGGCCGCGGCGAATTCTTCTTCGAGCAAGCCGGTGAATTCGTCGATCAGCTGATCGGCATAGCCCTTCTCGATCACCCCCTCGTCCTCGAGCCGCCTGGTGTAGAGCTCGCTCACCTTGGGATGCTGGCGAATTTCGTCGTACATCAGCGGCTGGGTGAACTTGGGCTCGTCGCCCTCGTTATGGCCGAAGCGGCGATAGCACCACATATCGATCACGATGTCGCGACCGAACTTCTGGCGGTATTCGATGGCCAGCTTGCAGGCGAAGGTCACGGCCTCCGGATCGTCGCCATTGACGTGGAGGATCGGCGCCTGGACGCCCTTGGCCACATCGCTGGGGTAGGGGCTGGAGCGCGCGAATTGCGGGCTGGTGGTGAAGCCGATCTGGTTGTTGATGACGAAGTGCAGGCAGCCGCCGGTATTGTAACCGCGCACGCCGGAGAAGCCGAGGCACTCCCACACGATGCCCTGGCCGGCAAAGGCCGCATCGCCATGCAGCAGCACGGGCAAAACCTGCTCGTGCTTCTTGAGATCGTCGCGGATCGCCTGCTGGGCGCGGCTCTTGCCGAGCACGACCGGGTTTACCGCTTCGAGGTGCGACGGGTTCGGCACGAGGCTCATGTGAACGTCGATCCCGTCGAACTCGCGGTCCGTGCTGGTGCCGAGGTGATACTTCACATCGCCCGATCCGCCGACATCGTCGGGATTGGAGGACCCGCCGGAAAACTCGTGGAAGATGACCTTGTAGGGCTTGCCCATCACATTCGCGAGCACGTTCAGCCGGCCGCGGTGGGCCATGCCGTAGATGATTTCGCGTACGCCGAGCTGGCCGCCGTACTTGATCACCGCTTCGAGCGCGGGGATCATCGACTCGCCGCCATCGAGGCCGAAGCGCTTGGTGCCGACGTATTTCTTGCCGAGGAATTTCTCGTACTGCTCGCCGCGGATCACGGCAGCCAGGATGGCGCGCTTGCCCTCGTCGGTAAACTGGATGGTTTCTTCGGGCGTCTCGAACTTGTCCTGGAGGAATCGGCGTTCCTCCGTGTCCGAGATATGCATGTATTCGAGGCCGACATTGCCGCAATAGGTGGCACGCAGCGCGTCGTAGAGCTCGCGCACGGTGACCCATTCGAAGCCGAATACGCCGCCAACGTAGACCTCGCGGTCGAGCTGGCCGTCGAAACCGTGCCATTCGAGCGTCAGGTCCTCGGGCACCTCCCGATGGGAGAGGCCCAGCGGGTCGAGATCGGCTGCCAAGTGCCCGCGCACGCGGTAGAGCCGCACCAGCAGCATCGCACGGATGCTGTCGTCCGCCGCTTTCTCCAGCGCCTTGGGATCGGTGGGCTTTCCGGCCTTTTCCGCCGCCTGAGCGACCGCGACGCGCATCTGCGTGGGGTCGAGCGCGGCGGTGAGATCCGCCTCGCTGTCGACCACTTCGGCCAGCCAGCGCGGGTTGCCCCAGCTGGGGCCCTGCTGCGGGCCTTCCTGATCGCCCATCTCGGGCAGGAAATCGTGGCTCTCGTTACCCATCGCTCTATCCATGTGCCCCAGCGCAGGCTGGGGCCTCCTTCGGGTTGGCGCGACCTGGAGGAGCAGAGCGAGATCGTCCCAGGACGGGTTCATCTCGGTGATCCGTTTGATCTTCCAGTCGCGCGTCCATGCCTTCATCCGTCGCTCGGTTTCGCGAGCATCGTGTATTTTCGAACTGCTCGAACCAGACAAGCCGATGACACTGATACTTCTTAGTGAAGCTGGAAACTGCGTCAGAGCGTGTTGCTCGATGCGGTTCGCCAGGTCGTCGGTCACGCCGATATAGAGCACTCCGTCCGTTCGGTTCGTCAGGATATAGACGAAGCCAGGCTTCAACCGTTCCTCCGCTCATGATCCCAAGCGCAGGCTGGGGTCTCCATCTATGGGGCGCTAGGCCGATTGAGGTCCCAGCCTGCGCTGGGAACCATGGAAAGTCCTCAGGCGAGTTCCTTCAGCAGCCCGTCCAGCGTCGTGCCGAGTTCGGAGGGCGAGGGCGACACGCGGATGCCGGCCTTTTCCATCGCCTCGATCTTGTCCTCGGCACCGCCCTGGCCGCCGCTGACGATCGCGCCAGCATGGCCCATGCGGCGGCCCGGAGGCGCCGTGCGGCCGGCGATGAAGCCGACGGTCGGCTTCTCGAGGCCCTTCTTGCGCTGGTGCGCGATGAATTCCGCCGCTTCCTCTTCCGCGCTGCCGCCGATCTCGCCGATCATGATGATCGACTTGGTGGCATCGTCCTTCAGGAACAGGTCCAGCACGTCGATGAAATTGGTGCCGTTGACAGGGTCGCCGCCGATGCCGACTGCCGTGGTCTGGCCGAGGCCGACCATCGTGGTCTGGTGCACGGCTTCATAGGTCAGCGTGCCCGAGCGCGAAACGACGCCGACGCTGCCCTGCTTGAAGATGGAGCCGGGCATGATGCCGATCTTGCACTCGCCGGGGGTCAGCACGCCGGGGCAGTTCGGACCGATCAGGCGCGACTTGCTGCCGTCGAGCGCACGCTTCACGCGCACCATGTCGAGCACGGGAATGCCCTCCGTGATGGCGACGATCAGCTCGATCTCGGCATCGATCGCCTCGAGGATCGAATCCGCGGCGAACGGCGGCGGGACGTAGATGCACGAGGCGGTCGCGCCGGTCGCATGCTTGGCTTCGGCGACGGTGTTGTAGACGGGTAGGCCGATATGATCGGTGCCGCCTTTGCCCGGTGTCACACCCGCAACCATCTGCGTCCCGTAATCGAGCGCCTGCTGCGTGTGGAAGGTGCCGGTGTCGCCGGTCATCCCCTGAGTGATGACCTTGGTGTTCTTGTCTACGAGGATGCTCATCTTCGATCCTTTCGTCATCCCAGCGAAAGCTGGGATCGCTCTCAGTTTGGGTCGCACCTAGTGGCGCGCGACCCCAGCTTTCGCTGGGGTGACGGAAATTACTTAAGGCTTTCGTCGAGGCCCTTGCAGGCTTCCAGCAGTTCCTCGACCGCGTCGGTCGAGACTTTGAGGTTATTCTTTTCCTCGTCCGACAGTTCGATCTCGATCACTTCCTCGGTGCCGCCAGCGCCGATCACGGTGGGGACGCCGACATACAGCCCGTCGAGGCCGTATTTGCCCTCTACATAGCTGGCGCAGGGGAGGACGCGCTTCTGGTCGCCGAGATAGGCTTCGGCCATGCTGATCGCGCTGGTGGCGGGGGCGTAATAGGCCGAGCCATTGCCGAGTAGGCCGACGATCTCGCCGCCGCCCTTGCGGGTGCGGTCGACGATTTCGTCGATGCGGCTTTCCGACACGCCCTTGATCTTGGCGAAGTCGTTCACCGGAATGCCGTTGATCGTGGTGTAGCTGGTGACGGGGACCATCGTGTCGCCGTGGCCGCCGAGGACGAATGCGTTCACGTCCTTCACGGAAACGTCAAATTCCCACGCCAGGAAGGTGGCAAAGCGCGCGCTGTCGAGCACACCGGCCATGCCGACGACTTTGTTGTGCGGCAGGCCGGAAAATTCGCGCAGCGCCCAGACCATCGCGTCCAATGGGTTGGTGATGCAGATCACGAATGCGTCGGGGCAGTTGTTCTTGATGCCTTCGCCGACCGACTTCATCACCTTGAGGTTGATGCCGAGCAAATCATCGCGGCTCATCCCGGGCTTGCGCGGCACGCCCGCAGTCACGATCACGACGTCGGCCCCTGCAATGTCGGCATAGTCGTTGGTGCCGGTGATCTTGGCGTCGAAGCCTTCGATCGGGCCGCACTGGCTGAGATCGAGCGCCTTGCCCTGCGGCATGCCCTCGGCAATGTCGAACAGGACGATGTCGCCCATTTCCTTCTTCGCGGCGAGGTGGGCGAGGGTGCCGCCGATCATGCCGGAGCCGATGAGCGCGATCTTCTTACGTGCCATGTAGGGGAAGGTCCTTGTCCTGTCGCGGGACCGATCATGAAACACGAGAGACCGATAAGTGGGCCACGCCGTAAGTGTCCCGCGAAGGCGGCACGGCACCCGGTCGATTGCGAGTGCGACCTAGGCCCCCGCGCACACGATTGCAACCGGCAATCGGCTGGCGAGTTCACATATCTTTGAGAATGGTTTGCAGTAGCAATAAGCGCTCTTGCGCTCGGTTCTTCAACCTCTCAACCGGCCATTGCCGGAAAAGTTTCAATAGATAAGCGCGCTCGTCGTATCGAGGCGGCGGACGAGGTCTTCCGCCACGCGGCGATCCAGCGTCCGGCATACCTTGAGCCACCATTCGTAGCTCTCCCTATCGCCGGTGAAATGCGCCTGTTCAGCCTGGTTGCGCGCTTCGCGTGCCGCGCCGAGCCCGTGCTGCGCGAAGTGCTTCAGCGCCGCGCGCATCATCGTGTCGAACGAGCTTTCGACTGCCACGTCGCTGCCGGCTGCACCATTGTCATTGGCCGCACGGCCCAGCGCTTTGAGAGCCAGCGCGCGTGCGATCGGCGAATGGGCGGTAGAGCGGGCGGCGGCAAAATGAACGGGCATGGGCAGTTGTCCTGCTTTCTGTGGCAGCGCGCTGCGTCGCGCTCACCCGGCTTTAGCGGGATGCGCCTAAGCTTGTGTTCCGCGGTATGGTTGTGAAGACGTAAATCTTTGTCTTCACTGGCAGACGCCAAGGCCTAATCGCTCTTGCCCGGTTCCCTGATCCAGCGCCCGCTATTGGCATATTCCTCGCGCACGCGACCGGACGAGGGCAGGTTGTCGTCCTTGGCGGGAGATGGCGTCGCCCGCTTCGCGGGTGCGCCGACCGGCACGTCTGGCGTCCGGTCCGCACCGATCGCGGAGTTCGGCGGTGGTGCGGCAGCGGTGACCGGGCCGGGCACGTCGCTTTCGGCGCGGCGCACGGCGGGGGCCGCGGCGCCCGGCTCCGCCCCGGCATAGGCATCGGTGAAAGCGCCGGACCGTCCGGCAGAGCCCTTCCAGCGATAGAAGCGGTGCGCGCCGATCGTGCGGATGTAATCGAGGCTCGATGCCCAATAGGGGTTCACATAATTCGTATGGTAATGCGTGGCGAGGCCGATGGGGCGATAAACGTCGCCTGCCAGCGCCGCCAGCGCGATGGACTGGGCGCGCGCATAACCGCCGCGCGACGGGGTGCGACGCATGGATCCGTCACAGGTGAAGGAGAACTGGCAGCCGGTCTTGCGCTCCGATCCCTGGAACACGACGCCGCAGACGCTGGCCGGATAGGCAGGGTGCGCGACGCGGTTCAAGACCACCTGCGCCACGGCTTGCTGGCCTTCGTAGTTCTCGCTCGCCGCCTCGTAGTATATCGCCATCGACAGGCACTGCAGCGCGCGAGCCTTGTCGAGCCCGCCGCCCGCCTGCCGGAAGGCCTGCGCCGCCGCGCCCGCGCCGTGGCTTTCGGCGAATTCGACCGTTTCCAGCGTGCCTTCGTCCTCGCGCAGGTCGGCAAGATCTGTAGCGAGCCGAGGCGCGTCTTCGAGGTAATAAAAGGCCGAACCGGGGAAGCTTTCGCCTGCTGTTTCGAACGGCATAGGTGTCAGCGCGACCCGCTCGTCCTCGAGGCCGATGGTACTGCGCAGGTTGGAGCCGAGTTCGCCTTGCGCGGCATAGGTGGGCAGCGCGATAGCAAGCGCGAGCGCGCCGAGGCGGGTCGCCAACTGCCGCCTGTCGCTCTGGCGTTCGGCGCGGCGCTGCGCACGCGTCGGCGCAGGGCGCGGGCTGCGCTCCGTCCCGATGCCTCCGCTGTCAGCCCTGCTGGCCAAATGCCTATATCCTTTCGCGCCCTGCATTAGCCTTTCGCGAGAAAGTGCGGGAGAGGCTGCAAGTCCGGGTCCCGTCACGGGACGTCCTTTGAAGCGCCCCTTACCATGTAAAGTCTTAATGCGAACTCCAACTTGTGCGCCGCAATATCGCGGTGTAGGGGCGCGCCTGCGTCATGGGTTGGCCTGTTCGCGCAGGCCTGAAGAGGGAAGGAGGTGCGATACCTCCGCTGCCCCCGCAACTGTGACCGGTGAGGCGCGCTCCATCATGCCACTGTCCTTGCAAGGACGGGAAGGCGGGGCGCAGCCGGCGATCCGGGAGCCAGGAGACCTGCCCATGCGTGTCGTTCGGCCGCGGGCGGGGTGTACCGATGGCAAACGTGGATGCGAGCAATCCCGCTCCCTCCCGTCATGAGCGACGTTTCGCTTATGATGGAGGTTTTGTGTCCAGGTTTCTGCTTTTACTGACTGTTTCCGCTCTTCCCTGTGCTGCTTACGCGCAGGACACGGACGATACGACGCTGCTCGGCGTCGAAAACCTAGAGGATCGCGCCGACACTATCACCGTAACTGCCAACGGCCTCGGCACCGATATCGGCAACACCGGCCAAGCGGTCACGATCATCGAGCGCGAAGAGATCGAAAGCGTGCAGGGGCCGGATGCCACCCGCGTCCTGCAACGCACGCCAGGGCTGTCGCTGACGCGTAACGGCGGCGTCGGCGGCTTCACCGGCGTCAGCATCCGCGGCGCGAATTCGGAGCAGTTGCTGGTGCTGGTCGACGGGGTGAAGGTCAACGACCCGTCCTCGCCCTCGGGCGGGTTCGACTTCGGCAACTTGTTGCTCGGAACGGCGGGCAAGTTCGACATCCTGCGCGGCTCGAACAGCACGATCTGGGGGTCTGACGCTATCGGCGGTGTGGTCGAGGTATCGACCCGCGCCGAAAGCGGGTTGGAAGGCAATGTCGAATACGGCTCGCGCGACACGCTCTATGCCAGCGCCGTCGGCGGGCTGAAAGGCGATCGCTACTTCGCCGGGCTCACCGGCTCCTTCTACCGCACAGACGGCTTCTCCGCCGCGGCCTCCGGTACGGAGCCCGATGGGTTCGAACAGGTCGCGCTGGGCGGCACGGCGTTCTTCGACATCACCACGAACCTCGAACTGTTCGCCCACGCCAACTGGAGCGAGGGCACGCTTGATATCGACGGCTTCCCGCCGCCGACCTTTGCGCTGGCAGACACGCAGGAAACGCAGGAAACGCGCCGCCGCTGGGGCGATGTCGGCCTGGCCTATTATGGCAACGACCTCACCCTGCGCGCAGCCTACAGCCTCTCCGCCACCGAGCGCGACAATCTCGACGGCGATGGAAATGTGACCTTCGCCGGAGACGGCCATTCGGAGCGCGTGCAGCTGCGCGGCGAATATCGCGCCATCGGCCCTGTCACGGTGGCTTTCGGTGCCGAGCACGAGTGGAGCGACTACGAGACCAGTTTCGATGCGCCGGGCGAGATCGAGATCTCCGGGGCCTACGTCCAGCTCGGCTTCGCAATGGGCGATATCGCGGCGCACATCGGCTCGCGCGTCGACGACCACGAACTGTTCGGCACCAATGGTAGCTATGGTGCAGACCTGTCCTACGGCCTCGGCAACGACTGGCGTGTCCGCGCAAGTGTGGGCGAGGGCTTCAAGGCGCCGACGCTATATCAGCTGCGCAGCTTTTACGGCAATGCCGCCCTGCGTCCGGAGGAAAGCACCAGCTTCGATCTCGGCGTGGAGAAAGGCCGACGCGGGCGCGGCGCGCATATCGCGCTTACCGCTTTCCGCCGCGACACGACGGACCTGATCAACTTCGCCTTCAGCGCCGATCGTCCGTTCGGTTTCTACGACAACACCGCGCGCGCCCGGGCGCAGGGGTTCGAAGCAGAGGCAGGCTTCGACGTGACCGGCGCGCTACGCGTGTCGGGCGTCTTCTCCTATGTCGATGCGGAGGATCGGGCGACCGGCCTCGATCTCGCGCGTCGCCCGCGTCACTTCGGTACGCTGTATGCCGACTGGGATGCCCCTTTCGGACTGAAGTTCGGCGCCGATCTGCGCTTGGCGGGCGAGAGCTTCGACAATGCCGCCGATACGGTCGCCCTGGACGGCTATGAGGTGTTCGACCTGCGCGCTGCCATGCCGCTCGGCGAGACCCTGGAAGTATACGGTCGGGTCGAGAACGTGTTCGACACCGATCATGCGACCGCGCGCGGCTATGCGTCGCCCGGCCGCGGCGCCTTTGTCGGCGTGCGGGCGAAAATGTGATCCGGCTGCTGCCCGCGCTGGCCCTGCTGCTCGCCGGGTGCGCGAGCGAGGGGCCGGTGCGGGCACCCGATCGCGAGCGGCCGACCATTGTCAGCCTCAATCCCTGCACCGATGCCATTCTCGCCGAGGTCGCAGCGCCCGGCCAGCTGCTCGCGATCTCGCATTACAGCAAGGATCCGCGGGCGACCTCGATGGAGCCGGCAGATGTCGCTCGCTACCGGGCCACTGGCGGCACGGTCGAAGAGATCCTTGCGCTCGACCCCGATGTGGTGGTCGCAAGCAGCTTCATTGCGCCCGCGACGCGCGCTGCGCTGGAGGATCTGGGCGTCGAAGTCGTGACTTTCGGAGCCACGAGCACAGTCGAGGAAAGTCTCGAGCAGGTGCGCGCCCTAGCCGAACTGGCGGGAGACACGACCGCAGGGGAGCGCCTTGCAACGCGCATCGACGAAGCCATCAGTCGCGCTGACGCAGAGGAGCAGGCCGTCGAAGCTGCCCTGTGGCAGCCGGGCGGCATCGTCCCGGGCGAGCGTGCGCTCGTCAGCGACCTGCTCCGCCGGACCGGCTTCGCCAGCTACGGCGAGGCTCGCGGGCTGGGCCAGGCAGACTTCCTCGCGCTGGAGCAGGTGGTAGCCGATCCACCGGAGGTCTTGCTGGTCGCCGGGAGCGACGACGGACAGCGTCATCCCGTGCTCGACGAGCTTCCCGGCATGAGGCGCGAGAGCTTCGACACGCGGCTCCTGTATTGCGGCGGCCCGACCATCATACGCGCGGCCGAGCGCCTGGCCGAAATCCGGCGGAGGGTCTCGTGAACCGCGCGGTGCTGCTATTCGGCCTGTTGCTTGCGATTGCCCTGCCGCTCTCGCTTCTGGCGGGGCGCGTGTGGCTCTGGCCCGACGCCACGCCTAATGCAGCGATCATCCTTGCCGAACTCCGGTTGCCGCGAGCTTTGCTGGCGGTAATCGTCGGGGCCGGCTTGGGTGCGGCAGGGGCGGCGATGCAGGGCTATCTGCGCAATCCGCTCGCCGATCCGGGGCTGTTCGGCATCGCACCGGGCGCGGCACTGGGGGCGGTCGTGGCGCTGTGGTTCGGCTATACGGCGAGCGCGTGGTTGCTGCCGCTGTTTGCACTTCTGGGCGCGGGCGGAGCCATGGCGCTGCTGGCTGCAATCGCCGGGCGTACCGGAGGCATAGCGCTGTTTACTTTGGCCGGCCTGATGGTCGCCAGCCTTGCCGGAGCACTGACGGCGCTGGCGATCAGCATGGCGCCGAATGCCTTCGCCATGAGCGAGATCGTCTTGTGGCTCAACGGCGCGCTGACCGACCGCAGTTGGCGCGAGGTCTTGCTGGCCGCGCCGCTCGTGGGGCTCGGCGTGTTGCTCCTTTGGCGCACAGGCAAATCGCTCGACGCCCTGACCTTGGGCGAGCCGGTGGCCCGGTCGCTTGGCGTGAATACCGGCGCGCTGCTCTGGATGCTGATTGCAGGCATCGGGCTAACCGTCGGCGCAAGCGTGGCGGTTGCCGGCATCATCGGCTTCGTCGGCCTCATCGTGCCGCACCTCGTCCGCCCGCTTACCGACAGCCGCCCGTCACAACTGATTTTGCCAAGCGCTTTGGCAGGGGCGCTGCTGGTGCTTTTAGCCGACAGCGCGGTGCGGGTCTTGCCTTTTGTCACAGAACTGAGGCTAGGCATTGCGCTAAGCCTGCTGGGTGCGCCGTTCTTTCTCTGGCTGCTGATACGGATGCGAAGGGGGCTCGAATGACGCTGGCCGCGCAAGACCTGTCGATCGGCGTGCGTCTATACGACGTGTCGCTGGCATTGGAGACTGGTAAGATCACTGCGATCTGCGGCCCGAATGGCGCGGGCAAGTCGACTTTGCTGAAAGCCTTCGCTGGCCTACTTCAGGCACATGCGGGAGCCGTGAATCTGGACGACAGCAGCCTCGCAACCCTGCACCCTCGCGAACGCGCAAAACGTATCGGCTATCTTCCGCAAGCGCATGAAATTGCCTGGGATATTCCCGTTCGCAGTCTTGTCGAGCTTGGCCGCATGGCGCATGGCGACACCCGTGCTGAACCGGTCGATGCCGCGATAGCCGCCCTCAATATCGAGCCGCTCCAGGACCGCCGCGCCCAGTCGCTGTCCGGCGGCGAAACCGCGCGCGTATTGCTGGCCCGTGTGCTTGCCGGAGAGCCTGCGTGGATCCTCGCTGACGAGCCGCTCGCCGCGCTCGACATCGGACACCAGCTCGCCTTGCTGCGCCATTTGCGCGCTGCGGCCGACCAAGGAGCAGGCGTGGTCTTGGTGCTCCACGATCTCGCCCATGCAATGAATTATGCCGACCGGGTGATCGTGCTCAGCGATGGCAGGCTCGCCGCCGACGGGGAGCCGGAAGCGGCATTGGACGTATCGACTCTGCAAAGCGTCTGGAAGGTCGATGCGCAATGGATCGGTGCCGATGGTAAACGGGCCCTCATCGCCCGCTGAGGGTTGCCTTCGCATGACCCGATCCGATCTCGAAGGCCAATGGTTCGCGCTGCCACGCGATGAAATGCCGGACCTTGCAAAAGTGCGCGGCTGGCCGGTACATCTCGACCACTGTTGCCAGCGCATCCTGTTGGACAATGCAGTTGGCGCGAAATGGAACGAAGAGATCCCCGCGCCCGCCTACCGCAACGCCGAGGATGCAGTGCTGGAGAAAGCTATAGCGCTGGGTCGCTCGGCGATTGCGAGCACCAAGGATCTGGCCGAGCTTAATCACAACTCGCTGGCGTGGCGCGGTGTAGCGAAGGCTGCCTAAGCTGCGGCACGCTTGTCGAAGCGGGCAACCACGCAATTGCGGCCCTGCTCCTTGGCGAGGTAGAGCAGTTTGTCTACCTGCCCCAACGCAGTGGTCAGCGGTAGTCCGCCCGACCATCCCATGACGCCGAAGGAGGCCGAGATGCGCAGATGCGGCACGTCGCGAACCGGAACGAGTTTCTCGATCGTCTGGCGAAGCTGTTCGGCAAAGGCGCGGCCCGCACTTTCGTCCGACTGTTCGAGGACGATGGCGAATTCCTCTCCGCCTAGCCGGTAGCTGCTGTAGCGCTTCTGCCGCGCCCCTCGCATCGCATTCCGGATGCTGTCTGCGACCGCGATGAGCACTTCGTCGCCCGCTTGGTGGCCGAAGGTGTCGTTGACACATTTGAAATTGTCGAGGTCGATCGACAGGATCGTTCTCAGGCCGTCCGGCTGGGTGAGGCCTCCATAGTCCTCGAACAAAGCGCGGCGATTGCCGAGGCCGGTCAAGGCATCGTGGCGCGAGAGATATTCGGCATGGTGCAGCGCGCTCGCCACTTCTTCGTGGAGGTGCAGCTTGTCGACCGCGTCTTCGGCGGCCCGTATAGCCTGCCGTCGTTGCCCGATCCCGAACGGAACCGCGCCGATCAGCGGAAGCAGAACCGCCGCAGTGAGCGCCGGCTGCGATCCACCGCTGGCAATGAAGCTGCCAGCGAGAACCGAGAGTGCGAAAGCACAGGCGAAACCTACCAGAACCCATGGCACAAGGCCGACCATCGAGCAGATCATGCACACGCCGGTGATAACCAGCACCAGCAGCGCCAGTCCGGCAGGCTCGACAGTCGGTGCAGCGAATACAGGAAAGGTCAGCAGTCCCCATGACAGGCCCGAAAGGGAAAGGGTGAACCCGGCCAGCCGGAAAGCCGCCTCGAAAGGTTCACCTGCTTCAAGCGTTCGGCGAAGGCGGGCGTGGGCCCTGCGGACCAAGCCGATCGAAACCGGCCTGAAGAGCAGAGCGATGATCAGCATGATATCGGGACCGATAATCGTGGCAATAACCAGGCAGAGAGACCAGCCGACGAGGTTCGCCGGTAGTGAATGCGCCTCGCGATCCGCTAGTCCGGATATGATTTTGCGGCGGACTTCCGCTGCCCAGGCGGCATCGCGCGTAACACACACGCCTAGCCCGTGCTGATCCTTGAGTGTGTTCACCGTCACGCTAACCGTCCCTTCGGTACGAATAGGCTCGCACGGTTGCGAACGGGTTAACCTCGCGACGAAAAAGAGGCCGGTGCCACGGGGCTCCGGCCTCTATAGTTAGCTAGCCAGATCGATCAGTTGGAGATCGGCAAAGTCGCTCCGCTGTCGCCGATCGTCGCGGCACCATCGTCCGCTACCTCGCTATCGGCCGCTTCGTCGCCCGGCATCAGCCCGCGCGCTTCGAGCATCGGGCCGACTTCGGGCGCGCGACCCATGAAGTTCTGGAACATCTGGTAATAGTCCATCGTCCCGCCACGGCTCAGCACTGTGGCGCGATAGTGATCGCCGTTCTCGCGGGTGAGGCCACCATTGTCGAGGAACCACCTGCGGCTGTCGCGGTCGAGCATCTCGGTCCACAGATAGCTGTAATAGCCTGCCGAATAACCGGTCGGCCCGCTGAAGATGTGGTTGAAATAGCTGCTGCGATAGCGCGGCGGCACGAGGTCGATCTCGAGACCGAGTTCTTCCAGCGCCTGCCGCTCGAACGCGTCGACCTTGGCCGGCGTGTCGATGGCGGCGGCTTCTGCCGGCGACAGCCCGCTCCACTTCATGTCCAGAAGGGCGGCTGCGACGACCTCGCCGAAGTCGTAGCCCTGGTTGAATTTGGACGCGGCTTCGATCCGGTCGATCATTTCGGTGGGGATGGTTTCGCCCGTCTCGTAATGCTTGGCATAGTTCGAGAGAACCGAGGGGTAGGTCGCCCACATCTCATTTACCTGGCTCGGATATTCGACGAAGTCGCGTGCCGTCGCGGTGCCGGACAGGCTCTCGTACATCTGGTCCGCGAAGAAGCCGTGCAGAGCATGGCCGAATTCATGGAACAGCGTGTTGACGTTATCGAAGCTGACCAGCTGGACTTCGCCAGCAGGGGCCTTCGGGATGTTCAGCACATTGTAGATGACGGGCTTGTTACCCCAGAGGTCGCTCTGGTCGACGAAATTGCTCATCCACGCGCCGCCGCGCTTGGAGGGGCGCTGGAACGGATCGAAATAGAACAGACCGAGCTCCGATCCGTCACGGTCGAACACCGTGTATGTGGTGACGTCCGGGTGATAGACCGGGATGTCGGTCCGCTTCTCGAAGCTGAGGCCATATAGCTGATTGGCGGCATAGAACACGCCGTCTTCCAGCACCTTGTCGAGCTGGAAATATTCCATGACCGCATCTTCATCGAGCTGGAAGTTCTCGGCCTTCACCTTGTTGGCGTAGCGATACCAGTCCCACGGCTGCACTTCATAACTGCCGCCGTCGGCTGCGATCGCGGTGTTCAGCAGGGCAGCTTCGCGCCGCTGGGTAGCGGCCAGGGCGGGGACCATCTGCTCCATGAAATTGAGCGCGGTTTCCGGCTTCTCGGCCATGCGATCCCACATCGCGTAGGTCGCCCAGTCGGGCTCGCCGAACAGCGCGGCTTTTTCGGCACGCAGGGCCGCGATCTGGCGGACCTGGTCGCGCGTGTCGAACCCGCGCTGACCGTCGGCGCGGTGGTAGGACAGCTTGAACAGCTTCTCGCGCGTCGCCCGATTCTCGAGCGTCGGCAGGAGCGGCTGTTGCGTGGTGTTCTGCAAGGCGAGAGCGTACTTGCCCGGCTGGCCCTTCTCGGCCGCAAGCTCGGCAGCAGCCTTGATATCTGCATCCGACAGGCCAGCGAGTTCGTCGCGCGTGTCGACGATCAGCGGCTGGTCGCTCATGGCAGAGCGAACGGTCTGGCCGAACTCGGTCGTGATTTCGGACAGCTGCGTGTTGATCTGCTTCACCCGCTCACGCTGAGCGTCGGTCAGCATGGCGCCGGCATGGACCATACCTTCGTACGTGTCCTCGAGCAGCTTGGCGTCTTCCGGCGTCATCGTCATCGCGGCGCGATTGTCGTACACCGCCTTCACGCGGGCGAAGAGCTCGGGATTGAGCGTGATGCTGTCGGAATGGGCAGTCAGCATGGGGCTGACTTCGGTGTTGATCTCATCCAGCCGGTCGGTCGTGTTCGATCCGGTCAGCGCGAAGAATACGGTCGCAACGCGGCTGAGCATTCGGCCGGATTTTTCGAGCGCGACGATCGTATTCTCGAAGGTCGGCGGAGCGGGATTGTCGATGATCGCCTGGATTTCGGCCTTGTGGATTGCCATGCCCTGCTCGAAGGCCGGCATATAATCGTCTTCCGAAATCTTCGTGAAATCGGGTGCCTTGAACGGTAGCGTGCTTTCGCTGGCGAAATAGCCGGTGGCCTGCGGGACTTCATTGGCTTCGGCCATTGTCTCGATCTCTCCTCCGGGGGTGGTGGTGCAGCCTGCGGCGAGTGCGGCGAGGGCGGCGGTGGCCAGGATCTGGGCCTTCATATGATCTCCCTTGGACCGGACAGGGCGGTACCTGACCGGATAGATAGAATTGCGATATGCGCTTGGACCGGATTGCGTAGCTTGGAGCAAGCGAACTCACGTCGCCGGTCGGCGCTTGTGCACGCTTTATCGAACGGCATCGGGCCTTGCGTGTTCCCGAATGGCTCATGCTGCCGTAGCGAGCGGATATTCGACGATCTCGACGTAGAGCGATCCTTGCTCACGCAAATGGCTCTCGAACAGACCGAAAGAAGTCGCCTTCCAGCTTCCGAAGCGGGCCGATGCAGTGGTGGCCAGGAACGCGCCGACCGGACCGCTGGACGAATTGAGCCGAGCCAAGGTGACATGGGGCATGAACTTGCGGTGTAAGGCCTCGATGCCCATGCTCTGGCAAATCCGTTCGATCTTCTTCTGCAGACGCACGAGAGTCTCGTTCGGCGCGACGCCTGCCCAGAGCAGGTGCGGCCTGCCCTTGCGTTCGAAAACGCCCGTACCAGTCAGCTCGATCTCGCAAGACGGCATGCGCAAGGCGCCCAGTGCTTCGGCCAGATCGTTCGCGCGATGCCTGTCGACTTCCCCGACATACCGCAGCGTCAGGTGCAACTGGTCGTCATCCTGCCAACGTGCGCCTGTCACGGCGTCCATGCAGTCGATCAGCCTGTCACGGATATGGGGCGGCGGACGCAGCGCAATGAACAGGCGGTGGGTCATGCGGCTGCGTAAATGATCGACCGGGATTTGCCCTGATTCTTCCGCGGAGTTGTGCAATTCGGTAATGCCAACTCGATGGATCGGCGAAGCGGCAGCATGTGATCAGGCGTTGGCGCTGGCGTTACCAATCTCGCGCGGATCTTCATAGTCGGCCTCCGCAAATATCGCGGCGCGTCGTTCGGACCTAATTTGCAACCCTCTCGCGACGGCGCCCCCGGCATGGGTATAGTCAAGCTGCGAGGCCACTGCGTCGTAATCTCCGGAATCGATCGCCGCGTTCAACCTCGGGCTGCGTTCCGGCGAGACATTGCCGATGCCGACGTTGTAGACGAGGTCCACAAGCGCATCGAATTCATGCTGATAAAGGAGAAGGGCACCGGCAAGCTGGCGTACACCGCGCTCAGCTTCCTCAAGATCCGCTGTCAGAAAAGCCATCGCGCGCTCTTCGCTGATAGTGTCTCCGACCCTCAGATTGTCCTCGGGTTCAACCAGGTGACCGACCCCTACAGTGGGATATCCGGCAACATCGCGATACACGGTATACCGCACGCCCTCCTCTTGGATGAGGGCTTGTTTGAAGTCCCCACTCGCCTTGAGAAGCGCTGCAGGCTTCCGCACCTCGACGCCGTCGGCGTCGAAAGAGGTTGCGACGACAGGCGTCTTTTGCTTTGTACCCGACTGTGGTCCAGTGAACGCCGTGAGACCGACCGCTCCTGCTGTCAGCATCAGTGTTGCCCGTCGCCGCGCGGAATGGCGTGGTTTGACGCCGAACGCCTTTTGCGCTGCGCGTCTGGCACGCTTCAGGTCGCTACGGTGCCGACGTTTCGATAGCAATCGCTTGACCGGATTGCTGGATCTGTCCGGCGCACCGGAATTTCGCGTGGTAGACCGCTTCTCCCAGTCGCTCTGGTCGAGCGGGCTGTTTAGTTCTTGGAGAAGTTGTTCAAGTCTTGGCGATCGCTTCCCGATCTCCTGATTTCGATTGTTGGTCCCTGTCATGGCGAGGCAAGTGCTTTCTAATTGCTTAGCCGCGCGGTGGTCGGAAATTATAAATGCTCGAAGATTTCCTGCGCGGACGTTTGTTTATAAAACGCGCATGGCAAGAGCTTGGTCCGCCACTCACCGCGCATTGGCAACGCTTGGGAGGGATTCGCCGCCTTAGCGCTGTATTTGCTGGCAAAGTAAAGAAAAGTATCTGAAAAACAGGTGTTTACAGGTATCTCGTTGAGTCATGCTCGGTTTCGGGTCACCGGATAAAAAAACGGGCGGAAGATCGCTCTCCCGCCCGCATTTTACTTTGTTCGGTTTACAGAACGAAATCGGCCGCAGTGAGATCGACCAGGCCATCGAGGGTCAGGTAGAGGTCGGCCACTCCATCGCCGTCGCGGTCCATCTCCACTACCGTCTGTCCGCCTGCCTGGGCATAGCGGAGTTCGCCGGCTGTACCGCTGAACGCGCTGTCCCCGACAAAGGAGAAGGCCTGATTGCCACCGGCCGTCGTATTGGCGTCGATCCCGGTCAGGCTGATTGTGTCACCGTCGGACTGGCTGAAGTCCGTAATTGTATCGGTGAGGGCGAAGGTGCTGTTGAGGTGCGTGTCGTCGCCGAAGAAGAATACGTCGGCTCCCCCACCACCGATCAGCGTATCGGTGCCGGTTCCGCCACCGATATTGTCCGCTCCGAAGCCACCACGCAGCCTGTCGGCACCGGCGCCGCCGCGCATGAGGTCGGCACCGTTGTCGCCGAGGATCAGGTCGTTTCCGTCGCCCCCAAAGATCGAATCGTCGCCGATACCGCCGCCGAGGTTGTCGGCGCCGAAGCCACCGGTCAGCGTATCGGCACCGTCCCCGCCGCGCATCAGATCGCTGCCGGCCCCACCATCGAGGAAGTCGTTACCGGTTCCGCCGAACAGTCCGTCGTCGCCATCGCCGCCATCCAGCGAGTCCGCTCCGGCATCGCCATAGAGAGTGTCGTCGCTTTCTTCGCCGAAGAGCGTGTCGTTGTCGCCTCCGCCATAGAGGAAGTCGATGCCGAGACCGCCGGACAGCGTGTCATTGCCAAGGCCGCCGCGCATTTCGTCGGTCCCCTGACCGCCAAGCAACGTATCGGTGCCGCTGCCTCCGCGAAGGATGTCGCGGCCATCGCCTCCGATCAGAACGTCGTCGCCGAAGCCGGCGAAGATACGATCGTCGCCAATGCCTCCGTTCAGCGTGTCGCTGTCGAAGTTGCCGATCAGCAGGTCGTTATCGCCTCCGCCGAGCAGCGTGTCGGTCCCGTTACCTCCGATCAGCGTGTCGTTTCCGGCACCGCCATCGAGGAAGTCGTTCCCCGCGCGCCCGTCGAGCGTGTCATCGCCAGCATTGCCGACTATCGAGTTGTCGACGAAGGTCCCGGTAACTTCATCATTGCCGTTCCCTATCACCGCGTTCTCGAAATTGACGAAGCTCTCACCGTAATTGGTGTCGCCGGTCCCCATATCGAAGACGTAATTTCCGCCCCAAGTGGTGGTGTCGACAGTATCGATGCCATCGCCACCGTCGAGCACTTCGCTTATGGACGTGAGGCCGGCATAGATCAGATCGTCGCCCGTGCCGCCATAATATTCGCCGTCGCCGCTGGAGTATATCGTGTCGTTACCGGCACGCGCACGAACGATGTTCGAGCCTCCGACACCATCGATAACATCGTTGCCATCGAAGCCGAAAATCGAATTGTCGTCGCCATCGCCATTGATGGTCGATCCGGTGGTCGAGTAGCCATAGATCACTTCGGTATCGACAAAGTTAGCCAGCCCCTGATCGTAGTCGGATGCATCGATAGTTCCATCGCGCGGGTCCCACACAGACGCATGGATCTCACCGCCACTGGCAAGTTCGACCCAAGTGAACAGGATACGTCCGTCTCCGGTCACGCTAATGTCGGGCTCGGTGGGATTATTACCGGCAACGACGAACGCGCTGCCATCCGCAACCCCGTTGCTGAAGAATGCCTGCGCCTCAAGCGTAGCGTCCGTATCGTTGTCCCAGGTAATGACGAAACCGCCGTCCGGCAGCGCGGTAATCCTCGACTCGTTCACGCTATCGCCACCGGTCGCCACCGTACCCGTCGTTACCCCTCCGCCAGTTGAAGTTCGGATGGCGTAGTTGATTACACCTCCGTCTTCCCAGGTTACGACGAAGTTCCCGTTCGCCAGCGTGGCGACGCGCGGGTTCGTCCCGGTCGACGTCAACTGGATATTGCCGATCCCGGCCCCGGTGGAATCAAAGATGTCAGCCTCGATGCCGATGCTGGTGCCATCCGTCTCCCTGTACACACTCACGTAGTTGCCATTGGCCAGAACCGCGAGAGAACCTTCCGCATCGCGATCGGTGCTGTTCTGAGCCGCATCATATTCGGCGCTCACGACGTTGGAACTGTCGATCGTGACAGCGCGGATGTCAGTGTCGCCGGCTTCGACGTCGGTGAATGTGACGACTGCTTCTCCGGTCACATGATTGAATACCACTTCCGGATTGGAATGGGACCGATCGGCGGCGCCTTCGGATGCCACCAGACGGAAAACCGTGGAAGAGCCAGTCTCATCGTATCGCTGGTATAGGATATTTTGCGAGTCGGCGACGTCGTCCAGATAGACCATCGCGAAGCCGCCATCATTCGTTGCGACAATGTCGAAATCGTACTCATCGTCGATCTGATTGCTGTTGAGCTGGAAGCTGTCTCGCACGACGTTGCCATCCGCATCGTAGATTTTGCCGACGATGTCGAGCCCGTTGGCCGTCGCGATCGTTCCGTCCGAGCTTTCCGACCAGACAACCAGGAAGTTGCCGTTGCTGAGCCCGATGATCTGCGGGGCCGATTGGAAGCCTGTGGCTGCCGGACCGGTGTTGACCTGGAAATTGTTAAGCCACTGGGTAGGTGTTGGCATTTTCGTTCTCCTCAAGCGTGCCTGCGGCACGCTGCAAGTCTTGAACGATCCCCTTTTCTTGTGCGTCTCGGTCGATCCTTGAAGGTCGCAACTGCGCCACGCTCGAGCACGGCTTGAAAACGTCGCAAAGGTAGATGCCGATCGGGGTCGCTCGTTCCTCTATGACGAACGGCATGACCGTTCGGTGCGGATGCGACCTGACCGAATTTCCGCTTATAACGCGGTTTTTATCGTGACGACCTGACTGTACCTGCGCCGCTTGATCGCAGCGTTCTTGGAAGTTTTCCTATCGGAATACGTATGAGTCGGGCGCTGACTACACCTTTTGCCGAACTCAGTCTAGTTTACCGCGCCGTGCCGCATCGAGCATGGCATCGCGGCGGGTCGTCGCGCTCTTGTCCAGCATATTCTTCACATGCCAGCGAGCCGTCTCGTAACTTCTCCCGAGGACCAGGGATGCTTCGCGCAGGTCAGGATTTTCGACAAGCTGCGCCAGAAGTTCGCTCTCGCTGTCGGAAAAATCATGCGCAAGAGCGTACAATCCGGCACGTGTCGATGCTTGGCCCTTCCGCCGTGCGATGGTCAGGAATGCACTGTCGTGACTTGCACACCAGCGCAGAACTTCGGGCACCGGCGAAAATTGCAGCTCAAATCCAGCCAATCGCAAATCGAGCCGCGTCCCCGACACAGCCCTCCTGACGGCGGAAGCACAGGCCAGGTCGACTTGCGCTGACGGGGTCATCAGCTTCCCTGCGGCTATGCCCAGAGGTCCACCATCGGCAAAGATCGGCAGGTCGTCGGTGCAATCAAAGAAATGGATATTCAGACCGGGATCGATCAGCAGATACGCATAGCCTTTATCGCTCGCCTGAGAGCCGAGGATCCTCGCGATACGCAGGGAGTCCCTGATCGCCTCTTCCAGGACCGGCAGCAAAGCCTGCAGTCGCTCGGCTTCGGTATCGGAAAAGAAATCGTCGGCGAAACCGCGCTGGATGCTGATCGTCTGCCGACCCGTCTCCGCATTGCCGGCGATAATTCCGTGCACGCTGTCTTTCACGTCGGCAAACAGGCTTATGGCATCGAAATACTCGGTCGCCTCGATATCTTCGTTACGGACATATTGTTGGCCCAGCTGACACACGTGAAGAGGTGTGACCTTTGAAAAGGGAGCACGCGGGTCCAGCAAATTGTAGCGGCTATTGTACCGCTCCACTGCTTCGGGATTGTGGTTCCAGTCCAGCGAATGGCGATACGGCCCGAGTGAGGACACGCCGAGCAGCATGGATTTGGATCCACCCACCCATTCTCCGATGTCCTGCCACAGGCGCGACCATTCGTATTCGCCAACGCCAGCTGCGCGGCATCGCTGTGCCAGCAATTCGAAAGTCGCCCCCATCAGGGCACAAGACCATCGATGGTATCCGATTTCAATAGCCGGACCTTCGATCGGCATAGCCATGATGGTCGCGACGCGTTTCGGAATAGTCTGGCCGTCAGGCGAAAAAAGGAAGAGCGGGCCGATGGCCGCTCTCCCAAGAGTTGCGAAAATCAGAAAGCGAAATCGTTGATCGTCAGGTCAATCGTGCCCTCGAGCGCCAGGAAGAGATCCGCCATGCCATCGCCGTCGCGGTCCATTTCGATCACTGTCTGACCATTGTCCTGGACGTAGCGCAGTTCGCCCGCGGTACCGCTGAACGCGGCATCGCCGATGAAGGCGAATGCCTGTTCGCCGTCCGTGGTCGTGTCCGCATCGAATTCGTTGAAGCTGATAGTGTCGCCATCCGCCTGGGTGAAATCGGTGATGAGATCGGCCAGGTCCACGCTGCTTGCCAGATCGGCAGGATCATCGAAGAAGAACACGTCCGCGCCGGATCCTCCCGACATGACATCGCTGCCCAGACCGCCGGCAATGTTGTCGGATCCCATTCCGCCGCGAATGACGTCGTCTCCGTCGCCGCCGCGAAGGGTGTCGTCACCGTCGCTGCCTTCGACAAAGTCGTCGCCCGAACCGGCGAAGATACGGTCATTACCTTCTCCGCCCCCGAGGTTGTCGGCACCGAACCCGCCGGTCAGCAGGTCGCTGCCGAGGCCGCCGCGCATGAAGTCGTCTCCATTGCCGCCCTCGAGCCGGTCGTCGCCCGATCCGCCGAAGGCATTGTCGTTGCCATCGCCGCCGATCAGTACGTCGTTGCCGTCCTCGCCATAGAGGAAATCGTCGCCCTCATCGCCGAAGATCGTATCGTTGTCGGCGCGGCCGTAAAGATAGTCTGCGCCGAGGCCGCCGTGCAGCAGATCGTCGTCCTGCCCGCCATACAGCACGTCGACGCCCTGGCCGCCGTAAAGGCTATCCTGGCCGGAACCGCCGCGGATCGTGTCACGTCCGTCTCCACCGGCCAGCAAATCGTCGCCGAAGCCGCCGAACAGGCGGTCTTCGCCGGAATCGCCCTGGAGGGTATCGTTACCGAAGTTCCCGACCAGCAGATCGTCACCATGACCGCCGATCAGCAAATCGTCGCCGGCATTACCGTAAAGGGCATCATTGCCCCAGCCGCCGTCGACCTGATCGTTGCCGTCGCCGCCGTAGACGGTGTCGTTACCGGCATTCGTGACGATGATGTCGTTCATGGCGGTGCCGCGTACGGTGATATCCGCATCGAAGTCGGTCACCGAGCCGCCATTGGTGAAATCGACCCGGAGAGGCCCGGTTGCTGCCGATGCATCGAGCTCCGTCGCACCACCGCTGCCACCTGCGACCAGGTTACCGGCAACGACCGCAACGTTCTCGACACCGGTCAGAGAAACGAACTCGCCCGCGGTGTTGAAGATTCCGCTATCGGTATAAGTAAACGAATTGCTGCCGTTCAGGTCGATCCTGATGAGAGCTGCGTCATCGCCTGCACCGCCGTCGGCTGTTGCTTGGGTGTTGGTTCCCGCTCCCAAGAGGAAGGAAAACACATCGTCGCTGCTGCTGCCGACGAAAGTGTCGGTTCCGCCGCCGCTAATGAACTGGACACCTTCGCTACCTGAAAAGGCACTTGCGTCGGCGCTGTCGTCATTGGTGTCGACGATCATCCCTCCGACATTGGCGCCGAACTGCAGCACGATACCTTCGATATTCGACATCGAGGTCTGCACATCCGGTCCCAGCAGGCCGCCTTCACCGGTGCGGACGGAGGAATCCGTGATCGTGACATCGCGCGGCGCCCCTTCGTCCGCGTGCCGAACCGCACTGGTGAAGTCGAACATCAGATAATCGGTACCGGTGCCGCCATCGACAATGTCGATACCATCCGAGCCGATGATCACGTCATCGCCCGAAAATGTCGAAATTATATCGAGGCCTTGCGACCCGGCAGTATGATCGTTTCCTGCCGTTCCCGTACTTATCGGCAACCCGATAGCGAGATCGATGTTTATCAATCCTATTTCGAGGTCCAGATCGATGATTCCGAGATCGGCTTCTATGTCTATTAGGCTCATTGCAACTCTCCAGCTTTTCCCGTCCAAGGAACGACCGGATGGTGTAACGGCTTGAAACGCCAATTTATTCACAGGAGAATTGGTTATAGCTTCGAACAAAGCAACACGGTAATAATTCTGAATTGGAGACGTTGATCGTATAAGTACGGTAGTTTGTTAACGAATATTTAACCGTGCTCAAAGAGCCTTGGCGGCAAGTACTAGTGCGCCTGCGAAATTCTGCGCATCCAGCTTCTTGATGATGTTCGATCGATGCATCTCGATCGTCCTGACGCTCAAGCCGAGCGAGTGTGCAACCGATTTCGCGCTTCGACCGTTGCTCGACGCCTTCAATACGCTCAACTCACGCGGAGTCAGTTGGGCCAAAGCCATGAGATCCTGGTCGTCGAGTTGGGTCGATGGAGCCTGCGTCAGCTTGTCACGCGCTTCCTTGACGGCATCGACCATCTCTGCCTGCCGAAACGGCTTCTCGAAGAAGTTTATCGCCCCTTCCTTCATGGCGTGAACCGCGTCGCTTACACTGCAAGGTCCGCTCAACAGGATAATTTCATGGCCGTTGTCGCAGTCGCCCTTCAGCTTGTGCAGCAGCGCCATGCCGTCGAGATCGGGCAAGCAGGTATCCAGAATTACGAGGCCGCGCGGAAGGTTTTCGCACGCTTCCAAGAACGGTTTGCCTCTATCGTACCACTGCACCTTCGGATGCATGTGAGCGAGCACCTCACAAATATGTTCTTTTTCTCGCTCATCTTGTTCGACAATATAGATGTACATAAAATACCACGAATCTCAGGGCGCTAGATCGAAATCACGTATTTTTAGGGTATGCAATCCGCTGCGAATTCGGAGAATTACTTTCCAGAATAAGTAATTTGATTCTTGCCTATTTTAGGTGTCTGCTTCACACAGGCTTCCTTCCGTTAGTTTACAAGCGTTTGTGCGCGATAGCTTTTTCCGAGTTAGCTGTTGACGTAGCATTTTCCAAGCGTCGATGTTTGATTTGCGACAGGTTCGCAAACGCATTCGATCAGGCCAATGCCCAAAGAGGCAAGGGGCTGGAATTGTCCAAGTCGAAGGCCCATCTGCCTGCCCATGGCACTCACCAAAATTTCCGTCCGCGGCGCGCGGGAGCATAATCTCAAAGGCGTGGATATCGACCTGCCGCGCGATAGCCTCATCGTGATCACCGGCCTTTCGGGCTCGGGCAAGTCGAGCCTGGCGTTCGACACGATCTATGCCGAGGGTCAGCGGCGCTATGTCGAGAGTCTCAGTGCCTATGCGCGCCAGTTCCTCGAAATGATGCAGAAGCCCGATGTCGAGCATATCGACGGGCTCTCTCCCGCAATTTCCATCGAGCAGAAGACCACCAGCCGCAATCCGCGCAGTACCGTGGCGACCGTCACCGAAATCTACGACTACATGCGCCTGTTGTGGGCGAGGGTGGGGGTGCCGTACTCGCCCACGACCGGCCTGCCGATCGAGGCGCAGACCGTGTCCAACATGGTCGACCGGGTGATGGCGCTGCCCGAAGGCACGCGGCTCTATTTGCTCGCGCCGGTGGTGCGCGGGCGCAAAGGGGAATACCGCAAGGAGCTGGCTGAATGGCAAAAGGCGGGCTTCACCCGCGTGCGCATCGATGGCGAGATGCACCCGATCGAGGATGCGCCCGCGCTCGACAAGAAGTTCAAGCACGATATCGAAGTGGTGGTCGACCGGCTGGCAGTTAAGGCAGGACTCGAGACGCGGCTTGCGGACAGTTTCGAGACCGCGCTCAAGCTGGCGGACGGGCTGGCCTATGTCGATCTTGCCGACACGACCGTGGCCGAGGCTCTGGCGGAACGGCAGGACGTGCGGCCTGCAACCATCGGTCCGGATGCGGGGAAGGGCGGCGCGATGAAGGGTGCGGGCCTGCCCGACAATCGCATCGTCTTCTCCGAACGTTTCTCCTGCCCCGTCTCCGGCTTCACCATCGAGGAAGTCGAGCCGCGGCTGTTCTCGTTCAACGCGCCGCAGGGGGCCTGCCCGACATGCGACGGGATCGGCGAGAAACAGCTTTTCGACCCACAGCTGGTCGTGCCGAACGAGGCGCTCAGCCTCAAGAAGGGCGCGGTGGTGCCCTGGGCCAAGTCCAACCCGCCGAGTCCCTATTACATGCAGGTGCTCGCCAGCCTTGCGAAGGAATACGAGTTCGACCTCACCACGCCGTGGGAGAAGTTCGACAAGGGAATCCGCGACATCATCCTCTATGGCACCAAGGGCCGCGCCATCCCGCTCACCTTCAAGGACGGGCGCAAGCAGTACACGGTGAAGAAGCCGTTCGAGGGCGTGATCGGCAACTTGAACCGCCGCATGCTGCAGACCGAAAGCGCCTGGATGCGCGAGGAGCTGGCCAAGTTCCAGACCGCGCAGCCATGCGAAACCTGCGACGGAAAGCGCCTCAACGAAAAGGCGCTGGCAGTGAAGATTGCCGGGACCGACATCGCCACGCCTACCAAGATGAGCGTGGCCGATGCGAAGGACTATTTCCTCAAGCTCCCCGATGCGCTGAACGATACGCAGCAGCAGATCGCCAAGGCCATCCTGAAGGAGATCAACGAGCGGCTGGGCTTTCTCGACAATGTCGGGCTCGACTACCTCAACCTCGATCGCACCAGCGGCACATTGAGCGGCGGGGAGAGCCAGCGCATCCGTCTCGCCTCGCAGATCGGCAGTGGCCTGTCGGGCGTCCTTTACGTGCTCGACGAACCCAGCATCGGCCTTCACCAGCGGGACAACGACCGGCTGCTGGAAACCCTCAAGCGCCTGCGCGATCTCGGCAATACGGTGATCGTGGTCGAGCATGACGAGGATGCCATTCGCCAGGCGGACCATGTGGTCGACCTTGGCCCCGGCGCCGGTGTGCGCGGGGGCGAGGTTGTGGCGCAGGGCACGCTGAAACAGGTGCTGAAGTCCAAGAAATCGCTCACCGCCGATTACCTCACCGGGCGGCGCGAAATCAGCGTCCCGGCCACGCGGCGCAAGGGCAATGGGCGCAAGCTCACCGTCCACGGCGCGCGGGCGAACAACCTCAACGACGTCACCGCCTCCATCCCGCTCGGCACCTTCACCTGCATCACCGGCGTCTCGGGTTCGGGCAAGTCATCCTTCACCATCGACACGCTCTACGCCTCCGCCGCGCGCCAGCTCAACGGCGCACGCGTGGTCGCAGGCGCGCACGACAAGGTCACCGGCCTCGAATATTGCGACAAGGTGATCGAGATCGACCAGTCGCCCATCGGCCGCACCCCGCGCTCTAACCCCGCCACCTATACCGGCGCCTTCACCCAGATCCGCGACTGGTTCGCCGGGCTCCCCGAAGCCAAGGCGCGCGGCTACAAGCCCGGCCGCTTCAGCTTCAACGTCAAGGGCGGCCGCTGCGAGGCGTGCCAGGGCGACGGGCTGATCAAGATCGAGATGCACTTCCTGCCCGACGTCTACGTCACCTGCGAGGAATGCGGCGGCAAGCGCTACAATCGCGAAACGCTGGAGGTGAAGTTCAAGGGCCTCTCCATCGCCGACGTGCTCGACATGACGATCGAAGATGCGGAAACCTTCTTCAAGGCCGTCCCCCCGATCCGCGACAAGATGCACATGCTGAACGAGGTGGGGCTGGGCTACGTCAAGGTCGGCCAGCAGGCGACCACGCTGTCAGGCGGCGAGGCGCAGCGGGTGAAACTAGCCAAGGAACTGTCCAAGCGCAGCACCGGCCAGACGCTCTACATCCTCGACGAGCCCACCACGGGCCTCCATTTCGAGGATGTCCGCAAGCTCCTCGAAGTGCTGCACCGGCTGGTGGAGCAGGGCAATTCGGTGGTAGTGATCGAGCACAATCTCGACGTCATCAAGACCGCCGACCACATCCTCGACCTCGGCCCCGGCGGCGGCGTGCGGGGCGGCGAGATCGTCGCGCAGGGCACGCCGGAGGAGGTGGCCGAGGTGGCGGGGAGCTATACGGGGCAGTATCTCAAGCCGATGCTGGCGCGGCAGAAGGAAGCCGCCGAGTAGCAACGGAAGCCTGTCCCCGCGCAAGCGGGGATGGCTGAGGTGGCGCAGAGTTATACGGGGCAGTACCCCAAGTCAATGTTGGAGCAGTAATGAGAGGCGGCGCTGTGTCGTCGTCTTTCAGCCACCAACGACCAGTTTTGGGCGGGTCTCAAAAATGTAACCCGGATTATCTCCGGACCTGAGTGAGAGCTCAATTTCGTATGCTGCGGCTTCTTCCTTCTCGATCCGATTATGCCGCCGAACGGTCTTTTCGATCTCTCGAAAAAGCTCATCCTTCTTCATCGTAACCCTCCTCAACCCACGAATCGTAATCGATCTTGGCTTTTGTGAGTGTAGCGGCAAGAGATTTGACAGCAGAAGTTTCGATGCGAGGCCTTTCCACAGTTAATGAGGCGTCTGTAGGCCATGCCTTTAGAGGGTCCCAGACTGTAAGTATGCCTCTGTTGTCCTTCCGTTTTTTGTATCGAAATGCTCTTTGGTAAAGCGTAGGACTCACCCCATGGAACGGACGGAAGACAACTCTGTCGGATCCGATTTTCGAGCCTCCAGCGTCTTTCTCATCCGCAAACTCAATCTCGTCACCATACAGCTTTGCGGTCAGGCTTTTTGGGTATGGTTCGACATAGATGACTTCATCAAGACCCGACGCAATAATGTGTTTTGCACATAGATGGCACGGGAAGGTTGTGCAGTACAGAGACGCACCTTTTATCGCTTTGCCACCGGCAGCTGCATCGCAAATTGCGTGCATCTCTGCATGAACCACTCGACCAAATTCGATCAGACTTCTGATACGGGCATCCCGGGCCAAATGCTTGAGGTCACCCTGCAAAAGATCGTCGACAAGTTGAACATCGGATTTCGGATCAATTGGTAAGTCACCAATATGTCCAGCTTCACGCAGAATGCTCACGATCTCGATAAATGTGCTTTGGATTTCAGCGGCGTTTGGATCGATCTGTTTTACATAGTCGCGATTATCATCGATTCCGTCGGAGTGGTCCTCAACAAAAAATCCGCCACCAGGATAAGGGGCCTCGTTACATCCAGTGCTCACAATCGACCCCCGCCGGTCTAGTATCGTAGCCCCTACTTGGCGCGACAAATCTGCCGATCTGTATGCGGCGCCTTTTGCCATAAACATGCCAAACTCATCCAAAGTCGGCGTAACAAATGGCTCAGCGAATACGATTTCTACAAATCGCTTTATCTGACCGGTCAAATCGCGTTTGCCGTTTATGAAAAAATCCGCTTTTGGGAACGCATCACGAACATTTTGCGCTTTGTCGCCTTGGCTCTTCTCGTCAGCTCGAATTATCTCGGATGCCTTAACGGAGATTTTTGCGTCTGGCGGTTCGTGCCGATCCTTTGCGATTTTGATCTCAAGGTTGGTTTGCCGTTTGGCGCGAGGCAGGTGAACTGAGACCGTATAGTAGTTTCGTACGTAAACCTTATCAAAAAGGTCAATCTCGTCTGGGTGTTTACAAGAGTCGATAACGAATGCGCGCGCTTGGCCGGTTTTCGTAGAACCGCGCTTGCTGATTATGGCCTGCATAGCCAACGCCGCTACACCTCCACCATCCTCAGAGTTCGTTCTAATCGCATCGCCACCCTTCATGTGATGCTTTATACGGTCATGTTCATCGGGCAGCTTTGGTATATCCACTGCGGCAGCTATCAACTCGCTAAGCTTAATGTGCTCTACTGAATAGCCTACGACCAGCAGCTGTGATTGTAGTTCACGCACGACAGCTTTTAGGTCTGTGCCAGCAGCACCGACGAGACCGATATAAATATCCGGCCTAGGAGGTTTTAAGTCACTCATATTCTGACCAGAGACTTTCCCATAAATTTATAGTGGAGCGGTAGCGGCGAGAGAACTCTTCTTCTTCGCCCCCATCAAAACCCACGTTGTCGATTGAAAAGCTGTTTCCACGGATCACGTCCAAAACTCGCAAAGCATCATCGGGTACACCCAAGTTTGCAGTGGCGATTGCCCAAAGCATCAATCTCGCCGACTGCTCTGAAAGTTCTGGCCTCGGCGAAAAATAGGGATAGACGAAGTGCAGATCGTCTTCGCGCCCTTGCAAAGATAGAAAATTTTCAATCTTCACCGTAGCATTCAGTCGTACAAGGCGGAGCGACCCTTTTGGCGACCTGATTTCCTGAAAAGGCTCGTTCGTCCATCGGCGACGCTCGTTCCACCACAACAAGAAGCCATCTCTGAGTTGGGGATATAGGTTGAGCCTTCTTTCATTCATCGAAATTCGAGCTTCAGTGGCGGCGTGAAGATCTACCGCTCCTATGGTATGGTCTTTAGCATCACGCCAGAACGGCACATAAAAATCCCCACCGCCGGATTCAAAACCCTCGGCTTTCGCAATTTCACTGCGAATGTCACCACGCAGGATGGAAATTTGAAGATTCTGAGGGGCGAAGAAAATTCGGATGAGTTTGCGGAGGTTTATGGAATAGATCGACATTTTTCCCTCGCTAACTGTTCTTTGTGTGTTCCAGAAAGAAGAGCGATAATCAAGCCTATCTTTTCGGACTGTGGACCATTGAAGCATGCTGTCCTACTCCCCAATCCGAGTATAACTAACCCGGTTCACTCAAACCCATGAGGTGAACCATGAACGCTCTCGTCACCATCGAAGCCGCCCCCACCGCCGGTCCTCACGGGGAGGGGCACACCGTGTTCTCGCCCCTGCGGACTTGTTTGTTAGCGCCCTCTAACGCCGGGCGCGACGCGTCCGCGTCGCTTGGCTCCCTCGCATAAGCTCGGGCGGCCGGTCGGCCTTGCCTCGCCTTCGGCTCGGATGCTTTCGCCAGTTAGCAGCGACGCGCTCTAAACCCCCGCCTTCCCTCTCCCCATCGTCCAATTTTCCTGCATCCGCACCTTGGGGTTTGGGGCGCACCAGATCTCGCCGCTTTCGTCGAGCGCGGTGACCCAGATGAGATTGTGCTCCGGTCCGTAGTCGATCACCGCCAGCGCCAGCCCCTTTCCTCGGTCGATGACGGTTACGGGCAGCGGCGGATTGAGCTGTGTGAACATGGGCGTGCGATCCTGCGGGGCGAGGGGACATTTCCCTGCCGTGCATATCCAAACGCGCCATCGCGATTTTCGGCACCCGCATGCCGTCAGCATGTGCGCTCTGTCCTACACGCCCCCCGCTGTATAACTGACCCGGTTCCCCTGCTCACAACTCACAGGTGAACCGATGAAGTTTTTTGATCTAGCCCCTCAAGCGCCGGGCGGGGCGCATCCGCGCCCCTTGGGTTGGCGCTTCGCGCCTTCTACGCCTTCGACTTCGAATCCCTCGCATAAGCTCGGGCGCGCGTGCAGGTGGCCTTTGGCCAGCTGCGTCTTCGACTTCGCTTCCGCGCTTGCCTCGCCTTCGGCTTGGAAACTCGTGCCAACCTCGATGGCAGGAGTTGCGGCATGAGCGATATGGCCAATCACCCCATCATCCTCCACGGCGATCTTTACGCCGAGCACGAGCATGCACCGCAGACGCAGTTCGTGGCGGAGCGACAGGTGGCGTTTCTCGAGGCGCTGGCGGTTACCGGATCGGTGCGGGCCGCGGCGCGGCGGGTGAAGGTCTCGCACCAGACCTGCTATCGCGCGCGGCGCAATTCCGCCGCCTTCGGGCGGGCGTGGGATGCCGCGCTGGTGGTCGCGCGCGCGGCGGCGGAGGCCAAGCTGGCGGATTGCGCCATGAACGGCGTAGAGGAGGAGGTGTGGTATCACGGCGAGCTCGTCTGCACGCGCCGCCGGCTCTCCGACCGCCTTCTGCTCGCGCATCTCGGCCGGCTCGACCGCCTGCGCACCGACACGCGGATCGAGGAGCTGGCGGAGAATTTCGACGCCATGCTCACCCGCATGCGCCGCGGGCAGGCGATCGAGGTGGAAGCGCCCGCAGATACCGCCGACATTTTGTCCCCTGGACCGTGTAACATGCGGTCCATGTCTAGCGGTGGCGAGGGGCTTGCGGAGGCTCCCGATGCGCCGGTTGAGCCGCCCTGCGACTGCATCGGCGCGCGGCTCGGCACCGATCGCGGGCAGCCGCACTACCGCGTTGGGCCCGAGGGGTGGGAGCCGGTGTGCAATGTGGGCGAGACGCATGACGGGGAATACGCGCTATGCTGCGCCGCGCCGAGCTGGCCGGAATGCCGCGAATGTCCGCACTACCCCGCCGTCTCGCGCCTGATCGAGGAAATGGACGAAGCGCGGCCAGCCGATGCGCCAGCCATGGAAGAGCTGTCGGGCAACGAGTTCGAGGTGGAAGAATGCCAGATGGCCGCCTTCGAAGCGGGCGACGAGGACTGGTGGCGCTACGGCGCGGACTGGGCGCTGCACGCGCGCCATGCGGCGGGGGTGTGGGTGGTCGAGCGGGAGGGGGTTGAGAGCCTAGGCTGACGGCACCGTGGCGCAACGCCCGCCTCTCCTGGAGCACCGGGCCGGCGGAGGCCCGGCAAGCGCGACCGCGCGCCCGCAGCGGGCGCAGCTTGCTGCGCGCCTAGCGAGGGAGTCGCAGACGGCCATCGGCCACCCAGCCGCGGATGCGGCTGCGAAACACAAGGACTCAGTCCAGTAACGCCAGCTCGACCCGGCCATGCCCGCGCTGGATCAGGCCGAGCTCGGTGGCGGCGGCGCGGGAGAGGTCGATCACACGGTTGCCGTGGAAGGGTCCGCGGTCGTTGATGCGCACGGTCACGCTCTTGCCGTTGCGGGGGTTGGTGACCTGCACCAGCGTGCCGAAGGGCAGGGTGCGGTGCGCGGCGGTCATGGCGTGCATGTCGAACCGCTCGCCGCTGGCGGTGCGGCGGCCGTGGAACTTGCGGCCGTAATAGGACGCGCCGCCGCTCTGGAGGACGGTGAGCACGGGTTCCGGCTCCACCGGCGGGTCGAAGGTGCCGAGGTCGACGGCCTTGCCCGCCGCCTCCGGCTCGGCCGGGAGGCTGGAGTAGGGCGCGAAATGCTCGACGAAGCCGGCTTCGGTGGCGGGCATCGGCCCGGCGCTCTGCGAATGGCCCGCGCTGGCGGGAAGGGTAACGGCGGCAGCAAAAAGCAGCGCGCGGATCGTGCGATTGGTCATATCCGGACCTCCCGTTCGGTTCGCGCCGCTATACCGGAGCGCCCGACGTGAGTCGTTAATCCGGCGGGCGGTGACCCCATTCCCGCCACAGTTCGTCGCGCTTGCGGGATCGGGATGCGCGTTCGTACCGGGTTTCGGGGGTGACGGTGGCGTGAGCCACTAGCGGTTGTGGGCGCCAGGATTCGCCCGCTCGTTACGATGTCGGATAGCAAATGGGGCCGGCATCGCTGCCGACCCCACTCTCACCGATGCGTGGCCGTGTTCCTTCATCCGAAGATCAAGGGACGCGTAACTTGGCATCCGATGTTTTCCCTTCCGTTCCGTCCGAAGACTTCCCTTCCGGTTCTGTCACCGGCGCTCGCACCGGCATCCGGATCCACCCTCCAGTCGACCCGCTCAGGTGCGCCAGGTCGCAAGGACCCTCGCTTCCGTCGCAGACCGGCCTTCATCAGGCGGTTCCGCAGCTTGGCGTTCCGCTAGTGGCCGTCCGCCTCAAACGGTTGCATCTCTGTCCGGTCCGAAGACCTTTCCTCGACGCCACCTTCGGCTTCCGGCCGGGTTGGCCAAGCTCGTGTCGGAACACCTTCGCGGTTCCGTCATCGACCCGCCTTGCATCCGACCGAAGTCTTCAGCACGAGGGTCTCCTGAACCGCGCGGACAGGTTCCGCCACGTCATCCCGGTTTGGAAAAACTCTGATCTATCAAGCCTTTCGGCCGTCCAGTTCAGCTTGTTTCCGCGCCGTTCCGATGAGTTGAAGCTGCTCCTGCAGGGGCGATTCTGCAACCGCCCGCGATCCGACTTTTCCACTTTCGCCAGTTTTCGCTGTGGACGAGGGTGGATAACTCAACCGCCTGTCGCAAATTCCTTTCGCTCACGCCCTCGCGCGCGCAATATCGCAATGCACAATCGTGTTGCAGCGCAACTAACGATCGCGTTTGGCAAGCAACCGCAGTCGCAGGGCGTTGAGCTTGATGAAGCCTTCCGCGTCCTTCTGATCGTAGGCGCCTGCATCGTCCTCGAAGGTCACATGCGCCTCGGAGTAGAGCGAATTTGCGGACTTGCGCCCCACCACCATCGCATTCCCCTTGTAGAGCTTCAGGCGGACGGTCCCGCTCACCTTCTCCTGGCTCAAATCCACCGCCGCCTGCAGCATCTCGCGCTCGGGGCTGAACCAGAGGCCGTTGTACACCAGCTCGGCATAGCGAGGCATCAGTTCGTCCTTGAGATGCGCCGCGCCGCGATCGAGCGTGATCTGCTCGATGCCGCGATGGGCGCGGGCGTAGATCTCGCCGCCCGGGGTCTCGTACATCCCGCGGCTCTTCATGCCGACGAAGCGGTTCTCGACCAGATCGAGCCGCCCGATGCCGTGCTTGCGGCCGAGATCGTTCAGCGCGGCGAGCAGCGTCGCGGGGCTCATCGCCTCGCCATTCAATGCCATGCCGTCGCCCCTCTCGAAATCGATAGTGATGTACTCCGGCGCGTCGGGCGCATCCTCGGGATGGTCGGTGCGCGAATAGACGTAGTCCGGCGTCTCCTCCCACGGGTCCTCCAGCACCTTGCCCTCGCTCGAAGTGTGGAGCAGGTTCGCATCGGTCGAGAAGGGGCTCTCCCCGCGCTTGTCCTTGGGCACGGCGATCTGGTGCGCCTCGGCCCAGGCGATCAGCGCGGTGCGGCTGGTGAGGTCCCACTCGCGCCACGGAGCGATCACGCGGATATCCGGGTCGAGCGCATAGGCCGACAGCTCGAAGCGCACCTGATCGTTGCCCTTGCCGGTCGCGCCGTGCGCGACGGCATCGGCGCCGGTCTCATGCGCGATCTCGACGAGGCGCTTGGAAATCAGCGGGCGCGCGATGCTGGTGCCGAGCAGGTAGTCGCCTTCATAGCGGGCATTGGCGCGCATCATCGGGAAGACGAAATCGCGCACGAATTCCTCGCGCAGATCCTCGATGAAGATGTGCTTGTCGGGAATGCCCATGGCGCGGGCCTTCTCGCGCGCCGGCTCGATCTCCTCGCCCTGGCCGAGGTCGGCGGTGAAGGTGACCACCTCCAGCCCGCGCTCCACCTCGAGCCACTTGGCGATGACGGAAGTATCGAGGCCGCCCGAATAGGCGAGGACGACACGTTTGATCTCGGACATGAATACACCTTCGCTAGCTTGGCCGCGCCGCTAGCAGGAGCGTGACGCTGTAGGCAAATGGGAAAGTGGGTGGGTAGGCTGGATATAAACTAAGGCGTGGGCGAGCGGATGTTTCCAGATGGCAATTCGGACATACGAGGAAAAAGGCACGAGATGAACGTGGCGGCCGCGAATAGATGCCTGCCTCCGCAATCTCAGCGAACGCAATGCCACGCCGTCTTTGTGCTACGCCACGGCTTGCCTCACCGGCATCATCATTCCAAATGTGGCGCACCTCTTGTCCGCCTGTACCATCGGATATCTGTCTAAAAAATGTAAGAGATTCTCATGAGACCTGTTGTAATAGCTCTACTTCTGCAGACCAGCTCATGCTTTTCTACGGACAACAGGCCAGCGTTAGACCCTCGCCCATACTTCGGATGTTATGGCGATGGAGTGAATAAACTGGTCGTCTCTTCGGGCTCGTTTCAAATCAACGGAAGTGATTTCGAATATACCGTCGAGGATCGAAAGGTTGGCAAGATTTTCGTAGTGCCTGCTATTTTTAAAAGCGAAGGGTCTCTGCTGAAGGCTTCTGGCGCTGAAGGACATTTCTACCGAATTCTCAACAGATCGACCGACACGTGGGTCCGGATTCATGATCAAAATGGATTCGCGTACGACCTAATCAGAGTTCAATGCTCCTCTGGAGTGAGTGATAGCTAGCTAAATGCCCTTGAGGAATTGGCGGCAAATTTTGGGGCCAGTTACTTAGTTATCGCTACCCAATTAACTTGGACACTTGCATCGCATCAAGGATTGCAGCGGTGCAGTCGACCGTCTCAGCTTCTACGATGGCGATGCACTGATAGGTAAATTTGCGTCCGATGGCACTCAGCTCGCAGGCTGTATCCATGGCTGCTCTACAGGCGACGATCCGGTGGCGGCCTATGGTCGACGTGTCCTAGCTTTCCTACCCTCCCAACGGGGTGGTACCAGACCGCATGGCTTTCGCTGCGCCCAACCTGCGTTTCTCCAGCACCAAACAGCCCCCGCATCACCCGGCAGCTTTTTTCGCATTGGACCGCGTAACATGCGGTCCATGTCGTAGGACTGTGCGGGGCCGGACCCTCGTGTCGTCCTACACGGCTGTCGGGCGCAGAACCGCGCCTTCAATCCCCGCCCAGCGGCCGCTTCTCCGCCGCCGCCATGTAGTCGCGGGTGGTCGGCAGGGCGCGGCGGTTGCGGACGTACTGGATCTGGTAATTGCCCATGCCGCCCCATTCGAAGGCGGCGGTCGCACCGGCGAGGTAGAAGGTCCACATGCGGTAGAAGCGCTCGTCGTAGAGGTCGACGATGGACGCGCGGTTGGCTTCGCAGCGGGCGTACCATTCGCGCAGGGTCCTGGCGTAGTGCAGCCGCAGCGTCTCGATGTCGGAATGGATCAGGCGGCTTGTCTCGCTCGCCGCCAGCGTTTCGGACAGGGCGGGGATGTAGCCGCCGGGGAAGATGTACTTGGAGGTGAAGGCGTCGGTCGTGCCCGGCCCGCCGAAGCGGCCGATGGTGTGGACCAGCATCACGCCGTCGTCGGCCAGCAGGTTGGCGCAGGCGCGGAAGAAGGTCTCGAACTGCGGACGGCCGACATGTTCGAACATGCCGACCGAGACGATGCGGTCGAACCGCTCGCCGCGCCTGGCGAGATCGCGGTAATCGACCAGCTCGAAGATCACCCGGTCGTCGACCCCGGCCTCGCGGGCGCGGCTGCGGGCGAGGGCGAGCTGTTCCTCGGACAGGGTGATGCCGTGGACCCGCACGTCGAAATGTTGGGCGAGGAAGATCGCCATGCCGCCCCAGCCGCAGCCGATGTCGAGCACGCGTTGCCCGTCGGCCAGTGCCAGCTTGGCGGCGATATGGGCGAGCTTGGCATGTTGTGCTTCGGCGAGTGTCTCGACACCCTCGGGCCAGTAGGCGCAGCTGTACTGCATGTGCTCGGGGTCGAGCATCAGGCGGTACAGATCGTTGCCGATGTCGTAGTGATGGGCGACGTTCCTGCGCGCGCCGATGCGGCCGTTGATCGAGCCGATGGCGAAGCTCGCGCGGTTGCGGAGGCGGCGGCCGAGCGAGGGTGGGCGGAGCCTGCCGCCCCGCTCCCAAGCGGAATTGGAGCGGAGCAGCTGGACAAGCTCCATGATGCCGCCGCCCTCGAGGTCGAGGCGCTGGTCCATGTAGGCTTCCGCCGCGCCGAGGCGGGGATCGAGCAGTATGTCGCGCGGGACCTTACCGTCGCGGAAGATGACGGCGAGTTCGGGATACCCCTCGGCAGGTTGGCCGAAGCGGGCGGTGGTCCCGTCGGCGAAGCGCGCTTCGAGCACGCCCTTCTCGATGACGGAGCCGAGGAAGCGGGACAGGAGGCGTTTGCTCATGGTGCTATCTTGCCAAAGCACGGGGCCGTGTCCAGCCCGTCAGATACCGGCATACCACTGGTAGCCGGCGCGGTCCTCCCAATAGCCGCCCTGTCCCTCGCCGATGTCGTCGAGGCTGGCGACGGCTTCGATGGCGGTGAGGTACTTGGCGTGCTTGTAGCCCAGCTGGCGCTCGATCCGCATGCGCAGGGGCGCGCCGTTGCGGACGGGGAGGGGCTCGCCGTTGAGGCTGTGGGCGACAATGGTCTGGGGGTGGTAGGCATCAATCAGATCGACGCTCTCGTAATAGTCCTGGCCGTTGAGGTTGTCGGCGCAGCGGAAGACGATGAACTGCGCTTCGGGGCGAAGTTGGGCCTCGTCCAGCAAAAGGGAGAGCTGTGGTCCGGTCCACTCGCCGATCGCGCTCCAGCCCTCGACGCAGTCGTGGCGGGTGACCTGCGTGCGCTGGGGCAGCCGGCGGATGTTGTCGAGCGTGAGGGCGAGCGGATTCCGGACCAGTCCGGCGACGGTGAGCTGCCAGTTGGCGAAGCCCTCCTCGACGTGGCGGGGATAGTCGCCGTTCTGCGGATCGGCCGAGCCATTGCCGCGGAAGAAGGGGGAGACGGCGCTGCGCGGGTACTCGGGGGCGAGCGCCTCGCGATTGGTGAGCAAGCGGTGCGCCCCCATGTGCCACTTCTCCGCCGCAGACAGCAGCCGTGCGCCCGCATCGCTATCGGCGACCTTGTTGCAGCCGGCGACGAAGGCGGCACCGGCAGCGGCCAGGAACCCTCTACGCTTCATGGGTCGATCCCCCGGTTAACATGGCACGCATCTGCCCGATCGGACCGGACAGCAGGACGAGGGCGACATGCACGATGAAGAAGCCCAGGATTGCGAAGGCGAAGATGAAGTGCAGGCTGCGCGCAGACTGCCGTCCGCCGAGCAGGTCGACGAACCAGCCGAAGGTCGGCTCCATGCCGGGGCTGATGGCAATGCCGGTGAAGACCATCATCGGCAGGAAGAGTCCCAGCACCAAGCCGTATGCCAGCTTCTGGAGGAAGTTGTACTTCCCCTCGCCATGGTCGAAATTGAGCTTCGCATGCTCCACGATGTCGCGCCAGATCGCCTTCGGTCGCCACTCCCTACGGCTTGTGGTCAGGTCGCGCTTGAAATGCCGGTTGACGAGCATGGCGATCCACATGAACAGCAGCCCGACGGCGAAGGGCCAGGCCATAAGGATATGCCAGTCGCGCGCCACGGCGAGGCTGTAATAGCCCGGGATCGTCATCCAGTCGGGAAAGCGCGGCACCTCGAGCCAGGCCTGGCTGCGATCGAAGCCCCAATCGCCCCAATAGAGCAGACGATGCGCGTTGCTGATGGTGAGGCCGGACATGAAGAGGACTACCACGCAAAGCAGGTTGAGCCAGTGCCAGATCCGCGTGGAAAGGACGTGCTTTGTCATCCCGCTTCCCCCTCCCGCGCAAGGTAGATCACATCGCGCGATTGGGCCAGCAGGTGCTGCCCGCTGTCGATGTAGAGCGTCTGCCCGCTGGCCAGGTGCCCGCCCGCGAGGAACAGCGCTGCGCTCGCCACCTCGCTGGCGTCGGTCTTGCGGCGGAGCAGGTTCAGGCGGTGCGACACCTCGGTTTCTGCCTCGCCTTGGTCGTGGCTGGGCAGGATGGCACCGGGGGCGAGGCCGTAGACGCGGTCCGCCTCGTCGGCCGCACCCATCGACAACATGGCAATTGTCGAGTCCAGCGCATGCTTGCTCATTGTGTAGCTGAAGAAGTCGGGATTCGGGTTGGCGAGCTTCTGATCGGTTACATGGATCACGCAGCGCCCGGCCTCGCTTCGCGCGGTGGCGAGGTAGGCTTGCGCCATGCGGGCGGGAGAGGTTGCGTTGACTTGCATCGCTCTTCGGTTCGTTGCCGGATCCAGTCCGGTTACACTGTCCTCTTCGAACAGCGAGGCGCAGTTGACCAGCGCGCCCCAGTCGGGGAGCTTCTCCGCGAGGCCTTCGATCATGGCGACGGCGCTTTCCCCGTCGGCGAGGTCGCAGCGGATCGTCTCGGCACTCGGCAGTTGCCCTGCCAGACGCTCGGCAGCATCGGCGGAGCGGCGATAGTGAATGACGACATGCCAGCCCGCCGCGCCGAAGGCCCTCGCAATCGCTGCGCCCAAGCGCTTGGCGCTTCCTGTGACGAGCATGGCTGGTCTGTTGGTATTCGGCATGGCTCTCCTACCTTAGCCGAACGCGGTCCAATGGAAAGGCGCGCCATGCGGGGCCGAAACCTCGCATGACGCGCCTCCTGCGAACCGAAGGGCTGAACCCCTCGAACTATCCCAGTATCCTCAGCGGCAGCGAAGGCTCCCGCGGTCGATCTCGCGGCCGACGATCGCGCCCACTGCGCCGCCCAGAATGGCACCGAGCGTGCGGTCGCCGCGACCCGCGAGTTCGTGACCCGCGAGTGCGCCGACACCGGCGCCGATCACTAGACCAGTGGTGCCATTGTCGCGGCGGCAGTAGTAGCGGCCGTCGCGGCCACGCCACATGCGGCTGCTGCGCGTGATCCGGCGCGGTTCCATATAGTAGCCGCGGCTGTCGTAGATCGCGCGATCCTGGGCACGTTTGCCATGCGCCGGTGCCCAAGGCGGCGGGTCGGCAGCAGCCGGAGCTGCGGTACCGAGACCGGTCACGGCCATCGTGCTTGCTGCGAATGCAAGAGCGAGTTTCTTCATCGGTTGTGCCTTTTTTCCCGTGGTCTGGCTCTTCAACCGAGACAGTGGTGAGCGGGTCCACAACCTCGGATGAACGAGCGACACAGAGGCCGGATTAGCGATAAGTCGACCCTCTGCGCACGATGAGTTGCTAGCCATTGCGCCACTTTTCCGCCTTGTCGCGCCATTGATCGGTGAGCCGGTCCAGCGCAGCGATCTCGCCAAGCTCCTCTCCCGTCGCTTCGCTTTTCGGGTCGTAAAGCGCGGCAAAGACTCGCGCGACGCTTGAACTTTCATGCATCCGTTCGACCAACTCCAGCACGTCGCCTGCTTCGGCTTCGCCTTCTTCGACGACGCGGTAGTACCAGCCGCACATGTGCCCGGCGAGGATACGCTTCACGATGCCCTTATGCTTGAAGCGATGCTCGATCTTCCAGCAGGGCTGGCGCGGCTGGCTGACTTCCAACAGAGCGCTGCCGAAGCGAAACCGATCGCCGATGCAGACATCGCTCTCTACCAACCCCATGCTCATCAGGTTCTCGCCGAAAGCGGCGGGCCCCTGAAGCAGGGCATGTCCGCCGAGCCAGTCATCCCACGCGGCATAATGGTCACTCGCATAGTGATGCACGGCCATGTCCGGCCCGCCATGATGCTTCGTATCGGCGACCATATCGCCTTCGATCCCGAAGCTGCGGATGGTAACCGCACCCTCGACCGGGCGCTTGTCGATGGCGCTGAGTTCCGCACCATTGAAGGGGCGGGGCAGGCCGGTGCAGATTGCCGTGACGACCGCGCTCATCGCTCCGGTCCCCTCCCTACAGAAGCGGAGACATGGACTGCATGGACCGCTGTCCTGGCCGGAAAAAACCGACCACCTGCGGACCGGCGGCAAATCACGGTTTCAACGAGGTTCAGGCCGATCATGCCGGTCTTTGAGCATAGCCCGTCGCTGTAGGAAAGTCGCTTGGGGAGCTAGTTCACGGGCAAGTGCGCTGCAGCATCATCGCCATCCAGTCGCGCTGCGTTCCGTCGGCCGCCTTGCCGGGATAGATTTCCGAAACGACAATCGCGAAACCGGCTGCGCGATAGACCTCTTCGAGCCATCCGGCGTCGGGGAAATTGTGCAGCCGCCCAAGCAGGTCCCGACCTTCGCTGTCGCCCAGCTTGTAATTGGCAAAATGCCAACCGCCGGGGCGTAGGGCGCGGTGTATGGACGCGAGCACCGATGAGAGGTCGGCGCGCGCGACATGCAGCAGGCAGGCATGGGCCCAGACGGCATCGTATTCGGATACGGAGTCGAGCTCGTCGAAGCGAAGCAAGCGCGCGCCGACATCGAAACGCTCGTTCGCCTTGCGGACCATTGCGGGCGTGCCGTCGGTTGCGTCGAGGCCGAAGCCGCGCTCGACAATGCGAGCCGAGTCCTGTCCGCTGCCACAGCCGAGCTCGAGAACGTGGGCACCTTTATCAAGCCGGTCGAGAAAAGCGTCAAGGTGGCGGCTCGGCGCTTGACCGAAGCCGAGCGTGTAACGAGGCGCGTTCTTTTCGTAGAACGCTATCGTCGCCGGGTCGCTCATTCGGACGCCGGCTCTCGATAGACCGGGGCAAGATCGCGCAGCATCTTGCCCTGTGCGTACCGGAACACCATCAGGATCAGAACCATCGTCACGAAGAAGTCGGCGAAGGTGCTATAGAAGAGCCAGAAATCGGTCGAGCCGTAGAATGCGACAACCAGGTTTAGACCGGCCATCACCGCGCCCAGCACGCCCATGCCGATGCCGAGCCGCGCGGCATCGATGTCGCGATAGGGCAAATATCGCTTCAGCCGGACGGCAAGCCGGTTTCCGCCGGCCACACCATCGAAAAAGAACAGCGAGGCGCTGACGAGGCCAACGACCGATGAGCGATATTTCACCGCATCGTCGGATTGAAAAACCAACGCGAGGCCTGCGGAAAGCAACAACAGGGCTATTCCGAATAGCGCCAGACCCCCGAGCAGGTCGACCTTGGTCAATCGCTGTGCCACCAATAAGGCAACGCCGACTGCGGCTCCGACCAGTGCAGCGGTGGTGAGATCGGTAACCTTGGCGACGACGAAAAAGAGCAGGCCGAGCAAAATGTCGACCGCCAGCGGAATGCGATTGCGCTTGAAGGCACCGAAATCGAGGTGGGAGTTGTGTTCGCCCGCGCCGTCCTTGAAGCCCTGCGACAGCGCGTCGCCGACCGTACCGTTGGCATGGCTCTCCACCATCTCACGATATTTTTCGGGATATGCGATGGTCTTGCCAAGGTGGCTTTCGTGGATGACCTCGCCGTCGCGCCGGACCGCGATGCCAAGGTTCATCGAACTGATGTAACCGGCTTCGACCTCTATCAGCGAACCGTCGGGAAGCGGCGCGGACAAGCGATGATTGCGCACGGCGTCGGGGCCGATAGCCGGGGTCACATCCATTGAGACGACCCTACCATCGAGGCTCAGTTCCGAGAACAGGCCATCGCTGCGTGAGCGAAGCGTTACCAGCCCGTTGGTGGAACCGATCCGAAAGCGGCGCCGATAGCGCCAGATCGTCACCCCTGCCACGGACCTACGCTTCGATTGCCTCGGCCGCCTCGCGGTCGCGCTGGGCACGGCTCTTCTTTTCGGCCGCCGTCTTCAGCTGGCCGCAGGCCGCATCGATGTCGCGGCCGCGGGGCGTGCGGACGGGGGCAGAGATACCACCCTCGAACACGATGTCGGAGAAGCGCTTCACCCGCTGGGGCGTCGAGGTGTCGTAGGCAGCGCCGGGCCAGGGGTTGAACGGGATCAGGTTCACCTTGGCGGGCAGCTTGTACTGCTTGAGCAGGCGAACGAGTTCGCGCGCATGTTCGTCGGTATCGTTCTTGTCCTTCAGCATCACATATTCGAAAGTGATGCGGCGGGCATTGCTGGCGCCGGGATAATCGGCGCAGGCCTGCAGCAATTCCTCGATGCCGTACTTCTTGTTGAGCGGCACGATCTCGTCGCGGATTTCCTTGGTCACCGCGTGGAGCGAGACGGCCAGATTGACGCCGATTTCCTCGCCACAGCGGTCCATCATCGGCACGACGCCGCTGGTCGACAGCGTGATGCGCCGCTTGGACAGGGCGAGGCCGTCGCCGTCCATCACCAACTTGAGCGCACCTTTCACGTTGTCGAAATTATAGAGGGGTTCGCCCATGCCCATCATCACGATGTTCGTCAGCAGGCGACCATCGGAAGTGTAGTGGCCCTCGTCCTCGGCCTCGTCCAAGCCCGCCATCGAGCCCTTGGGCCATTCGCCCAGCGCATCGCGCGCCAGCATGACCTGTCCGACGATTTCTCCCGGTGTCAGGTTGCGCACCAGCTTCATCGTGCCGGTGTGGCAGAACCGGCAATTGAGCGTGCAGCCGACCTGGCTCGACACGCACAGCGTTCCGCGATCCGCATCGGGGATGAAGACCATCTCGAACTCGTGCCCGTCGGCGGTCTTGAGCAGCCATTTGCGCGTGCCGTCGGTCGAATGCTGGGCCTCGACCACTTCGGGGCGACCGATCACGAAACGCTGGGCCAGCCACGGGCGCATGGTCTTGGCGATGTCGGTCATCGCCTCGAAATCGGTCACGCCGCGATGGTATAGCCAGTGGAACACCTGCTTGGCACGCAGTTTCGCCTGCTTGGGATCGAGGCCCGCCTCGGCGAACAGCTGGCGGATGCGGTCTTTCGGGAGCCCGATCAGATCGGTGCGGCCATCGGCGCGCGGCGTTATGTCGCGGGCGACGGGAACCGGGTCCACCTGCCCGGGGATGCTCATGAGTGTCGTATCGGCCATGGGAACGGCGCATATAGGCGTGTCAGCGCTTTTTGGCCAGATGGAACGGACGCGCCAAATCGCTTTGGTGCCCTTGGGTTCCAACCGTTCGTCGTGAATTGGGCGCTATTTGTTTGCGCCTGCATTCGGTCGATGAAGCGGCACACCTTGGCGCAAGATTGTGTCGCGGATGCAACACTTTCTTGTTGTGCAAGGTTAATGGAACTGCGTGCGGTCTTGCGCCGTTTTCGAAGTCCACGCTGCTCATGGAGCGGCGTCGATAAGAACGGAGTACTAAGAATGAAAAAGACAGTCGCACTTTTCGCAGCCGCTTCGGTGGCGGCCATCGCATCGCCCGCCGCCGCTCAGGACGCGACGGACGGCACCTTCACCGGACCGCGCGTCGAAGCGCTCGTCGGCTATGACGTCAGCAAGGCCGGCAGCGACATCGACGACGATGTCAACGAAGATAACGACCAGTCGATCGATGGCGTTACCTATGGCGTTGGCATCGGTTACGACTTCAATGCAGGCGGCGTCGTCCTCGGCCTCGAAGGCGAACTGACCGATTCCAGCGCCGACGTCGAGTTTGACGGCGCCGATGGCGAATTCTTCGGCCTAGGGGATGTGAATGCGGGCCGCGACATCTATGTCGGCGCGCGCGCCGGTATTCTCGCGAATCCGGACATGCTGCTTTACGTGAAGGGCGGTTACACGAACGCCCGCTACAACGTGAACAGCTCGTTCGATGGTGACGAATTCCGCGCCAAGATCGATACCGACGGATTCCGCGTGGGTGCGGGTGCGGAATACGCGCTCAACGAGAACACTTTCGCGAAGCTCGAATACCGCTATTCGAATTACAGCGAAGCGGAGCTCGATTTCGAAGGCGACTCGCCGGATGTCGACTTGGGCGAGACCGACCTCGACCGTCACCAGGTGATGCTCGGCTTCGGCTACCGCTTCTAAGCTGAAGTCGTACCGAAGAACGGGGTCGGCAGCGCAGGGCGTTGCCGGCCCCTTTTCGCATCAGCGCCGGGAGCAGGCGAGTGTGGCTGCATCCATCGCAGTGGCCGCGCCGGACAGCGAGTAGGTGTTCGAAAAGCGGCGTCCGCGACTGTCGGTCGCGCGGATCGTCATGCTTTGCGCCGAGCGCATAGCGGCGACGATCGCCGCGTCCATCCTCCGTTCCTTCGCCCAGGCATCGCCGCCACCGCCGGTCAGTTCAAAGCGCTGCGAACCGATGCGCAGCTGTATCGACGGGTTCTTCGCCAGCATGCGCGACAGGCGGAAATGCACCTGCCCGCGGATCTGGCGGCGCGGCCAGGTACCGATCGTGGCGAAGGGTGCGTTATCCCGCGAGAGGCGGCTCGGCGTCGGCTTGGCGATGGCGTAGCAGCGCGGCACCGAGGGATCGCGGAAGGCGGCCCAGTCGGAGAAAACGCCGAGGCTGTCCTTCGCTGCCAGCGGGCTTGCAAGGCCGAGCAGGGCGAGGGCCAGCGCTCTACGCATAGTCGATAGCGACCACTTCCCACTCGCGGTTGCCGCCGGGAAGGCTCACGAGACGCAAATCCCCGACCGATGCGCCTTTCAGCGCCCGGGCGAGGGGGGAGGACCAGCCAATCCTCCCGGCACTGGCATCCTGCTCGTCGTCACCGACCAATGTGATGGTCTTTTCGACATCGTCCTCGTCCGCGAGTGTGATGGTCGCGCCGAAGAAAGCGCGGGACTTGTCGGGTTGCTCGGCAGGGTCGATTACCCGCGCGGCCTTCATCCGGCGCGAGAGGTAGCCGAGTTCGCGGTCGATCTCCCGCATCCGCTTGCAGCCATAAAGATAGTCGCCGTTCTCGCTGCGGTCACCGTTCCCGGCGGCCCAGCTCACGATCTCGACGATCTCCGGTCGCTCGGTACCGAGTAGGTAATCGTACCGCGCACGCAGCGCAGCGTAGCCTGCCGGCGTGATCGGATTGCCCGGAACGGATTTCTGCGCGCCCATCGGCTCGCCCCTAGCGCATTCTATCGCGGCAGGTAACTCGCGATATCGCGCTGGCGGGCGGTGGATTTGTCAGGATACATATTGGCATAGGCGACCGCATTTCCGATCACGCGCATGACGTAGTAGCGGGTCTCGAAATTCGACGGGATCTGCTCGATCCAGGTCACCCAGTCGACTGTGCCGGTGCGCGGATCGCCATTGAGGCGCAGCCACTCGTTCACCCGGCCGGGGCCGGCATTATAGGCCGCGATGGCGAGCGGGTAAGCTCCGTTGTAGCGGTCCATCAGCCGCGCAAAGTGCGCATCGCCGAGGCGGATGTTGTAGCTGGGATTCGCGGTCAGATCGGCCGACATATAAGCGACGCCGATCTTGCCAGCTTCCTCGCGCGCCGTGCCGGGCATCAGCTGCATCATTCCGCGCGCACCGGCGTGGCTGACGCGGGTGCGGTCGAATTCGCTCTCTTGCCGCGCGATGGCGTGGACCATGGTCCAGTTCGCGCCGCTATGCGTTTGCACCGTCGGGAAGCCGATCCGCTCGTAGCCCTTGAGGCCGTGCTCGCCCGCGATAAGACCTGCAACGACGGCCAATTCCTCGAGGCCGGTCTGCCGCGCGAGTTCGCCGACCAGCGCCATTTCTGGAGGCGTGTCTGCCTTCTCGGCGACCGCTTCGAAGAACGCACGCTCCGTGCGCCAGTCCTGCCGGTTGCGCGAAAGCGCGCGGATGGCCTGCGTCAGCGGATCGCTGTCGAAAGCGGCGCGCTGCTCGGGCGACGACTGCGGCTGGGGCAGGGCGGCGAAGGTCGGCATCGGACGGCCCAGTTCGCTAAGTGCGAGCTGGCCATAATACCATTCCGGATATTCGGCCGCCATCTCCCAATAGCGCTGCGCCCCGGCCCGGTCGCCCGCACGGGCCGCAGCACGTCCCGCCCAGAAGAAGCCCTTCGAGCGGGTCAGCGGCGTCTGGGCGGCGGTGCCGTAGCGATAGAACAGCGGCGCGGCTCGATTGCCGTCACCCATGGACCAGAGCGCCTTCGTGCCACCGAGCCACATGAGGTCGGTATATTTGTCGCGCAGGGTGAAGGACCCTTCGGAAATGTCGGTCCCCGGCGCGAAGAAATCGTCCACCTTGGAGGCGATGGCGACCGCCTGGCTCGGAGCGCCCGCGCTCTTCGCGACAGCCAGTGCCTCGCTGATAAAGGCGTCGCCGTCGAATGCAGGTGCATTGAAATTCGCGCGATTGCCCAGCAGGTTCACCGCCTGGAGCGGCTGGCCCGAGCTGCGGTAGTACTTGGTCAGATTGTAGACATAGCCCGCATCGCTCATCGCGTCCTGCGGCGCCGAGCCCATCGAGCCGCCGAGCAGCGACATGCGCGCCTGCGCCATCTGGCGATAGGCTGGCGAAACGCGCGCGATATGGCGTGAAGCGGCTTCGAGATTGCCCTGCCACAGCAGCGCATCCATCCGGGCATCGTGATCTTCGGGCGCAAAGCGGCTGCCGAAGAGGCCCACGAGATAAAGCTCTGCCGGGCCGCTCATGGTGCCATTGCGCCACGCCTCGCGCGCCATTTCCAGTGCCTCGGGCCGGTCCATCGAAGCCAGCGCCAGCGCATACCGCGCGCGGCCGCTATTGGTCAGCGGTGGATGCTTGTCGAAAAAGTCCACCAAAGCCTCCGGCGAGGCAGCTTCGCTATCGAGCGCGTTTTCCGCGCGGCGCTGCAGCAGATCTTTTTTGGGGAAGTCCGGATAGGTGGTGATAAAATTGGCGTAGGAGCCGAACGATAGATCGTCGCGCTTGGTGAGATATTCCCACTGTGCAATCGCCGCATCGATCCGCGCGGGCTGCTGCGCCACCATGGTGCTACGCCCGTCGCTCTGTGCCGACGCGGTGGCCGGCAACACGAAAGCGGCGGTTGCGAGGAGGATCGAAGTGATTGCTGTTGTCTTGCCCATGCTGGACATAATGGCTCCCGGCTCCTTATCAGGCGCTGAATGAAAAATCCCGTCTCGCGATTTCTCGCGAGATGTCATGTATCTAACGCAGGACTTCCGTAAATGTTCACTGGCTCGATTCCGGCTCTGGCGACTCCTTTCCGCGACGGAGCGTTCGACGAGAAGGCTTTCCGCCGCCTGGTCGACTGGCAGATCGACAATGGCAGCAAGGCGCTGGTGCCGTGCGGGACCACGGGCGAGGCCTCCACGATCTCCAATGCGGAGCATCACCGGGTGGTGGAGGTCTGCATCGAGCAGGCCGCGGGTCGCGTGCCGGTGATCGCCGGCTGCGGCAGCAACGATACGCGCAATGCGCTGCTGCACATGAACTTCGCCAAGAAGGCCGGTGCCGCTGCGGGCCTGTGCGTCGCGCCCTATTACAACCGCCCGAGCCAGGCGGGGCTGATCGCGCATTTCAGCTTCCTCGCCGAAAACAGCGACCTGCCGATTGTGCTCTACAACGTCCCCGGCCGCACCGTCACCGATATCGAGGACGAAACCGTGGTCGAGCTGGTCCGCAAGTTCCCCAAGCAGATCGTCGCTATCAAGGACGCCAGCGGCGACCTGTCGCGGGTGGCCGATCACCGGATGGGGCTGGACCACGATTTCTGCCAGCTGTCCGGCAATGACGAATTGTGGCTCCCGCATTCGGCGGCAGGCGGGGCAGGGTGCATCTCGGTGACGGCCAACGTCGCCCCGGCGCTATGCGCGGAATTTCATGAGGCGATTGCAGCGGCGGACCTCATCAAGGCTCGCGAGATAAACGACCGCCTGTTCCCGCTGCACTACGCCATGTTCTCCGACGCAAGCCCGGCGCCGGTCAAATACGCTCTGAGCCGCGTCCACGACTGGTTTTCCGAAGACGTGCGCCTGCCGCTGTGCAACGCCAGCGATGAAAGCCGTAGGGCCGTGGACGAGGCGCTGGAAATTGCCGGGCTGATCTGACCGCCCTTTCCTTTTGCGCACTGCGACCTTAGATGCGCCCACCCTATGGCCCGTCCCAAACCCGCCACGTTCGACAAGCAGAAAACCGTCGCCGACAACCGGCGCGTGCGGTTCGATTACCATGTCGAGGAGACGTTCGAGGCCGGGCTCGCCCTGCAGGGGACCGAGGTCAAGGCGCTGCGGGCAGGCGAGGCGAGCATCAAGGAAAGCTATGCCGAGGTGCGTGACGGGCAGGTGTGGCTGATCAATGCCAACATCCCCGAATATTCGCACGGCAACCGGCTCAATCACGAGCCGCGACGGCCGCGCAAACTGCTGCTCCATGCACGCGAGATCGAGAAGTTGTTCGGCGCGGTCGAGCGTAAGGGCATGACGCTGGTCCCGCTGTCGGTCTATTTCAATTCGGCCGGGCGAGCGAAGGTCGAACTGGCGCTCGCCAAGGGCAAGCAGGCGCATGACAAGCGGCAGACGATCAAAGAGCGCGACTGGAAGCGCGACAAGGCGCGCCTGATGCGCGAGAAGGGCTGAGCGGCTCGTCCTTCGTAAAACCGTCGATAGCCATTGCGCAGTCATCGTCGTGCGCTAGAGCGCGGGCATTGTCATGCGCTAGAGAGCTGGCCTTGCACTCGCCGCAGCGCAAGCGCATCTGTGAAATGTGGTCATGAGCAATCCGAAGTCCAAAACCTTCCTGTCGGATCTGATCCGCAAATACATGCCCACGCGCGAGCAGCTTGCCGAGAACAAGTATCTCAAGCCGATCGCTCACCGCTTCCTGACGCCGGAATTGTGGCGCTTTACGCGGCGCAGCGTACCGCGCGGGGTGGCGCTGGGGATTTTTGCTGGCTTCATTATTCCGGTCGGGCAAATTTTTCTCGCCGCCTTCATGGCGTTGCCGGCGCGCGCGAACGTGCCGTTGTCGGCACTGGTGACTTTTATCACCAATCCGTTCACCTTCCCTATCTGGGCCGTTTTCGCCAACCGCGTCGGCGCGTTCATCCTCAGGGTCGATCTCGACATGACCGGCGGCGCCGCGCAGGAGGAGATAGCGAGCGGCCGCTGGGCTTGGCTGGTCGAGATGTTCGAGGGCGTGGGGGTGACCGTATTGGTGACGATCTTCGGCTTCGTCGTACTTGCGGTGGTCGGAGCGGCGCTCGGTTATGTCCTGACAAGCTTTGTCTGGCGCTTTATCGTCGCCGGAAAGCGCCGCCGGCGGCTCCGCGCGGCAGAGCGCAGGATGGACGAGCGGCTGGCGGAGACAAGCGAGTGACCCCTGCCGACGATAACACCATCGCACGCCTCCCGCCGTTGCCGCTGATTTTCGGCGTGCTGGGCGCCTGCGTACTCTCCATCGCATTGGTGGCGCTGGTCGGCGGGGAGGCCGTCGTCGCGATGGCCTATGGCGGCGCGCTGGTCGCTTTCCTGCTCATGCTCCTGCTGGTTGCGCGACTGCGGACGGGGCCGGTCGAGCATGAGGCTGGCGTTCCCGACTGGTCGGTGACGGCGGCTGCAGTCGAAGACAGCAAGCGGGCGGTCGCCATCACCGACCGGGCCAACCGGCTGATCTGCGCCAATTCTTCTTACGAGGACTGGTTCGGGGAGGCCGTGCCGCCGCTTGAAGTCGGCTTCGCGCCGAAATCCTCCGAACGCCTGCTGATCGCCGCGCGCGAAGCCTGGCGCGACGGGCGTGCGCGCGTCGATCTCCTGACTATCGAGGGTGTCGAGAAGCGCTTCCGGCTCGATGTCGACCGCGCAGGGCGGGGCGAGGACTATCTCGTTTGGCGCTTCGCCGAGATCGTGCCGGAGCGCAGCTATGACGGGCTGGCAGAGCGGGTCGAAGGGCCTTTCGGCGAGGTCATGTCGCTGGCCGGTCTCGAGCTCGCGATGGTGGCACCGGACGGCATCGTGCAGGCAGCCACCTCCGGCCTGGCCGAGCGCGCCACGGGCGATGCCGCTACCTCCCTGGTCGGCATGGAATTCGTGCAGTTGCTGCGCTCCGACGACCGCGACCGCATCTTCTTCGCGCGTGAGGGCCAGCAGGGCTCGCCGCAGACGCTGATCCATGTCCCGCTGGAATTGCAGCGCGGCAATCGCGCCAAGGACGCCGACCAGGCCCCATCGCTGATGCTGCTGATCGACCGGACCGTCGGGATCGGCGGCGGCTTCGAAGGCAATGGCAAGGCGGCGATCCCGCAGCTCGAGGCGTTGCTCGCGGCGCTTCCGCTGGGCCTCGCGCTGACCGACCGCGACGGGCGCTTCCTGTTCGCCAACGCAGCCTTTTTGCGCGCAGTCGAGCGCGAGGAGCAGGGGCTGCCCCAGTTCCCCTCCGATCTCGTCGTGCGCGAAGATAAGGCCGCCATCGCCGACACCGTGCGCCGCTTCGCCAAGGGCGCAAGCTCAAGCGGGGACATGGCGGTGCACCTCGCGGGCAATAAGGAAGAGCCGGTCTCCATTGGTCTGGCCGGGATCCGCGGGCTGGGCGACGCGGCGGTGCTGCTGTCGATCACCGATTCCACCGAGGAGAAGCGCCTGCGCCGCCAGGTCGCGCAGGCCACCAAGATGCAGGCGGTCGGCCAGCTGGCAGGCGGCGTTGCGCATGATTTCAACAACGTGCTCACCGCGATCATCGGCTATTGCGATCTCATGCTGCTGCGCCACACGCCCGGCGACAGCGATTACGACGACATCCAGCAGATCAAGGCGAACTCGAACCGTGCAGCCAGCCTGACGCGCCAGCTGCTCGCCTTCAGCCGCCAACAGACGCTGCTGCCGGTCGTGCTCCAACTTCCCGACGTGGTCAGCGAAGTCAGCCAACTCCTGAAGCGCCTGATGGGCGACAAGATCGAATTCGTCGTCCGCCACGACCGCGAGCTCGGCCCGGTGCGTGCCGACCCGCAGCAGCTCGAACAGGTAATTATCAACCTCGCCGTGAATGCCCGCGATGCGATGCAAGCGCATGCCGCGAAAAGCGGGAAGCAGGACTGGAAAGGTCGCCTCACGCTCGCCACACGCCGCGTGTCCGCGCGCGACGTGCGCAAGATGGGCAGCGACATCATGCCCGCGGACGACTACACGGTCCTCATCGTGCAGGACACGGGCGGCGGCATCCCGCAAGACCTCATCAGCAAGATTTTCGAACCGTTCTTTACCACCAAGGAGCAGGGGAAGGGCACAGGCCTCGGCCTCTCGACGGTCTACGGTATCGTCAAGCAGTCGAACGGTTTCATTTTTGCCGACAATGCGCGCGGGCCGGACGGCAACACCACCGGTGCGCGTTTCACGATCTACCTGCCCGTCCACAGCGGCGAACTGCCCGCCGTGATGCGGCGCGAAGAAGAGGCAGAACCCAAGGCCAGCGAATGGTCGGGCGGGGGCAAGCTGCTACTTGTCGAGGACGAGGACATGGTCCGCGCCGTCGCCGAGCGTGCGCTCGCCCGCGCGGGCTACACAGTCACCACAGCTTCTGACGGAGAAGAGGGACTGGCCGCCATCGCCAACGGGTCGGACAATTTCGATCTCATCGTTTCCGACGTGGTCATGCCCGCAATGGACGGCCCGGCGATGGCCCGCGCTATCCGTAGGGTTAAACCGAAAATTCCGATCCTGTTCATGTCCGGTTATGCCGAGGAACAGCTGCGCAACGATATCGACATCGACAACATGTTCTTCATCGCCAAGCCCTTCAGCGTGCAGCAGATTAATGCCAAGGTCGCCGACGTTCTCGCCGCTCAGGGCGGGGGCTAGGGTCGTTACTAATGCTCGCTTGGAACAAACCGGGAAAAAAATTTTCGTTCCCCACTTGTTCTTCGAGAACAAAGCCGATACATCACGTTCCGGTTGAAGAGTCGAAGGGCGGCTCTTTGCAAGCGCAAGAGGTGATGTCATGGCGGCCAATCTGAAGCTGGTAGAAGGAAAGCAAGTGGACGCAGACCGTCAGAAGGCACTCGACGCCGCGCTCGCACAGATCGATCGTGCGTTCGGCAAGGGTTCGGCGATGAAGCTGGGCTCGAGGGAGGCAATGAACGTGGAGGCAATCTCGACCGGTTCGCTCGGTCTCGATATCGCGCTCGGTATCGGCGGCCTGCCCAAGGGTCGCGTGATAGAAGTTTACGGGCCGGAGAGTTCGGGCAAGACCACGCTGGCGCTGCATGCGATTGCCGAAGCCCAGAAGGCAGGCGGCACGGCCGCGTTCGTCGACGCCGAACATGCGCTCGACCCGGTCTATGCGAAGAAGCTGGGCGTCGATATCGACGAGCTGATCGTGTCGCAGCCCGATACGGGCGAGCAGGCGCTTGAGATCACCGACACGCTGGTGCGCTCCAATGCGATCGACATCCTCGTGGTGGACTCGGTCGCCGCCTTGGTGCCGCGCGCCGAGATCGAGGGCGAAATGGGCGACAGCCATGTCGGCCTGCAGGCGCGTCTTATGTCGCAATCGCTGCGCAAGCTGACCGGTTCGATCAACCGCTCCAAGTGCATGGTGATCTTCATCAACCAGCTGCGCATGAAGATCGGTGTGATGTACGGCAATCCCGAGACGACGACCGGCGGCAATGCGCTTAAGTTCTACGCTTCGGTCCGCCTCGACATCCGCCGCACCGGCCAGATCAAGGACCGTGACGAAGTGGTCGGCAACTCGACCCGCGTGAAGGTCGTCAAGAACAAGGTCGCCCCGCCGTTCAAGCAGGTCGAATTCGACATCATGTATGGCGAAGGCATTTCCAAGATCGGCGAGATTCTCGACCTCGGCGTGAAGGCCGGAGTGGTCGAGAAGTCGGGCAGCTGGTTCAGTTACGACAGCGTCCGCATCGGCCAGGGCCGCGAGAACGCCAAGACCTTCCTCAAGGAAAATCCTGAGATGTGCGCCAAGTTGGAAGCCGTAATCCGCGGCCGCACCGACGAGGTGGCCGAAGAGATGATGACCGGTCCGGACGCGGACGAGGACTGATATCTCTTCAAGCGGGAGCGCGCCTGCCCATCCCCCGGGCCCGCGTGATAGCCGGACTGTCCCCCGGCGCTCCCGAATGAACGGAAAGCCGGTGCGCGCCTCCCTTGGCCGCACCGGCTTTTCCGTTTGACCGCTCACGCCTTGTTGTTTGGCTGGCGAGCGCCTTGCGCCTCGCCTAGGGGCACGGGCGAATCGACCCGCCGGCGGACTTCGCAACGGCGACGCGCAGGAGAGAGCCGATGACCATCACCGTCCACCACCTCAACAACAGCCGTTCGCAGCGCATCCTCTGGCTGCTCGAGGAACTAGGCGCCGATTACGAGATCGAGCACTACCAGCGTGACGCGGAGACCAATCTGGCACCGCCCGAACTCAAGCAACCGCATCCGCTCGGCAAGTCGCCTCTGATCGAGGACGATGGTTTCCGCGTCGCCGAAAGCGGCGCGATCATCCAGTATCTTTGCGAGCGCCACGGCGGCGAGAGCTGGCTGCCCGATGCGTCCGGCGAAGACTATGTCCGTCATTTGGAATGGATGCAGTTCGGCGAAAGCAGCTTCTCCGTGCCTGTCATGCTCAAGCTCATGGCTGGCCGTCTCGGCGAAGGCGCCGCACCGATCATGCCCCGCATAGAAGAGCAATTCGCCGCGCATGTCGCCTTCATGGAAAACGGCATCAACGAATCCGGTCATTTCGTCGGCGACGACTGGACTGCCGCCGATGTCATGATGAGCTTCCCCGCCGAGATCGCCGTCATGCAGGGTTATGGCGAGAGAGCACCGAGGACAGTGAAGTTCGTCGAGGCCGTGCACGCACGCCCCGCTTGGGAGCGCGCGCGCGAGCGGGGCGGTACCTATTTCGTCTGGTAGGTCCCTCTTTCGGGTCTCTTGAGTTTGCGTCGTCCAGCCTTCAAAGCGGGTTACATCTAAGGATTTCCCATCGCAGGTACGGAAAACAACAATGAAGATTGCAGTGTTCGGCCTGGGATATGTCGGCCTTTCCAATGCCATCATGCTGGCCAAGCGCAATGCGGTGGTGGGCTGCGATATCGTGTCCGACCGCGTGGAGATGCTGAACGCTCGCCGTTCGCCGATCGAGGACGACCTGGTCGAGGAATATCTCACCCATGACGATTTGGATCTGACTTTTACGACCGATGCAGTTGAGGCGATCGATGGGGCGGATTTCGCCGTGGTGGCCGTGCCTACCAATTACGATCCCGAAACGAACTTCTTCGACACATCGGCTGTCGATAACGTCATGCAAAAGATCGTCGCAGCGAGCCCCGACACGGTGATCGTCATTAAATCGACCATCCCTGTCGGCTATACTTCCGACGCGCGGGCAAGGTTCGAATCGAACAATATCATCTTCAGCCCCGAGTTCCTGCGCGAAGGAAAGGCCCTTTACGACAATCTGCATCCCTCCCGCGTAATCGTCGGGGAGCGGTCGGAGCGAGCGCAACAATTCGCCGATCTGCTGGTCGAGCCGGCGCTGATTTCCGACGTGCCTGTTCTGCTCACGGAGGCGGAAGAAGCCGAGGCCATCAAGCTGTTCGCCAACACCTATCTCGCCATGCGCGTCGCGTTCTTCAACGAACTCGACAGTTATGCCCTTTCGCGCGGGATGGATACGCGCCAGATCATCGAGGGTATCGGCCTCGATCCGCGCATCGGTATGCACTATAACAACCCGTCCTTCGGTTACGGCGGATATTGCCTGCCGAAAGATACGAAGCAGCTTCTCGCCAACTATTCCGAGGTGCCGCAAAACCTGATCCGCGCGGTCGTGGATGCTAACCGGACCCGGAAGGATTTCCTCGCCGACCGGATAATCGCCCGGCAGCCGGAGACCGTCGGCGTGTTCCGCTTGGTGATGAAGGCCGGATCTGACAATTTCCGCCAGTCTTCGATCCAGGGGATTATGAAGCGCATCAAGGCGAAGGGCATCGAAGTCGTCGTTTACGAGCCGGTTTTGGACGACGATTCCTTCTTCGGTTCGCGTGTGATCCGCGACCTCGAAGAATTCAAGCGCGAAGCGGATATCATTGTCGCCAACCGGCTCGATCCCGAATTGGAGGACGCGCGCGACAAGGTCTTCACGCGCGATCTGTTCGGCGCCGATTGATGGCCGAGAACCGCACGGCGCTGGTCACCGGCTCGGCCGGCTTTATCGGGTCCTTCGTTTGCAAGCGGCTGCTCGACGACGGGTTTGCGGTCGTCGGTGTCGATAATATGTCGGACTATTACGATCCGGAACTGAAACGCCGTCGGCAGGGGAGGCTGCTGGAGGACAGGCGTTTCCAAGCGGTGAACGAGCCGATTGAAACACCCCGTTTGCTTGCGGATCTTATGGGCGATTGCGAGCCGGAAATCGTCATCCACCTCGCAGCGCAGGCCGGGGTGCGATACTCGATCGAGAACCCGCGCACCTATGTCGAAAGCAATCTGCTCGGGACGTTCGAGCTGCTCGAAGCAGCGCGCGCGCATCCTCCGCAGCACATGCTCCTCGCCTCGACCTCGTCCGCTTACGGCGCGAACACCGACATGCCCTATCGCGAGACGATGAAGGCCGACCACCAGATGTCCTTCTACGCCGCCACCAAGAAGGCCAGCGAGGCGATGGCGCATTCCTACGCCCATCTCTTCGATCTGCCGGTGACGATGTTTCGCTTTTTCACCGTGTATGGCCCGTGGGGGCGGCCCGACATGGCCCTGTTCAAATTCGTCCGGGCTATGCTGCAGGGTGAGGCCATCGACGTATACAATCACGGCCGGATGATGCGGGACTTCACCTATGTCGAGGATCTGGTCGAGGCGATCCGTCGCCTGATCGATGTGCCCCCCGTTCGTCCTGGCGACGGGGACAAGATCGCGCCGCACGACAGTCTGTCACCGGTGGCGCCTTGGCGGATCGTCAACATCGGTAATTCGGCGCCGGTCGAACTGATGGACATGATCGAAGCGGTCGAGGCCGCCGTGGGCAGGACAGCCGAGAAGAACTTTATGGAGATGCAGGCGGGCGACGTTCCGGCGACGTGGGCCGATACGAAGTTGCTTGAGTCGCTCACGGGATACGTCCCCCGAACGGATATCCGGGACGGTGTCCGCAGCTTCGTGGACTGGTATCGGGACTATTACGAGGTCTGATGCGAGCAACGGCCCCGGCAGCTGTCCGCATATGGCGGCACCAGCTGATCGCAGTCGCTGCACAGTCTGACCGGGCATTCCCGCTTGTCGCTGGCGCGCCGATTGCCTAACTGCGCTGGCATGACTTCGACCAACGACATCCGCCGCAGCTTCCTCGACTATTTCGCCTCCAGCGATCACGCCGAGGTGGCGAGTGCGCCGCTGGTGCCGTTCAGCGATCCCACGCTGATGTTCGTCAACGCGGGCATGGTGCCGTTCAAGAATGCGTTTACCGGCCTCGAAACTCCGCCAGCGCCGCGCGCGACGAGTTCGCAAAAATGCGTGCGCGCCGGTGGCAAGCACAACGATCTCGACAATGTCGGCTATACCGCGCGGCACCACACATTCTTCGAGATGCTCGGCAATTTCAGCTTCGGCGACTATTTCAAGGAACAGGCGATCGACCACGCCTGGACCTTGCTGACCAAGGAATGGTGCCTCGATCCCGAACGCCTGCTGGTTACTGTCTACCACACGGATGACGAGGCCTTCGACCTCTGGAAGAAGCGCACCGGGTTCGCGGACGAGAAGATCATTCGCATCCCGACCAAGGACAATTTCTGGGCCATGGGTTCGGACGGTCCGTGCGGGCCGTGCTCGGAAATCTTCTACGATCACGGCGACCATATCCGGGGCGGCCCTCCGGGATCGCCGGAGGAGGACGGCGACCGTTTCGTCGAGATCTGGAACCTCGTCTTCATGCAGTTCACGCAGGAAAACGACGAAATCGTCGGCGACCTGCCGAAGCCCAGCATCGACACCGGCATGGGGATCGAGCGCGTCGCCGCGGTCATGCAGGGCGTCCACGACAATTACGATACCGACACGTTCAAGGCGCTGATCAGCGCGAGCGAGAGCCTGACCGGTGTGAAGGCCGAGGCCGACAATACCGCCAGCCACCGCGTGATCGCCGATCACTTGCGTTCCACCAGCTTCCTGCTGGCCGACGGTGTCCTGCCGAGCAACGAGGGCCGCGGCTATGTCCTGCGCCGCATCATGCGCCGCGCCATGCGGCATGCTCACCTGCTGGGTGCGAAAGATCCGCTGATGCATCGGCTTGTGCCCGAACTCGTCAGCGAGATGGGCGCGGCCTATCCGGAGCTCGTACGCGGCCAGCCGCTGATCCAGGAAGTGCTGGAGCGCGAGGAAGTCCAGTTCCGCCGCACGCTCGACAAGGGGCTACGCCTGCTCGACGATGCGACTGCCGATATGGGCGAGGGCGGCACGCTGCCAGGCGAGACCGCATTCAAGCTCTACGACACTTACGGCTTCCCCTACGACCTGACCGAGGATGCGCTGCGCAGCCGCGGAATTGCGGTCGACAAGGACGGATTCGACGCCGCCATGGCCGAGCAGAAGGCCAAGGCGCGCGAAGCGTGGAAGGGCTCGGGCGAGGCTGCGAGCGAAGAAGTCTGGTTCGACATCGCCGAACGCGAAGGTTCGACCGAGTTCACCGGCTACGCTTCCACTACAGGCGAGGCCGAAGTGGTCGCGATCGTCAAGGACGGCGCAGAAGTTACGAGCGCCGCTGAGGGCGAGGACGTCATCATCCTCACCAACCAGACGCCGTTTTACGGAGAGAGCGGCGGGCAGACGGGCGATGCCGGACGCATTTGGACGCCCGAGGGGCTGGAGTTCGCGGTCGAGACGACGAACAAGCCGCTCGGCCGCTTGCACACGCATGTCGGCAAGGTGCGCAAGGGCTCGGTCGCAGTGGGCGATGCGGTGCATCTCGAAATCGATGCCGGGCGCCGCGATCGCATTCGCGCGAACCACTCGGCGACCCATCTCGTCCATGCCGCGCTGCGCGATCGGCTTGGCGATCACGTCACGCAGAAAGGCTCGCTGGTCTCCGACGACCGCTTCCGTTTCGACTTCTCGCATCCCAAGCCGATGAGCGAAGAGGACATTGCCGCGGTCGAGGCCGAGGTGAATGCGGAAATCCGCGCCAACGAGCAGGTCTCCACCCGCTTGATGACGCCGGACGATGCCGTAGCTGCCGGCGCGCTCGCGCTGTTCGGCGAGAAATACGGCGACGAGGTTCGGGTGCTGTCCATGGGCAGCAAGGGCGAGGGCGGACGCAATTATTCGGTCGAATTGTGCGGCGGCACGCATGTGAAGGCGACCGGAGACATCGGCCTGTTCAAGATCGTGTCTGAAAGCGCGGTCAGTTCCGGCGTGCGCCGCATCGAAGCGTTGACCGGGGAAGCAGCGCGCGCTTGGCTAGTCGCCCGCGACGAGGCAGTTCGGGCCATCGCCAGTGCGCTCAAGACCTCGCCCGATGAAGCGCCGCAACGCGTCGCTGCGCTGGTCGACGAGCGCAAGCGCCTCGAGAAGGAGTTGGCCGAGGCGAAGCGCGCGTTGGCGCTTGGGGGCGGCGGATCAGGCGATGCTGTTTCCGCCGACGAAGACATCGGTGGGGTCACGTTCTCCGGTCAGGTGATCGACGGCCTCAACCCCAAGGAGCTGCGTCCTCTGCTGGACGAGGCCAAGAAACGCATGGGGTCCGGCGTTGCAGCGATATGTGCGGTGAACGACGGCAAGGCTGCCTTTGCCTGCGCCGTCACCGATGACCTCACCGATCGTTTCAGCGCCGTCGAGCTGGTGCGCGCAGGGGTGGAAGCGCTCGGCGGTAAGGGCGGCGGCGGCCGTGCGGACATGGCACAGGGCGGCGGGCCGGACGGATCGAAAGCGCAGGAGGCTCTGGCCGCCGTGCGCGAGACCTTGGCACGCGAAAACGCCTGACAGCGGTTAAGCTGCCAGGCGTTCCTCTCCTCTCCGGAGAAATCTGTCGCCGCCACTCAGGCGCTGGGCGTGCTCTTCGTCGTGGGCTGGGAGCCGTGCGCGACATCGTAGCCTTCGGTATCGCCCGGCGCGCCGCGCTTTTCGGTCGGGGCGCGGTCCTTCAGCGGGTCCTGCACGTTCTGCGGCTTGAACTTCACGCTGTTGGGGGTCGGCTTCGTCGGATCGTTTTCGGGGTTGCTCATGTCTATCTCCTTTGCCCTTTCAACGCATTGAAAAGCCAAAGGTTCAGATAATTTCCGAAAGTCTCAGGCGTCCGCCGTACTCGATCGCAGCTTGGGCTTGTAATCGAGCGCGCCTTCTTCCTCGATCTGGGCGCGGAATTCGTCGCGCTTTTCGTGGATGGAGGCGATTACCGGCCCCATGGCGACGCCGATATCGACCAGCACGGCTTCGGATAGCTGGAGCGAACTTTCGAGCGTTTCGGGAACGGCATGGCTGGCGCCGGCGCGATAGAGTTCGGCCGCGTGCCGCACGTCGCGCGCACGGCAGACGATCAGCAGATCGGGGTAATCCTTGCGTAGCTTGGACACGAGCCGCTGCGTCAGTACGGGCTCGTCCATGGTCAGCACGACGGCGAGGGCGTCATCCACGCCCAATCGGCTCAGGGCATCACCGCGCGCGGCATCGCCGAAGGTCGCGCGATAGCCCTTGCGTTTGGCCGCTTCGATCAGGTCCGGATTGGAATCGATCGCTACATAAGGCTTGTCATGCGCCTGCAGCATCTGGGCGACCAGAAGGCCGACGCGACCGGCTCCTATGACCACTACGCGGCCTTCCGCCTCGTCCTCTTCGGGCAGCTCGGGAATGGGTTCCACCCGCCGCGCGATGGCGCGCCCCAGCATGGCAAGCAGCGGCGTAACTGTCAGGCCGATCGCAGTGACGATCTGCCAGAACTGGGCCGTCCCGGGCTGGATAAGCAGCGCCGAACTGGCTGCGGCAAGCACGATCAGCGTCGTTTCCGACGGACTGGCCATCAGGATGCCGGTTTCTGCCGCCGTGCTGCGCCGCGCGCCCATCAGCCGGAGAAGGATGCCGGTGACCGAGGCTTTGAACACCAGGATGAGCACAACGGCAGTCGCGATAAGGCCGAGATTGTCCCAGATCGTTGCAAGGTCGATGCTCATGCCCACGGTGATGAGGAAGATGCCGAGGGCGAGGCCCTTGAAGGGCTCCATGATGCTCTCGACTTCTCCGTGATACTCGGTCTCCGCGATCAGTAGGCCGGCGATCAGCGCGCCGACGATCGGCGAAAGACCGACGGCTGCTGTAGCGAGGCTCGCGCCGATCACCACCAGCAGCGATGCGGCGAGGAACAGCTCGGGGCTCTTGGTGCGCGCTGCCTGGCCGAATAATCGGGGGAGAGCGAAGCGGCCGAGCACCATCATGGCAAGGATCACCGCGCCGCCCTGCCACAGGGTCGTCAGCATGCCTTCCCACCCTTCGGCTTCGGCATTGGGGGCCATCGCACCGAGGATGAAGATGATCGGCACGATCATGATATCCTCGAACAGCAGCATCGAAAGTGCCGCGCGCCCCACCGGCGTATGCGTGCCCGCGATCGGCAGAACGATAGCGGTCGAAGAGAAGGCCAGAGCAAAGCCAAGCGCCAACGCCCCGGTCCAGTACTGGCCCATCATCGCGAGGAAGATCGCGGCGATCGTTCCGATGACAAGTAGTTCCAGCGCGCCGAGCCCGAAGACCAGCCGACGCATCTGCCACAGGCGGTTGAAGCTGAGCTCGAGGCCGATCGCGAACAGCAGCAGGATGATCCCGAACTCGGCGAATAAATCCAGGGAGTCCGGGTCGGATATGGTGATGTGGTTGAGCCATGGATGCTCGAACACCATCCTCCCGAGGCCATAGGGGCCGACGAGTATCCCGATCAGGATGAAGCCGATGACCGGCGTAATGCGGAAGCGGGTGAAGACCGGAATGACCAGCCCCGCCGCGCCGAGGATGACCAGCGCGTCGGACAGGGCGGGGGAGGCGAGTTCGGCGGAGGCCATGGCTTTCGTCTAGTGCGAAGGCGGCAGGCTGTCACCCGCGTTGACGGTGTTAGCCACCGCCGGGCCCAGTCGGGCCGAGAGGCTCGCGGCGAGGCTTCGGCTTGCCGGGGTGTTTGCCTTCTTCGTCCCATTCGATGCGATACAGGTCGAAGCGCCGGTCGGCGAGATTGCGGACCGTTCCTTCGGCGCGCGCCCAGCTGAGATCGGCAAGGTTCACGTCGCTGATCGTCAACGTCTCGACGTTCTCGCTCGACTCGGCAGCGATACCGTCGCGCGCGAAGGGGAAATCGCAGGGCGTCAGGATGCAGCTCTGAGCATATTGGATATCCATATTGCCGACGTTGGGAAGATTGCCGACATTGCCCGACAGGACGACGAAACACTGGTTCTCGATCGCGCGCGCCTGGCCGCAATATCGCACCCGCAGGTATCCCTGGCGGCTATCGGTGCAGAAGGGCACGAAGATGATTCGCGCACCTTCGTCGGCTAGACGGCGGCTGAGTTCGGGGAATTCGCTGTCGTAACAGATCTGCACGCCGATGGGGCCGCAATCGGTCTGGATGACCTCGACCTTGTCGCCGCCCTTGATGTTCCACCAGTACCGCTCGTTGGGGGTGGGGTGAATCTTCTCCTGCGCATGGACCGATCCGTCGCGCAGGCAGACATAGGCGACGTTGTGGATGTCCCCGTCGTCCATGCGTGTCGGGTGGCTACCGGCGATGATGTTGATGTTGTAGCGCATCGCCATGTCGGAAATATCGTCGCGCAGGCGCGGGGTGTATTCGGACAGCCGCTCGATCGCCTCGACGGGGGAAAGTTCCTTTTCCTCGAAGCTCAGCAGCATCAGGGTGAAGAGTTCGGGAAAGACGATGAAGTCCGCCTCGTAATCGCTTGCGACGTCTACGAAATATGTGACGTGGCGCATGAACTCGTCATAATCCGCGACTGCGCGCGCCTGCAGCTGGCAGGTGGCGACACGTACAGCCTCCACACCGCGCGGCAACCGCTTCTTCACCGGCTGGTCGCGCTCGACATAGGGGTTGCGCCAGACCATCATCACGGCGTTCGCCATGCTGGCCTTATCTTCGGGGAGGTAGCCTTCCATGATCCGCTCGGGCTCGAACCCGTTGGCGAGCTGGAACCGCAATACAGGGTCGTGCAGCTTTCCTTCGACCACCTTGTCGAGATAGTCCTGCGGGTTCTCCACGCGGCGTCGGAAGCGACGATAATTGGGCATGCGGCCGGCGAAAACGATGCCGGTCAGGTCCTTCTCCTCGGCCAGCGCGCGGCGCTCTTCATAGAGGCGGCGACCGATCCGAACCCCGCGCACCTTGGGATCGACGCACATCTCGTAACCATACAGCCAGTCGCCGGTGGGATCGTGGCGGCTGCCGAAGCCGTTGCCGGTGATCTCCTCCCAGTCGTGATCCTGGAAGGCGAGCGCTTCGGCCAGCTGCATGGTCGCGCAATAGCCGACGACTTCCTCGTCGAGCAGGGCGACGAAGCAGCCTTCCTTGAAATTGTTGATCTGGCCGCGGATTTCGCCGTGCGTATAGGCGGGCATGTCCTCGTAAACCCGGCGCACCAGATTGGCGATGCCGGGAATGTCCTTGATCATGGCATTGCGCACTTCGAGCCTACGCTGGCCGAACTTTTCGCTGCCCTTGCGCTTCGGCGTGCGCTTCTTTGCCGGTGGTTTAGCCACTTTCGTCCCCGTAGTTCTGCGATCCGCAAACAGAAACGGGGCCGGCGCGCGCCGACCCCGTATGGTCTAGCCATGCCTACGTAATGACGCAGGCGGCGATGGGTTTCAGCCCCAGTTGGCCATTTCGGCTTCAAGACCCTCGACGATCGCCTCGAAGAACTGCTCGGTCGTCATCCAGCTCTGTTGCGGGCCGATCAGAAGAGCGAGATCCTTGGTCATCTTGCCGCTTTCGACGGTCTTGATGCAGACCTTCTCCAGCGTCTCGGCGAATTTCACCACATCGGGCGTCTCGTCGAACTTGCCGCGATACATCAGGCCGCGCGTCCAGGCGAAGATGCTGGCGATGGGATTGGTGCTGGTCGCCTTGCCTTCCTGGTGCTGGCGATAGTGGCGGGTAACGGTGCCGTGCGCCGCTTCCGCTTCCACGGTCTTGCCGTCGGGTGTCATCAGCACGCTGGTCATCAGGCCGAGCGAGCCGAAGCCCTGCGCCACGATGTCGGACTGTACGTCGCCGTCGTAGTTCTTGCAGGCCCAGACGAACTTGCCGTTCCACTTGAGCGCTGAGGCGACCATATCGTCGATCAGGCGGTGTTCGTAGGTCAGGCCGTGCTTGTCGAACTCGGCCTTGTATTCGGCTTCGAAGACTTCTTCGAACAGGTCCTTGAAGCGACCATCGTACTTCTTGAGGATGGTGTTCTTGGTCGAGAGATAGACCGGCCATTTGCGGTCGAGGCCGTAGGCGAAGCTGGCGCGGGCGAAGTCGCGGATCGAATCGTCGAGATTGTACATCGTCATCGCGACGCCCGGGCTCGGGAATTCGAAGACGTCGATGTCGATGTTCTCGCCGTTCTCGCCTTCGAAGACCATGCGCAGCTTTCCCTTGCCGGGGATCAACGTGTCCTTGGCGCGATACTGGTCGCCGAAGGCGTGGCGGCCAACGACGATGGGGTCGGTCCATCCGGGCACGAGGCGCGGCACATTGTCGATGACGATCGGCTCGCGGAAGACGACGCCGCCCAGGATGTTGCGGATTGTGCCATTGGGCGAAACCCACATCTTCTTGAGGTCGAACTCCTCGACGCGCGCTTCGTCGGGCGTAATGGTTGCGCATTTCACGCCGACCCCATGCTCCTTGATGGCATTGGCTGCATCGATCGTGATCTGGTCGTCGGTCTCGTCGCGCTTCTCGATCGAGAGGTCGTAATATTTCAGGTCGATGTCGAGGTAGGGCAGGATCAGCCGCTCGCGGATCCACTGCCAGATGATTTTCGTCATTTCGTCGCCGTCGAGTTCGACGACCGGGTTGGCTACCTTGATCTTGGCCATGAGTTTCCTGTCTGTTCGAATGGGGTTGCGGGCGCTTTAGCAGAGGGGCGCGTGAGGGCAAGGGAGCGGGGCGTTGCGATGCGTGCGGCCAGCCGCGAGACCGCCGCAAATTTTACGATTAACATCGGCAGGAATTGCGCTAATAGGACGTCGGCTGGCTTGCCGATGGTTCGCTTGCCGTTAACAAACAATCACATAAATCGCGCCCCATACGAAATCGCGTAACCGGCAGGCGGAGCGCCGAGGATGTACTTGGAACACGTCGAATCAGTCTCGCCGCGTCCGGCGATGCAGCAGAAGCGGGTGCAGCTGTACCTACTAATGCTGCTCATCGACAGTGCATTGCTACTGGGGAGCTTCGTGCTGGCTGGCGGTGTCTATCGGAATCAGTGGCCATTACCCTTTGCCCTTTCGATGGGATGGGCCGTATTGCCGATATTTCTCGTCATAGCGACCTACCAGCGGTGCTATTCGCTCCCGGCACTGGACAGTTGGCGGCATGCCGTCGGGCGCATGGTAGTAGCCCTCCTCATTACCGCCGTAATCTGCATGGTGATGATTTTCTATGCCAAGGCGGCGACCGATTTTTCGCGCGTGATGCTATCGCTCGCCCTCGTTTTCGCGTTTGTGTCGATGGCTGCAGCCCGCGCACTGCTGAGTTTCTATATCCGCCAAAGGTTCGGGCCCACGATGAGTTCGACCTTGCTGGTTATGGACGGTGGTCCGCAAATCGAAATTCCGGGCGCCGAAGTCGTTAGGGCCGACTCCTTCGACATAGCCGGGGCAAACAGCGATCCGAGTCGGCTGGACCAGATCGGTCGCCTGATGCGGGGGATGGACCGAGTTGTAGTCAGCTCCGACGACGAGCGCCGGGCGCTATGGGCGCGTATCATGCGAAGCGCGGGCGTGCGTGGTGAAGTGTTGAGCCAGGGATTGCAGGGTCTCGGAGCGCTCGGGCTTCGAGTGCAGGATGGGAAAGCGCTTCTCCTTTTGTCGACCGGACCGCTTGCCCTTCATGCACGGTTGTACAAGCGCGCCATGGACCTGGCATTCACCATCCCGGCGCTGTTGGTGCTGAGCCCGCTCATGTTTCTGGTCGCCGCCCTCATAAAGCTGGAGGACGGCGGTCCGGTCTTCTTCGTCCAGCCTCGCATGGGGCAGCACAATTGCCTCTTCAATATGTTGAAATTTCGCTCGATGAAGGTCGACAAGGGCGATCGTGATGGTGCGCGCTCGACTTCCCGGGCAGACGATCGCGTGACGAGGGTCGGCAAATTCATTCGCAAGACGTCAATCGATGAACTGCCGCAATTGATCAATGTGTTGCGGTCGGAAATGAGCCTTGTCGGACCTCGTCCCCATGCGCTGGGTTCTCAGGCGGGGCAGAAGTTGTTCTGGGAAGTCGATAGCAATTACTGGCAGCGACATTCTTTGAAGCCAGGCCTTACCGGCCTCGCGCAGGTGCGGGGACATCGTGGCGCCACCGAAACCGAATCGCATTTGATTGATCGCCTGGGTGCCGACCTGGAATATATTCGCACCTGGTCTTTATGGGGTGACGTCAAGATCATTTTTGCGACGATTCGAGTACTTGTTCACCCAAATGCGTATTGACCTGTGGGATTAACGGTTTAGGCATGATCGCACGATAGAGGGGCTGATGCGTCACTATCTGTTGTAAATATGCGACGTAATCAGAGGATTAAGCAGTTGCGTAGCGCCAGAATCGCTGCTAGCTGCTTGGTCGGACGTAAAGAAGAATAATCTCTAGGAGACTGACTATGAAGACCAGCCGCCTTCTGACCGGCCTCGGTGCAGTAGCTCTCGCAGCTACCTCCGTGACCGCACACGCAGGTACCCGTGCAGCAGACGCTCCGGTCGTCGCAGAGCCCGTGAAGCTCTCGACCGCCAGCGACGTCACCCGTTCGACCGCTGCTGCCAAGAAGCAGAGCGAACTCGGCGGCCCGGGCCTGATCATCGCTGTGATCGCCGGCATTGCAATCATCGTGGGCATCATCATTGCTGCCGACGACGATGATGACGATTTCTCGCCGGGCGGCTAAGCGCCTGGGCGATTGAAAAATTATCCCGCCGGCCTTCTGGTCGGCGGGATTTTTCATGCCTGCAATCTTTTCCCAAAACAGTTCCACGCGAAGCTAGTGTGAGTAGGAATGCCTAAGCGTCATCGTTCCGCAGCTGCCTCGGGGTCGTCGCTGCCGTCAGACATGCTCAGGGTGATGGGCTGGCCGATTTTATTGCTGGCGACGGTTGCGCTGGTCTTCGGCGGTGGCGGCAGCCGTTACCCCCTGGCCAATCTTCTAGTGCAATTGGCGGCGCTTGCGCTTGCTTTGCTCTTTATCGGATTCGCTCGCGGCCGCTTCGCTGCAGTGCCAAAGAGTCTTTACATACTGGTTGGGCTGACACTCGCGTTGCCTTTGATCCAGATTGTCCCTCTTCCGCCTGCGATCTGGCAGCAACTCCCTGGACGGGACCTCGTGCAAGCGAGCCTCGAACTTCTAGACACCGATGGAGGGTGGTTCCCCTGGAGCGTGGACCGCGGGCGCACCATAGTGGCTCTTGCGTCACTGATCCCGGCAGTCGCAGCGCTGGCGCTATATCCTTGGGGTCGCACCGATGCCGGCTATCGCGCGCTCATTTTACTTGTGGCACTGGGGGTGGCCAATTTTATCTTCGGAGCTCTGCAACTGGCGGTTCCGGGTGATGTGCTCAACCCTTATCCGGTGCTGAGCTCAGGGCGGCTTTACGGCTTTTTTGCGAGCCATAATTCGAGTGGACTGTTCTTCGTTATCTGTCTCTGCGCATCGATCGGCGCATTTCGCATGACGAACCGTAATACCTTGACCCGCGGCTTCCTTGCGGTGAGCGCCATCCTGATGGTCCTCGGCGCGATCCTGACAAACTCGCGCTCGTCTACCTTACTGCTACTTTTGCCGATCTCGCAGATGGTATGGTTGGGCTTCAAGTCCAGACCGAATAAATTGTCGGCCCGCTCAGGCGTCGCTGTGGCCGCCGGGGCCCTCGCCTTGATTGGCGGAATCGGTGTTTTTTTGGCGCAAAGTACGCGTCTCTCCGCGACCTGGGCCCGATTTGCGGAGCTCGACGACCGTCGCCCCGAGATTTGGGAAGACAGCCTCTTCTCGGTCGAGCGCTTCTGGCCTTTCGGTAGCGGAATGGGGACGTTTCGTGACGTATTTCCCGTCGATGAATCTCTTGAACATGTCTTGGCGGGCACGCCGGGCAGGGCGCACAGCGAGTATTTCGAATTGGCCATCGAAGCCGGCATTTTCGGTCTGATCCTGGCCACTGCTTGGGCGGTGTGGTTGGCTCTGCGCTTCTGGATGGCGCGGCATCAGGTGAATGCGGCCGCAGTTCAGGCCGCCGCGCTCGCCATTCTGTGCATCTCCCTGCAAGGTTTGATCGACTATCCGCTGCGAAATCAGGCTTTATTGTGTATAGCTGGCTTGCTCATCGCAACGATGGTTGGCAGGGAGCCGGACAGCAAGGGATCGTTATGAGTAACAAGTTTCGTCTGGCCGCTCTGTTGGCAGCGTCTAGCTTTACGAGCGGCTGTTTTTCTCCATCGGCAGATCTGGCCCGCGGAGAAGAAGCCTACAGGATCATGCCGTCTGCGGGCGCGTCGGAACGGTTGGTTGAATACCGCATAGGCGTGCTCGACACGCTGTCAGTTCGCGTCTTTCAGGAACCTGAGCTGACGTTCGAACAGATTTCCGTCAATTCGGCTGGCACGATCAACTTTCCCTTCGTCGGCGAAGTTGTTGCGGAAGGAAAGACTCCGATCGAGCTGAGCCGAGAGCTCGAGGCTGGATTGGGCTCGCGCTATATCCGCGATCCACAGGTCGTGGTCGGCGTGGTCGCATCGGCTGCGCAAAGGGTGACAGTCGATGGTATGGTCACCTCGCCGGGTGTCTACGAGATCGCAGGGACGACTTCGCTCGTGGAATCGATCGCGCGTGCGCAAGGTGTCACGAATACGGCTGTTGACGACGAGGTTATCATTTTTCGCGAGATCGACGGCGAGCGTTTCGGTGCCGTCTTCAATCTCAAGGCCATCCGGGAAGGCCGCGCGAGCGATCCCGAAGTTCTCGGCGGCGACAGGATCGTGGTCGGGTACTCGGCGGTTCGCGGGATCTATCAGGATTTCCTCCGGGCCGCGCCGATCTTGAACGTATTTACAAGGTTCTGACGTGAACATTCATTCGAATTCACCGGCTATCACCGTCGAGGGCGCTGGCGATCCGACAGTGACGACGGCCCAGGCAATGCCCACGGAATCGACCGAGCAGGTCGAGATTGACTTCCGGGCGATCGTCGCGGCCTTTCGTCGCAACCTCATCTGGGTCGTGGCCATCATCGTGGGTTTCCTCATCCTCGGCGCACTCCTGACCCTCCTCGTAGTGCCGAAATATGTCGCCACGTCGCGGGTCCTGGTCGAAATGGAAACCGACCAGATCATCGAGGGGGCGGATACCGCTCCGGCTGCCGCTTACCAGGACGCCGATCGCTTCCTGCAAACCGAAGTCGACATTCTGCGCAGCCGGTCGCTCGCCCAGCGGGTCGTCGAACAGGAAAATCTGGCCGAGAGCGAGCGCTTCTTCGAGGCGCAGGGCATTGACATGCCGACCGAGGAAGCGCTGCCCGACGGTGTGAATTCTGCCGTCGAACTTCCCGCCTACCGGGAAGAAGTAGCAATCGATGCGCTGCAGGACAGCATGAATGTCTCGCTGCCCATGGAAAGCCGGATTGTCTCGATTTCGTTCGAGAGCGCCGATCCCCAGCTAGCTGCGACGATCTCCAACGCGACGGCTGAGGCCTATATCGCTTCGAACCTGTCCCGCAAGTTCGACAGCTCCGCCTACGCACGTGACTATCTGGCGCAGGAACTGGCCGATGCGCGCGCAAAGCTCGAACAGAGCGAGCGCGACCTCAACCAGTACTCGCGCGCTGCGGGACTGATCCGTGTTTCGGGCCAGGGCCAGAACGCCGACCAGGAAACGACACTTTCGATCACCAACGACGCGTTGCAGCAGTTCAACGCCGCCGCCAGCGAAGCGACCGCCCGCAGGATAACAGCGCAGCAGGATTGGGAATCGATTTCCAACCAGCCGACAATGTCCATTCCGCAGGTGCTTCAAAACAATGCGGTGCAGGCTTTGCTGGCAGACAAGGCGGAAGCGGAGGCGGAACTGTCGGCCGAGCGTTCGCGACATCTGGACGAGCACCCCAATGTGCAGGCGCTTCAGGCGCGTGTGAACGAGATCGACGAGCAGATCCAAGCGGTCGCCAGTTCGATCAAGCGATCCGTACGGTTGCAGTATGAATCGGCGCTCGAGCGTGAAGAGAATATCCGCGGCCAGGTTACCGGGCTTCGCTCCGATGCGCTCAACGAGCAGGATCGCGGTGTCCAATACAACGTGCTGAAGCGCGTCGCGGAAACCGATCGAGCGCTCTACAATACCCTGCTTACCCGATACAATGAATTGAGCGCCACGGCCGGCGCATCCTCGAACAACGTATCGTTGGTCGATGTTGCCGAACCGCCTCGCAAACCTAGCTTCCCGGATCCGATCCTGAATATGCTGGTGGCCTTGCTGGGCGGCCTCGTTTTCGCTTCCGGTTTTGTCTTTGTCCGTGAGCAGTACGACGATGTGATCCGCTCGCCGGACGATGTCGAACGCAAGCTCGGCCTCTCGCTCTTGGGTCTGATCCCGAAGACGGTCGAAGACAGCCCGCAGGAAGAGCTGGCCGATCCGAAGTCGGCGATGAGCGAGGCCTATCGTTCGTTGTTGACCAACATCCGGTACAGCAGTGCCAATGGCGTGCCCAAGACGATCGCCATCACAAGTTCGCAGCCGGGTGAGGGCAAGACCACCACCAGTGAAGAGCTTGCCCGCGGCATTGCCGACCTGGGACGCAAGACGCTGTTGATCGACGCCGACCTTCGCCGTCCCACGTTGCACAAGCGTACGGACGATCGCGAGCGGGAAGGTTTCACTACCGTTCTCGCTGGCGAGAACGATATCGAGAGCGTGGTCTTCCCCTCCGGTCGACCGAACCTCGACTATATGACGGCGCTGCCCATTCCGCCGAATCCGGCGGCCCTGCTGACGTCCGACAAGCTCGAAAGCCTGCTGGCCGAAATGCGGACGCAGTATGATTGCATCATCCTCGATGCGCCCCCCGTACTGGGCCTCGCGGACGCTACGACGCTGGCTGCCCATGTGGACGCATTGCTGGTCGCGATCGACTCCTCGAGCGCCAGTCGCGGGGCGATCAAGGCAGCCCTGCGCCGCTTGTCTCTGGTCAACGCCAAGATCCTCGGTGCCGTCCTGACCAAGTTCGATGCCCGCAAGCTGGGCGGCGAATATCAGTACTATGCCGCCGAGTATTACGCCTACAAGGGCGACGACTAGGGTCTGTGACTGATGGGTTCCGGTATTCTGGGCTGGTTGGCAAGAATTGCCCTGTTTCTTGCGCTTGGCGCCGCGATCTCGCTGTTTCAGCTGGATCGTGCTACGGCTAGCCGTCCCGAACTCATCGGGCTCATCCCCCAGGGGCTGGGCGGGGAAGCCGATCTCACCCGGGCGCAGATGCTTATCACGACGGAGCCGACGTCTGCCGAGAGCGCTACGCGGAGCGTGTTGCAGCATCGTCCGATCCCGGCCCACCATCTCAGCCTGCGCGCTCTTCATCTGGTGGAAAGCGATCTCGTCGAACCGGCGGGCGTTGCCCTGACCGAAGCATCGAAGCGCGGCTGGCGGGACCTGTATACGCAGATCACCGTGCTGGGTTCGGCGCTCTCCAACGGAAATGCGGTTGCAGCTGCGCAGCGGCTGGAGGCGATCATCCGCCACGTCGAAGAATGGGACGTGCAGGCCGCTGCGGCGGAACAAGTGCTTATGGTACCGGAAGGCAGAGAAGCTTTTGCGGAACGTCTGGCTGAAAGTCCCGGCCTATCCGCGCATCTTGTAGAGCTAAGCCAGCGCTACGCCAACCTGGCCCCGCCTACGGGCGAGATGTTCAGGCTGGCGAGCAGCAACGGTGGTGCGATCCCGTGCGAGGATACTGCCTCACTTGCCCGCCGCCTGTTGGCCATGGGCGAAGGCCGACCGGGGTCCGACCTCTGGTACGAAACATGCGGACAGGACGATCAATCCGGCTTCGTCCTGCAATATGCTGCCAATGACATAGATCCGTTCGGCTGGCAGTTCGAGAAGGGCGACGGGGTGGCAACGAAGCCCGGTTCGCAAGCCGACACCCTCACTGTCGCCAACCGCTCACCCGTACGTAAAGCCGTAGCTTACCGGTTCGCCAGCCTGCCCGCCGGGGTTCACCGCTTCCGGTTGCAGTGGAAGGCGGAACGCCCGAGCGCATCTGCCGGGGAGTCCGAGCTTGACCTGGAATTGAAATGCGGGGGTCGCCAAAGCACCGACCTCCTTGAAAATTCGGCGATGGTGGATGACGAATTCCAGTTCACGGTACCGGCGGACTGCGATCTGCAAGTGCTGTCTCTGATTTCGTCGCGTGGCCGCAAGGCGGATGTGAAGCTCAGCAAGATCCGACCGGTCTAGCTTCGCGTGGAAGCGGCCACTCACCCTATCGACGAATAGCAAGCTAAGTCAGGACAGCATGATCGAAGAAACACCGCTCCCGGGAGTTTTCCGTATCGTCCCACCGCGTTTCGGCGACGAACGCGGCTTTTTTAGTGAAAGCTGGAATTCGAAAAAGCTGCGCGATGCGGGGCTCGATCTGCCAGACTTCGTGCAGGACAACCATTCGATGTCTAGCCAGGTCGGGACCGTGCGCGGACTGCATTATCAATCGCCGCCGCACGCTCAGGGCAAGCTGGTGCGCTGTGGACGCGGTGCTATCTTCGACGTCGCCGTCGATATCCGTCGTGGCTCGCCAACGTATGGAAAGTGGGTCGGCGAAGAACTGAGCTTTTCGAATGGCCGGCAATTGTGGATTCCCGCCGGGTTTCTACACGGCTTCGCCACGCTCGAACCCGACAGCGAAATCATCTATAAATGCACCGATTTCTACGCGCCGGAATGCGACGGCGCGGTTCTGTGGAACAGCGTCGGGATCGACTGGCCGTTCGGTGAAATTGACCCGACTCTGTCCGAGAAAGACGCAGCGGCAACGCCGTTCTCCGAATTCGACACCCCCTTCGACCACGAGGCATCATCGTGAAGATTCTCATTACCGGCGGCGCAGGCTTCATCGGTTCCGCCGTTGTCCGCCTTGCGGTTTCCCGCGGCCACGAAGTCGTCAACTGCGATGCGCTGACCTATGCCGCGTGCCTCGCCAATGTGGCGCCTGTCGCCGACAGCAATCTTTACGCTTTCGAGCAGGTCGATATCCGCGACCGCCAGGCGCTGGACGCGGTCTTCCAGCGGCACAACCCCGATGCAGTCATGCATCTTGCGGCGGAAAGTCATGTCGACCGGTCGATCGACGGCCCTGCGGACTTCATCGAAACCAATATCACCGGCACGTTCAACATGCTGGAGGCGAGCCGGGCCTATTGGCAGGAGAAGGGCAAGCCTGCCGATTTTCGTTTCCATCATATCTCGACCGACGAGGTCTTCGGATCGCTCGGCAAGGAGGGCATGTTTACCGAAGACACGCCCTACGATCCGCGTTCGCCCTATTCGGCCAGCAAAGCGTCTTCGGATCACCTTGTGCGGGCATGGCATGAGACCTACGGGTTGCCGGTGGTGCTGACCAATTGCTCGAACAATTACGGTCCGTATCACTTCCCGGAAAAGCTGGTGCCGGTGGTGATTATCAACGCGCTCGTGGGCAAGCCCATCCCGATCTACGGCAAGGGCGACAATGTCCGCGACTGGTTGTTCGTTGAAGATCACGCGGATGCACTGCTTCTTGCGCTGACGAAGGGTGAAGTGGGCCGCAGCTACAATATCGGCGGCGAGAACGAGCGGACGAATCTCGAACTGGTGGAAACCATCCTCTCGATCCTAGACGATGTGCGGCCCAAGGCGGAAGGTTCCTACAAGGACCAGATCACCTTCGTGGAAGATCGCCCGGGTCACGATCAGCGCTATGCGATCGATCCGACCCGTATTCGCGACGAACTTGGCTGGCGTCCGTCGGTTACGGTGGAAGAGGGGCTGGAGCGGACCATTCGCTGGTATCTCGACAACGAGGATTGGTGGCAGGCCCTGCTGGACCGCAAGGGCGTCGGCGTCAGGCTCGGCACCAAGGCATGACCCTCGTCTTCGGAAAGACCGGCCAGGTTGCCTCGGCGCTGCGCGAGCTGGTGCCCGATGCGCATTTCGCCGGTCGGGACGAGGCCGATCTGTCCCGCCCTCAGGACTGCGCGGGGCTGATCGCAAAGCTGGAGCCCCGCGGCGTGATCAACGCTGCGGCCTACACGGCTGTCGATCGTGCGGAAGAGGAGGTGGAGTTGGCCCGCACGGTCAACGCGCAAGCTCCCGCGGCAATGGCAAAAGCCTGCGCCGAGGCCGGCATTCCTCTCGTCCACATTTCTACCGACTATGTATTCGACGGGTCGGGGGAGGGTGCCCGAAATCCGGATGATCCGATCGCGCCGCTGAATGTCTATGGACGGACCAAGGCCGAGGGCGAGGAAGCGGTCCGTGAGAGCGGGTCCGATTACGCGATCATCCGCACCAGCTGGGTGTTCTCTAAGTTCGGAAGCAATTTCGTGAAGACCATGCTTCGCCTCGGTGCCGAGCGTGATACGCTGCGCATAGTCGCCGACCAGATCGGCGGGCCGACGCCGGCCGAAGCTATCGCCAGGACGTGTCTTTCTGCGCTGGACGCTATAAGAGCCGACCGCGCCGCCAGCGGCGTCTATCACCTTTCAGGGGCTCCCGACGTCAACTGGGCCAATTTCGCCCGCGCGATTTTCGACGAAGCCGGGCTCAAGGTGACAGTCGAGGACATCCCGACTAAGGACTTTCCGACACCCGCAGCCCGGCCGCTGAACAGCCGCCTGGACTGCTCCAGCCTGTCCACCATCGGTGCAACCAGACCGCAGTGGCGACCAGCGCTGAAGCCGATAATCGAGGATTTCAAAGCATCATGACCCAGCGCAAAGGCATTATCCTGGCCGGAGGATCGGGTACGCGGCTGTATCCGCTGACGATGGCGGTCTCAAAGCAACTCATGCCGATCTACGACAAGCCGATGATCTATTATCCGCTCTCGGTGCTCATGCTCAGCGGCATCCGCGAGGTCGCGATCATCACCACGCCGGAGGATCAGGCGCAATTCCAGCACTTGCTGGGCGATGGCAGCCAGTGGGCGATGCGGTTCGAATATATCGTGCAACCGTCACCCGACGGCCTGGCCCAGGCCTACTTGCTGGCCGAAGAGTTCCTGGACGGTGCCGCATCGACGATGGTTCTCGGCGATAATATCTTCTTCGGGCACGGACTTCCCGAACTGCTCGAATCCGCTGCGGCGCAAGAGCAGGGTGGAACCGTTTTCGGCTATCATGTCGCAGACCCGCAGTATTACGGTGTTGTTGGCTTCGATGAGACCGGCAAGGTCGACCAGATCATCGAAAAGCCCGCCGATCCGCCGTCCAACTACGCGGTGACGGGCCTGTATTTCCTGGACGACGAAGCGCCCGAGCGAGCCAAGTCCGTAGAGCCATCGGCACGCGGCGAACTCGAGATCACCTCGCTCCTGGAAACCTATCTTCGCGACGGGTCGCTCGACATCAAGACGATGGGACGCGGTTTCGCATGGCTCGACACCGGGACTCACGGATCGCTCCTCGATGCCGCCAACATGGTCCGCACATTGGCAGTTCGGCAAGGCATGCAGACCGGTTGCCCCGAAGAAATCGCTTTCCGCAAGGGCTGGATCAGCGAGACGCAATTGGGCGACCTTGCGAAAAAGCTCGGCAAATCGACCTACGGGCAATATCTGTTGACCTTGCTCTGACACGGCAAAGGTGATCGCGGCGCGACATGCTTAAATGGCTGATCAAGTTTGGTGGCTACACCACCATTCTTCGCGTCGTCGCGATCGGGGTTTCGCTGGCGTTCGTATCTGCGCTCTCCCTGTGGATGCCGAAGGATGACTATGGCCTTCTGGCCATGGTCGTATCGGTAGCGACCCTTGCTGCAGCCATTGCCGGATTCGGACAGGCGGAACTGGCCGTGCGCGAGGTAGCGCCACTGGTCGCGCGGCAGGACATGGAGCAGGCGCAAGCATATCTGCACGAAGCCTATGGGCTCGTTCTCGCTGTTTCGGTGCTGACCGGAGCTGCGATCGGGGCCTATTTCCTGATTGCAGGTTACTCGGCCCCGGTGGCCGCGTCGGCCGGAGCGATCACAGCGCTGCTGGGGATCAATCTCGTCCTGTCGGGCGCCGCGCGGAGCCAGGATCGGTATTTCCTGGCCTTCGCCCCGAAAGACATATTGTGGCGCGGTGCCGCGATCCTCGCGACCGGAGCGCTGTTCTTCGGCGGCTTGTCGACCACGATCGAAGTCGTCGCACCTCTATGTGCGATCGTCCTGCTGGTCATCGTGGGCGGTCAGGCCGCCCGATTGTCTTTTAGCCCGCGCAAGCTGATGCGTAGCATCGCGAACTCGTTCGGGGGCGAGCGGATGGGCGCGGGGGCGGCCCTGATGTTCTCCGCCGTGGCGCTGACCGCGATGAATACGATCGACGTCTTTCTCGTGGGAGAGCGGATGTCGCCTGCGGTTGCCGCCGAATATTTTCCCGCCAACCGGATCGCGCTGATGTGCGGTTTCTTTCTGCTCCCCATGCAGATGGTGATCATGCCCCGGATCGCGGTGATGATGCGCGAAAACGATCTGCCCAATGTGCGAAAGCTGTTCACCTACGCCACCCTTCTGATCGGAGCGGCGAGTATCGTGACCGGTGCAGTCCTGGTTTTTGCCTATCCTCTCTACGCCCCCCTGTTCGGGACCGCGAGCGGGGCGACACGAGAAGCGCTGACCATTCTCGTCGCCGGCTATGCGCTCGGCGGCCTGTTTGGCCTGCCGGGAATAATCCTCATCACGGCGAAGCGGCAGAAGCTTCTGGCCTCGGTCAATATAGGCTGCGCACTGTGCGCCGTGGGCGCCCTGTTCCTTGTGACCGGCACCGGCGATCTGTCGGCGGTGGCTTACACTGTCGCGGGGTTTGAACTCTTGCGAAAAATTCTCATAGCGTTATCAGCCTATTTCGCTGCGGGTGTCGCCCCGTTCAGCTTCTCTTCCTTCGCCAGAAATCGCGTTTCATAAACGATAGGCCAGACGTGCTTCCAAACTTGATTATGCCTGGCGCGCAGAAGTCGGGAACGACCTTTCTCGCTGCGTTGATAGCGCAGCATCCGGAAATCTACCTGCCGAGCGTGAAGGAGCCTGCGCACTTCCTGACGGCGATCGACAAGCCGTTGGCGAAGCCCAATGGAAAGCCGCAGCGGCTCGCATATGCCAAAAGCGAGACCTATCGCTCGCTATATGCGGAGGGGAAACAGTCGAAATACCGGCTCGACGCATCGACCGGCTATTTTGCAGTGCCGGGGGTCGCGCGCGCAATCCGGCAGGAAGTCGGCGATGCGAAGATCATTTGTGTGGTGAGGCAACCGGTGGACCGGGCCTATTCCGCCTATGTTTATCACCGACAGCTCGAAGACACGTCCTGTGCCTCTTTCGAGGACGCTCTCGATGAAGAGCAGTCCATCAACGAAAAGGGGGAAGTGGTAATACCACAGCCCTATTTCGGCACCGGAGAGTATGCTCGGAACATCTCGGTGTGGCAGAGCGAATTCGGTCTCGAGAACGTCCTCGTACTGTTCTTCGAAGATCTGCTGGCCGACCCGCAGGGCGCTTGTAGCAAGGTATTCGATTTCCTCGATCTAGAGCCTTTCACGATCGATCCGGTAGTCGAGAAGAACGCCTCTCACGAACCGCTGACAAGTTGGCGACGACTGGTCCTGATGGCTAGCCGCGGCGATCTGCCTGTGCTAGCGCCGGTGTCGTTCGTGATGCGTAAGCTGATCCCACCCGCCATGCGCAACGATCTGCGGTTGGCAATCAAGCGGAATCTTCGGCCGAGCCCGGGGAGCAAGCGTCCGCCGAAGTTGGGCGCTGAGGAACGGGCCCACTACACCCGTAGGTTCCACGATGACATCGATCAGCTGGCCCGGATGACGGGTAAGGATTTAAGTCATTGGAAAGCTGATTGAACGCCAAAGACTAGAGACCGGATCGCGCTTGTCGCAACTACGAAAGCCGAACTGAAATGGTAGCGCAAATTGACCGCAGCATGCTCCGCAAGCGGCCAGGGAAAATTCTTGCCCGTATCTATTCTTGGGCCTTGGTCGAAGGTCGGCCACTTACCACGAAAGGCCGGTGGATCAATCCGGTCGTTTTCGGTAGCTTCGTATTGGCGACCAAGCTTCCTGCGAAGAAAGAGGCGTACGAGCCGATATACATCATCGGTACCGGAAGGTCGGGCACCACGATCCTCGGCAAGTTGTTCGCAATGCACAAGGACGCCGCGTTTCTGAATGAACCCAAGGCCGTTTGGCATTATGCGCATGGCGCAGAGGATATCGCCGGGAACTACATGCAGGGCGCGGCGACAATCAGACTGCCGGAATCGGATGCGAGCCCGAAGCTTGCCAAGAAAATAGCCCAGATATACTCGATGGTGTTGCGTCTGGGTGCCGCAAAGCGTGTCGTCGACAAATACCCGGAGCTGCTTTTTCGGCTTCCGTTTGTGCGTTCCCTTTTCCCCAAGGCAGTTTTCATCGCTTTGCAACGCGATGGTGTTCACACCTGCTCTTCGATAGACCGATGGTCGAAGCTGGAGGGACGTGAAAGCGCCGAGGGCGAAGAAGATTGGTGGGGGCTCGACAGCCGCAAGTGGCATCTGATGATCGATCAGCTCGTGCCCGAACATCCGGATCTGTACGAAATTCAGGCCAAGCTCCGGTCTGTTACCGACGACCGCGATCGCGCCGCAGTGGAGTGGATTCTCAGCTCTCGCGAACTTCGCAAGGTCGATGGCGCTGACGATGTCATCGTCGTGAAATACGAAGACTTATGTGCCGATCCGGAAGCAACCCTTCACATGGTCCTGAAGAGGGTTGCGCTGGAAGACGATGAAAAGTTCTTCGAATATGCTCGTCATATTCTGGAGGAGGCGAATACGCACGGTCGCCTGGAGTTGATGCCAGAACTCGTAAAACCTTTCCAAGCGGAGCTTGCGGCGTCAGGTTATCATTCAAGCGTAGATTCCGTGAGCGCCAGAGATACCTGACATTGCCTCATCTCCTGTCCCTGAACAGCTACCATTATCGCAGAGGTGGTTCTGACGCGGTCTATTTCGACCACGCCGAGCTGCTACGCGAGCGTGGGTGGTACACCAGCTTCATGTCGATGAAGCATCCGCGGAATTTTCGCAGCGACGATGAGCGGTATTTCGCCGATCTGGTCGATTACGAGTTCGTCGAGGGACCCATCGACAAGCTTCGCACCGCAAGGCGGTCGATTTACAACGTCGACGCGCGACGGAAAGCGGAACGTCTCGTCTCGGACAAGCAGATCGATATCGCGCATGTGCACTGCATCTATCATCACCTTACGCCGTCGGTATTTCCGGTGTTGAAGGAGGCGGGGATTCCGCTCGTGCTGACGTCGCACGATTTGAAAATAGGATGCCCGGCCTATCTCATGCGGTCGCCAGACGGAGTTTGCGAAGCCTGCAAGGGCGGCAATTACCTGAACGTCATCCGCAAGCGCTGCATCAAGGGCTCTCTCGCAGCAAGTGCCACTGTGGCCGCCGAAGCCTATCTCCACCGCGCGTTGGGTAGCTATGAGAACAACCTCGACATGGTGGTGGCGCCCAGCACCTTCAATCGGGACAAACTGATCGAGTGGGGCTGGCCGAGCGATCGGATCACCTACATTCCGAATTTCACCCGGATCATCGGTACGCGGTTCCGCTCGGACTATAGTGGGCGGATCCTGTTTTTCGGTCGGCTTTCACCCGAGAAAGGTGTTTCCACCTTGATCGAAGCGTCGGCCATTTCAGGCGTTGCGGTCGATATCGTCGGCACGGGACCGATCGAGCAGGAACTGCAGACCCTGGCGAAGCAGCTCGATGCGCCGGTTACATTCTTCGGGCGTCTCGATGGCGACGCGCTTTGGGAAAAGGTCGGAGCGGCGCGGGCAGTTGTGATGCCATCGGAATGTTACGAGAACGCGCCCCTCGCTGTTCTCGAAGCGTTTCAGCTCGAGCGTCCGTTGATAGGTGCGGATATCGGCGGCATCCCCGAGCTGGCCCACCCGGCCGCGCACGATCCGTGCGGCTGGCTGTTTCCTTCGGGCGATGCGCGTGCCCTTGCCGAACGCCTCGTGGAAGTCGACGCGATGTCGCCAGCGGAATTGCGCCAGCGGGGAGCGGCCGGTCGCGCTCTTGCGCTGGAGCGCTTCTCGAAAGAGCGGTACATTTCGGAAATGCTCGAAGTCTACGCCGCGCTGGGCGTTACCGAGGATAGGATGGCATGATCCTGCGCGTATCGACCCTGGTCCGCTTCGCCGTCCTCGCGGTTTTCCTGATTTATCTGGTGGGCAACCTGCTGGCGGCCGAGACGCCGTTCGAGCCGGTGCCCGATGCAGCGGCTATCATCGCGCTCGCGCTCGCTCCTCTTTCCTTCATCATCGCCCGACCGCTGGCCGACGCGGAAATACGCCGGTTCCTGCTGTTATACGGCGGCTATTTGTTCCTGTTACTGGTTTCGACCATGGTGAACGGCAATCCCTATTTGCCGACCTGGCAGAGTTTCGGCCTGGATCTGGCGCTGGACAGCAAACCTTTCGTCTTCGCATTCCTGCTGCTCGTATTCGTCCCTGCCGACGAAATGGAGAGGTTCTTCAAGACTTTCATCTTGCTGTTGGTCGCAGCGGGCCTGCTGAACCTGCTGTTCATCATCCACGATCTCTTTTCGACGACCAATGCCTACGGGATTCCATTGCAGCAGCGTTCGGGCCTCTCCGTCCCGACAGGCTTCCTCAACCATAAAACGAAATCGGCGCAGTTGCAATTGATCGCATTTATCGCCGCACTGTCGATGATGCGCGTCGGCAATCGGTCGAGGTTGCACCAATACGCGTTGCCGGTCACCGTCGCATTGGGCCTGAGCATCGCGGTTCACCTTTCCGTGAAAGAGATCGCGTCTGCGATCATCGCTGTCATCCTGTTCTACTCATTGAAGCCGGGGCGCCGCATCGGCCGGGCCGCCATCTTCGGTATGGTACTGACCGGACTGGCTGCCACTGCTCTTACTTTCGAATCGCCCATCCGTTCGGCAGCGATGAACAGGATCGACATATTTCTAGGCGAGCGCGGATCGCGGACCGTCCGGACCGTCGCTTATCCGGTTTCCGTCGATCTTGCGAATGGACATTTCCCCTTCGGAACCGGCGCAAGCACATTCATGTCGAAAGGCTCGCGCGACCTCGCCTACTCGCCATATTATGTCCAAACCGGGATCAGCCGGTTACAGGGCGGAAGCCGACGTGACGGCGGATATCTGATGGATGTTTTCTGGCCCAAGATCCTGGCACAAGCCGGATATTTCGGATTCTTCGCGTTTCTCGGACTTATTTTCTGGCCGATCCTCCAGGCGCTCAGAAGGATGCAGACCGAGGCTGGGGGCGCTATTTTCGCATCTGCAGGGATCATGGTCAGTCTGGCGATCGCGTCGATGGCTGCGCCGATCTACACAGACGATCACCTGCTGATCCCCTTTGCCGTCGCACTGGCCTACGCGCTGAAAATCAAACCCGTTCGGAAGAAACTCTCGATCTGATGCAACTGAATATTCTGGGGATTCGGGGCCTTCCTGCAGCGCACGGCGGCTTCGAAAGCTTCGCTGCCAAGCTTGCACCTTATATGCGTGACCGCGGCCACCACGTGCTGGTGTACTGCCAGTCTGATGATCCGGATGCGCGGGCACGCCACGAAGATACATGGGAAGGGGTCAAGCGGGTGCATTTCGCGCCGCGACTGGGCGGCGCGGTAGGCACGATGGAGTTCGATCTGGCATGCGTCCGAGATGTGGTGAAGCGACCGGGTGTGGATCTGGTGCTCGGCTACAATACCGCTATTTTCTGCGGGCTTGAGAGAATGCGCGGGCGCAAGATCGCGATGAATATGGACGGGATCGAGTGGAAGCGCGACAAGTGGGGCTTCGGCGCCAAGACGTGGTTCTTCGTCAATGAAGTCGCCGGTGCTAACATATGCAGCGTGCCGATCGCCGATCATCCTGCCATTGCAGAACATGTCGCGCGAAGGTGCCGCAAACAGCCTGTGGTCATTCCTTATGGGGGAGACCTGATCGAAGACGCTGATCCTGCGGTTCTCTCGCCGATGGGATTGGCCCAGCAGTCCTACCTCGTGTCGATTGCCAGGATCGAGCCTGAAAACAGCATTCTCGAGATCGTGCGCGCCTATTCGCGCCGCCCGCGCGGGGCAAAATTGGTCGTCCTCGGCAACTTCGACGACCGCAATGCGTACCATCGCGAGGTAAAGGCCAGCGCTGGGGACGAGGTCACTTTTCCGGGAGCGATTTACGACCCGGCTATCGTCCAGAGCCTCCGGTTCCATGCACAAGCCTATCTTCATGGCCACACGGTCGGCGGGACGAACCCCTCGCTGGTGGAAGCACTTGGTGCGGGGAATGCCGTCATCGCGCATGACAATCGCTTCAACCGCTGGGTGGCGGGCGAGGGCCATCGTTATTTTATGGACGAGAACGATCTCGACGCCATTATTTCCGAAACTACCACCGGGGGGGCGTGGCTGCAGACGGCTCGGTCTGCTGCACGCTCACGCCATCGAAAAGCATTCCAATGGGACGATGTTCTCGCCCAATACGAAAAGGTACTGCTGGATTTGGCAGACGGAACTTAAAGCCCGATCGTCCGCATCCGTCCGATCGAACATTCACCGTCAAGGCCGATCGGCTTGGCATTGCCTGTGCTCTCATTGACCAGCAAGGCTTCTCCGATGCGCGGAACATTGCCTTCCTTGCTGCGGCGGATGCAGCGCAACACGTAAGCGGTCTCGTCCACTTTTTCCGCGCCCACGAATACCGCTTCGATCCTATCGATGCGCGGCGCCGAGTCCCTGATCTTGAAGACCGGCTGCCTTGGTTTCGTGGTGCTCTGCACGCGGACCTGTGTCAGCTCGATATCGAAGTTCTGGTCCGCTGCACCGGAATTGTTGAGGATAGAAAAGCCGAGTCCATTCGACTGGCTCACGGTCAATGAGCCGCGCGCGCGAATATGACCGGGGGCGCGGCGCAAAGTATAGATCGCTACGCATTCGTCCTCACCGCCAGTCTTCGCGAATTGCGGGTTTGCGAATTGGAAATCCGAGCGAAATTCGGGTCCCAGACGCTGTTCGTCCACGTCCCGAAACCAGAAGCCCCCGATCGCCGTGCTGGTATCGAACGTCAGTCGGTAATTGCCAGCTATCGCGGCTCGGTTGTAGAAATAGAAGTCTGGACCGTTGCAAACATTGCCATCCTCGGAAAAGCCGCTGAAATCCATCGCGATCCGCGACAGATGGCTCAGACCGGTGAAGAGGAACGGCGCTTCGGGCGCAGTCGGGCTGGAGCGGACGAATTCCACACGGATGCCGGGGCCAATTTCAACATCGTAGGTGGTTTCGAGAGGATCCGCGTAAAGCGAATTTCCTCTAGCCGACCGCATCAGGATTGCGCCGCGCTTCGACCAGCGACCCGCACGTTTTTCGATGGAGAAAGTCCGGTCACCGCGAATCATGATCCGGCCGCCACCATCCAGCAGCGTGACAGAGCCCATGAAAACGGTCCCGCGAACCGTGATGTCGTTGTTCAGGACCAGTTCGCCGCCCGTGGCGTGCGCCCAGTCGAAGGCAGCCTGAAGGGCTGTTTGGTCTGAGCCGAACTGCGATGTAGAGCGGCGTTCGCGCGCAAGTGCCGTTCCCGGCATGAGCAACCCTCCCATGAGCGAGCTCGCGCCGATAAGAAATGCGCGCCGTCCGGTCTGAAGATCCTGAATGGTCATGTGTCGATCAGACAGCATGACACCTGCAGGAAAGATGAACTGACGCAAAATTCAGGAAGTCGGGTTTGCGATGGTGGGCGTACCAAGGTTCGAACTTGGGACCCCTACGATGTCAACATAGTGCTCTACCACTGAGCTATACGCCCACACCATCAGCGTGCTGCCTCGCAAGGCAGGCGCGCCCTTTAGCGAGCCTGAAACACCCGCGCAAGGGCTATGGCCGCTTAAATTTGCGCGCTGACTTTCTCTTCGAGAACGCGTTCCACTTCGAGCACGAGATCGCGCAGGTGGAATGGCTTCGAAAGCACCTTTGCTTGCGGCTGCTCGCGGCTGGCCTTGAGCGTAACGGCAGCGAAACCGGTGATAAACATCACCTTGGTTTCAGGGCTGATCTCGTTGCATCGCTGCGCGAGTTCTATCCCGTCCATCTCCGGCATGACGATGTCGGACAGGAGCAGGTCGTAAGAATTGTTTTCCAACAGAGGCACGGCCGACGTGCCACGATCTACTGCGTCAACCGCATAGCCTGCATTGACGAGCGCGCGCTCGAGATAAACGCGCATCGCGTCGTCGTCTTCGGCAAGAAGGATGGTCTGTGCTGAATTTCCGCTCATGCCTTCGCTTAGCATGCGAGCGCTTAAAAAAACATGTAAACGAGCGGGCGTGCCACCCTGCGACGACGGCGACTGGCAACATAAGAAATGACATTTTCGGCATTCACCGCTTGCTAAGCGTTTCTGTACAATTTCTCTTCGCTCAATCTGTGCTATTGCTCGCCTGTCAGGAGGGGTTGGACTGATTCCCGTGCTCGTAGTCTGCGAGCCAACGGATGGAATTCGCCACCGGGTATGCACGCCTCTGCCAAAACCGATTTGCTTGGTAGTGTAGTGGAAGGGATCGTCGAATGTACCAGAATGTCTATTTCAATCAGTCGGTTGCGTCGCGTTTGGACCACTCGGCGCAGCTTAGACTCCCGAATATGATAAGCGAGCACGACAGTGGGGGCTTCTTGGCGGGTGGCGCGAGCATGTTTGCTCTGTCCAGCGAGGCCGCATCGATTTTCGAAATTGCCCACAGCCAGGCATGTAGCTGCAGTTCGTGCTGTGGTTCCGACGAGAAGGCGGCTGGTCCAGCCCCCGGAAGCGATGAGCCCATTTTCGTCGAAGGCGATATTGCAGGTGACACTTCCACCACGGCGACAATCACGGTCGGAGGGTCGCTGACCAGCGAGCTCGAGACGGTCGGTGACACGGACTGGGTTGCCATCACGCTGACTGCCGGTCAGACGATCGACATCTCGCTGTTCGGTTCGGGCACCAACCCAGTCGGCGACACCTATCTGCGAGTGCGCGACTCTTCCGGCAATATCCTGGCGATCAATGACGATGCCGACGGGCTCAATTCTGGCCTGACTTTCACCGCCACAGGTGCGGGTACGTATTATATCGAAGTCGATTCCTACCTCAGCAGCTATACCGGCGAATATACCCTAACGGTAGACGAGGGCGTCCCGCCTGAGCCGCTCGATGTCTACACCTACGATGAAATCGCAGTGCAGCTTACCCAGACCTACTGGGGTGGCAGCGCACGCTCATGGGATGTCGGTTCGGACGGATCGATTACCGTCAATATCACCGAACTTTCGGCGGACGGTCAATTTTTGGCCCGGGCCGCTTTGGATACGTGGACGGATGTCACAGGCATCCAGTTCGTCGAGGTCGGCAGCGGCGCGGAGATTACTTTCCAGGATACCCAATCAGGTGCTTACGCGTCATCGAGCGTGAGCGGTGGGACGATCATAAGCTCGACCGTCAACGTGTCGCTTGACTGGATCGATAGCTATGGTGCCAACCTGAACTCCTATTCCTTCCAGTCCTATATTCACGAAATCGGTCACGCGCTGGGGCTCGGCCATGGGGGCAACTACAATGGTTCCGCCGGTTATCCCAACGACGCGAGCTACGCGAATGATTCTTGGGCAACCACGATCATGTCGTATTTCTCACAGTACGAGAACACCTACTTCGCGGATCAAGGGTTCGACTACAACTTCGTCCTGACACCGATGGCTGGCGATATTGCAGCCGTGGAAGCGCTTTACGGCCTTTCGGGCTCCACGCGGCTGGGCAACACCGTATACGGCTTCAATAGCACATCGAACCGCGATATCCACGATGCAACGCAATTCGTCAGTATCGCCTATACGATCGTGGATAGCGGCGGAAACGACACGCTGGACTACAGTGGCTTTTCGCAAGACCAGGTAATCAACCTCAATCCCGAGACATTCATGAACATCGGCGGTGAGACCGGCAATGTCGTGATCGGAAGGGGAACGGTGATCGAGAATGCGTTCGGCGGATCCGGCGCGGATACGATCGATGGCAACCAGGCGAACAATGGTATTCAGGGCAATGGTGGCAATGATACCGTCAATGGCCGCGGAGGAGACGACACGATCTACGGCCAGGCCGGATCGGATTCGCTCTACGGCAATGGCGGCAACGATAGCCTGTTTGGCGGAGACGAGCGTGATTACCTGTACGGTGGGAACGATGCCGACGCAGCTTACGGGGGTTCGGGGAACGACGTAATCATCGGCAACTATGGCGACGATACGCTGAATGGCGGCGTCGGGGACGATCTCGTCTTCGCTGGTTACGGCAACGACACCGTCGATGGCGGCGATGGCCGGGACACCATGCGCGGCGGGTTCGGCACCGACACACTGTCTGGCGGCCAAGGGACCGATGCGATTTATGGCGGCGCTGGTGATGACACCCTTTACGGCGGGACGGGCCAAGACTTCCTCTACGGAGGAAACGGAGCCGATTTCCTGTCCGGCGGCGCGCAAGACGACCGCCTGGAAGGGGACGAGGGTGACGACCGTCTCGACGGCAACGGCGGCAATGACAATGTGCTCGGCGGTGGCGGAAACGATGTCGTTATCGGCGGAACCGGCGACGATCTGCTCAGGGGCGGAAGTGGCAATGACTTCCTTCGTGGCGGCAACGGGAGCGACAATCTCGGCGGCGGCGCGGGAGCGGACCGTCTGACCGGAGGTGCCGGAAACGATGTCGTGACCGGCGGCACGGGCGCCGATGAATTCTCATTCATCGCGATGGGCACGGGCAATGCCGACACGATCACCGATTTCTCGGTCGCGGACGATACGATTGTCTTCGATGGCTCGATCTTCGGCGCTCTGAACGCCGGCGTACTGGCTGCCGGGGCATTCCGGATCGGCAACGGTGCCCAGGATGCCAACGATCGCATCATCTACAACAACAACACCGGCGAACTGTTCTACGATTCGGATGGTGTCGGCGGAGCGGAACAGAAGCTTGTCGCACAGCTTTCTGCCGGTCTTGCACTGACGAATGCCGACTTTTTTACCGAAAGCGGCGCAGCGAACGCTGGCCTTACCGACGTCAAGCAGGATCACGATTTGTCGGCGATGCCGGAATTCATTTTCGCCTGACCGGCACGGGTCAACAATCGTGGTCCTGCCGGTTTTCGGGGTCAGATGATTTTGACATTTGATCCCGATCCGGCAGAGGTACGACATGTCTGTTGGCGATGATACTCGAAACCCGCTCTCGATGGAGGGCGGGTCCATCCCTAATTGGGATGCCCCTGCCTTTCGAATGTCGGATGTCACCGAGGCGGAAATCCCGTTCTTGATCGCCGCGCCGCATGGTGGCCGCGATTATTCGACCGATATCTGGCAGAAGATGCGAAATCCCCATTCGACTTCGCTCAGTCTCGAGGATCGTTTGGTCGATCAAATTGCCAAAGCGGTGTCGATCCGCACCGGCGCCGCGGCGCTGATTGCCCAAGCACCGCGCGCGCTGATCGATCTCAACCGGGATCCCGACGATATCGATTGGCAAATGGTTACGGATGGCAGGCCGGAGCGCCGCGTCAGCAATGCTGCAAATCGTCGTGCGCGGACAGGATTGGGTTTGATACCGCGGCGGCTCCTCAGAACAGGCGAGATATGGAAAACTCCCCTGTCGCGGAAAGAACTGGAAGAGCGAATTCGGCGGGTACATTCCCCATATCACCATACTCTGGATCGTATGCTGCACTCATTGCGCGACAGGTTCGGCTTCGCATTCCTCTTGGACCTTCATTCAATGCCACCTTTGGCACCTGCGAAGCGCCGAAACAGGCAGGTCGAATTCGTTGTCGGAGACCGTTTCGGGGCTTCGGCCCCCGACAGCATTTCGAGCGGTGCCATCGATTTTTTCGATCGGCGGGGGCGAGTTGCAGAGCGCAACAGCCCGTATGCGGGCGGTTACATTCTGGATCGGCACGCGAGGCCGATGGGCCAGATATTCGGGTTGCAACTGGAGATTTGCCGCTCAACCTATCTCGACCACACGCTGACCTCAGCTACGCCGCGTATTGGTGCGGTCGCAAACCTGATTGCGCAGCTCGTGGCCTGTCTAAACGCCCAGATTTCGTACGACCTCAGACCGGATCTGCGAGACGCTGCGGAATAAAAAACCACCCCGCGTGAAGTGCACGGGGTGGCCAAGGTTCAGGGAGGAGGTGCACTCGCGTGCACCAATCGGGCAGGCTATGAGGGGAACACTGCCCGACACACCGAAAATGGGGATTGAGACGGCGCTTTCAAGATCGCGTCTGCAGCAAAATGCGCGTCGTCCGGCGCAGAATCGGAGCAGTTCGTCCGCCCTATCGCGAGGGTTGGGCGATCAGGGCGATCCCGGTGCCGCCAAGCGCCACCTCGGTCGGGTCTGAGACGAGCGCGCACTCTCCGCATTGGAGGCTTTCCTCGTCGAGTAGCACTCCGCCGGAGCATGGAATGACGAGCGTCGGGCCTTCATCGAGGCCGTCAGGAAGTTTGGCACCCGTCACGTGGTAAAGCCGAAAATGGGGGCCATCGACGAGAAGCCCGCTTTCTTCCGACAGCGCTCGGCGAAGCGCCTCCGGATAAGGCTCGACATCCGCGATCTGTATTCCTTCATCCAGATGCAATTCACGCGGGCGACCATAGTCGAACAGGCGGAACGTCACATCGCTGTTCTGCTGGACTTCAATCAGCGAAACACCGCCGCCGATTGCATGCACCGTACCTGCGGGAATGTAGAAGGCGTCGCCAGCCTGTACTTCGTGCCAGACGAGATGCTCGACGATCGATCCATCCAGGGCTGCCTCGCGCAGCGCACCGCGCGTGATCTCCCGATGGAATCCGACAGCGATCGTGGCGCCCGGTTCGGCATCGAGAATGACCCAGCATTCGCTTTTTCCCGCGCTTCCGTAACCCATAGCCTCGGCCTGATCGTCGTCCGGATGGGCCTGGACCGAAAGGCGCTCACTGCTGAAAATGTATTTGACGAGCAGCTGCGGTAGTTCTTCCGGCGGGTCGAACCAGACCTCGCCGATGCGGTCGTCGGACGGATGGGGGAAGGGGGGCGGCAACCGGTCCACGCCCCAGACCTTTTCGACGAAGCGGCGTGGCAGCTTGCGGATCATTGGGCCTTGCACCGGCTGGCCTCGCCCACGCGCTGCACGGCGTCGCGAGCCGTGACCAGGATATCGTCCCCATCGACAACCACGACGATATTGTCCGCGCCCACGACCGTTACATGGGGGCCGTCGCTGTCGATCATCGTTCCGCTCGCGCCGATGATTTCGCCATTGCCGAGGACCACGTTGGCCGCATCGTCGGCATCGCGCTTTTGCAGCAGCGCGTCCCAGTTTCCGATATCAGACCAGCCCATCGCAGCATCGACCATCGCAGCGCGCTCGGTGTTTTCCATGACCGCATAGTCTACCGACTCGTCGTCGATCGCGGCGAACAGGTCCTCGTCGGGGCGCAGAGCGTCGCGATGGATGGTACGAGCGTCGAAAGCCCTCTTCGTCTGTGCGGCGAGATCCGGGCGATGCCGCTCCAGTTCACGGAGGAAATGACCGGCGCGAAGGGCGAAAATGCCGCCGTTCCACGCATAATCGCCCTGCGAAAGGAACTGCATAGCCGTTTCGAGGTCTGGCTTCTCCACAAAGCTGTGGACGCGGAAGCCATCCGCGAGCGCTTCACCGCGGCGGATGTAGCCATAGCCGGTTTCCGGCGAAGTCGCCTCGATGCCGAAGGAAACCAGCCAATCCTGCGCCGCCAGGGCGGCGGCTGACCGTGCAGCACTCGTAAAAGCGCTGGTATCACGAATGTGGTGATCGCTCGGGCACACCAGCATGATCTTGTCCGAGTCCAGCGCATGCGCCGCCAGCGCGATCGCAGGTGCCGTGTTGCGGCCCATCGGTTCGACAATGAAGTGGGCATCGCGCGTAATCGCCGCCGCTTGTGGTCGTGCGAACTCAAGGTGCTTCTCACCCACCACCACGATCGGCGCGCCGAAAATGCTGCGATCGGAACACCGCTCAAGGGTGGATTGATAAAGCGTGCTTTTTCCAAGCAAAGGAATGAACGGCTTGGGCCGCGTTGCGCGGCTGCGCGGCCAGAGCCTCGTCCCGCTCCCGCCACACAACACAACCGGTACGATCTCGCCCATCATTCGCTCCGCAAGGCCATCATATGATCACGGTTGGCAGAACAGGTCGCGAAGGAAAAGGTGCGAGGGCGATTATCCGCCACGATGCCAGCTATTGCTGCGGCAGCAGTCTTTCGAAATGCGCGCGCCAGTCCGCCTTGCCGGTCTCGGCCTGTGCTGCCGCTATCAGCGGAAGTTCGGCTTCGATGAATTCGACCCGCTCGTCCCATCCATCATGCGTGCGCTTGCGGAAGATCCATCCGCCATGGCGCGGACCCCACAATTGTATGAAGCGGGCAGCGGCCGCAGGATCGTAACCCGCATTAGCGAGCAGCCAGGGCATCAGGCGATCGGCCTCACGCTCGCTCAGGCGCACGAGGCTGCGCTTGCGCCCTGCTTCCTCGAAATAGTCGAGATGGCCAAGCAGGTTGTGCGCCATCTCATGCGCGATCAGCGCGGCGAATTCGTCTTCGGCATAAGCGAAACCGGGGAAGTTTTCACCGACGAGGACTCTTTCACCGTCGGCGCTGGCCTTGGCGGAATTGGTGAGCAGCTCGAAGCGCGAGGCGCAAGCGGGCACCGGCGTGAGTGCGGCATCGCGGGGGGCGCCTTCGCCATCGAACCAGTCGATATTGAGCGTGCCCATTGCTAACTCGCCATCGATGTAGTCTCGGATGTTGTGCCCGCGCTGCCAACCCGGCTTGGTCGGTTGCCAACGCGCCGAGATCGCCTGACCGCCAAGGGCGGAAATCGTGTCATTCCGCCTCAGTCCGGCCTGTTCGGCAGGGGAACCGGGTGCCACGGATTGCACGCCGAGATCGCCCTTCAGGCCGAAGAGGTAGCGCACCGCGGCGGGCTCGCCGTAGGCCTCAGCATCGTGGAGCAGCATCCCGGAGACCGGCAGCGTTGTATCGCAGAATTCGGCATTGGCGGTCGCCAACCGGTACCCGACACGAAACAGCAAGTCCTCGCGCAGCTGGAAGACTTCGAGCGGGTGATATTCGCGCTCGGTGGCTTCGGCATCCTGCGCAAATGCTGCATTCGGCGCAGCAAAAAGGGCGGCCAGGCCAAGCCCGACCGCCCCCCATATATTGCGCCATTCAGGCAGTGGTGGCCCCGTCCACACCGTTCAGCTGCGCCTGTGGCTGCGGTGCGGTGCCCTGGTTGGTCTGGCGTGCAAACAGCACACGCATCTGCTCGAGCGAGAACAGGTGGGCGAAGATGAGCTGCAGCAGCCCGCTCTCGTTCCACTTGCGCAGCTGGTCGCCGCGCAGCTCGCGCAGCTTTTCGGCATTGACCATCTGGAAGCCGCGATAGATGAAAGGCTTGTCTTCGCCCGGGCGCTGGATCGAGACTTCGCCGTCCATCAGCAAGCCCGCATCCTTGATTTCGGTCATGAAAGCCTGCGTGCGCTGGCCGGCCTGTTCGAAGCTCTCGCAAAATTCGAGAATGCCCTTGGTCGCCTGGCTCGGCTCCTTGTCGTCGAACAGGCGCTCGCCGTCGTCGAACTCACCGACCGAATCGGCGGTGGGGTCGAAGCAGAGCGACAATTCTTCAGCATCGGGGCGCAGGCGGGCGAGCATGAAGGGATAGCGGCGAATATAAGCCGGAAGATATACGGGTTCGGTGACCTTGCCGGTTTCGTCCACGTAGGTGTTCACGCCTTCGTTGAGCGCGAACAGCGCCAGCGGGAGGGGGCTGTCCCCGGCCGAAAATACGATCGGAAGCTGGCGCTGCGCCTGGACGAACTCGTCGACCGTAAGCGGAACGGCGTGCTGCTTCGAAAGCCACGGAGCCAGATCGACCGGGCGCGTTTTCAGGTCCGCGTGATCGTTGCTGTTGAGCGGCATCAGGTCGTTGTAAAAGAGAGGCAGGTTCGGCTGCGGCGCGCTGGCCATGGAAAATCTCCGAAAACTAAGGAATGGACGGGCATGCGCCTGGGCACGCGCGCGTGGTGCGCAGCGCTTTAAGCGGTCGCGTGGTCTTTCGCAAGCGGCACAAGCTTGCCCGGATTGAGTAGACCATCGGGGTCGAGCGCCTGCTTCACGCTACGCATCATAGCGAGCGCGACAGGGTCGCCAAGCCGGCCCAGTTCGTCGCGTTTCACCTGCCCGATCCCGTGCTCGGCGCTGATCGAACCGCCAACTTCGTCGACGAGGTCGTGGACGAAAGCGCTGACGCGTTTGCCCTCGTCGGCTTCCCATGCACCGCGGGTGGCACCTGGAGGGGCAAGCACGTGGAAGTGGATGTTGCCGTCGCCGAGATGGCCGAAGCCGACGGCGCGTGTGCCGGGGAATTTTTCTTCGACTTGCGGGCCGGCCTTTTCGACGAATTTCGCCATCGCTGCGACGGGTACCGAAATGTCGTGCTGCATTGCCGGGCCGATCGCGCGTTCGGCGGGTGCTATCGAGTCGCGCAGCAGCCAGAAGGCATCGGCTTGTGCTTCATTGGCGGCTAGCACCGCATCCCCGAGCAAGTCTTTCTCGAACGCCTCCGCGAGCATGGTTTCAGCCGCCGCGCGCACCGCATCTTCGGCGTCCGCAGTGCCGACCAGTTCGATCAGCGCATGCCATGCGTGGTTCCCCTCGAGCGGTGCTCGCGCATCGGGCAGATGAGCGAGCACGGACTCAAGACAATGTTCCGGCAGGACTTCGAACCCTTCCAGCATATCGCCCGCAAAGCCCTCGCAATGCAGCAGCAGTTCGCGCGCCGCCCCGATCGACGGCAGGCCGACCCACGCGACCACGCGCTCGCCGATCTCCGGCAGCAGGCGCAGTGTCCCCGCCGTGACGATGCCCAGCGTGCCTTCCGATCCGATCAGCATCTGCTTGAGGTCGAAGCCGCGATTGTCCTTCTTGAGCGGCGTCAACGCATCGAAGACCGATCCATCGGCCAGCACTGCCTCGATTCCCAGTACCTGCGCGCGCATCGTGCCATGGCGCAGCACCTGTGTGCCGCCCGCATTGGTCGAGATCAGCCCGCCTATGGTGGCCGAACCCTTGCCCCCGAGTGTGAGCGGGAAGCGCAGGCGCTGCTTTTCTGCTGCCTCGTGCAGCGTCTGGAGGATGACGCCCGCTTCGCAGGTGACTTGCCGGGCGCGCGTATCGAGATCGCGGATCGTGTCCATGCGGCGCAGCGACAGCAGGACCTGCGCTCCGCTCTCGTCCGGGGTTGCTCCGCCGGACATGCCGCTATTCCCGCCTTGCGGTACGATCGGGACGCCATGGCGGGCGCACAATTTCACGAAGGCGGCGGTTTCCGAGGTGGAGGACGGCGATGCGAGGCCGACCGCCTTTCCGGTGTATCGACCGCGCCAATCGGTCAGCCATGGTGTGACCAGCTCGGGATCGGTAGTGAAGCCGCGCGACCCGAGCAGGCTGGCGGCTTCCTCGATGAAGGGTTGCGTATCGGACATCGCGGCATCCTTGCCACAATTGGGCGGGCAAACGCTACTCCCTTGCGATCGGGGCACGATCAATTAAGCGGATATTCAAGCGCATGGGGGCAAGGGGGCATCCGTCGCTAATGAGCGAGCCGCGAGTCTAGCGCGGCACAGGAGCCGACCGAACGCGCAAATGCCATTTGTTTCCGCCATCCTCTCCTTGCTGCTTCCGCTGGCAGCCACATCCGACGAGGTGCGGGTGAACGAGGTTGCGCGGCAGGCTCAGGAACAGGCCAGGCCGATGTCGCGTCACGAGATGTCCAAACGCCTGCCGCCATGGCACGCGCTGGCGGATCTCTCGGAGCCGCCAGTCGCCAACCAGGTCCGGATCGAGCGCCGTGTGATCTTGCGGATCAGCCCTCAGCCCAGCCGCGCCCGGAGCAATCTACTCTCGCAATTGCCGCGCCAACCGGTCGCGACGCAATTGGTGGAGCGGCCGATGGGCGATTGCCTCCCGGCCAACGGTATCGTCGGCGTGTCCGACAGGGGTAGCCGGCTGATTATCTATATGCGCGACCGCAGTCTGATTTCCGCACAGCTGGAAAAGGCCTGCAGCCCGCGCGATTTCTATCTCGGCTTCTATGTGGAGCGTAGTGATGACGGCCAGCTCTGTGTCGATCGCGACCGGCTGATGTCGCGGGCAGGTGCGAAATGCCGGATTTCCGAGATGAACCGGCTCGTTGCCGTTCGGCCACGCGACTAGGCAAACCGGCGCGCGATGCCGCGTGTATCTTGACTTTGCCGCCCAAAACCGCAAAGGGCGCGGCCAGCCGATGGCGCATTCTTGCGCCATGCGACCGGCACCAAATCCAGGGATACATTTGACGCGCATGACCTTTGCCGATCTCGGCCTTTCCCCAGACTTGCTCAAGGCAGTCGACGAAGCCGGCTATACCGAGCCGACCGACATCCAGCGCGAAGCGATTCCGCCGGTGCTGATGATGAAGGACATCATCGGCATCGCGCAGACCGGCACCGGCAAAACAGCCAGCTTCGTCCTGCCGATGATCGACATCATGGCCAGCGGTCGTCGCCGCGCGCTGATGCCGCGTTCGCTGATCCTCGCGCCGACCCGCGAGCTGGCGGCCCAGGTGGCAGAAAACTTCGAGAAATACGGCAAGAACCATGATTTGAAGCTCGCGCTCCTCATCGGCGGCGTGCAGATGGGCGACCAGGTGAAGGCGCTGAACGAGGGCGTCGACGTCCTGATCGCAACGCCGGGCCGCCTGATGGATCTGTTCGAGCGCGGCAAGATCCTGCTTAACGGCTGCAAACTGCTGGTCATCGACGAGGCCGACCGCATGCTCGACATGGGCTTCATCCCGGACATCGAGTTCATTTGCGACAAGCTGCCCGAACAGCGCCAGACCATGCTTTTCTCGGCCACCATGCCGCCGCCGATCGAGAAGCTGGCCAAGAAGTTCCTCGACAATCCCAAGCGGATCGAAGTCAGCCGCGCGGCGACCACCAATAAGGACATTACCGCCTTCAAGGTTCCGGTGACGAGCCGCCAGAAGCCCGAAACCCTGCGCTGGCTGCTCAACAACGACTTGGTCGAGACTGCGATCATCTTCGCGAACCGCAAGACGACCGTGCGCGAGCTCAACAAGAGCCTGCAACGCCACGGCTTCGCGTCCAGCGAGATCCATGGCGACATGGACCAGTCGAGCCGGCTCAGGGAGCTCGACCGCTTCAAGAAGGGCGATGTGAATATCCTCGTGGCGTCCGACGTTGCTGCGCGCGGCCTCGACATCAAGGGTGTCAGCCACGTGTTCAATTTCGATACGCCGTGGCATCCGGACGATTATGTCCACCGCATCGGCCGCACGGGACGGGCAGGCGCAAAGGGTCGCGCCTTCACCTTCGTCGCCCCCGAAGATGCCGAAGCGATCGACAACGTCGAGAAACTGACCGGTTCGAAGATCGACGTCTTCGGCAAGAAGGACGTTCGCGTCGGGCTGAAAGATCCCAGCGCGAATAGCGGGGCCGACGCCGATGACGGAAACGATGACGGTGCGGCTCCGGAGAAGCGCAAGGACCGGAAGCAAGCGCCGCCGAAGGCAAAGCCCGAAAAAGAGAAGCGGGATGCCAAGCCGAAACGAGATCGTCAGCCGAAAGGGCAGGGCAAAGCCTCCGCCGACAGCATGCCGACCGATGCAGGCGAATGGAACGGGCCGGTTCCCGGCTTCCTGGACGTCTCGGCGACCTGAAACATGATTTACGCTCGCTTTACTTTAATCGGGCAATAGATACATCCGGAAGCGTCGCTCGGCCACCGCCGAGCGAAAGTTCAGGCTGCAGAACGCGATCCGGAATTGCGTGATGCTCCGGGGGTGTCGAGTTTGGAAAATCCAGAAGTTTTCGCGAGTATGCGGAACGACGAATACGACGTGGTCGTGTTCGGCTTGGGCTACATAGGCCTTCCGACCGCATCGATTATCGCCTCGTCCGGAATGCGTGTCTGCGGTGTGGACGTGTCCGAGCGCGTGGTCGACACGATCAACCGCGGCGCCATCCATATCGAAGAGAAAGACCTCGACCAGCTGGTCGAGCGGGTGGTCAAGGACAAGATGCTGTGCGCCTCCCTCGATGCGCCGCAGGCCCAATTCCACGTCATTGCGGTGCCGACACCGCTGCTCGAAGACAATACGCCCGGTCTGGATTACGTCATGAGCGCGGTGGAAGCGATCGCCCCAAGGCTCAGGCCCGGCGATTGCATCATTCTTGAGTCGACCTCGCCGGTGGGGACGACCGATGAAGTGGCGAAGCTGATCGCGCTTAAGCGCCCAGATCTGGGCGTGCCGGGCAACACCCACGGCCCAGCCGACATCGCCATTGCCTATTGTCCTGAGCGCGTCCTTCCGGGCAAGATCATCGCAGAACTCCGGTCGAATGACCGTGTGATCGGTGGAATGACACCCGAGTGTTCGACGAAGGCTCGCCGGCTCTACGCCCGCTTCGTCGAAGGCATCTGTTTCGAAACGGATGCGCGTTCGGCGGAGATGGTCAAGCTGGTCGAAAACAGCTTTCGGGACGTCAATATCGCATTCGCCAACGAATTGTCTCTCGTCGCGGATCGGTTCGACATCAACGTCTGGGAAGTCATCCGGCTTGCGAACCGGCATCCCCGCGTCAATGTGCTGCAACCAGGGCCGGGGGTAGGGGGACACTGCATCGCGGTGGATCCCTGGTTCCTGGTGGCTGCCGCGCCTGAAGAAACGCCGTTGATCCGCACGGCGAGGCAGGTCAATCTTCACAAGACCAAACATGTGATCGAAGGCCTGTGCGCCATGGCGAAGGCCCCGCCAAACGGCAAGGTCGCCGTTCTGGGCTTGGCGTTCAAACCCGATATCGATGATTTCCGCGAAAGTCCGGCGCTGGAGATCGCAGAGCACCTGGCCGCCGAGATCGGCGACCGCATGCTGGTTGTCGAACCATTCGCAACCGAACTGCCGCTGCGGCTACAGCAAGCCAGCGCGCAGCTTGTCACACTGGACGATGCTCTCGAGGAGGCAGAAACCGTGGCAATCCTGGTCGATCACACGGACTTCAAGCACCTCTCGCTGAGCGATTTTAGGGGCAAGCAGGTCTACGACACGCGGGGGCTCCTGCAGCGATGAACGATCGTCCCAAAGTGATGGTAACGTTCGGCACGAGACCGGAGGCGATCAAGATGTTCCCGGTCGTCCACGCGTTGCGCGCGGATGGCCGCTTCGATGTGAAAGTCGCCGTAACAGCGCAGCACCGCGAGTTGCTGGACCAGGTGCTGGCGATTGCGGAGATAACGCCCGACATCGACCTCGATCTGATGCAGCACGGTCAGAGCCTCGATGCGCTTGCATCGCGCATCTTGCTCTGTTTTGGTCAGGTGCTGGCCGACGAGAAACCGGATCGCGTGCTGGTTCATGGCGATACTCTGACCACGATGATGGTCACGCTGTCGTGCTATTTCCGCAAGATTCCGATCGGTCATGTCGAAGCGGGCTTGCGCAGCGGCGACATCTATTCGCCGTGGCCTGAAGAGGTAAATCGGCGCGTGACAGGCACAATTGCCGATCTTCACTTCGCACCGACCCAAACCGCTGCAGACGCTTTGTTGGCAGAAAACACGTCGCGAGAAGACGTTTTCGTGACTGGGAACACCGTAATCGACGCGCTGCTCGCGACGAAGTCGAAACTGAAAGACGATCCGGCACTTGGTCACGCTATCGACACCGCTTTGGCCGATGTCGGAAGCAAACGCCTGATCGCCGTAACAGCGCATCGCAGGGAGAATTTCGGGGAAGGCATGCGCAACATCGCTGCTGCGCTGAAGACTTTGGCCAGCCGTGAGGACATCGCGATCGTCTATCCGGTGCACCCCAATCCGAATGTTGCGGGCGTAATGACTGAGCAGCTCGGGGCGGTTGACAATATCCGCCTCATCGACCCGCTCGACTATCCGAACTTCGTCCGCATGATGATGCGGGCGGATATCATCCTGACCGATAGCGGCGGCATCCAAGAAGAGGCCCCCAGCCTAGGCAAGCCCGTGCTCGTCATGCGCGACACGACCGAGCGCCCTGAGGGCATAGCGGCCGGGACCGCGGTGTTGGTGGGCGCAGACTGTGATGCCATCGTCGAACAGGCCTCACGGTTGCTCGACGATCCGTGCTCTTATGCAAAAGTCGCGCAGGCGCATAACCCCTATGGGGATGGAACGGCGGCACAACGGATAGCTACCATCATCGGGTCGAGACACCGCTTGACCTGAGCGCGGGGCTGCTCCGTTTACGACCGGTTTACCCTGATCGATTAAGCAGATCGGATGATAGCCCTGGCTCAACCGGTTCTGGCTTTGCTGCGCGAATTGGCCATTTACGGCGCAGTGTTCGGCGTGCTCGCCCTGGTGCTGAAGCGGCAGGCGATCGGGCGTGCAATCGTGGTCTGCCACAAGGAAGCGAGCACGAATTTCGGTCTTGCCGCGTTCAATGCGCTTGTCATCGCTCCTCTTTTCGCAGCCCCGGCAGCAGTGTTGGCAATGGTCCTCAACGGCGCTGGATATCTCGGCGGCCTGTGGGACGGCGTTCCCGAAGTCATGACGCTCCTGCTGGCTATCGCGCTGATCGATTTCGTGGCCTATTGGCGCCACCGGCTCGAACATGACCGCAGCCTCTGGCGCTTTCATGCCACCCACCACGCCGATACCGCGATCCACTGGCTGTCGGTCCAGCGCAAACACCCGGTCGCCAAAGTGATTTCGCTCCTGTTCGACACCGTGCTGGTGATCGCCCTTGGAATTCCGGCGTGGGCGATTATCGGAGCGACCTTGATACGCAGCTGGTGGGCGCATTTCATCCATGCCGACTTGCCGTGGACGCTCGGGGTGTTCGGCGAGGTGCTCGTCTCACCGGCGGCGCACCGGTTGCATCATGTTCGCGACGAGCGCCTGATGGGGACCAATTACGGCAATACCATCACGCTGTGGGACAAGCTGTTCGGAACCTGGTGCAATCCCGCCCCCTACCTCAATTGCGAAACGGGCATCGAAGAGGGCACACGCGGCATCTGGGGCGAGCTGAAACGACCGTGGGAAGCCCGGTATCGCCGGTCTATGAAGCCGGGCGACGGAATGCCGGACAAGGCAAATGTCTGATCTTTGCTGTCGATCGGCTGGGTGTTCCTGCCCAGCGCCGAAATCACCGCTCCTGAGCCCTCGCGAGTGTTCGAGCGGGCCGAGTCCGCCAACCTAATCCGCCAGTTTGACGAAGCTGTCGAGCACGCGCTTCTCGTCCGCTTTCTCGAATTCGATGACCAGCTTGTTGCCTTCCTGATCGGTGACGGTGCCGTAGCCGAACTTGTCGTGAAACACGCGGGCACCGATCGCGATATCGGTGCGGGGCTTGGCTGCGAAGCTGGCCGCGCTGCGGCCCGGTTCGGCGAGGCGCTTGGGCGTCGCGTCGTACCCGGTCGATAGGGCCCGTTGCCAGCCGGGTCCGCGCTTGTCCGCACGTCCCGGCGCATCGCGTGCGACATGCGCGAAGGGGTCTTCGGTTTCGGTCCAGTTCGCGCGCCAGAGCGACGCGCCGCCGGTCATGGTCGTTTCGCGCTCGATCGTCTCTTCAGGCAGCTCGTCGATGAAACGGCTGGGAATCGAGCTGGTCCACTGGCCATAGATACGCCGGTTGGCGGCATGGAAAATCGTGCAGCGGCGCTTGGCGCGTGTGATGGCGACGTAGGCAAGGCGGCGCTCTTCCTCGAGACTGGCAAGACCACCTTCGTCGAGCGCGCGGTGGCTGGGGAAGACGCCTTCCTCCCAGCCCGGCAGGAAGACGTGGTCGAATTCGAGCCCCTTGGCCGCGTGCATGGTCATGATGGTCAGCTTCTCGCCATCGTCAGCGCGATCGTTGTCCATTACCAGGCTGACATGCTCGAGGAAGTCGGTGAGGCTCTCGTACTCCTCCATCGCGCGAGCGAGTTCGGAGAGGTTCTCCAACCGTCCGGCGCTTTCGGCGCTGCGGTCTTTCTGCAACATATCCTCATACCCGCTTTCGGCGATGACCATGCGCAGGAGTTCGGATGGCGTGACCTTTTCCGATTGCTGCCGCCAGTGCACGAACTGGTCCAGCAGGCCAGTTAGCGTATTGCGCGCGCGTGTCGGTAGCTCGTCGCTATCGGCGAGGTCGAGCGACGCGGCGGCGAGGGGCGTCTGGGTACGGCGCGCATGGCGGCGCATCGCCTCAAGCGTCTTCGCGCCGAGGCCGCGTTTGGGCTGGTTATAAATCCTTTCGAAGGCAAGATCGTCGGCGGGCTGCTCGATAACGCGCAGATAGGCGAGAGCGTCGCGAATTTCGGCGCGTTCGTAGAAGCGAAAGCCGCCGACGATGCGATAGTTGAGGCCGATCTGGATGAACCGGTCCTCGAATTCGCGCGTCTGGTACTGCGCGCGCACGAGGATGGCGACCTCGTCCAGCGAGGCGCCTTCGGATTCCAGCCGCTCGATTTCCTCACCGACACGGCGCGCCTCTTCGGGACCGTCCCAGACGCCGATCACACGGACTCTCTCGCCCGCCGGGAGTTCGGTCCACAGCGTCTTGCCGAGCCGTTCGCTATTCGCGTCGATCAGGCCCGAGGCCGCGGCGAGGATTTGCGGGGTGGAGCGATAGTTCTGCTCCAGCTTGATCACTGCCGCGCCGGGAAAATCCTTCTCGAATTTGAGGATATTGGCCACTTCGGCCCCGCGCCAGGAATAGATCGACTGGTCGTCATCCCCCACCACACAAATGTTCTTGCGATCCTGCGCCAGCAGGCGGAGCCAGAGATACTGGACCTGGTTCGTGTCCTGATACTCATCGACGAGGATGTATTTGTAGCGCTTCTGGTACTGCTCCAGCACGTCCCGATGCTGGCGGAAGATGTTCAGCATGTGGAGCAGCAAGTCGCCGAAATCGCAGGCGTTGAGCGTCTTCAGGCGCTCTTGGTAGAGCTTGTAGAACTTCGCGCCCTGACCGTTGGCGTAAGCCTCGTTCTCCGCCGCATCGAGATCGCCCGGGTTGAGGCCGCGGTTCTTCCAGCGGTCTATCAGCCCGGCCAACTGGCGCGCCGGCCAGCGCTTTTCGTCCAGCTCTTCCTGCTGGATCATCTGCTTGAGCAGGCGCAACTGGTCGTCGGTGTCGATGATGGTGTAATTGCTCTGCAGGCCGACCAGCTCGGCATGGCGACGGAGCATGCGCGCACCGATCGAATGGAATGTGCCGAGCCACGGCATCCCTTCCACCGCATCGCCGATATGACGTCCGACACGCTCGCGCATTTCGCGGGCGGCCTTGTTGGTGAAGGTCACGCACAGGATTTCGGAGGGCCACGCCCGGCGGGTCGCGATGAGATGTGCCAAACGCGCGGTGAGCGCTGCGGTCTTCCCGGTACCCGCTCCGGCCAGCATCAGCACCGGCCCCTCGGTAGTGAGAACCGCTTGGCGCTGGGGAGGGTTCAACCGCGCCGCATAGGGCGGAATTCCGCCTTTTTCGCCGCTTTCGGGAGGGGAGACAAGATCGGACATTAGCACCGGAACAGCTAGGGAACGCGGGGCAGCAATACAAGTCTGACGTGCTCAGAGCCGACGGAACCATGAGGTGCGGTGATGCGTAGGTAGGGCAATGGAAACAAAGATGGAGAACACTCCAATGCGTAATATCATCCTCGCTGGTGCAGCAGCTCTGGCCTTCACTGCCACTCCCGCCATTGCCGACGATCACACGGAGGCTGAAGCCTACATGATGACCGACGCGCAGGAGGCCGATTTCATGACGTGGTCCGACGACAAGCGGATCACATACAAGGGCTGGCCAATTGCAGCGCAGGAATACTACTGGACGCTGACCGATATGCAGAAGGAAGGCTGGTGGATGCTGACCGATCCGCAGCGCGTCCGCATCGTCGAGATGACACCGCAGCAGCGCTCGACCGCATGGACGCAGATCGCCGCGCAGATGAATAGCTCCAGCACCACCGCGACTACGGCCACGACCGCATCGACGTCGGCTTCCGCCTCGCCACGCTTCGTGAGTAAGGAAGTCGCCCAGCCGATTACGCGCAGCACTGCCGCGAACATCTCGGCCGAAGACCTGCCGGTGTGCACGCCGAACCAGCAGGATGGCTGCATCAATAGCTGGGAAAGAAACCGTACTGGCACGAAGCCGCTGGACTATTGGCCGGGTCGTCCCGCGAGCCAGATAGACTGATCTGAACTTATCTATCACCGCATGTCGCGAATGTGAATTGCCTGTGAGTTCGAGGGCGGGACCGTTAAAGCGGTCCCGCTCTTCGCTTACGCGCTGGATTCCGTTCGCCGCATTTTTGCCACGATCACCGTCGGGCGGTGCGGAACGCAAGATGGCCTTCGCGCCGAGTTATTGATTATCCGAAGCGTCTGGAGCGATAAGAATAGTCCCGGGGGGTAAGAATTCGGGTCGCGTTCGTTGCGCATGTCCACTTCTGAAGGAAGATTGCATGCGAAAGACTTTTTGGTACATTCTCGGTGGCCAGCTGGCCACGATCTCGATCCCTGTCATGGCGCAGGATATTCCCGAAACTACTGCACCGCCGCCAGCGGATGTTCAGCCTGCCGAGGCGATGATGACGCCAGAGCAAATGGCGGTCGTCGACGGCTGGCCGGAGGAGCGGCAAGTCCGGTTCCGCCAGTGGCCGGGCGATGTGCAGGCGTACTTTTGGACGCTAGCCCCCGAGCGTCAGGAACTATTCTGGCGAATGGCCGATGGCGACAAGCTGGCACTGGTGGCGATGGACGAGGCAGGGCGTGAAGCTGCCTGGGGCCAGATCGAAACGCAGGTTGGCGGGATGGAACCTGGCGAGTCCGTTGCCGATCCCGATCCGATTGAGGAATCGGAGCCGATGGATGAAGCGCATTCCGAACACGACGAACCAATGAAGCGCTCTTGAAATTAACCTACGCCGCGTCGGTAGCGAGCCTCAAAAGCGATAGACGAGCCTTGCCGACGCGGCGATCCGCGACGCATTCCAGCCCGCTCACCCGCGGTTCTTCCTTCGCGCCGGTTTCGAGCGCGATCCAGGTCGCCGAGTCGATCCAGCCGAGCCGCAGCATGCGATCGAGCGCGACTTCGCCCGCGCCGGTGCCATAGGGCGGGTCGAGCAGGATCAGCTGGTGCGCCGATTTTGCCGGGCCGAGGCTCATCACCGATGCCTGCTGAACGCTGGCCCTGGTCCGTGTCTCGAAGGTCTCGATATTGCTGCGGATTGCCTTCACTGCCGTGCTGTCCTGCTCGACGAACAGGCAAGAGGCTGCACCGCGTGACAGGGCTTCCAGACCGAGCGCGCCCGAGCCTGCGAACAGGTCCAAAACATGCAGTTCCTCGAAACTGCCAAGTCGGCTGGCGAGTATGTTGAACAGCGTCTCGCGGGTCCGGTCCGCGGTCGGGCGGGTTGACTCGCCCGGCGGCGCGACCAGCTTGCGTCCGCGCCAATCGCCCGCAATGATCCTCACTGGCGGCCCCCGCGTGCTAATTCGCGTTTGAAGCCTGCGACATCGCCGCGCTGGATTTCCAAGGCTTGCCCGCGCGGAAGATCGCCGATGTGGAACGGACCGTAACCGATGCGCAGCAGGCGGTTCACCTCAAGCCCGAGATGTTCGAGCACGCGGCGTACCTCGCGGTTCTTGCCTTCGCGCAAGGTCAGCTCGATCCAGCGATTGCGGCCGGACCCGCGTTCGAGATTGGCTTCGATCCGCCCATAGCGGATGCCGTCGACTTCGACGCCCTCGATCAGCTCGTCCAGTTGTGCCTGCGTCACATCGCCGAACGCTCGGGCGCGATAGGTGCGCGGAACGCCGGAGGAGGGCAATTCCATTGCGCGCTTCATCTCGCCATCATTGGTGAGCAGCAGCAGACCTTCCGTGTTGTAGTCGAGCCTGCCTACCGGCATCACTCGGCCCGCATCCTTGGGCAGGGCATTGCGTAGTGCGACGTAGATCGTGGGACGACCCTTGGGATCGTGCTCGGTCGTCAGCATGCCCGAAGGCTTGTGAAAGGCGAACAGCCGCGTTTCTTCCGCCTTGCCGACCGGCTTGCCGTCCACCGTCACCCCGCGCAGGCTGTCGAGCTTGACTGCGGGCGTATCGAGCACCTTGCCGTTGAGTGCGATGCGCCCGTCGGCGATCATGCGCTCGATCTCGCGCCTGCTGGCCACGCCTGCGCGCGCGAGCAGCTTGGCGATACGGTCGCCAGCTTCGGGAAGTCGGTTGTCGGACATGAGGGCGCGGTTAGGCGCTCAGTTCACAGCGCGCAAGGCTTCCTCGACCGTCTCGTGATAGCGCCTGATGCCGCCCTCCATCGTTCCGAGGGTGAGATGCGGGACCGCTCCCGTCGCTAGGCCCTGCTGGCCGAGTTCGGCCGCGCGAAAATCCTCGCTGGCGAAGACGCCGCCGTCGAGCAGCGCCCAGCTGCGCTCCCAATGATCGCGCGCCTTGTCGGTGGCCGGATGCTCGGGGATGAGCATGAAATCCTCCACCAGCGTACGGTCGTGCGCCTGCGGCATCATCACCATCACGTTGATGTAGTCGGGGCTGGGAATGATCAGCGCGCCCGGAAGCAGCTGGTAGGCGAAGGTGACGACGCGGCGTAGCGCGGCCATATCGGTCAGGTCGATGCCTACCATCTCCTCCAGCCGCCCGACCGCGCTGCGCGAATGCGGACCGATCATGTCGCCGCTGGTCGCGCCGTCCTTAAAGAAAGGGCCGATGGTTTTGGAGTGCAGGCGGGTGACGTGATAGCTTTCGAGGAAGGCATCCATGATGAGCTTCCAGTTGCCTGCGACCTCGTGAGTCTTCCGGCGGAAGAGCACGTGGTCGCCCATGCCGAGCGCATCGAAATCCTCGCCGAGCGTATTTGCCAACGTGAAGTCGGCCCTCCCCTCCTGCGGACAGAACCAGATCAGCCCGCCGGTCTCGCGCGATGGCAGCTCGACGAGGCCGTACTCGCCCTTGTTTAGACCGGGGAAGGTATCGGGGCGGGGCAGGGCAAGCAGCCGACCGTCCACGGCATAAGTCCATGCGTGATAGGGGCAAACGAGCTTCTTCGTGCACTGGACGTCAGCGCCTTCTACCAGCCGCGTGCCGCGGTGGCGGCAGACATTAAGAAAGACATGGGCGGCGCCTTCGGCATCGCGCGTGATGAGCAGTGGGCGGCCCGTTGCGTCATGGGGCACCGCCATGCCCGGATCGGGCAGTAGCGCCGACGGGCACAGGATCTGCGGCATCCGGTCGTAGATCGCGGCCTTCTCGCGCGCCCAATACTCGGGATCGGTATAGACGGAGGCAGGCACGGTGCTCGGCTCGGCAGCATCGCGCTTGCGATCTTCGGCGATATCCTTGGCCAGCGCCAGCATCCCGTCCGTCGGGCGGCGTTCAGGCAGCGTCTTTGTCGGAACGTCCACAGTCCTGTTCCTTTCTCTCTCCTGCGGCTAGTGTCGCAAGAAATCACGATATTTGCAAAGGATGCCTGCGTATGGCCGAAGCTGCCGAGACTAAGAAGATTTCCGCGTGGCGGGCGCTCGGCATGGCCCTTGGGGATCGCAAGACCGGCTTCATGCTGGTGTTCGGCTTTGCCAGCGGCCTTCCCTTCGCGCTGTTTCTCGGCACGCTGTTCGCTTGGCTGACGGAAGCGGAAGTCGATCTGGAGACCATGGGGATCTTCTCGCTCATCGGCCTCGCCTACGCGTTCCAGTTCTTGTGGTCGCCCCTGATCGACAAGGTCAATATCCCGGTGTTGCGCAAACTCGGCAGGCGCAAGCAGTGGATCGTGCCAATGCAGCTGCTGTTGGGTGCGATCCTCATCACGATGAGCCTTCTTGAGCCGCGTACGCAACTCGGCTGGTTCTCGCTGCTCGCGGGTTTAGGCGCTTTCGCCAGCGCGACGCAGGACATTGCAATCAATGCCTGGCGCATCGACGTGGCGGACGAACGTGCCACCATCGACATCCTCTCGACTGTTTATCAGATGGGCTATCGGCTCTCCTCGCTCGTGGGTGGAGCGCTCGGATTGATCATCGCAGCGCGTATCGGCTGGCCCCAGACCTATTTGATGATGGGGGGTATTCTGCTGTTCGTGGGCTTCATCGGCCTGTGGGCGCCCAATGCCTCCGGTGTCGCGGAAGAGAATCAGGGCGACGAACAGGTTCGCGCCTTGCGAATGGCTGGTGAATTGACCCCTCGCATCCGCAATCGCGCGCTCGCGCTGGTCGGCCTGCTGTGGGCAGGCGCGATCGGCATCGTGCTCGCCTTCATGGTCATGTCCATGACCTATGCGCCCGAAGACCGGCCGAACCCGACGGAATTCACGGTCAACGTCGGTCCGTGGATCATCGTGGCGACGATCATCCTGCCAGCGCTGATCGCCGGCTGGCTCGCTTCGCAGAAAAAGCAGGGCAAGCATCTGCTGCGCGAGGACGCGCCGCCGGTGACCGGGGGCTCCTACGCGCTCGACCATCTCTATCGCGCACTCGTGCTGCCGCTGGTCGAGTTCGTCGGCCGGATGGGCTGGTCGCTGGTGCTTATCCTCGCGGTCGTGCTGACCTATCGCATATGCGATGCCATCTGGGGCACCTTCGCCTACCCCTTCTACCTCGGCGAGCTCGAGTACACGAACGATGATGTGGCCTTCGCCTCAAAGGTCTTCGGCGTGGGTGCAATCATCGCAGGCTTAGCGTTGGGCGGGCTGATGCTGACGACCATCGGCCGCATGGCGACGCTCCTGATTGGCGGTATCCTCGCGGCGCTGACCAACCTGCTTTACGCCGACATGGCCATCGGCGGCGCGAACATGCAGGCATTCAGCGATGCCGTCGGCTTCACCTATCTGATCGAGCAAGTGCCGGGCATCGGCGACGCGGACCTTGCCAAGCTAACCATCACTATCACGTTCGAGAACCTTGCCATCGGGATTGCAGGGGCGGCCTATATCGCGTGGCTCTCTTCGATCGTGTCGAAGAAATTCAGTGCCGTTCAATATGCGCTGCTGTCTTCGCTCACGCTGCTGGTCGGCACGCTCGGCCGTGGTGCGCTCGGCGAGATGATCGAGAACCAGGGCTATTACGATGTCTTCATCCTGACCACCTGGATCGGGCTGGGCGCCGGGGTCCTCGTGTGCATCGAATGGTGGCGCGAGAGCCGCTCGAAAGCGGCAGCGGGTATCGTCGCACCGGAGGCTGGAGAAACAGTACCGGCAGAGTAGCTGGTCAGGCTTTCGTTTCTCGCCACTTTAAGTCCGCGATAACCTCTTTTGTTGTAGCCCTGTCGGCAATGGGGACGCAGCAACACGAAACTAAAACACCGAAAGAGCGCGACTTCCTGCGCTTGCCGCTCGGCGTGCTCGCCTATCTCGAAACGCTCGAGGGTCGCAAGCGGGTGGAGATCGTCGATTTGTCGCAGGGCGGTGCACACATCCTCCTGTTGGAGCACGATGATCGCGCCGCGAGCGACATATCTGATTGCTTCCTCAAATGGTTGCAATTCGACGCCTTTGGAACGATTACGTGGACCGATGGCCCTCGCATGGGTCTCGCCTTCGAACAGCCTTTGCGTCCCGGTGTAATCAAGGAAACCAAGAAGCAGACCCCTATCATGGTGCGCCGCGATTTCGACGAGCTGCGCAACGCGGCAAGGTTGTGGTCGAACGGCGTCTTCCCGAGCACCTGAGCGCGCTCAGTCAGGCAGCTCGCCGTTTAGCCTGAGCGCCTCTCCGGCGAGATATAACGAGCCGGCGATGAGCACGGGGAATTCGTCTCCGGCCAATCCGGAGAAGGCAGCCGGTAAATCCGCCGAAGCTAGCGCAGCCGACCCGAATGCACTGGCTTCGTGGTAATCGTGTCCGGGAACCGGGACGACGCTGAGGCTGGCAATCGAGCCTGCCAGCGGATCGATCAGCGCCTGCGGATCCTTCGCCTCCAGCATCCCGAGTATCAGGTGAATGCACTGGCCGCGGAAGTGTTCGGCCAGCGCCTCGCCGGCAGAGCGATTGTGCCCCCCGTCGAGCCAGACCTCGCGATTGCCGACGAGTGGGCCGTTCGACAGGCGGTGAAGGCGCGCCGGCCATTCGGTGCGGGCGAGGCCACGTTCGATAGCAGTTTCGGAAACCGTCAACCTGTCCTGAGAAGCGAGCATCGCGATTGCGAGGGCGGCATTCCAATGCTGGTGGGCACCGGGCAAGCCGAGGTCCTTGCGGGACAGACGCTCGACCAGTGATCGATCGACATCTCGAATGATCGCTGCGTTTTTCGCGGCCACAGCTGCAATCGCGTCGCGAGCGATTGCGGGATAGGTCTCGCGCAAGGTCACCAGTGGCACGCCCCGCTTGGCAATGCCGGCCTTCTCGAAGGCGATACGCGCGACGGGTTCCTCGGGAACGTCGCTGTCCGGCGCAAGCAGGAAGCGTTCGTGGTCGATCCCCAGCGCGGCGATGCCGCAGGCGGCCAGTACGTCGGGCTCGAGCACGTTGGTCGCGTCGAACCGTCCACCTAGGCCGACCTCGACCACGCAAGCATGCGCAGGCTCGCGGGCGAACTCGGTGAAGGCCGCGGCGATGGTGACTTCGAAGAAGCTCGGTTCGAGATCGGCTCCGGCATCGAGCACCTCCCCGAGGACCGCGGCGAGACGCTCGTCGGAGATCAGCTCACCCGCGACCCGAATGCGCTCGTTGTAACGCACGAGATGCGGACTGGTGGTGACGTGGACGCGGTAGCCCTGCGCCTCCAGCATCGCGCGCAGGAAGGCACAGGTCGATCCCTTGCCGTTGGTCCCTGCCACGTGAAAGGTCGGCGGCAGGCGCTTGTGCGGATCGCCGAGCCGCGCCAGCAGCGCGCGGATCGCGTCGAGGCCGAGCCGCCCTTGCGGCACCGATAGCGCACCGAGCCGGTCGAGCTGGCGCTGGACATCGGGGCTGTCGGAGCGGGCGAAGTCCCGCATGGCGAGGCTCAGGCAGCCTCGGCAGGCGCCAGATAGTCGAGCAGCGTCGCCAGCGTATCCTTCATGTCGTGGCGATGCACGACCATGTCGACCATGCCGTGCTTGTGCAAGTATTCGGCGCGCTGAAAACCGTCGGGCAACTGCTCGCGGATCGTGTCCTGGATCACGCGCTGGCCCGCGAAGCCGATCAGGGCACCGGGTTCGGCGATGTGGATGTCGCCGAGCATGGCATAGCTGGCTGTTACGCCACCGGTAGTCGGGTCGGTCAGCAGCACGATATAGGGCAGGCCCGCCTCTTTCAGGCGGCGCGTCATGACGGTCGTCTTGGGCATCTGCATCAGGCTGAGAATGCCCTCCTGCATGCGCGCGCCACCGGCGGCGGTGACCACGATATAGGGCGCGCGGCGGGTCAGCGCGCGCTCGGCCCCCTGGCAGAAGGCCGTTCCGACGGCCATGCCCATCGATCCGCCCATGAATGCGAAGTCCTGCACGCCGACGACCGCCGGCTTGCCCTCGATTGCACCGGAGCCGACGATGAAGGCGTCCTTGTGCGGGCTCTTCGCGCGCGCCTTCTTCAGGCGGTCGGTGTATTTCATCGAGTCGCGGAACTTGAGCGGGTCTTCCTTCACCTCGGGGACCGGGAGAACTTCATAGCCCTCGTCCAGCAGTTGGCGCAGGCGCTCGTCCGCGCCGATCCGGCCGTGATGGTCGCAGCGCGGGCAGACGTAGGCGTTCTCTTCATATTCCTGCGCGAAGACCATCTGCTGGCAGCTGGGGCACTTGACCCACAGATCCTTGTCGGTGGTGCGCTTGGACAGCGAGGTGATCGAATTGCGGACGCGGGTGAACCAGTTCATGCGGAAGCCCTTGCCGCCGAATGGACGGCCTTGGCAAGCCCTGCGGTGAGCTCGCGCAGCCTGGCCGGAGCCTCCGCGCCATGCTCGGCGACCAGCTCGACCAGTGCCGAGCCGACCACCACGCCATCGGCCACGCGCGCGATCTCGCCTGCCTGTTTGGGCGTGCGCACGCCGAAGCCGACTGCGACGGGAATGTCGGTCGATCGCTTGATGCGGGTGACATTGGCTTCGATCGACTCTATCGCCGCCTGCTGCATGCCGGTGATACCCGCGACCGCGACGTAGTAGAGGAAACCCTCGCTGCCTTCGACCACGGCGGGCAGGCGCTTGTCGTCCGTGGTCGGCGTGGCGAGGCGGATCGGGGCGATGCCTGCCTCGCGCAGTGCGGGCCCGAGTGCGTCGTCCTCCTCTGGCGGGATGTCGACACAGATGACGCCGTCGACGCCGGCATCCTTCGCGGCCGAGGCGAACCATTCCGGCCCGCGGCGGATCATCGGGTTGGCATAGCCCATCAGCACCAGCGGCACTTGCGGGTGGCGCTGGCGGAACCCGGTGGCGATGCGCAGCACATCGGCGGTGGTCGTGCCTGCGCCCAGCGAGCGGATATTCGCCTTCTGGATCGCGGGGCCATCGGCCATGGGGTCGGTGAAGGGCATCCCCAGCTCGATCACATCCGCGCCGCCCTCGACCAACGCATCGAGATTGGCCGCCGTGTCGCCATCGCCTGCGGTGAGGAAGCAGACGAGGGCAGGGTGGGGGGCGGAGAAGGTGGCGGCGAGGCGATTTGGCGTGTTCATAGTGTCAGGTTTGTTCATCTAACTCGGCAGAAGTCTGAGACATGGACCGGGTGTTACACTGTCCAAGAGCAAAAAAGTTATGGGGTTGCGAGCGCGCGGAAGCGGTTTGGAAACGGGAGAGGAATTTTGATCTCATTGTGTGAGAATGGCACATCGCCGCAGATGTAGGACAGCGGATATTACGTCGTCACCCCGGCCCCCGGATCAAGTCCGGGGTGACGGGATTGGATTGGGGTGCGGCGCAGGCGGCGGAGAGGCGGCTAGTCATCGAGCACTTTCGAATACGTTCCGATTATCGCGAATATCACCGCCATCCCGATTGCCCACCAAAAGTATCGGCTCATATTCTCCATATCGCCAGAGGCCGACTGCCCAAGAAGGCGAAAACCATAGAAAAGCGGAAACCCGGCCAGAAGCCAAAACAAGCCGATCTTGGGTCTAAACGGGATGTCTCGACCCCATATTCGAATGGTATTTTTAGCGCGCTTGATATCACCCGCTGGCTTACGCTTCCTGGAACGATTACGACGACGACTCAAATCTCCACTCCCAGCCGTTCGGCCACGGTGAAGATGTCCTTGTCGCCGCGTCCGCACAGATTAGCGAGGATCACGCTGTCCCCCGGCATGTCCTTCGCTCGCTTCGCCACCGCTGCGATGGCATGGCTCGGCTCCAGCGCGGGGATGATACCCTCGGTCCGGCACAGGAGCTGGAATGCCTCGAGCGCTTCCTCGTCGGTCACCGCGGTGTATTCGACGCGGCCCGTGTCTTTCAGCCAGGCGTGTTCGGGGCCGATACCGGGATAGTCCAGCCCGGCACTGATCGAGTGGCCTTCGGTGATCTGGCCGTCCTCGTCCTGCAGCAGGTAGGTATTGTTGCCGTGGAGCACGCCGGGGAAGCCGCCGAGCAGGCTTGCTGCGTGTTCGTCGCCATCGAGGCCGTGCCCTGCCGCCTCAACGCCGAGCATCTTCACATCCGGATCGTCGAGGAAGGGGTGGAACAGGCCGAGTGCGTTGGAGCCGCCGCCGATGGCCGCCACCAGCAGGTCGGGAAGGCGACCGATGCGGTCCTGCATCTGCTGGCGGGCTTCCTTACCGATCACGCTCTGGAAATCGCGGACAAGTTCCGGATAGGGATGCGGCCCGGCGGCAGTGCCGATGATGTAGAAGGTGTCGTGGACATGCGCGACCCAGTCGCGCAGGCCTTCGTTCATCGCGTCCTTCAGCGTGCCGCGACCGCTGGTAACGGGCACGACCTCGGCGCCCAGCAGCTTCATGCGGAAGACATTAGGCGACTGACGCCGCACGTCTTCGGCACCCATGTAGATCACGCAGGGCAGGCCGAAGCGTGCGCAGACCGTTGCGGTGGCGACGCCGTGCTGCCCCGCGCCGGTTTCCGCGATGATGCGAGTCTTGCCCATCCGGATGGCGAGCAGGATTTGCCCGATGCAATTGTTGATCTTGTGCGCGCCGGTGTGATTGAGTTCGTCGCGCTTGAACCAGACCTGCGCGCCGTGGCCCTCGGGCGAACCGGCGCGCAGCGCCTCGGTCAGCCGTTCGGCAAAATAGAGCGGCGAGGGGCGGCCGACGTAATGTTCGAGCAAATCGTCGAATTCGCGCTGGAATTCCGGATCGGCCTGCGCCTTGCGGTATTCACGCTCGAGATCGAGCACCAGCGGCATCAGCGTTTCGGCGACATAGCGTCCGCCGAAGTCGCCGAAATGGCCGCGCTCGTCGGGCTGGTTGCGGAAGGAGTTTGGCTGGTCTGTCATATCTGGCGAGCCGCTTTGCAAAATGCCGCGATCTTGTCCACGTCCTTCACGCCCGGCGCGCTTTCGACGCCGCTGGAGGTATCGACCAGTGGTGCGCCGGTTGCGGCGATCGCCTGCGCGACATTTGCCGGTGACAGGCCGCCCGCCAGACCCCAGCCGGTTTGGCCGCGCCAGCGGGAGAGCAGGGACCAGTCGAACCGCAGGCCCATGCCGCCGGGCAAGGCGGCGTCTTTGGGCGTCTTAGCATCAAACAGCAGCAGGTCGGCGACGCCGCGATAGGCTTCGGCCTTCTCGACGTCGGCTTCCCTAGCGATCGGCAGGGCTTTCCAGACTGGCAGCCCGATGCGCTCTTTTACCTGCGTCACGCGCTCGGGCGTTTCCTCGCCATGCAGTTGCACCGCATCGAGCCGCCCCGCGCCGATCGCGTCGCGCAGCAGCCCGTCGTCGGCATCGACGAACAGCCCGACCCTGCCGATCTTGCCTCCGCCGCGCGCTGCCAGCGCGGCGGCAGCATAGGTATCGACATGGCGCGGCGAGGGCGGGAAGAACACGAGACCGGCGAAATCGGCCTCTGCCGCCACCGCCGCATCCAGCGCCTCGGGCGTCAATATCCCGCAAATCTTGATCGCTGTGCGCATGGCTGGACTAGAGGGTCGCTTCGATGTCGCGCGCGGCCTGCGCGGGATCGTCCGCGCGGCTGATCGGGCGGCCGATGACGAGCACGCTGGCCCCGTCGTCGCGGGCCTGCCGGGGGGTGACGACGCGCTTCTGGTCACCGGCCGCGCTGCCTGCCGGGCGCAGGCCGGGGACGACGAAGAAGCCGTCCTTCCACCGGTCGTGAACGGCCTTCACTTCCTGGCCCGAACAGACGATACCATCGAGCCCGGCGTCCTGCGCCAGCTCAGCCAGCCGCATCACGTGATCGTGCGCGCTGCCCTTGATGCCGGTGCGTTCGAGGTCGCGGTCGTCCATGCTGGTGAGCATGGTCACGCCGACCACCCTGGTGTGCTCGCCCGCAGCGGCTTTCGCGTCCTCCAGCATGGCCCGCCCGCCGCTCGCGTGGACGGTGACGATGGAGGGTTCCAGCACGTGGATCGCCTGCATCGCAGCGGCGACGGTGTTGGGAATGTCGTAGAGCTTGAGGTCGAGGAAGACCGGCAGGCCGAGCTGGCCGATCATATGGACCCCGTGTGCCCCGTGCGCGCAGAAGAACTCGAGCCCCAGCTTGATCCCGCCGACATGGCCCTTGACGGATTTGGCAAGGTCGATCCCTTCGCGCAGGCGCGGGACGTCGAGGGCGAGATACACGGGATTGCTCATCGCGGGCTCTTGGGTTCCGGATCGACGGGATTGGCAGGTTCGGGCGGCAAATCGCTGCGCGGCGTCGTGGCGGGAGCGGGGGCGTAAGACGTGCCGGGAGTCGCGGCGGGAGCATCGCTCTTCGGCGCGGCCATGCGCGTGGTCGCCGCTTCCAGCGCGTTGAGGCGGCGGGTCATGCGCCATTTCGCGGTGCGGTGGATCAGCCACATGGGAATGAGGCCGATCAGGAAGGCGACGATCACCAGCGCCGGCAGCTTCGTCTCCAGCACGATGTTCGACCAGATCCGCACCTCCACCGGTTTCCAGTTGAAGAAGCTGAACGCGAGTAGCGCGAAGAGCAGCAGGACCCAGACGATGGTGCGGACGATCTGCATTGTGGTTCGGCTCCCGATATATCCTTTGCGATAGTGCTAGGCCGCGAGAGCGCGCCCGTCCAGTGACAGGGTTTAGCCGAACACCCGCGCGAAGATCGTGTCGACATGCTTGAAGTGGTAGTCGAGATCGAAGCGGGCTTCGAGTTCGTCTTCGGACAGGGCGGCGGTCACTTCCTCGTCCTGCTTGAGCAGGTCGAGCAGCATCAGGCGGCCGTCCGATTCCCACACCTTCATCGCATTGCGCTGGACGAGGCGATAGGCATCCTCGCGGCTCACGCCGTTCTGGGTGAGGGCGAGCAGGACGCGCTGCGAATGGATGAGGCCGCCCATGCGGTCCATGTTCGCCTGCATCCGCTCCGGGTAGACCAGCAGCTTGTCGACCACGCCGGTCAGGCGGGCGAGCGCGAAGTCGAGCGTGATCGTCGCGTCCGGGCCGATGAAGCGCTCCACCGAGGAATGCGAAATATCGCGCTCGTGCCACAGCGCCACGTTCTCCAGGGCGGGCAGGGCATAGGCGCGGATCATCCGCGCCTGCCCGGTGAGGTTTTCGGTCAGGATCGGATTGCGCTTGTGCGGCATCGCGCTCGAACCCTTCTGGCCCTTCGAGAAGAACTCCTCGGCCTCGAGCACTTCGGTGCGCTGCAGGTGGCGCACTTCGACCGCAAGGCGCTCGATGCTGCCGGCGATGACGGCGAGGGTGGAAAAATACATCGCATGGCGATCGCGCGGGATGACCTGGGTGGAGACCGGCTCCGGCTTCAGGCCCAGCTTCTCGGCGACATACTCCTCGACGGAAGGATCGATGTTGGCGAAGGTGCCGACCGCCCCCGAAATCGCGCAGGTCGCGATTTCCTCGCGCGCGGAGAGCAGGCGGGTCTTGCAGCGATCGAACTCGGCATAGGCTTGCGCGAGCTTCAGGCCGAAAGTCACCGGTTCCGCATGGATGCCGTGGCTGCGCCCGATGGTGGGCGTGTATTTGTGCTCTTCCGCGCGGCGCTTGATGGCGGCCAGCAGATCGTCGAGGTCGGCGAGCAGGATATCGGTCGCACGCGCCAGCTGCACCGCCAGCGTGGTGTCGAGCACATCGCTGCTGGTCATGCCCTGGTGCATGAAGCGCGCTTCCTCGCCCACGTTTTCCGCCACCCAGGTGAGGAAGGCAATGACGTCGTGCTTGGTCACTGCCTCGATCGCATCGATCGCTTCGACGTCGATCTTGGGATCGGTCGCCCACCAGTCCCACAGAGCCTTCGCCGCGCTCTTCGGCACCACACCCAGCTCACCCAGCTTTTCCGTCGCATGCGCCTCGATCTCGAACCAGATGCGATATTTCGCTTCAGGCTCCCACAGGGCGGTCATGTCGGGGCGGGCGTAACGGGGGACCATGGGAGACTCCGGTTGCAGGTGTAGAAGTTTGCCGGAGCCGCTAGGGTGGCGGGGCGATTATGGCAAGGTCGGGAGCTCGGCTGCCCTATCGGGGCAGGAAACCCAGTTCATAGACCATCGGGCGCAATTTGTCCGACAGCCCGGCATAGGCGGATTCGAACGGATCGAAATCGGTCAGCTCGGTATCGCCATAGGCTTCCAGCGCGCGGCGCACCTGATACCACCCGGCATCGGGGCGACCCAGCTTTAGCTCCTCGCGGATCTTGCGCGGGAACTGCGTGTCATGGAAATGAGTGAAGAGCTTGCGCCCCTCTTCCAGCACGGCCTGCGCTTCAGGCGAGAAATCGAGGTCGGCGATGTAGCGCGCCATGAAATCGCTCTCGAACCGCCCCTTCGCACCGATCTCGCGGCCTTCAAGTTCAAAGCATTGTCCCCTTCGCTCGCCTTACTAGCGCCGCCTGACAGCCCCGCAAGGCAAGGCCCCTTCCTCCACGCCCGCCGCTGTGCGACCCTTGGCGCTAAACTCGCCGATCAGATCAGCCCCTTCGCCCGCAGCGAGACATGTCCGCTCCGCCCGACGATCACGTGGTCGTGGACGGTCACGCCGAGCAGGCGGCCCGCTTCGGCGATCCGCTGGGTGATATGGATGTCGGCGCGGCTCGGCTCCGAATTGCCGCTCGGGTGGTTGTGCACCAGGATCAGCGCGGTAGCGCCGATGTCGAAGGCCTTGCGGATCACTTCGCGCGGGTAGATCGCGGCCTCGTCGATCGACCCGTCGCCCACGTGATGGTCGAGGATCAGGCGGTTCTGCGTGTTGAGGTAGAGGACGCGGACTCGCTCCACTGTGAGATGCGCCATGTCGACCGCGAGATAGTCCAGCAGCGCCTGCCAGCTGCCCAGCACCGGCTTGTTCTCCACCTCGCCGCGCGTCATGCGGCGGGCGGCCAAGGCCACCGAGTGCAGCGCTGCCGCGCTGGTCTCGCCCATGCCCTTGACCTGTTTCAGCGCGCCGGTCTCGGCGTTGAGCACGGCGGAGAACGAGCCGAAATGCGCGATCAGCCGCTTGGCGAGCGGCTTGGTATCGCCCTGGCGGAAGGCGGCGAACAGGAGATATTCCAGCAGCTCGTAATCGGCAAGGGCTTCGGCGCCGCCGGTCAGCATCCGCCGGCGCAGCCGCTCACGGTGCCCGGCTCCGGCGTGGTTGGCCGCTGACTTACTGTTCTCCGGCAAGCGAAACCCCGTCACTTCGATTCAATTACTTGCATTGCCTTTGGCGCGGCTTGCGCGCAAGTGTGCCGCAATGGCAAGCGCTGGCATCGACGATCTGGACGAAGAGGGGTCGCAGCTTGCCCGATCGCGTCCGCGCTGGCGCAAGAAACGCTGGATGGTGCCTGCGACGCTGGCGTTGCTCGCCGTCGCCGCGCTGCTCGTCGCGTGGTTCAGCCGCTACAGCATCGCCGAGGATTTCGTCGCGGACCAGCTGGAAGCGAATGGTCTCGAAGCGACCTACGCAATCGAGCGGGTCGGCGGACGTACGCAGATCATCTCGAACCTCGTGATTGGCGATGCGGACGCGCCGAATTTGACGGTCGAGCGGGTTGTAGTGCGCCTGCGGCATCGCCTCGGCTTGCCGGAGATAGCTTCGGTCCGGTTGGTCCGGCCGCGCCTGTTCGGAACCTATCGCAACGGTACGCTGAGTTTCGGTGCGCTCGACCCGGCAATCTTTCGCGAAAGCGACGAGCCGGCGGGATTGCCTACGCTGGATGTCACCGTTGTGGACGGGCGCGGGCTGCTGGAAACCGACTACGGCCCTGTCGGCCTCAAGGTCGAAGGAGCCGGTCGGCTCGACGACGGCTTTGCCGGGATTATTGCCGCGAGTGCGCCTGAACTTGCCTTCGATGGATGCGATGCAACCGATGCCACGGCCTATGGCGATTTGACGACCGTTGGCGGCAAGCCGCGTTTCAGCGGCCCGGTGCGGTTCGGTCGGCTGGCGTGCAAGGATACCGGGCTGGCTCTTGCGGATTACGACTTCGAACTCGACGCCTCGCTCGACGAAGAGCTTTCCGGCGCGCAACTGGCGGCACGTATCGAAGGCGGAGCTACACGCCTCGACGACTATTCGGCGGATGGGGTCACGGGGGCGGTGCGCGCAAGCAAGCCGGGAGAAACGGTGGCGGTTCGCTATGCGCTGGTCGGCCGCGGCATCGAAAGCCCGCAGGCGCTCGCGGCGATCCTGTCGCTCGAGGGGCAGGGGAGGCTGCGCTCGGATCTGGAGCGCGTGCAGCTCGAGAGCCGCCTCGAGGGCAATGGTCTGCGCCCCGGCGCGCAGATGCTGTCGTCCTTCCAGTCGCTGGCCGAAATCGGCGACGGGACGCTGGTCGAACCGATCGTTCGCCAGATCGCGGGAGCGCTGCAGACCAAGGCTAGGGGTAGCGCGCTTGAGGCCGACTTCCGCTTCCGCCGCACCGGCGACAATCTCGCACTGATCCTGCCGTCCGCGCAGCTTTCGAGCGGCAGCGGCGAGCGCATCGTGTCGCTCTCGCGTTTCGAATATGGCGTCGAGGGCGATGGCGCACCGCGCCTGTCAGGCAACATCGCGACCGGCGGCACAGGCATGCCGCGGATCAACGGACGGATGGAGCAATCGGCGCGCGGCGCTTCGGTCTTCCGCTTGTCGATGGAGCGATACGCAGCCGGAAATTCGGCTCTGGCAATCCCGCAACTGAACGTGTTTCAGGCACCCGACGGTGTCGTCCGCTTCGCCGGACGGGTCGAGGCATCCGGCCTCCTGCCGGGCGGGGCGACCGAGAAATTGCGCGTTCCGCTCGATGGCCGCTGGCAACCCGGGGGATCGCTGGCGTTGTGGAACAGCTGCACGCCGGTTGCCTTCGACCGGCTCGAACTCGCCAATCTGCGCTTCGAGCGGAAGGGACTGACTATCTGCCCGGCCAGCGGCCGATCCATCGTGTCGAGCGGCTACGGAGGATTGCGGATCGCAGCAGGCACGAGTGCTCTCGAGCTCGAAGGCTTCCTTGGCGAGACCCCGATCCGCATTGCGAGCGGGCCGGTCGGGCTGGCCTATCCCGGCATCATGACGGCGCGCGCCCTCGACATATCGCTCGGTCCGGCAGACACGGCGAGCCGCTTCCGCATCAGCGATCTTACCGCGCGCTTCGGCACGGATATCGCCGGGACCTTCGACGACGCCGAAGTCACGCTGGCTTCAGTCCCCCTCGATATCCGCAACACCAGCGGCGACTGGTCCTATGCAAAAGGCGCGCTGGCCATATCGGATGGCGTCTTCCGCCTGTTCGACCGGCAGGCCGATGCGCGGTTCGAGCCGCTCGATGCCCGCGACGCGCGCCTGACGCTCGTCGAGAATGTAATCGACGCGAATGCCGTGCTGCGTCATCCGGGGAGCGACCGGGCGGTGACCGAAGTCGAGATTCGCCACGATTTGTCGAGCGGAGCGGGCTATGCCGACCTCGATATTCCGGGCGTCCTGTTCGACGGGCAATTGCAGCCGGACGAGCTATCACGTCTCGCCCTGGGCGTCGTAGCCAATGCGGACGGCGTGGTGACGGGCGAGGGGCGGATCGACTGGTCCCCCGATGGCGAAGTGACCAGCACCGGCAGCTTCACCACCGAAGACCTCGACTTTGCAGCTGCCTTCGGGCCGGTGACCGGGGCCAGCGGCACGATCCGGTTTACCGATCTCCTCGGGCTTACCACCGCGCCGAACCAGCGGCTGCACGTCGCTGCGGTCAATCCGGGCATCGAAGTGCTCGACGGCGAGGTCGAATTCGAACTGCGAAATGGCGAGGTGCTGGCAGTTGCAGGGGGCAGCTGGCCCTTCATGGGCGGACAGCTCTACCTGCGCGATGTCGACTTCAATATCGGGGCCAGCGAGGAGCGGCGCTACATCTTCGAGATTGTCGGCCTCGAAGCCGCGCAGTTCGTGGCGGAGATGGAGCTGGAGAACCTCTCTGCGACCGGCAAATTCGACGGCACCATTCCCATCGTGTTCGACGCGAATGGCAACGGGCGGATCGATACGGGCGTGCTCATTTCACGCGAACCGGGGGGCAATATCTCCTACGTCGGCGAGCTGACTTACGAAGACCTTTCCCCTATCGCCAATTTCGCTTTCGATGCCCTCAAGAGCCTCGATTACCGCCAGATGCGCGTGGTGATGGAAGGCCCGCTGACCGGCGAGATCGTTACCCGCGTGCGTTTCGACGGCGTGAGCCAGGGCGAGGGCGCCTCGTCCAATTTCATCACCAAGCGCCTCGCTGCGCTGCCGCTGCAGTTCCGGATCAATATCCGGGCGCAGTTCTACCAGCTGCTGACCAGCATGAAGGCACTCTACGATCCCTCTGCCGTGCGCGATCCGCGTGAGCTCGGGTTGTTGTCCGACGACGGCGAACGCCTCTTGCGGCGCAGCATCACCGGCGAGGAAGCCGAACCCGATATCGACCCGGCGGACATCGTCCCCGATGAACCCACCATTCAGCAGCAGGAAAGCGAATGAGCGCTATGACGAACGGCAAATTGACGGACCGCGCACGCGCTGCGACAAGCCTTGCCATGCAGGGGGAGAGCAAAGCACGCAGGTTCGCACGGATGGCGGCGACAATGTTCGTCTCGCTCGGTTTGACCGGATGCATCACCGTGAATGCCCCGGAAGAGCCGATCGTGATAGAGCTCAACGTCAACATCCGGCAGGAAGTGATCTATCGCCTCGCCGAAGATGCAGGCAATACGATAGAAGAGAATGCGGATATTTTCTGATGGGTGACATGATGACCAAGCGAATTTCCAAGGGCCTGTTGGCAGGCGTCGCCATCGCGACCGCCATTGGCGGCTTCGCGACCCCCGCCTTCGCCCAGCGCGATCCCGCCTATGCCGCGGCGCGCTCCGCCGGGCAGGTGGGCGAGAAGATGGACGGCTATCTCGGCATCGTCGGTCCGAGCACGCCGGAACTTCGGCGCCTCGTCAACGACATCAATATCAAGCGCCGCGCGGTCTATGCTGAACGTGCGAAGGCGACCAATGCGACGTTGGAAGAATACGCGCTGACCGCCGGTTGCCAGGCGATCCTGGCGACTGCGCCGGGCGAGAAATATCAGGCGCCCAGCGGGAACTGGGAAACTCGTACCAGCGCACCGCCCATGCGGGACTCGCGTTGTCCGTAGTTTGTTGTGTGAGATCAGGACATCCGTCCTGACCTTGCTGTTCCATCCTACGCCCCCACTCGGAGTGGGCTGGTGCCGCCGCAAGGGAAGCGCGGATGCGCTTTCCGCACCCGACCAAACCTAAACCCCACCCTTTTCCCACCCTCTTCATGTTGACTCCCCAATGCCCCCCTTCTAAGGGGGCGGCGCCCTCGGCGGGCAAGTCCGTGCCCGTGCCGCGCAACCCCCTTCAAAGGAGCCTGGCATGAGCGACGACAAGCCTGCACGAGAGACCATCGAGGAGGATGCGCGGGTCGACGCGCTGGAACAGCGGCTCAATGCCGCCCAGCAGCGCGAAAATCAGCGTAACCAGCCGAAAATGTCGGGTGCGGATGCGAATTATCGCTCCGGCAACCGGGTATTGGCTGACCTTCTGGGCGGTATTCTCGGCGGCGCGGTGATCGGATGGACCGTAGACTGGTTTGCCGGCACATCGCCCTGGGGTCTGTTGGTGGGATTGTTCCTCGGGATAATCGTGGCCTTCAGGAACATTATCCGCGCGGCAAACAAGCGTCCCGATGAATGATCCCGCAGGCGGGATTTCGGGGCGCTGTTCATAGGACTTGAGGGACACTTAGACGTGGCAGCCGAACAGGCCAAAGTCGATCCGATGAAGCAGTTCGCGATCGAACCGATCGCGGGCACGCAGGGCTGGGAACTCGCCGGCTTCAACATCGCCTTCACCAACAGCGCGATGTGGATGCTGGTCACCGTCGTGGTGCTGTTCCTCTTCGTGCTCGGCGGCATGAAACGCGAACTGGTGCCCGGCCGCTGGCAGATGATGGTGGAAACCTTCACCGGCTTCATCGACAACATGCTGGAAGCGAACATTGGCAAGGAAGGGCGCAAATACGTGCCCTATGTCTTCAGCCTGTTCATGTTTATCCTGGTCGCGAACCTGCTGGGCCTTCTCCCGCTCGGCATCGTCGGCATCCACCCGTTCACCTTCACCAGCCACTTCACCGTCACCGGCGTGCTGGCGATCATCAGCTTTTCGATCGTCCTGCTGGTCGGTTTCTGGAAGCACGGGCTGCATTTCTTCAGCTTGTTCGTTCCGCACGGCACACCGCTGCCGATGGTTCCGGTGATCGCGCCGATCGAATTCATCTCCTTCATGGTGCGCCCCTTCAGCCTCGCGCTGCGTCTGTTCGTCGCGATGATGGCGGGCCACGTGCTGCTCAAGGTGCTGTCGAGCTTCGTAATCGACGGCACGAATGCGGGCCTCGGCTTCGGCGCACTCGTCGGCCTGCCGAGCTTTGTCCTGATGATCGGTATCAGCGCCCTGGAAATTCTGGTCGCAGGCATCCAGGCATATGTCTTTGCCCTGCTGACCTCGCTCTACATCAACGATGCAGAGCATCTCCACTAAGTCTTCAACGCAATTATCTGTTTTCCCAAAGGAGTTTGTCATGGAAGTAGAAGCTGCAAAGCTGGTTGGTGCCGGTCTCGCTGCAATCGGTGCCGGCATGGCCGCCATCGGTGTGGGTAACGTCTTCGGTTCGTTCCTCGAAAGCGCGCTGCGCAACCCCGGCGCTGCCGACGGCCAGCAGGGCCGCCTGTTCATCGGCTTCGCCGCTGCCGAGCTTCTCGGCCTGCTGGCGTTCGTCGTTGCCATGATCCTGATCTTCGTCGCCTAAGACGAAACGGATCGATCTGGCCGGTCGGCGCAAAAGCTCCGACCGGCCGCATGATTTCCAGCGGTCCCGCTAATCGAGAGCTGACATGCCACAGATAGCACAGCTTGCCGAAACATGGTCCAGCCAGGTCTTCTGGCTGCTGATCTTCTTCGGCATTACCTTCTTCGTCATCGGCCGGGGCATGGTGCCCAAGGTGATGGACACGGTTGCCCAGCGCGATTCGCAGATCTCGGGCGATCTTGCTGCTGCCAAGGCTGCGCGCGATGCGGCCGACGCCGAAGAAGAAGCCTGGCGGGTCAAGGAAAACGAAAACCGTGCCGCGGCGCAGGCGATCGTTGCCAAGGCCAAGGATGAGGCGGCTGCCAAGTCCGAAACCCGGCTGAAAGCCGCGCAGACCCGGCTCGACAAGAAGCTGGCCGATGCCGAAACCCGCATTACCGAAGCCCGCACCGCCGCGCTGACGGAAGTGGAATCGGTGGCGGTCGAAGCGGCGCAGGACATCGTCGCAACCCTTGCGGGCGTGAAGGTAACCAAGCCGACAGCCGCCAAGGCCGTGAAGGAGGCCATGACCCATGGCTAACACTCCCCAGCCGCTGACCACCGGCGAGCCCGAAGCCGTCGTCGAAGTCGATGCGGGCGCGGCCAAGCATTCCGAGCCCTCGCTGTGGGGCCTCGAGCCCTATCAGTGGGTCTCGATCTCGATGCTGGTCCTGATCCTGATCGCCCTGTTCGGCGCCAAGGTGCACAAGACCATCGCCGGGGGCCTTGACGGCAAGATTGCCGTGATCAAGGAACAGCTCGACGAAGCCAAGCAGCTTCGCGCCGAAGCCGAAGCGCTGCGCGACGAATACACCGCCAAGATCGCCAGCGCCGAAAAGGATGCCGAGGCCATGCTGGAAAACGCCCAGCACGAAGCCGACGCCCTGCTCGTGAAGGCCGAGGAAGACAGCAAGGCAATGGTCGAGCGCCGCAAGCGGATGGCCGAAGACAAGATCGCCGCTGCCGAACGCGAGGCAGTCGAGGATGTTCGAAACCGTGCGGTGACTGCCGCCACGCAGGCAAGCCGCAAGCTGATCGCCGACAAGTATGACGCCGAAGCCGATCGCGCGCTGGCCGACAAGGTGATTGCGGGGATTTGATCGTCGCGTCGCGGCACTGACTTTCGAGAGGGCGGTCCTGCGGGGCCGCCCTCTTCGTTTGGCTCAGGGTTCGAGCACGACCTTTCCGATGATCTCGCCCCGCTGCATGGCTTCGAAGGCCTCGCGCCAATCCTCCAGCGGCAGAGTGCGGTCGATATGCGGGGTGATCGCGCCCGCACTGGCGAGTCGGTCGATCTCCGCCGCAATGCGCCCGGCGCGATGGGGGAAGCGGCGGGCATATTCGCCGGCGCGGGCTCCGACGACGGAAAAGCCTTTCATCAGCGGGATGTTGACCGCGATTTCAGGGACGCGGCCCGATACGAAGCCGATAACCAGCAGCTTGCCCCCGAATGTCACGCAACGCGTGCTCTCGTCGAACACATCGCCACCGACGGGATCGTAGACGAGGTCGCAAAGTCGCCCGTCGGTGAGCTCGGCGACCTGTTCGCGGAACCGACCGGTGTTGAGGATCACCGCGTCGGGCTGCGCAATGCGCTCGAGCGGTTCGATCTTGTCTTCGCGGTGGGTAGCGGCGATGACCTGCGCGCCAAGCGCCTTTGCAAGATCGCAGGCCGCAAGACCCACCCCGCCGCTCGCACCGTGGACCAGGACCGACTGTCCGGCTTCCAGGCCACCCAGCTCGACCAGCGCGACATAGGCGGTGTGGTAGGCCGCACCCATCGCGGCTGCCTGCCGGTAGTCCAGTCCTTCAGGAATACCTCGCACCGAGGAGGCGGGAAGGACGACAGACTCCGCGAAAGCCCCGGTCTTCGCGCCGCCCATCGCCCGGTCGCCTACCGCGAAGCCGCTGTCCGGGGCAGCCGCGACGATTTCGCCCGCCATTTCGAGTCCGGAGACGAACGGCAGATCGGGTTTGAACTGGTATTTGCCCTGCGTCATCAACAGGTCTGGATAGTTGAGCGAGGCCGCACGCACGCGCACCAGCACTTCGCCGGCTGCAGGGGCGGGCCGTTTCCGCTCGACCAGTGCGACGCCCGACAGGTCGTCGGACAGCGCGCTGACTTCGAGCGCCCTCATCGCCTTAGAAATTGTCCTTCGCCGCGCGTAGGGCCGCGAAAGTTTCTGCCGGGCTGCGGCCGCCCCAGCGATCGCGCATGGCGCGGTCGTCGGCGCGCAGGAAGGGGTTGGTCTCCAGCTCGCGCGAGAGCACCGTCGGCACGGTCGGCTCGTCCTTGGCGCGCTTCTCCTCGACCTGGGCGGCGTAGAGCCGCAGTTCGGCATTGTCGGGATCGGCATGCAGCGCGAACTTGGCATTGGCCGCCGTGTATTCGTGCGCGCAATAGAGCTGGGTGTTTTCAGGCAATTGCCTGATGCGGTCGAGGCTGTTCCAGAACTGCTCGGCTTCACCTTCGAACATGCGCCCGCAGCCCAGCGCGAACACGCTGTCGCCGACGAAGGCCATGTCGGCATCGGCGAGGTGAAAGGCGATGTGACCGTTGGTGTGGCCAGATACGTCGATAACGCGCGCAGTCCATTCGCCCAACGCCACGCTGTCGCCATTACCGACCACGCGGTCGATTGGGCTGAGCTTGTCGACCTCCTGTGGGGCGATAACCGTCGCGCCAGTCGCTGCGACGATGTCCTTGTTTCCGCCGGCATGGTCGGGATGCCAGTGCGTGTTCCAGATCTGCGTGATCCGCCAGCCCTTGGCCTGGGCCTGCTTTAAATACTCCTTGCCATCGGGCGTATCGATCGCGGCAGTCTCTCCGCTGTCGGGATCGTGGAGGAGGAAGCCGTAGTTGTCGGACAGGCACGGGAACTGGTGAACTTGTAGCATGGCCGGGAGTGTAGGACGCCCGGCCCAACTAGGAAAGGCCCGCCTGCTCTCATGAGCAAGCGGGCCTTCCTGATTACCCTGAAAACGGGAGGGAAGAGCTTAGTCTTCCTTCTTCTTCAGTGCTTCGCCGAGGATGTCGCCGAGCGATGCACCCGAATCCGACGAACCGAACTGGGCAACCGCTTCCTTCTCTTCGGCGATCTGGCGTGCCTTGATGGAGAAGTTCGGCTTCTTCGAGCGGTCGAAACCGGTGACCATCGCATCGACCTTGTTGCCGACCTGGAAGCGGTCGGGACGCTGCTCGTCGCGATCACGGCCGAGGTCGCTGCGCTTGACGAAGCCGGTCGCGCCGTCTTCGCCGACCTGCACCTCCAGGCCGCCATCGCGGACTTCGAGGACGGTGACGGTGACGGTTTCGCCCTTGCGGAGGCTGCCCGAAGCACCGGCTTCGGTCGGCGCACCCTTTTCGAGCTGCTTCATGCCGAGGCTGATGCGCTCCTTGTCGGTGTCGACATCCAGCACGACGGCTTCGACCTGCTCGCCCTTGCGGTGCAGGGCCAGGGCGTCTTCACCCGAGATGCCCCAGGCGATATCCGACATGTGGACCATGCCGTCCACGTCGCCGTCGAGGCCGATGAACAGGCCGAATTCGGTGGCGTTCTTGACTTCGCCTTCGACCTTCGAGCCGACCGGGTGCTTGTCTGCGAACTCTTCCCACGGATTGCGCTGGGCCTGCTTGAGGCCGAGCGAAATGCGGCGCTTTTCGCTGTCCACTTCGAGGACCATGACTTCGACTTCCTGAGAGGTCGAGACGATCTTGCCCGGGTGGACGTTCTTCTTGGTCCAGCTCATTTCCGAAACGTGGACCAGGCCTTCGATGCCCGGCTCGATTTCGACGAATGCGCCGTATTCGGTGATGTTGGTCACGGTGCCCGTCAGCTTCATGCCGACCGGGTACTTGGCCGAAACGCCATCCCACGGATCCGATTCTAGCTGCTTCATGCCGAGGCTGATGCGCTGGGTGTCTTCGTTGATGCGGATGATCTGCACGGTCACGGTCTGGCCGATCTCGATCATTTCGCTGGGGTGGTTGACGCGCTTGTAGCTCATGTCGGTAACATGCAGCAGGCCGTCGATACCGCCGAGGTCGACGAAGGCGCCGTAATCGGTGATGTTCTTGACCACGCCGTCGATCACTTCGTTCTCGCTCAGCTTGTCGATCAGCTCGCTGCGCTGTTCGGCGCGGGTTTCTTCGAGAACCGCACGGCGCGAGACGACGATGTTACCGCGGCGGCGGTCCATCTTGAGGATTTGGAAGGGCTGAGCCATGTCCATCAGCGGGGTGACGTCGCGCACGGGGCGGATGTCGACCTGGCTGCCGGGCAGAAAGGCCACTGCGCCGTCGAGATCGACGGTGAAGCCGCCCTTGACGCGGCCGAAGATGCGGCCTTCGACGCGCTTTCCTTCGCCGAACTCGCTTTCCAGCTTGTCCCAGGCGGCTTCGCGGCGGGCGCGGTCGCGCGACAGCATGGCTTCGCCGTCGGCGTTCTCGACGCGGTCGACATAGACTTCGACTTCGTCACCGGTCTTGGGCGCTTCGTCGCCTTCGCCGCGCATGAATTCCTTGAGGTCGACACGGCCTTCGCTCTTCAGGCCGACATCGATGAGGGCGAAACCGTTCTCTACGGAGGTGACGGTGCCCTTGACGACACGGCCTTCGAAACCGCCTTCGTCTGCGCCGCCGAGCTGCTCGTTGAGCATCGCCTCGAAATCGGCGCGGGTGGGATTGGCTGCAGTTGCCATGAGTTGAGTAGTCCTAACGTTCGTTTTGCTACCGGCCACGGGGTTTACCCCGGGTCTTTACCCGTCTCCCGCACGATTGCGGGGCTAACGGGGCAAGAGGGCCGTGTTCTCCGCGAGGCCGGATGCCGCCGCGAAGGTCCGTTCGATCTGGAGGATGTTCGGGACGGGCGCGCGCCTAGGCGAAAGGGGCGCAAAAGGCAAGCGAATTGCAGGCGCGGCGCTCCTACACATGGACCGCATGGACCACAGTCCTGGCGGGAAAAAGTCCGAGGGAAAAAATGCGCGATATGTGTGGCGGTATTGCTGGACTTCGGGCGATGTGACGACAGCATCGGCAACGTCCTGCCACGACAGGTCGCCTGTAGGAAAGCGGCTATCGCTCCGTCGCGCTCGTGACCGCTTCGATGGCGGCCTCGATCGCCTCGTCCTTGCCGAAATTCGTCGTGTCGAAGATCAGCGCATCGGCGGCCGGCTTGAGCGGCGCGTCGGTGCGGTTCATGTCGCGCGCGTCGCGCTGGGCGATATCGGCGGTGATAGCCTCCAGCGTCACTTCGCGCCCCTGCGAGCGCATTTCGGCAAAGCGGCGCTGGGCACGCGCGGCGACGCTGGCGGTCACGTAAAGCTTCACGTGTGCGTCGGGCGCGATGACCGTGCCGATGTCGCGCCCGTCGAGCACCGCGCCGCCGTCCTGCTCGGCAAAGGCGCGCTGGCGTTCGTACAAGGCCTTGCGGACGGCGGGATGGACCGAGACCTTGCTGGCGAGCGCGCCGACGGCCTCGCTGCGCAGTTCGGCATTGTCGAGCAGGCTGTCGGGAAAGGCGCAGGCCGCCAACGCATCGGCCAGCGAATTCGGCTCGCCGCCATCTTGCGCGCATTGGTATCCGACCGCCCGGTAGAGCAGGCCGGTGTCGAGATGCGGCAGTCCGAAGTGCGCGGCGAGCGCTTTGGCGATGGTGCCCTTGCCCGAGGCGGTGGGGCCGTCGACGGCGATGATCATGCTTCGCGCTCCTGCCCCTTGTGGCCCGTGCGGATGGCCTTGGCGATGCCGACCAGGGCGATTGCGGCCCAGAAGCCTTCGAGCACCAGGCTCGGCCAATTGGTGTGGACCAACAGTGAAATGGTGAGCAAGGCCGCGCCAGCGAGGTTGGTGCCGTGGAGAACGAAGGGGTTCGGCGCGTCTTTTAGGGTGAGGTAAGCATAGGCGCCGATGATGCAGGCGGTGCCTAGGAAGCCGATGAGAGAATAGATGTCGAGGTTGATCACTCCGCTGCCTCCGAGAGCAAATCCATGAAGTTCGGGAAGCTCGTCGCGATGGGTTCGGTACTGTCGATTTCGACGCCATTTTCGCTGGCGAGGCCCGCGACTGCCATGCTCATGGCGATGCGGTGATCGAGATGAGTGGTCACCGGGCCGCCGTCGGGAAAGGTCTTGCCGCCGGTCCCCTTGATCAGCAGGCCGTCTCCACGCTCCTCCAGATCGGCGCCGACGCTCGTTAGCGCTGCGGCCATCGCCGAAAGCCGATCGCTTTCCTTGACGCGCAACTCCTCGAGGCCGCTCGTGACGGTGGTACCGTCCGCCAGCGCGGCGGCGACGAATAGCACCGGAAATTCGTCGATCATGCTCGGCGCGAGGGCCGGATCGACCTCGACACCTTTCAGCTTCGCGTGGCGCACTCGCAGGTCCGCGACCGGCTCGCCGCCGACTTCGCGTTCGTCGAGATAGTCGATGCTCGCGCCCATCTGCTTCAGCACGCGGAAGATGCCGTTGCGCGTCGGGTTCAGGCCGGTGTTTTCGATGACGAGATCGCTGCCTGGGACGATGCTGGCCGCGACGGCGAAGAATGCGGCGGACGACGGATCGCCCGGAACGACGATGTCGCAGGGCGTCATGGCGACCGGGCCGGTCAGGGAGATACGGTTCTCGCCGTCCACCTCCTCGACCCGCACGTCGACCCCGAAGCCGCGCAACATGCGCTCGGTGTGATCGCGCGTCGGGACCGGTTCGATCACCGTGGTCGTGCCGGGCGTATTGAGCCCCGCCAGCAGCACCGCGCTCTTCACCTGTGCGCTGGCGATCGGCAGGCGATACTCGATCGGGACGGCGGGCTGCATTCCCGCCATCATGAGCGGTAGCGTGCCGCCGGGCGAGGGCGTGAAACTCGCGCCCATCAGCGAAAGGGGATCGATAACGCGGCCCATCGGGCGTTTCGAGAGGCTGCTGTCGCCGGTAAAGGCAGCGGTAATCCCGTGGCTGGCGACGAGGCCCATCAGCAGCCGCGTCGAGGTGCCCGAATTGCCCATGTCCAGCGCCTGTTCGGGCTGGAGCAGCGTGCCGACTCCGATCCCTTCGACCACCCAGTCATCCCCGTCACGCTCGATCGTCGCGCCCATTGCGCGCAGGGCGGAGGCGGTCGCGAACACGTCCTCGCCCTCCAGCAGGCCGGAGATGCGGCTGCGCCCGACGGCCAGCGCGCCGAACATCAGCGCACGGTGGCTGATCGACTTGTCGCCCGGCACGCGGATGCGGCCGGTCAGCGGACCCGAGGGCATGAAGCGGTGGGCGGTCACGAATGCGTATCCATATGAAGGCGGCGCTTTGACAGCGCATACCTGTTCTGGCAAGGCGCGCGCGCTGTTGATTCCTGCCCTGCGGGATCCCATCAATACGATTACGAATTCACGGCCCCCGCGCAGTGGCGAGGGGGCGGCAATCCAAGGATTACACATGGTCAAACCTGAATGGGGCACCAAGCGGACCTGCCCGAATTGCGGCACCCGCTTCTACGATCTGAACAAGGACGATCCCGTCACCTGCATCGAATGCGGTGAAGAGTGGACGCCCGAGCCCGTGCTCAAGTCCAAACAGCCGATCCTCGCCGAGGAAGTGAAGAAGGACAAGAAGGGCGAAGCCGACAGCGATCTGGGCGGCGACGACGACGATGACGATCTCGACATCGACATCGACGAGGACGATGATTCGCCCGACAACGAAGTCGACCTCGGCGGCGACGACGATCTCGGCGTCGAAACCAAGTCCAAGGGCGACGACGACCACGCGGATGAGTCCTGAGTGTGCGAGCCGACATCCGTCGGCTCGTCCTCGCTAGACGCGCAGCATAGCTGCGCCCGCAGCATCGCACGAGCGAGGAAAGCCAAGGCTGCGAATGCAGCTGCCGGCGCCCGAGGCAAACAAACTGAAAAACATTCTTGCAAAGAATGTACGGCGCTTATATTGGGCGCCTCCCGCAAGGGTGACATGCCTCCCAGGGCGTGTCTTTCGAAATGGCTCGGGGCCTTAGCTCAGCTGGGAGAGCGCTACAATGGCATTGTAGAGGTCAGCGGTTCGATCCCGCTAGGCTCCACCATTTCCGGTTCCACCGTCTTTCGGCCCGTGCTGGGCTGCAATGGCGGGTCCGTCCGCTTCCGGTGCTCACGACCTGAAGGTCGCTACGCTCCGGTTCTCCGGTCCCACCATTTTCGCTTCCAGCACAAGCCGAAATCCGGCGAAACCGAAGTCGGGGTTTGATGGTAGCAGGTCGTGGCGACGGCCGCGGCTTGCTTCCACCACACCCGGGCAAGAGTTTGGGTTTCATCGGGGAATTCCCCACGCTGGCCGACGAGTTCTCGTCCGCCGGCGATTTTTGCGTTTACGGGAGTTTCCCAGAAAAAGTGACTTCCACTTTTTCGGTTCGGGAAGCGACCAGACAAGGAAGGTCCGGTAGCGCAAGTTGCTGGAAGGAGAAGTAGGCATGTTCGACAGTCTGTCCGACCGCCTCGGCAATGTTTTCGACCGTCTGAAAGGGCGCGGCGCGCTCAGCGAAAGCGACGTGCGCGAGGCAATGCGCGAAATCCGTATCGCGCTGCTCGAAGCCGATGTCGCACTGCCGGTGGTGCGCCGCTTCATCGACGCGGTCACCGAAAAGGCAATCGGTTCGGACGTTCTGAAGTCGGTCACGCCCGGCCAGCAGGTCGTCAAGATCGTCGACGACGAACTCACCGCGATGCTCGGCGGCGGCGAGGATGCCGATCCCAAGGACCGCGAGCTGAACTTCAACGCCAAGCCCCCGGTCGTCATCATGATGGTCGGCCTGCAGGGTTCGGGTAAGACCACGACGACGGCCAAGCTCGGCAAGCTGATCCGCGAAAAGCACGGCAAGAAAGCGCTGATGGCGTCGCTCGACGTCAATCGTCCGGCCGCGCAGGAACAGCTCAAGGTGCTGGGCGAGCAGGTCGATGTTGCGACGCTGCCGATCGTCGAAGGCCAGCAGCCGGTCGATATCGCCCGCCGCGCGATGGACAGCGCGAAGCTGCAGAGCGCCGATGTGCTGCTGCTCGACACCGCGGGTCGCCTGCATGTCGACGAAGCGCTGATGGCCGAGATGAAGGCCATCGCCGGCGTCTCTGCGCCGACCGAAGTGCTGCTGGTGGTCGACAGCCTGACCGGCCAGGACGCGGTCAACGTCGCGCAGAGCTTCACCGGCGAAGTGCCGCTGACCGGCGTGGTGCTCACCCGCATGGATGGCGATGCGCGCGGCGGTGCGGCGCTTTCCATGCGCTATGTCACGGGCAAGCCGATCAAGTTTGCCGGGACCGGCGAAAAGCTGGACGCGATCGAGGCCTTCGATCCCAAGCGCGTTGCGGGCCGTATCCTCGGCATGGGCGATGTCGTGTCGCTGGTCGAAAAGGCCGCCGCGACGATCAAGCAGGACGAGGCAGAAGCGCTCGCCAAGAAGATGGCGAAGGGTCAGTTCGACCTCGATGATTTGCGCATGCAACTGAAGCAGATGCAGAACATGGGCGGTCTCGGCATGCTGGCGGGCATGATGCCCGGCATGAAGAAAGCCAAGGCGGCGATGGCGGCATCGAGCATGGACGACCGCGTGCTGCTGCATATGGACGCGATCATCGGATCGATGACTGCGAAGGAGCGCAAGAATCCTGCGCTGATGAACGCCAAGCGCAAGAAGCGCGTGGCGGCAGGCTCGGGCACACAGGTTCAGGACGTGAACAAGCTTCTGAAAATGCATCAGGAGATGTCCCGCGCCATGAAGCAGATCAAGAAGATGGGCGGCCTCAAGGGCCTCGGCGCGCTGTTCGGCGGCGGGGGGGCAGGTGGACTCGGGGGCGCTGCGATGCCGGGCCTCGGTGGGCCAGGTGGCGGAATGGGCGGCGCGGCCGGCGGCCTGCCCGGAATGGGTGGTGGCAAGGGTCCGGGAGTCGATCCCTCGACGCTCCCTCCAGAACTCCGCGATCTCCTCGACAAGAAATAGATTTCAGACGTTTACATTCGAAAGGTAATATCAAATGGCAGTTGCAATCCGTCTTTCCCGCGGCGGCGCGAAGAAGCGCCCTTACTACCGCATCGTGGTTGCCGACTCGCGTGCTGCGCGTGACGGCAAGTATCTCGAGCAAATCGGCACCTACAACCCGATGCTGCCGAAGGATTCGGGCGAGCGCGTGAAGCTCAACGAAGACCGGGCCCGCCACTGGCTGAGCGTCGGCGCCACGCCGAGCGACCGCGTCCATCGCTTCCTCGATGCCGCCGGCATCCTTGAGCGCGCGCCGAAGAACAACCCGAAGAAGGGCGAACCGGGCGAAGCCGCCAAGGAACGTGCCGAAGAAAAGGCCGCCAAGGAAGCCGAAGCCGCTGAAGCCGCCAAGGCTGCCGAAGAAGAAGCCAACGCTCCGGCTGAAGAAGAAGCAACCGAAGAGGCTGCTGCCGAAGACGGCGCTGCTGCAGAAGCTGCGGAAACCGCCGACGAAGCCGAAGAAAAGGCAGAGTAAGCCACTTCGATGCCGGACAAGCCCCTCACGCTCGCCGCCGTCACCGGCGCGCATGGCGTGACGGGCGAAGTCCGCCTGAAGCTGCTGGGCGAGGGGCTCGATGCTCTGAAAGCTCACAAGAGCTTCAACGACGGTGCCCTGACGCTGTCCAAAATCCGCTCCGACAACAAGGGCGGTGCCATCGCGCGCTTTGCCGAGGTCCGCGACCGGACTGCGGCGGAGGCGCTCCGTGGCACCGCCCTTTGCGTGCCACGCGAAGCGCTGCCGGAACTGGACGCGGGCGAATTCTACTTCTCCGACTTGCTCGGCCTAGCGGTCGTTACGGAAGCGGGCCAAGCGGTCGGCACGGTCTGCGCAGTCGAGAATTTCGGCGCGACCGACATTGTCGAGATCGAGAAGTCCGACGGCAAGAAATTCATGGTCCCGCTCACCAGGCAAGCAGTGCCAGGCTGGGATCAAAGCACGCTGACTATCAATCCGGACTTCATGGAATAGGAACATCCACGATTGCCGCGTCGCTCAGATGGCGTGACGACGACACCCGGATTGCAGAGCATTCTCGCCATCGCAGCGTCCATGAAGCGCTGGCCGCTGGGCGTCGAAACGAAAGCCAGGATATCGCGAAGTTCGGCAGCGTCGAACATCCGAGCGCACCCTTCGGCCTGAGCATCGACGATTGCCGGGATATGCTCTCGCAGGATGACTTTGCTGTTGGCGATCCACTGCTCCAGCCAGTCGTCCATGAGGTGGACGGCGCCGGCATCCATTTCCGGCATATTGCGCATCATGGCGCTCCGCATCTGGGCGGTCATTTCGTCCATCGTCGCGAAGAAGACCGCCTCGCGCCGGTCTCTAGGATAGGCGCGATCGACGATCTGACGGCGAGCGCCAGCTCCTGCCCGTCAACCGATTCCACTGCTTGTGCCGCGGCCGGCTCTGTCGGCACAACGAACGCGGTCGCCACCACGGCGGCGGCCAGAATACCTGATACGACCCTCATGCCTTCTCCCTTTTGGGGCCTTACTGATCCAGGAAAGAGCGCATCTTGCGGCTGCGGCTCGGATGCTTGAGCTTGCGCAGCGCCTTGGCCTCGATCTGGCGGATACGTTCGCGGGTCACCGAGAACTGCTGGCCGACTTCTTCCAGCGTGTGATCGGTGTTCATGCCGATGCCGAAACGCATGCGCAGCACGCGTTCTTCGCGCGGGGTCAGGCTGGCGAGGACGCGGGTGACCGTTTCCTTGAGGTTCGCCTGGATTGCCGCATCCACCGGGATGATCGCGTTCTTGTCCTCGATGAAATCGCCGAGGTGCGAATCCTCCTCGTCGCCGATGGGCGTTTCGAGGCTGATCGGTTCTTTGGCGATCTTCATCACCTTGCGCACCTTTTCGAGCGGCATGGAGAGCTTCTCCGCCATCTCTTCGGGCGTGGGTTCGCGGCCCTGATCGTGCAGGAACTGGCGCGAACAGCGGACCAGCTTGTTGATCGTCTCGATCATGTGGACCGGAATGCGGATCGTGCGCGCCTGGTCGGCGATCGAGCGGGTGATCGCCTGCCGGATCCACCACGTGGCGTAGGTGCTGAACTTGTAGCCGCGGCGGTATTCGAACTTGTCGACCGCCTTCATCAGGCCGATGTTCCCTTCCTGGATCAGGTCGAGGAACTGCAACCCGCGGTTGGTGTATTTCTTCGCGATGGAGATTACGAGGCGCAGGTTCGCCTCGACCATTTCCTTCTTGGCGATACGCGCCTCGCGCTCGCCCTTCTGCACCATGTTCACGATGCGGCGGAATTCCTCCAGCGCCATGCCGGTCTGGCTGGCGATGTCGGCGATTTCCGTGCGGATGCGGTCGATCGCGTCGGCTTCCTTCTCGGCGAAGGCGGCCCACTTCTTGTCCTTCTTGACCCGGTCGTCCATCCAGGTGTCGTCGAGCTCGTTGCCGATATAGGCATCGAGGAAATCGACACGTTTGACTTTGTGACGCTCCGCCAAGCGCAGCATCTGGCCGCCAAGCGCGGTCAGGCGGCGGTTGAAGGCATAGAGGTTGTCGACCAGGAACTCGATCTTGGTCGCGTGGAACTGGACGCTCTCGACCTCGGCGGTGAGCTGCTCGCTCAGCGCTTCGTATTTCTTTTCCTTGGCGGCGGTGAAGTTCTCACCCTTCGCCATCAGGTCGACACGTTCCTTCTGGAGCTTCTCGAACTTGCCGAATAGGTCGGTGATGCGGGCGAAGCGCTCGATCGCATCGGGCTTCAGCGCAGCTTCCATCTGGGCGAGGGACATGGTGTTGTCCTCGTCCTCGTCGTCGTCCTTCTTGGACGAACCTTCCTCGCCGTCCTCGTCTTCGGAAGGCTCGTCGCCATCCTCGTCCTCGTCATCGTCGCGGATGGTCGGGCCGGCGGTTTCCTCGGAGATTTCGCCGTCGTCGTCATCGTCTTCCGCGTCTTCGGCCATCTTGTCGGCAGGCGGTTCCTTGGAGAGCATGGCATCGAGATCGAGGATCTCGCGCAGCTGCATTTCCTCGGCGTTGAGCGCTTCGGACCACTGGATGATGGCGTGGAAGGTGATCGGGCTCTGGCACAGGCCGATGATCATCATGTCGCGACCGGCCTCGATCCGCTTGGCGATGGCGATCTCGCCTTCGCGGCTGAGTAGCTCCACGGCGCCCATTTCGCGCAGATACATGCGCACCGGATCGTCCGTGCGTTCGCCCGCAGCCAGCTTCTTGGGGGCCGCGGCGGGCGCTTTCTTGGCATCCTTCTTGTCGGCCTTGCCCTCGATCGAGATCTCCTCGACCTCGTTTGCCTCGTCCTCTGCCGCCTCGGCATCCTCGTCGCTCTCGACGATCTGCACGCCCATGTCGGACAGGGCGGACTGGATATCCTCGATCTGGTCGGAGCTCATCTCGCCTTGCGGCAAAGCGTCGTTGAGCTCGTCATAGGTGACGTAGCCCTTCTTCTTCGCCTTGGTGATCAGCTTCTTGATCGATGCCTCGTTGAGGTCGATCAGAGGTGCGTCGTCCTTGTCGGTGGACTTCGACTTGGTGGCCATAAGGTACGTCAACCCAATCTATCGTTACGCGCGGCGTGCACTTCCGCGGCACACATTAATCCGAATCGTCCGGTCCCGCCGCCTTCCTGCGCCCGAACTGCTTCAATCGCTCGTTAAGGACCAGCAAGCGCTCACGCAATCGGGCCTGTTCGGCGATGGAGCCTTCCGGGTCGCGTTCGAAACGCGCTGTAGCCTCCGCCAAGGCGGATTCCAGCGCCGGTCTCTCGACCAGCAGCGACACGGCCTCGGCCAGATCCTCGCGCGCTTCATCCGGATCGGTGCCTTCATCGAGGAAGGCGAAATTGGGTTTAGCCGGCAGGGCGGGAAGGCCTCGTTCCAGCGATATGGGCGATCCGCTGTTTAAATCAAGCGTTTCGGCGGCCTCGAGCAGCAAATCGATCGCCGGGCCGACATTTTGGTCACGCCTGGCGAAAGCGGCCAGGGTTTCCTCGTGGCGGACAATTTGGTCCGGGAAGCGCACCAGCCCGGCGATAACGGCGCGCGAGAAGAGGTCGCGCGAGCCGCCCGCAATAGCGCGTTTCAGCTTGTCGGCAGTTTGCGGCGAGAGAGTGGGGATGGGTGCTTTCCAGTCGCCCTTCTTCCAGTCGCTGCGCGGCGTGAACTGGCGTCGCGGACGCGGGGGGAAGGCAAAGGTGGAGAAGCGTTCCAGCAGCTCGCGCTTGTAGAGGGCGCGAATATCGGGATGCTGGATCGCCTCGACATGGTCGAGCAGCCGCGCCTTCAGCCCGGCCTTGTCTTCAGGTGAAGTGAGCGGTGTTGCGGCCTTTTCGAACTCCCACAGCGTGTCGAGCAGGCTGGAAGGCTGTTCGAGCAAGGCTTCGATCGCGCCGACGCCTTTTTCGCGGATGAGATCGTCGGGGTCCATGCCAGCGGGCAAGCGCACAATGGACAGCGAGTGGCCCGGACGCAGCATGGGCAAGGCGCGGGAAATAGCGCGCATGGCAGCCCGCTGGCCGGCATTGTCGCCATCGAAACACAGGATCGGCCGCTCGACCTGCCGCCAGAGCAGTTCGATCTGGTTTTCGGTGAGCGCCGTCCCCAGGGGCGCGACAGCTTCGCGTATGCCTGCGTTGGCGAGCGCGATCGCGTCCATGTAGCCTTCGACAACGATCATCCGCCCGCTCTGCCGCGCGGCCGGGGCGGCGCGGTGGAGGTTGTAGAGCGTGCGGCCCTTGTCGAAGAGCGGCGTGTCCGGGCTGTTGAGATACTTCGGGGCCTTGGGATTGGCCTCGGCATCGAGGATGCGTCCGCCGAAGGCGATGACCCGGCCGCGGGTATCGTGGATCGGCAGCATCAGCCGGCCGCGGAACCGATCGTAAGGCTCCTTGTCCTCGACGGTGATGCGCATGCCGGCATCGATCAGCATGGCCTCTTCGAACTTGCCGAGCGCGCGCTTGAGCGCCTGGCGGTCCTCCGGCGCATAGCCGAAGCCGAACTCGCGCATGGTCGCATCGGAAAAGCCGCGCATGCCGAGATAGCCGCGCGCCGCAGCCCCTTCGCTGCCGCGCAGATTGCTTTCGAACCACTCCTGCGCCGCAGCCGTCACATCGTGCAGACTGGCGCGCTTCTCGGCCCGCTTGGCTGCCTGTGGATCGGGGGCGGGGACCTCCATCCCGGCCTCTGCCGCCAGTTCCTTCACCGCGTCCATGAACGGCATGCCGCGCTGGTCGGTCAGCCAGCGAATCGCATCGCCATGCGCCTCGCAACCGAAGCAGTGATAAAAGCCTTTCTCGTCATTGACGTAGAAGCTGGGGGTCTTCTCGTTGTGGAACGGGCAGCACGCCTTGAACTCGCGCCCGGCCTTGGTCAGCCGCGTGGTACGACCGATCACCGCGGACAGCGTGGTCCGCGCGCGCAATTCGTCGAGCCATTGAGGTGTTAGGGCCATAGGGCGAAAATCCCTACAGCCGCGCCCCGCGAATCGCTAGTTGCCGGCGGCTCCGTCTGCCGGATTTTCCGGCTCTGCCGGGAACGGCCCCGTAGCGCTCGCCTGGTTGCCGTCGACTTCCAGCAGATAAGCGTCTGCCGGACCGGCCGGGGGCAGGGTCGACTGCCACCAGAAGGTGAGCGTGGTGCCGGGCTGCCAGCCGGACCCTGCTACGACCCGCCAGATCAGGCTGCCATTGTCGATGCTGATCGTAATCGCGTCGGGATCGCCGAGCGCTTCCTCGACCTGCGCGCGGGCATAGCCGACCGACTGGTTGAAGCCGTGTGCCCGGTGGGTCGTGCGGAACAGCGTGGGCGGCGTCTCGCGGACTTCCGGGCCTTCGGTAGGTTGAGCCTCGGCAGCTTTCTCATCCGCATCGGCCAGCGTGATCTGATGGACATAGGTGTAAACCGTGTCCTCCGGCATCTGGCCCGGCACGCAGTCCCCGACACCCTTGGGGCAGGCGACATAGCTGACCATCGTGCCGAGCTGGCGACCGCCGGCGCTCAGCGTCGTCTCGACCTCCGGCCCCTGCGGACCCACGATCTTCGCGCCCAGCGTCGACAGGTCGAGATCCGCGCCGACCAGCGTGCGCGGTGCTGCGACAGTGGGCGTGGGGGTCGGCTCCGGCTCGGGAGCCGGCTCGCTGCAGGCGGCCAGCGCGAACGGCAACGCGATCAGTGCGAGCGCCCTCACGACAGCGACTCCTTCACGAGGGCACTGGCGCGGCTCATGTCGAGCGATGCGCCGTGACGCGCCTTGAGTTCGCCCATCACGCGGCCCATGTCCTTCATACCGTCGGCACCGAGGTCCGCCTTGATCTGCGCGATGGCGGCGCGGGTCTCGTCCTCGCTCATCTGCTGGGGCAGGAATTCCTCGATCACGGCGAGTTCGGCCTTTTCCTTGTCGGCCAGCTCCTGCCGACCGCCGTCCTCGTACATGGTGATCGATTCGCGGCGTTGCTTGGCCATCTTCATCAGCACATCGGTGACCAGCTCGTCGTCCTCGGGCTTCTTGTCCGACGTCCGCAGCTCGATATCGCGATCCTTGATCTTGGCACCGATCAGGCGCAGCGCGGCGGTGCGCTCCTTGTCCTTGGCCTTCATGGCGGTGACGGTTTCGGTCTGGATCGTATCGCGGAGCATTGATGGTCCCGTTCGGTATCTGTGGATGATTGGCGCTTCATTTAGAAGAAGCTGGCGCAAAGCCAAGTGTTCCGCCCAAGTCTCGGGTTGACGGGACTCGCAAGCGGCCTTAGCGGGTGGGGCTTAGCGACATCGCCGGAAAACCCCTGACTCGGAGAGCCCATGGCCCTGCCCGTATTTTCGCACGCGCAACCCAAAAATGCGACGGGCGTTCTCGTTCTCGCGGATGGCATCTGTATCTGGGGAAAGGGCTTCGGAGCCACCGGAAGCGCAGTGGGCGAGGTTTGCTTCAACACCGCGATGACCGGCTATCAGGAGGTGATGACCGATCCCTCCTACGACAGCCAGATCGTCACCTTCACCTTCCCGCATATCGGCAATGTCGGCGCGAACGAGGAAGACCACGAGAGCCGCGGGTTAGGCGCGGTCGGCTTGATCGTGCGGCAGGACGTGACCCGCCATTCGAATTTCCGCGCGCGCGATGAATTCGTCGAGTGGTGCGTGAGACATGGCAAGATCGGCCTTTCGGGTGTCGATACCCGCGCGCTGACCCGCCGCATCCGTGTGCAGGGCGCGCCCAACGCGGTGATCGCACATAGTCCGCGCGGGCAATTCGATGTGAAGGCACTGAAGCGCCAAGCGGCGGAGTGGAGCGGGCTGGAAGGGCTCGACCTCGTCCCTGGCGTGACGCGCGGCGTGCTGGAGGACTGGCGCGGTGGATATTGGCAGCTCGGCACCGGCTACGGCGCGGCGGACAATGCGAAGCCGCATGTGGTCGCCATCGATTACGGCGCGAAGGACAATATCTTCCGCAATCTCGTGAAGGCGGGCGCAAAGGTTACGGTGGTGCCCGCGCGCACCACGCTCGACGAGATCATGCGGCTAAAGCCCGACGGGGTGTTCCTCTCCAACGGTCCGGGCGATCCGGCGGCGACGGGCGAATATGCGGTGCCCGTTATCAAGGGCCTGCTGGATGCGGACGTGCCGCTGTTCGGCATTTGCCTCGGCCACCAGATGCTCGGCCTCGCAGCGGGCGCGAAGACCGCCAAGATGTTCCAGGGCCACCGCGGCGCCAACCACCCCGTGCAGCGCGTCGGGGAAGGGTGGGGCGAGAGCGAGGGCCTCGTCGAGATCACCAGCATGAACCACGGCTTCGCGGTCGATGGCGAGACCTTGCCTGAGGGCGTGGAGCAAACCCACGTCTCGCTGTTCGACGGCACCAATTGCGGGATCGAGATTACGGGCAAGCGCGCGTTCGGCGTGCAGTACCACCCGGAGGCGAGCCCGGGTCCACAGGACAGCTTTTACCTGTTCGAGAAATTCGTGGGGATGTTGGGATGAGACGTACACGTCTCATCTGGTTTGCTTGCGGTGCTGCGGTCAGCGCGCTTGCTTTTTCGATCAGCCAATTGGCGCTGGCCGAGAACGAGGAAACTCCTGAAATTGCCCTGATTGTTTCTGCGCCGGACATTATTCCTGCTGGATCAGACTTGGATGATCTCAATAGCCTTTCGCTAACGACCGGATCGACGATCCGCGACTGCGGCAATGAACAGTTCGAGATGCAGCTCAGTCCACATCACGGCATCGCTTACGAAATACCCGTGACCCCTGAAAACCGTGAAAGTCTGGAGTGCGTGATCCAAGCGATTCGCAATTCTGACGAAGCTATTTCTATCTCCTTCGAGGCCCGCTGAATGCCCAAACGCACTGACATCTCCTCGATCCTCGTCATCGGCGCTGGTCCGATCATCATCGGCCAGGCCTGCGAGTTCGACTATTCCGGCACGCAGGCGATCAAGGCGTTGAAGGAAGAGGGCTACCGGGTCATCCTGGTCAACTCCAACCCCGCCACCATCATGACCGATCCGGAAATGGCCGACGCGACCTATGTCGAGCCGATCACGCCCGAGATCGTCGCCAAGATCATCGCAAAGGAACGGCCAGACGCGGTGCTGCCGACGATGGGCGGGCAGACCGCGCTCAATTGCGCGCTCGCGCTGTTCAACGACGGCACTTTCGAGAAATACGGCGTCCAGATGATCGGCGCCGATGCCGATGCGATCGACAAGGCCGAGAACCGCCAGCGTTTCCGCGAGGCGATGGACAAGATCGGCCTCGAAAGCGCACGCAGCGGCGTCGCCACCACGGTCGACGAGGCTTATGCGGTGCTCGAACGCACCGGCCTGCCGTCGATCATCCGCCCCAGCTTCACGCTGGGCGGGACCGGCGGCGGCATTGCCTACAACAAGGCCGAGTTCGAACGGATCGTCCGCGACGGGCTCGATGCATCGCCCACCACCGAAGTCCTGATCGAGGAATCGCTCCTCGGCTGGAAGGAATACGAGATGGAGGTGGTGCGCGACCGCAAGGACAATTGCATCATCATCTGCGCGATCGAGAATGTCGATCCGATGGGTGTGCACACGGGCGATTCCATCACCGTCGCCCCGGCGCTGACGCTGACCGACAAGGAATACCAGATCATGCGCACCGCCAGCATCAACGTGCTGCGCGAAATCGGTGTGGAAACAGGCGGTTCGAACGTGCAGTTCGCAGTCAATCCGAAGGATGGCCGCCTGATCGTGATCGAGATGAACCCGCGCGTTTCGCGGTCCTCGGCGCTGGCCTCCAAGGCCACCGGCTTTCCCATCGCGCGCGTCGCGGCGAAGCTGGCGGTGGGCTACACGCTCGACGAGATCCAGAACGAGATCACCGGCGCGACGCCCGCCAGTTTCGAGCCGACCATAGACTATGTCGTTACCAAAATTCCGCGCTTCGCCTTCGAGAAGTTCAAGGGATCGAAGCCGGATCTTTCGACGGCGATGAAGTCGGTCGGCGAAGTCATGGCGATCGGGCGCTGCTTTGCGGAATCGATGCAGAAGGCGCTGCGCGGCCTCGAAACCGGGCTCGACGGCTTCAACCGCATGCCCGAGCTGGAAGGCGTCTCGAAAGAGAAAATCACCGCCGCGCTCAGCCAGCGCCGCCCCGATCGCATCCTCAAGATCGCGCAGGCCTTTCGCGAGGACTTCACGGTCGAGGAAATCGCCCAGATTACCGGCTTCGACCCGTGGTTCCTGCGCCAGATCGAGGCGATCATCTACGAAGAGAAGATGATCGGCCACAATGGCTTGCCGAACGATGCGGATGAATTGCGCCGCCTGAAAGCAATGGGCTTTTCCGACAAGCGGCTCGCCACGCTGGCCGTGCGTTCGGTCGGCGTCGCGGGCGGCCTTGCGGAAACGAAGGCGCGCGGGTCCGGCCTGCTTCACGATGCCCTGCGCGCGATGGCCGGGGCCACGAGCGAACAGGAGGTCCGCAAGCTGCGCGAGAAGCTCGGCGTGCATCCCGTCTTCAAGCGCATCGACAGCTGCGCCGCCGAGTTCGAGGCCGTTACGCCCTATATGTACTCGACCTACGAGGCCCCGAGTTTCGGGGAACCAGAGGACGAGGCGGACCCGAGCGATCGCAAGAAAATCGTCATCCTCGGCGGCGGCCCCAACCGCATAGGGCAGGGCATCGAGTTCGACTATTGCTGCGTCCACGCCTGTTTCGCGCTGGCCGAGGCCGGGTTCGAGACGATCATGGTCAATTGCAACCCGGAGACCGTCTCCACCGATTACGACACCTCCGACCGCCTCTATTTCGAGCCGCTGACCGAGGAAGACGTGCTCGAAATCCTGCGCGTCGAGATGTCGAAGGGCGAAGTCGTGGGCGTGATCGTGCAGTTCGGCGGGCAGACGCCGCTCAAGCTCGCCAATGCGCTGGAGCGGGAGGGTATCCCGATCCTCGGCACCAGCCCCGACGCGATCGACCTGGCCGAAGACCGCGAGCGGTTCGCCAAGCTGGTCAACAAGCTCAAGCTCATGCAGCCCGACAACGGCATCGCCCGCAGCCGCGACGAGGCCGCCGCCGTCGCCGCGCGCATTGGCTACCCGGTGCTGCTGCGCCCCAGCTACGTGCTCGGCGGCCGCGCAATGGAGATCGTGGACAGCGAAGCGCAGCTCGACGACTACATCGCCACGGCGGTGAACGTCTCCGGCGACAGCCCCGTGCTGGTCGACCAGTATCTTCGCGATGCGATCGAATGCGATGTCGACGTGGTTGCGGATGGCTTCGAGGTCCGCATCGCGGGCGTGATGCAGCATATCGAGGAAGCCGGCGTCCATTCGGGCGACAGCGCCTGCACCATCCCGCCCTACAGCCTGCCCGACGATATTATCGCCGAGATGGAGCGGCAGGCCGAAGCGCTGGCCAAGGCGCTGCAGGTTCGCGGCCTGATGAATGTCCAGTTCGCGGTGAAGGATGGAGAGGTCTACCTGATCGAGGTAAACCCGCGTGCGAGCCGCACGGTGCCCTTCGTCGCCAAGGCCATCGGCCGGCCGATCGCGAAGATCGCCGCGCGCGTGATGGCGGGCGAGGGGCTGCACGAATTCGAGCCCTTCGACATCCGGCCGAAGCATATGGCGGTAAAGGAAGCAGTGTTCCCCTTCGCGCGCTTCCCCGGCGCCGACCCAGTGCTGAGCCCGGAAATGAAGTCCACCGGCGAAGTGATGGGCATCGATACCGATTTCCCCGCAGCCTTCCTCAAATCGCAGCTGGGCGCAGGCATGATCCCGCCGCGCGAAGGCACGTTGTTCGTTTCGGTCAAGGATAGCGACAAGGAAGTGATCCTGCCTGCGGTCGAGACGCTGCTCGAGCAAGGATTCCGCGTTATCGCGACCGGCGGCACGCATCGCTTCCTCGCGGATCGGGGACTGGACGTCGAGCAGGTGAACAAGGTGGCCGAAGGGCGTCCGCATATCGTCGATGCGATCATCGACGGCGAGGTGGCGTTGATCTTCAACACCACCGAAGGCTGGCAATCGTTGCTCGACAGCCAGTCGATCCGCGAAGCCGCGCTCGAAAAGAAGCTACCGTACTACACTACGGCCGCCGCTAGTTTGGCCGCTGCGCGCGCGATTGCGGAGGTTTCGCCGCAGCAGCTTGAAGTGCGTTCGTTGCAAGACTATTATAGCTGACAGATTAACGCGATTTCCTCCCGACATTCGAACCCGATCGGCCCTGCAGAACGGCGGGCCGGGGTCGAATTGTCCGAACAGGGGAGGGGAGAACAGGAAGGACGCGCGCCATGGAAAAGGTGCCGATGCTGGCCGAAGGCTACGAAAAGATCACTGCCGATCTGAAGACGCTGCGTGCGGAACGTCCGCTGATCGTCGACGCGATCGAAGAAGCGCGCGCGCATGGTGACCTCTCTGAGAACGCGGAATATCATGCGGCCAAGGAACGCCAAGGCCAGGTCGAGGCGCAAATTGCCGAATTGGAAGACAAGGCCAGCCGCGCGCAGATCATCGATCCCTCGACCCTGTCGGGCGACAAGGTGATCTTCGGCGCGACCGTGACCCTGCTCGACGAGGACGACAAGCCGATAAAATACCAGATCGTCGGCCAGACCGAAGCCGATGCGGCGAAGGGCCGGATCAGCTACAACTCTCCCATCGCCCGCGCGCTGATCGGCAAGCAGGTCGACGACGAGATCGAGGTGACCGTGCCGTCGGGCGACAAGTTCTACCTGATCGAGAAGATCGAATTCATCTGAGCGGCGCACAAAGACGCTGTCAGGCCAGCGCTTTTTCCATCGCCCAATTGTGAATCGGCATGCCGTCGATTGCGAATTCGCGCTTGTGCGTAACTTCATAGCCGACCCGTTCGAAGGCGGGTCGGGCGAGGTCGCTTGCTTCCGTGTGCAACCGCTCCACGTCCCATTCGCGCGCCATGACTTCCGCTTCGGCGAGGAGCAGGTCCGCAAGGCCACGCCGCGTGTGGTCGGGATGGCAATAGAGGTGGTCGAGGTGTCCCTCGCGCTCCAGTAGCGCATAGGCGACAGGCCGGTCCTGATCATTGGCTGCGACTATGATCTCCGCGCCGTTAGCGATGAGGTCCCGATAGCGTTGCGGCCCGGGATGGCGTGCACGCCAGGCAGCGACCTCCTCGGCGGAATAGGCGCGGGGGCCGATCGCCTCTATGGCTGCGGTGCATACCGCGGCGACCGTCTCGGCATCTTCATCCCGGTAGGGGCGGATCGCATAGGCCACCCGCCGATGCTCAGGCGCCGGGGTCGAGCAGCTTGTGAAGGTGGACGACGACGTATTTCATTTCGGCATCGTCGACCGTCCGCTGCGCATTGGCCCGCCAGGCATCGACCGCCGCGTCATAATTGCTGAACACGCCGGCGACATGGATGCTCTCCGGATCGGCAAAAGTCTCGGAGCGCGGATCGGTGACGCGACCACCCATTACGAGGTAGAGCGTTTGCTTGGCTTCGGTTTCTTCCATGGGATGGCTTTCTCGGTTGGGGAGGGCGAGTGCCACGGCCCAATAACGAAAGCGGCGCGACAGGCAAGCCCGTCGCGCCGCATATGTGACCTATCGGTGGTGTCAGTAACCGAAACGAGTCTTCAGCGAACGTGCGCTTCGCGAACCGGCACGCTTTGCCTTGCGCGAATTGGCGCGCAGTGCATCGTTGGCTACGTCCATTCGGTAGGCCGCATCGCGACGCAGGCCCCGGGCGGTGGTGGCGGCGCTGTCACCGAAGTCCTCGAAACGGTCGCCGGCGTATTCCGCGGCATTGGCTGCACCATCCATCGCACGGGCACCGTAGGCTAGAACGCTATCAAGTGCGAGCGTGGCCAATGCACCGCCACGACGACCAAGCCTGCGCCCCGGACGGGTCATTGCGCCAATTGCGAGACCGATGGCGATTGCACCACCGACAACGGCAAACGGATGCTTCTTGGCAAAATCGACGGCGCTGTCCGCGATATCCTTCGCCTGGTCGGCAAAGCTGCGTTCGGCATTGCGCTTCTCTCCTGCTTCGATCTTCGCGCGAAGCTGCTCACGCTTCTGTTCGTCGGTCAGCTTGCTGTCCGCACTGATCGGGGTGACGTTGTTGGTTTCTGCTGTGTCAGCCATGAAAATCTCCGAATGTGTGTTCGGATATATAACGGCTGCGCGAGGCTTATCGTTCCGCCGGTTCGGCGTCATCCTCGCTCGCATCGTCGCCCTCGCCGAGGCCGAACAGGTCGAGCAGGGGATTGCGGGCAAACCAGACGACGACCGCCGCGACCAGTGCGACAAGCGCACCCTTGTTGTCCTCGGCAGCGTCTACGGCTTCCTCGTAAAGATCGACGGCTCCGTCCTTGACAGTGTCGAATGTGCGGGCGACCAGACCTTTGCGCGCCAAGTCGGCTTTCACATGCTCCAGATCGGCTTCCAACAAGGCTTTCGCAGAATCGCGCAAGTAGCGATCCTCGAGCATTCTTTCGCGGCGAGTCATTCTTCTGTGCCCTCAGAAAAAGCAGTGCGAATATCGTCGACACGGCCCTTCAGCATCCGCAGTAGCACGATGCCGATCACAATGAGGGCGAGCGTCACAACCGCAGTTGCGCCCCATGGACCGATCAGTGGGACGAGCGCGATGACGAGGCCGACAGTCGCCGCTATCAGTGCGAGGTGGAAGACCCCGAATGCAGCAAGGCCAAAGGCGATCGCGCCCTTGGCCCTGTTGGCTGTGTAGCCTGCGCGGCTTTTCTGGAAAGCGAGCTCGGCTTCGGCGTAGGTCTTTCCGTCGGAAAACAATGCCACGACGTCATCGACCAGCGAAGCTTCGCCGGATTTCTGCTCTCGCTCGGAAGGTTCGTAATCGTCCGGTATGTCGAGTGGACCGAGATAGCTCTCGGTCCCTCGCTCAACTTCGTCATTCCTCATCGCAGACCCCCTGATGCGTCGATCAACGGCGACCGCCGAACAGGCGCGAGAGTAAGAAACCGGCGACTGCGGCGATGCCGAGTGCCTTGCCGGGGCTCCGGCGAACGAATTCGCGGCCGTCGTCGACAAGGTCGTCGACACTCTTCTGGTCGAGCTTCGCGGCGTAATCGTCGAGCGACTTCGACGCGGTGCGGGCATAATCACCATACTTCGCGCCGAGCTTCTCATCGACCTGATAGGCGTTGTCGTTTACCATCCGGCCGAGCGAGCGCATGCCTTCGCTGGCCTTAACCTTGCCTTCCGTGGCGAGTTCGCGACCCTTGACCTTGGCATTGTCGCCATAGCCCTTGGCTTCGGCCACCCAATCGTCGCCCTTGCCCTTGGCCTGGGTGCGGTAGGCCGCCGCGCGATCCTTGCCCTCTGCTTTTAGCGCGGCAGCTCCGGCCTTGGCTTCTTCGAGGGCGGCATTGAAGCGCGACTTGGCTTCGGTGCGGTTGTCGGTGGTGGTCGGTTCGGCGGTATCGATTGCGGTGTTGGTCACGGGGGTGGTCTCCTTGGCTGCGGGCGTCTTCGCCACGGTCTTGCGCGGCTTGGCGGCAGTGGATTTCGTCTTGGCGGGTGTCTTGCGCTTTTCCGGTGCGCCGGTTCCGTCGGTATTGGCCATTGCTGTCGTCCTTGCCCTCAATTGTTTTCAAGCCCCCAACGCTCCTGATGCGAGGGGGTTCAATTGTGCAACGCAACTTGCGCGCCGATGTTCCGGCGAATAGAGCGCGTGCCTGTCCCCATCTGGGGGTGTACTACTGAATTACAACACCTCAGCTCCGGAGTGCTTCTACTCATGACCGCGATCATCGACCTCCACGCCCGTGAAATTCTCGACTCGCGGGGCAACCCGACGGTCGAGGTCGATATTCTTCTGGAAGACGGCAGTTTCGGCCGGGCGGCCGTGCCCAGCGGTGCGTCGACAGGCGCGCACGAGGCGGTGGAGCTTCGGGACGGCGACAACGACCGGTACCTTGGCAAGGGTGTGATGAAAGCGGTCGACGCTGCCAATACCGAGATCGCCGAGGCCATCCTCGGCCTCGATGCGGAAGACCAGCGCGACATCGACGGCGCCATGATCGCGCTCGACGGAACGGACAACAAGGGTCGCATCGGAGCGAATGCGATCCTCGGCACCAGCATGGGGGTCGCCAAGGCCGCGGCCAATGCCCGCGGCCTGCCGCTTTACAGCTATATCGGCGGCGTTTCCGCGCATGTCCTGCCGGTGCCGATGATGAACATCATCAATGGCGGCGAGCACGCCGACAATCCGATCGACATTCAGGAATTCATGATCATGCCGGTCGGCGCAGTCAGCCTGGCCGAGGCGGTCCGCTGGGGCGCCGAAGTCTTCCATACGCTGAAGAAGAAACTGCACGAAAAAGGTCTGGCGACATCGGTCGGTGACGAGGGCGGGTTCGCGCCCGATCTTGCGAGCACGCGCGATGCGCTCGATTTCATCATGGCGTCGATCGAGCAGGCTGGTTTCACTCCGGGTGAAGAAATGGCATTGGCGCTCGATTGCGCTTCGACCGAATTCTATCGCGACGGGAAATACCAGATTACGGGAGAGAACCTCTCTCTCTCGGGCGAAGAAATGGCCGAATACCTCGCCAAGCTGTGCGTCGATTATCCAATCCGCTCGATTGAAGACGGCATGGGCGAAGACGATTTCGAAGGCTGGAAAGCGCTGACCGACCTGATCGGCGGGTCGGTCCAGCTTGTCGGGGACGACCTCTTCGTGACCAACCCGGCGCGCCTCTCGGACGGTATCGAGCGCGGTCTGGCCAATTCGCTGCTGGTCAAGGTCAACCAGATCGGCACGCTGTCCGAAACGCTCGACGCGGTCAGCATTGCCAATCGCGCCGGGTACACCGCCGTCATGTCGCACCGCTCCGGCGAAACTGAGGATGCGACCATCGCCGACCTCGCGGTCGCGACCAATTGCGGGCAGATCAAGACGGGCTCACTGGCCCGCTCGGACCGCCTTGCGAAATACAACCAGCTCATCCGGATCGAGGAAGAGCTCGGCGATAGCGCGGTTTATGCCGGTGCAGGCTGTTTCGGCAGGATCGGGGCCTAACGCGCCATCCGGCTAAACGATTGTCAGCCTAGCCGTGCCCGGCGCGCCGGAGCAGGTGACGCTCGAGCCGCTGTCGCGCTTCCAGATGCGGGGACTGGGATAAACCGATCCCGATTGGGGGCACCGTCTCCATCCCGGCCCCCTGAAAGCGGAGCGCGAGGATATCGAGCAGCTCATCAGCGGGCCGTTTTCACCGCTCGGCCTCGGCGAATTTCTCGACGGGGCTAGCTAGCGAGAGAGCAAGAGCACCACCAAGCCGCCGAAAATCACGATCCCGCCGGCGATCTTGAGCCGTCCGGCCGCTCGCCGAGAATTAGCGTCGCGATGAACAGCGCGAACAGGATAGAGCTCTCTCGCAAGGGGGCTAGGCGCGGCAATTCTCCGACCGAATAGGCCAGCATTGCCAGACCATAGCTGACGACGCCTGCCGTTCCGGCCGCGACACAGATTTTCCAGTTGCGATGCGCGTATCCGATGAAGGCGCGCCCGCGCCATGCCCCGAAGGCTCCGCCGATGACTGCTCCCAGCACGAAAAACGCCCAGGCGATGTAGGAGAAGGGCGTGGGCACGTTCCGGACGCCGCCCGCGTCGAGCACGGTGTAGGTTGCCACCGAGAGGCGGTGAGCAGAGAATAGCCCAGCGCCTCCTGCGTCAAGTTACGCCCGATCGCGCTGAGCAGGATTCCGCTCGTGACCAGTCCCATGCCGATTGCGCCCGGAAGAGTGATCGCGTCGCCCAGGAACACCACCGCGCCGAAGGCAGCAAAGACCGGTGCCGTGCCCCGCATGACCGGATAGGTCCCGCTCATGTCCGCGACCTCGAACGCCCGCACCAGCGCGAGGAAATAGACGGCATGGACGATCAGCGATCCCAGCAGCCAGCCCCACGCACCATGAGGCGGAGGGAAGAAAAAGATGGCCGGCAGCACCAGCAAGCCGCCACTCAGGTCGATAAGCGCCCGGCCAGCGAGTTTGTCGTCGCCTGATTTGAGGACGGCATTCACCACCGCATGGATCGCGCCTGACGAGATCATCATCGGGGCGGCGATTTGGAGCATCTTGTCAGCCGGCGAGGCGCCCCTGCAATTCGAGCAGCGCCAGTGCAGCCTTGGCCGCTTCGCCGCCTTTGTTCTTTTGCTTAGGATCGGCGCGTACCAGCGCCTGCTCTTCGTTCTCGACCGTCAGGATGCCGTTGCCGATCGCGATGCCATCCATGGTCAACGCCATGATCCCGCGTGCGCTTTCGCCTGCGACAATCTCGAAATGATAGGTCTCGCCGCGAATCACGACGCCGATTGCGACGAAGCCGTCATACAGACCGCTGTCTGCGGCTATCGAGATCGCGCCGGGCACTTCCAGTGCGCCGGGCACGGTGAGCACTTCGGCCTCGTGGTCCTGCGCTGCCAGCGCCTCGCGCGCGCCATCGATCAGCATGTCGTTGAGATGGTCGTAGAAACGTGCTTCGACGATCAGGAACTTGGCCATGGAATCACTCCGGAATCGGACGGTGGTCGACGATGTTGAGGCCATAGCCTTCGATCGCCACGACATTGGGCTGCGAATTGCTGAGCAGGATCATGTCCTCGATGCCGAGGTCCGCCAGGATCTGCGAGCCGATGCCGACGTTGCGCTCCGCCTCGCTCTCGCCATAGCCGCTCGCCGGACGGCCCGTGATGATTACGATCACGCCCGCGCCATGATCGCCGACCGCCTGCATCGCCCGTTGCAAGGTCCGCTTGCGGGCACCCGGCTTGCCGAGCACGTCGTCGAAGATCGAGATTGGGTGCACGCGGGCGAGGGTGGGTTCGCCGGACTTCACCTCACCCTTCTGCAGGACATAGCTCTCGCTGCCGTCGACCGTGTTACGATAGGTCATCATGCGCCATGCGCCGCCATAGTCGGACTCGAAATTGTCTTCGGCAACGCGTTCGACGAGGTGGTCGTTGCGCATGCGATATTCGATGAGGTCGCGGATCGTGCCGATCTTCATGTCGTGCTTGCGCGCGAACGTGACGAGGTCGTCGAGGCGGGCCATGGTGCCGTCCTCGTTCATGATCTCGCAAATCACGCCTGCCGGATTGAGACCCGCAAGGCGCGAAATATCGACTGCCGCTTCGGTATGACCTGCCCGAACCAGAACGCCGCCGTCGCGCGCGGCGAGGGGGAAAACATGGCCCGGAGTGACGATGTCGTCCGGCCCCTTGCTCGCATCGATCGCGACCGACACGGTCCGCGCGCGGTCTGCGGCGCTGATCCCGGTAGTGACGCCGGTCTTCGCCTCGATCGAGGTAGTAAAGGCGGTCTGCATACTCTCCCGATTGTCGCGGCTCATCGGTTCGAGGCCGAGCGCCTCGACTCGCTTGCGGTCGAGCGCCAGGCAGATCAGCCCGCGGCCGTGGGTCGCCATGAAATTGATCGCATCGGGCGTCGCCATTTGCGCGGGGATTATGAGATCGCCCTCGTTCTCGCGATCCTCGTCGTCGACAAGGATGTACATGCGGCCGTTGCGTGCTTCGTTGATGATTTCCTCGGCCCCGACGATCACCGGCGTTTCGTCGTTCGCTTCTAGGAAAGCTTCGAGTTTCGCAAGTGTATCTGCAGTCGGGTTCCAACCATCCTCGGCGCAGTCGCGCAGCGTGTTGGCATGCAGCCCGGATGCGCGGGCGAGACCGGCGCGGGTCATGAGACCTTGCGAAACGAGCGAGCGAACTTTTTCGATAGTGTTCATAGTGCGGCTAACTATCACATCGCAATGTGATGTCAAACACGGACATCACATTGCATGTGTGTCCGAGGCACATTTCGCCTGTGTCGGGCAAATGACCTGGTACGAAATGAAGGAAATGGTGGACGCACTAGGGCTCGAACCTAGGACCCGCTGATTAAGAGTCAGCTGCTCTACCAACTGAGCTATGCGTCCACACTGCGGCTTGCCGCTCGCCCGTGAATGGGCGTCCCGAATCGGGGAGGCGCTCATATAGCTGGCTTGCTCGCGATTGAAAGGGGTTTTTCCGTCGGGCGCAGATGCGCTCAGGAGATCAGGCCGGTGCGCGGGGCACGGCGGTTCCAGCGGGCGACCATCATCAGCGATCCGATGCATATCATATTCGTCATCATCGAGCTGCCGCCATGGCTCATGAAGGGCAGGGGGATACCCACAACGGGCGCTAGACCCATCACCATCATGAGGTTGATCGCGACGTAGAAGAAGATCGTCGCCGTCATGCCGGTGGCCAGCAGCTTGGCGAACCGGTCCTGGCTTTCGCGCGCTGTCTTCAGGCCCCAACCCAAAATCATGGCGAAAGCGCCGATCACGACGAGACCGCCGATGAACCCCCATTCTTCCGCCATGGTCGAAAAGATGAAGTCGGTCTGTGGTTCGGGCAGGTAGTTGAGGTGGCTCTGCGAGCCTTCGTTGAAGCCCTTGCCGCTCAGCCCGCCCGATCCAATCGCGATTTTGGACTGGGTGATGTGGTAACCATCGCCCAGCGGATCGCTTTCCGGATCGAGGAAGGTAAAAACGCGGCGCTGCTGGTAGGGTTGAAGGCCGAAGAAGAAGGCGATCGGCGCTAGCACGGCCGCCGCCGCTCCAGCAGCGAGAAACCAGCGTAACGGCAGGCCCGCAACGAACATGACGACTGCGCCGCCGAAGGCCAGCGCCAACGAGGTGCCGAGATCCGGTTGCAGCAGGACCAGCGCCACCGGAGTGCCGATCAAGGCTGCGGCAGGCACCACCGATCGCCAGGTCGGAATCAAGCCGATGGGCAGGTTGGCGTAAAACCGCGCAAGGACGAGGACCAGCCCCGGTTTCATCAGCTCCGACGGCTGTAATTGTATGAAGCCGAGATCGAGCCAGCGCTGGCTGCCCCCGCCCACGAAGCCGATCGCCTCCACCGCCATCAGCATGACGATGATCACGATGTAGATGGGGAAGGCAAAGAACTGCGCCAGCTCCCGGCTGAACATGCTGATGACGAAAGCCATCGGCAGGAATACGAGGAAGCGGATCACATGCGAGGAGGCATAGGGGTCCCAAGACCCTCCCGCCGCCGAAAACAGCACGAGCGCACCGAATCCGATCAGGACGAACAGCGGAAACAGCATCCGCCATGGCTGTCGGGCTATCGGATCGGGGACAATTCGGCTCACTCCGGATCGTCCGCCGAGGTGGCCTGCGTGGTCGATCCGGACGAAGTCGGCCTCGCCGAGTTGGTGTCTTCGGAGACCTCTTCGGCGGAGCGGGTATCGACGCGGGACGGGCTGGCATCCTCGGCAATCGCTTCGGGTTGCCGAGCAGCCACGCGCGCTTCGGCCTCTACCTGGTCGAAGATATCCTCGTCGCGCTCGGGCACCGGCGGAACCGCTTCGCCGGCGGCCGCCGCGTAGGCGCGATATTTTTGATTGAGGCGCTGTTGTGCCGTTCCGCCCCATTGCTCCTCGAGCGGGCGCAGGGCCTCCATGCCCTTCGCCGGATCGAACATGAAGGTCATGACGTCCCGCGCAATGGGGTAAGCCGAGCCCGATCCGCCGCCGTGTTCGATTACCACGGCGCCGGCGTATTTCGGCTTGTCGAAGGGTGCGAAGAACACGAACAGGCCGTGATCGCGATATTTCCAAGGACCGGTCTTGCCGTCCGAAATGCTCAGCGAAACCACCTGCGCCGTACCGGTTTTCCCGGCCATGAGAATGTCGTCGAACGGCAGGCGGGCGCGGCCTGCCGTCCCGGGTCCGTTGACCGTGTCGCTCATCGCCTGGCGGACGTATCCGATCTCTTCGGGGCTGAAGTCGAAATGCTCGAACTTCGGTTTTTCATCGGTCAGGCGCAGGCGCGGCATGACCCTGTTGCCGGTGGCGAGGCGCGCGCTCATGACGGCGAGCTGCAGAGGGTTGGTCAGATAGTAGCCCTGGCCGATGGACGAGTTGACTGTATCGTACGGCTGCCAATCCTGATCGAACTTCTTCTTCTTCCACGCCGGGTCGGGCACGGTGCCGTAGAACTGGCTGGTTACGGGCAGGGGAAATTCCTCGCCTAAACCCATCTTGTGCGCCCATTTCGCCACATGGTCGAAACCGACCTGCTGGGCGAAGTGGTAGAAATAGCTGTCGCAGCTCTGGTAGATGGCTTTGGCCATGTCGACCGAACCGTGATTGCTCCAGCAATTGAAGAAGCGGTTGCCGATGCGCCGGCCGCCGCCACAGATAATGGTTTCTTCCGGCTTCACGCCTGCATCGAGGAAGGCCATGCAATGCATCGGCTTGACTGTCGAACCGGGCGGGTAAAGCCCCTTCAGCACCTTGTTGCGCAGCGGCACGCGCTCGTCCTCACGCAGCATGGCATATTCCACGCGGCCGATCCCTTGCGAGAAGCTGTTCGGATCGAAGCTCGGCATGGAGGACATGCACAGCACGTCGCCGGTCTCGCAGTCCATGACCACGCAGGACCCGCTTTCGAGGCCGATGCGCCGCGCGGCGTAATCCTGCAGCGGACCATCGATGGTCAGGCGAACAGGATCGCCTTGAATATCCTCGCGCGTTTCCAGGTCGCGAACGATACGGCCCGATGCCGTAACCTCGACCCGCCGCGCTCCGGGGACGCCGCGCAGATCCAGCTCGAACTGCTGTTCCAGCGCGTCCTTACCGATCTTGTAGCCAGGCGTAATCAGCAGCGGGTTGCGGTCCTGCTCTTCGTACTCCTCGGCATTGGCGGGCCCGACATAGCCGATCAGGTGCCCGACCGATGGACCGGTCGGGTAGAAGCGCGAGAAGCCGCGCTGCGGCACGACACCGGGAAGGTCGGGCAAGCGCACGCTGACTGCGGCGAACTGATCGTATTTGAGGCCGGAGGCGACTTCGACGGGCTGAAAACCGGGTGAGTCCTCGATCCGTTTGAGGACGTCGGCGGATTGGTTCTCGTCGAGCTCGAGTATGTCGGTGAGGACCGCAACCGTCCGGTCCGGATCGCGCGTGCGCTCCGGGATAATGTCGACGCGGAAGTCGGCGCGGTTGGAGGCCAGCGGCGCACCGTTGCGATCGAGCAGCCAGCCCCGCCGCGGCGGGATCAGTGACAGATTGACGCGATTGCTCTCGCTTTCGAGTTCGTATTTCTCGTTCTCGGCAATGGCGATATAGCCCATGCGTGCAGCGAGCAGGACGCCGAGCCCGCCCATCGCCGTGCCGATGGTGAAAGTGCGGCGGTCGAAAGCATTGTCCAGCGTGGTCTGGCTGACGATATCGCGCCGCTTGTTACGGTTCCGCAGTCCCATCAGATCGTCCTCCAGCGATGCAGCCGGAAACGATCGAGCCGCGCGATGATGCGGGAGAGGATGGGGAAGAGCAGGATGGAAAGCACGAGTTGCGGCACGAGAGCGATAAGCGAATGAATGTTGGGTGTGGCGCCGGATAGCAGCCAGCCAACAATCAGATACACGCCGACGACTATACCAGCGGTGAACCAGTCCTGCCAGAAGGCGCGCCACGGCAACCTACCTTCGAGGATCTCGATCCCGATCAGGGCGAGCGACCAGGTCATGATGGCGAAGCCGAAGGGCTGGCCGCTGAAAAGATCGTCGAACAGGCCGAGCGGAATGCCGGCCCACACCGGCAGAAGGCCAGGGCGGACGAGCCGCCACCCCAGCAGAAGGAGAAAGCCGAGCGGTGGCAGGAGCGGCAGCGCGGATGCTATCGGGAACAGCGGCAGGATCGAGGCGAGGAGGATCGATCCCCACGGCACGACCGTCGCGAGAAACGTCGAATGCGAGCGATTGATGCGGTTGCCGTAGGCGTCGCTGCGCGCACGCGGGTCGATCCGCTCCATTAGTCGGACAGCTCCGTCTCGGTCGGCGTGTCGACTGCCAGAGCAGCTTCCGGCTCGAATATCGGATCGATGGAGACGAAGTCGGTCGCCGCCGGATCGCTGACCATGCGGGCGAGACCTCCGTCGTCGGTCTTCTCCACGAGGATCGCGACGGCAGCACCCGGGCGATAATATCCGCCTGCGCCGCTCGTCACGAACAAGTCGCCTTTTTCGAGCGGGTTGATGCCAAGGTTGATCAGCCGGATGCGCAGCAGTCCATCACCGCGACCCTCGGCAAAAGCCACGACCTCATCGCGCGCGCGGCGGACAGGCAGGACGCTTTCGGTATCGGTCAGCAGCAGGATGCGGGCGCTCTCGCTGCCGGTCTCAAGCACGCGCCCGACGACGCCGCGCGGCGAGCGGATCGGCATTCCGACCTCGACCCCTTGGTCGCTGCCTGCACCGACATAGGCGAAGCGCCGGGTGCTCGAAGCCGTCGAGCCGACCAGCCGCGTCACGGCGACGGGCTCGACGTCTTCTTCCCGCAGCCCCAGCAGAGCCTTCAAGCGAAGGTTTTCCTGTTCGACCGCTTGCGCTTCGGCCAGGCGGATACGGGCAATTTCCATTTCGCGCTTGAGCTCGGCATTCTTGGACCCCGCGCGGTAGTATCCGCTGATCGAATCCCAAATGCTCTTGCTGCCCGTGCGCACCGTGGCGGAAGTCTCGGTCGCCGGAGAGACGCCATCGGTCGCCGCGCCTCGTAGTCCGCCGAACAGGTGGGGCTGGAAGAAGGACAGCAGCAGCAGCACGGCACCGATCAGGGCACCGATCCCGGCGATGATATAGCCGGTGAAGAGATTGTACTGCGCCCTTCGCGAATAGCCCGAGCGCCGCTGGCCTGTCGGCGCCATATGCAGTCCCCTTACGCCGTCATCAGGACGCCGCGATAGATCGGATCCTCCATCGCTCGCCCGGTGCCGAGCGCGACACAGGACAGCGGATCCTCGGCGATGGTCACCGGCAGGCCGGTTTCCTCGCGCAGATACTCATCCAGCCCGCCGATCAGCGCGCCGCCGCCAGTGAGCACGATGCCTTGGTCGACGATATCGGCTGCCAGTTCCGGCGCAGTGTTTTCCAAAGCGATGCGGACCCCTTCGACGATCGCGCCGATGGGTTCGTTCAGCGCCTCTGCGACGTGGCCCTGGTTGATCGTGATCTCTTTCGGCACGCCATTGACGAGATCGCGGCCCTTGATCGTGATGCTCTCCCCGACGCCGTCCTCGGGTGCGCGGGCGACGCCGTAATCCTTCTTGATCCGCTCTGCCGTGCTGTCGCCGATGAGCAGATTGTGGTGTCGGCGGACATAGGAGACGATCGCCTCGTCCATCTTGTCGCCGCCAGTACGGACCGAAGTGGTATAGGCGAGACCGCGCAGCGAGAGAACGGCGACTTCGGTCGTGCCGCCACCGATATCGACGACCATGCTGCCGACCGGCTCGGTTACGGGCATGTCGGCACCGATCGCCGCAGCCATCGGCTCAAGGATCAGATAGACCTGGCTGGCGCCTGCATTCGAGGCCGCATCGCGGATCGCGCGGCGCTCCACACTGGTCGAACCCGAGGGCACGCAGATGGTGATCTCGGGATAGCGCATCAGGCTCTTGCGGCCGTTCACCTTGCGGATGAAGTGCTTGATCATCTCTTCGGCGACGTCGAGATCGGCAATCACGCCATCGCGCAGCGGGCGGATCGCTTCGATGCTGTCGGGCGTCTTGCCCATCATCATCTTGGCGTCGTCGCCGACGGCTTTCACGCGCTTCTGGCCATTGATCGTTTCCAGCGCGACCACGCTCGGCTCGTTCAGCACGATGCCCTGATCCTGGACATAGACCAACGTGTTGGCGGTGCCGAGGTCGATCGCCATGTTCTGCACGCCGAATTTGAAGAGGTTGTTCCAGAAGCCCATTTTAATTCGTTTTTCCGTTTGATCTTGGGTTGGTGCAGAGCGGCAAGCGAGTGCTGCATCGACCCGGAGGACAGGGATGGCGCGCTCTTTAGCGATACAATGCGCAAAAGGCCAAAAATTTCCGCTTGGCGAGCGGTGGAAACTCGCTCACTCGATCTCGGATTCGCGCCCGTTCATCGCTACAATTCGCAAATGCCGCAAATACGCCGCCTTCCCGACGCTCTGGTCAATCGCATCGCTGCGGGCGAAGTGGTGGAGCGGCCGTCCTCCGCGCTCAAGGAACTGGTCGAGAATGCGATCGATTCCGGTGCAAGCCGGATTGCGGTGAAACTGGTCGAAGGCGGGCTGGCGAGCCTCGAGGTCACCGACGATGGCTGCGGCATGTCGGCGGACGAGATGAGCCTCGCGCTGGAACGGCACGCGACGTCGAAGCTGCCTGACGAGGCGATCGAGCAGGTGATGACATTGGGGTTCCGCGGCGAAGCTTTGCCCAGCATCGCCAGTGTCGCACGCTTCACGCTGGAAAGTCGGCCGCAGGGTGCGGAATCTGGCTGGAAGAGGGTCGTCGACCATGGCGAGACGACGGCCGAGGGGCCCGCGGCGCTTCCGCCCGGCACCCGCGTTCGGGTCGAGAACCTGTTCGGCAAGGTCCCTGCGCGGCGCAAGTTCCTGCGGACCCCCCGCAGCGAATACGCCGCGTGCAAGGATGTGGTGCAGCGATTGGCGATGGCGCGCCCGGACATTGCCTTCACCCTCGATCATGGCGACCGCCGTATCCTTGCACTGCAGGGCGGAGAAACGCCGCAGGACCGGGTCGCCCAGATCGTCGCGCGCGAATTGAAGGACAATGGCGTGCTGCTCGATATGGAGCGGGGCGCAATGCGGCTGACCGGCGTTGCAGGCCTGCCGACCTACAATCGCGGTGTCGCCGATCACCAGTACCTGTTCGTCAACGGCCGTCCCGTGAAGGATCGGCTGCTGACCGGCGCGGTACGGGGGGCCTATGCCGATATGCTCGCGCGCGACCGCCACGCCGTGCTTGCGCTGTTCCTCGACGTTCCGGCCGAGGATGTCGACGTGAACGTCCACCCGGCCAAGACCGAGGTCCGTTTCCGCGATGCGCAGGGTGTGCGCGGCTTCATCGTGTCGGGCTTGCGACAGGCACTTGCGACCGGCGACAAGCGCAGCGCGCAAAGCCCCGATGCCACGGCCATGGGACGCTGGCAGGCCGAACCCGCGCGCGAAGAGCCATCGCCCGCACTTCGCTCGATCTTTTCGGGCCGCGACTGGACCGGCCCATCGCCCTCGCACGTTTCGGAGCCAGATGCCGCTTGGCGAGGCATGGAAACCGATGTGATGGCTGCACCGCGGGGCCGGGCGGAAGAGGCGCAGCCGGTCGCGGAGGAGGACAGGGACTATCCGCTCGGCATCGCCCGGGGACAGGTGGCCAACACCTATATCGTCGCCGAGGCACAGGACGGGCTCGTGCTGGTCGACCAGCATGCGGCACACGAACGCCTCGTGCTGGAGCGGCTGCGCGCTGCGGGCGCGGAGGACGCAGTGAAACGCGAGCAGGCGCTGCTCATTCCCGAAGTGGTCGAGCTGGAAGAAACCGCCTGCGACCGGCTCGAAGGCGCCGCGCCGAAGCTCGCCGAACTCGGCCTCGGCATAGAGCGTTTCGGGCCGTCCGCAATGCTGGTGCGCTCCATGCCGCATGCCATCGCCCGGACCGATCCGGAGAAACTGCTGCGCGATATCGACGACGATCTGGCACTCAACGGGGAAGCGCTACTGCTCGGCGAGAAGCTCGATCTCGTCCTCGCGACGATGGCTTGTTATGGCTCGGTGAGGGCGGGGCGCACATTGCGGGTCGACGAGATGAACGCGCTGCTGCGCGAAATGGAGCGCACTCCCCGTTCAGGACAGTGCAACCACGGGCGGCCGACATGGGTGAAACTGTCGATGGATGACGTCGAGAAACTCTTCGGGAGGCATTGATGCGGATTGCAATTTCCCTGGCCGTGCTGGCTTTGGCAGCCTGTTCGGGCGAGCCGAGCGAGGAGGAACGCCGGGCAGCCGTTGCCGAGGTTGAGGCAAACCGGACACCGGCACCGGAAACGCTGGTGCTGGAGACAATCGGTTATCCCGATATCGAAGCGAATGACCTCTATGGCGCTGGATGCAACTTCGCTCCCGACGGCGGCGGAATGGGTGCCGTGGCAATCGCGATGGCGGAAGAAGGCTATCTCAAGCGGAAGGGCGAGATACTGACGTTCGCGGCAGACTCGGGAAGCAGGGAATTGCCCTATCTCGCCCGCTCGAGATATGACGGGAAAGCCTATTCCTTCTCGCTCGAAGTCGACGATGCCAGCGAGGCGCCAAGCGGGATGGAAACCAGCGACTACTCCGGGGAACTTACGGTCGAAGACCAGTATGGCGGCGTAGTCTACCAATCCACCGGCATCGTGCAGTGCGGCGCATGAACTAGTCCTCGATCGGCGCGTCTTCGTCGCGCACCCGGATGAGACCGTTGCTGATCATTTCGAGCACAGGTTCGTCATGCTGGTTGAAGGTCGTCGTCCGGCTCTTGAAGATACCCATTTCACGGCGCGATTTGCTCCGGCGCTTTTCGAGTATCTCGCTTTCGCAGCGAAGAGTATCGCCGGGATAGACGGGCTTTTTCCAGCGGAGCTGATCGACACCGGGTGAGCCGAGCCCGGCCTGCTTGTTGGCGGTCATGTTCTTGACCATTATGGCCATGGTCATGGCGCAGGTATGCCAGCCACTCGCCGAAATACGCCCGAAATGGGTTTGCGCTGCAACTTCCTCGTCGAGGTGGAAGGGCTGCGGGTCGTATTTGCCGGCGAATTCCAGCACCTCTTCGCGGGTGACTTCGTACCGGCCGAAAGACTGGCGGCTGCCGACTTCGATATCTTCGAAATAGATCATCCCGTGTAGATGGATCAGAGCGCGGGGCGAAGCAACATCCAAACCCCCATGCCGATCATGGCGAGGTTCTCGCTGAGCGAAATGAAGCCGAGCGGGACATTGCCCGATCCGCCCACGCAGGCGCATTTGATGTCGCGCTTCTGGATATAAACCGCGTAGAAAACGCTGACTGCGCCGATCGTGCCGATTGTCAGCGCCACCGGTATCGAAATCCATGGCAATATGCGCCCGGCCATCAAAACCGCCGCGGACGCCTCGAGAAATGGGTAGGCGTAGGCATAGGGCACCCAGCGCTGGCCAAGCAGGTCGTAGCCGACGAACATGGTAGAGAACTGCTCGACGTCCTGCAGCTTGAGCATCGCCAGCATCGCCATCGAAAAGGCGACGAACCATTCGACGGTGCGGATGGTGAGGGGCGCCTGGTAGACAAAGAGGCTCAGCGCGACCGCAAGGGCCGCGCCGACCCCGAAGACGGCGAGAACGGGCGTATAACTTTTCCCGCTCTCGTCCTTCCTGTCATAGCCGAAATGCTTGCGGAGGTCGGTATAGCCCCCGAGCCGCTCGCCATCGATGATGGTCTGCGGCGTCGTCTGGACGCCGTATTCCTCTTTGAACGCGTCGGTTTCCTCGCGTGTGGTAAGGTGATGATCCTCGACCGCGAAACCCTCTCGTTCCAGCAGCCATTTCGACTTGGTGCCATAGGGACAGACATGCTCGTCCATCACCATGCGGTAGAGTTTCGCGGTCTTGGTCATCCTCTAGACATATACCCCCAAGGGGTATCTTTCAACTCAGGCGCGGAACTTCGGCACGCCGGCATCGGAGTCGAGATCGGGAATGATCCGATAGCGCGCAAGCACGAGGCTGAAGAGACCGAAGAGCAGCAGGCCGATCGCGGTCAGCGTGAAGACGAACCCGTCACCCGCCAAGCTGGCAACCGCGTCGCCCAGCGTCTTGATCTGGTCCGCGCCACCCGACATGAAGCCTGCCTGGAACAGCGACCAGCCGATCACGGTGTAGACTACGGTGCGGGCGAGGAAGCCCGCTCCGCCGAGCCAGCGGGTGAAATCGGGAGCCTGTGCGCTGATGCGGTGCATGAAGCTGCCGGTGATGCCCTTTTTCGCCTGGTGGAACGCTGCGACGAACAGCGCGATGCCGAGCAGGCCGAGCACGATGCCGCCAAATTCGAAGCCGAGGACGCCGGAAGCCGCTTCTTGCGCGCCGCCACCGCCACTTCCGGACGAACCGCCCGTATCGCTGGTGGCGAACTTATAAGCCGAGTATGCGAGTGCAAGGTGTGCGACGCCGCTACCGGCATGGCCGATGCGCTTGCCCCACCCGTTGGCGTCGGAGCCGTTGTTCTCGATATCGAAGAACAAGGAGCAGAAACGGAACAGCGCGTAGGCGATCAGGCCGACGACCATGATCCACAGGATCGCAGTGCCGAGCGGGAATTCCTGGATCGCGCGGAATGTACCGTCGGTACCCTCGGCGATTTTTTGGGCGCTGGTCAGCGCGATCAGGCCAAGGACGAAATAGAGGATCGCGCGGCTGAAATAGCCTACGCGCACCAACCAATTGAATTTTTCTGACTTGTCGACCACGTCGATGCTCCCTGTTGTTCAGGGGGCTAACGTGGCGCAGTCGAAATCCGTTCCATAACTATCGGTCGAGGGCAGGCCGCAGGGGATCGAGCGATCCGTCGGTCCGGCTGCGGGGAGGCAGGCCGATCAGCTCGCGCAGTAGCGGCTCTACCGATGTGTTCCGGAACGAGGGCAGGGCGACCCCGGTGCGAAAGGCCGGACCATGCGCGATGAAGAGCGATGCCATTTCCGGCGCGGCGGGATCGTATCCGTGCGACCCGCCCGACCATTTATTGTCGGATACGGTCGGCGCAATCGTCCAGCCCGTTTCCGCAAGGCAGAAATACGGCGGGATTCGGCGATGCGTGCCGTACTCGAACCGCGTCGGAATGTTCTCCTTGCGCCAGCATTCCATGTTCTCGTGTTCGGCGAGGATAGCCGTCTCGAACGCGGCGCGGTTGCCGTCGGTCGGCTCGAAGGTGGCATAGGCACCGCCCTCGACGAGGCGATAGAGCGAGGGATCGACGATCGTGTCGAGCCCGATCATCCGCTCCGAGCCGGTTGGTGCCATGCCGTGGTCGGACACGATGACAAGGTTTGTCGGCTGCGCCAGTTGCTCCAGGCCCGCGACCAGATCGGCAATGTGCCGGTCGATTTCGCGCAAGGCGACATCGAGCTCTTCGCCTTGCGGGCCGACATCGTGGCCGGCGGTATCGATGGTGTCGAAATAGAGCGTCACGAACTCCGGGCGGATATCCGCCGGACGACGCAGCCAATCCAGCACGCTGTTGACGCGCTGCGTATTGCCGACCTGCATGCTGAAGGCCTGCCAGTCGCTCGGCAGTACCCCGTCGTCCACCGGGCCGAAACGCTTCGCCGTGCCACCCCAAGGCACGGCAGAGCCTGGCCAGAACATCGCCGCGCTGCGGATACCGGCCTCTTCGGCATCGACCCAGATCGGCCGCGCATCGGCCCACCACCATGGATCGACATTCGACATGCCGAAGGCCTCATCCGGCCGCTCGGGGTCTTCCATCCGGTTGGCGGTGATGCCGTGGTGATCGGGCACCAGCCCGGTGACCAGCGTCCAGTGATTGGGGAAGGTCTTGGTAGGAAAAGACGACTGCATCGATGCTGTCGCGCCATTTTCGGCGAGGCCGGACAGGGTCGGCGTGAGCCCGCGATAGAGATAGTCCGGGTGGAAGCCGTCGATGGAGATCAGAATGGTGACCGGCTCGCGCTGCTCCACCTCCGCTGTGACAACCGGCGGAGCATCGGCATTGGTCGCACAGCCGCCCAGCGTGGCGGCAAAACCTAACGCCAGTGCGGCGGCAATCCGGTTCATGGCTTTCACCTCAGACGTTGAACTTGAACAGCATCACGTCGCCATCCTGAACGATATATTCCTTGCCTTCTTGGCGAAGTTTGCCTGCTTCCTTGGCACCGCTTTCGCCGCCGAGAGCGACGTAGTCATCGTAGGCAATTGTTTCGGCGCGAATAAACCCGCGCTCGAAATCGGTGTGGATTTCGCCCGCCGCCTGCGGCGCCTTCGCGCCGTCGGGAAAGGTCCACGCGCGCGATTCCTTGGGGCCCGCAGTGAAGAAGGTCTTGAGGCCGAGCAGCTTGTAGCCAGCGCGAATGACACGGCTAAGGCCGGACTCGTCAAGACCCAGCTCGGCGAGATATTCCGTACGGTCTTCCTGCGGCATGGCGACCAGCTCGCTCTCGATGGCAGCGGACACGACGACAGCTTCGGCGCCTTCTGCCTTGGCCTTTTCGAACACGAGGTCGGACAAGGCATTGCCCTTGGCCGCGTCCTCTTCGGCGACATTGCAGACATAGAGCACCGGCTTCGCAGTCAGCAGCTGCGCCTGGCGGAACATGCGCGCTTCTTCATCGTCCTTGGGCTGGGTGAGGCGCGCCGGTTTGCCGTCGCGCAGCAGATCGAGCGCCTGGCCAAGCACGCTGGCCATGATCTTCGCTTCCTTGTCCCCGCCCGTTGCGCGCTTGGCCGCTGCGGGCACGCGCTTCTCCAGGCTTTCGAGGTCGGACAGCATCAGCTCGGTCTCGACCACTTCGGCATCGGCGATCGGATCGACCTTGTTCGAGACGTGCTGGATGTCGTCATCCTCGAAGCAGCGCAGCACGTGGACGATGGCATCCACCTCGCGGATATTGCCGAGGAACTGGTTACCGAGCCCTTCGCCCTGGCTCGCGCCTTTCACAAGGCCGGCGATATCGACGAAGGCCAGCTGGGTCGGCACGACCTTGGCCGATTTCGCGATGCCCGCAATCTTGTCCAGCCGCTCGTCCGGCACCGCGACCTGGCCGACATTTGGCTCGATCGTGCAGAAGGGATAGTTCGCAGCCTGCGCGGCCTGCGTTTCGGTAAGGGCGTTGAAAAGGGTGGACTTGCCGACATTCGGCAGGCCGACGATCCCACAGCGGAAACCCATTGATGACTCCGGAAAACTAGGTTTGGCCGCGCCCTTAGCGCCGCCGCCGCAGGAATGCCAGAGCGTCAGACGTTATGGACGGCCTTGATCCAGGGGCCGTAACCGCTCTCGCCGAGCCAGCCGACCTGCACCTTCGCGGTTACCTCGTTGATCGGGATCTGGGGCTTCGGACCGGGATGGACCGGCGTGCGGAGCGGGCGGGTGCCCGGCGGCATGGCGATGATCGCGGCAATGGCATTGGGCACATCCATCGGATCCGCGTTGCGGGTGGAGCCGTCTTCTTCTCCCATACGCGCGACCACCTGCGGATAGCCGCTGGTGTGAATGTCCTCGGCGCGTTCCTTGAGCTGGGCCGAATAGATGTTGCGGTTCACCCAGACTTTGGTCGGATAGCCGCCGGGCTCGATGATCGCCACTTCGATGCCATGCGGTACCAGCTCGTAAGCCAGCTGCTCGCTCATCGCCTCCAGCGCGAACTTCGTCGCGGAGTAGTGACCCGCGTTCGGCACGATGACCCGGCCGAGCTGGCTGGAAATCGGCACGATCAATCCCGAGCCGCGCTCGCGCATGCCGGGGAGGACGGCGCGGGCCATGCGGTGGCAGCCGAAGACATTGGTGTCGAAAATCAGCTGCGTGGCTTCCATGTCCTGCACCTCGACGGGTGAGGAAATCCCGATGCCCGCATTGTTGACCAGCACATCCATCGCGCCACCCGCGATCCGCTCCGCCTCTGCAACACCGGTAGCCACTTGGGCATCGTCGGTCACGTCGATCTCGATGATGTGGAGGTCCAGATCGTCTGCTTCGGCCAGGGCGCGCAATTCAGCGGCCTCGGGACGCGGCAAATTGCGCATGGTGGCGAAGACCTTCGCGCCCTTGCGCGCGTAATCCTCGGCCATCAGGCGGCCGAAGCCCGAAGAGCAGCCGGTGATGAGGATGCTCTTGCCCGCTAGGCTGGCGGGTACCGGTGTGGTGTCGGCCAGCGCGGCGCGCGCTCCTACGACGGCTACTCCCGTGGCGGCGGCTCCGGCAAGAAGGGTGCGGCGATCGATGCTGGGCATGGTCTGTCTCCTGAAACGCCGGCAACCTAGCACCGGCGCTGCGGATTGACAGGGGTTCGCCGATGCGAAAATTTCACGAAGATTTCAGGCAATCTTGCTAATCGGGGGATCATGTTCGGAAAACGCCATTTCGCATCGACCCTCGTGCTGGCCGCGGCGCTTGCCGCGTGTTCGCCCGATCCCGCCACGCGTTTCGCCACTGCCGAGGAAGCCTTCGCCGCGAACGACTTTCGTGCGGCGCGTATTTCGCTGATTGCCGGGCTAAAGGAACAGGCGGGCGATCACGAAATGCGGCTGCTCCTTGCGCGGGCGCAACTGGCGCTGGGAGACGGGGAGGGGGCAGCTTCGTCGCTCGATGCTCTTCCTGCGGAGTTTGCCTCGCAGCCTCGCGTCGCCATCGTGCGTGCCGAATCGGACATTTTGCGAGGGCGTTTCGACGAAGCGCTCGTGGGCGTGGCCGACATCGAAACAGGGTCCGCCGACCGCATTCGCGCGTTGGCCTACATCGGCCAGGACAAGTTTGACGAGGCGGCAGAAGCCTTCGCCACGGGTGCCGCCCGTGAGGAGCCCGATCCGCGCCTGCTGGCGGCCTATGGACGCTTCGCCTTGGCGAATGGAGAGGGCGACAAGGCAGAAGAGCTGGTCGTGCGGGCGATCGAAATCGATCCGCAACTGGTCGAAGCGCATCTGGTCCAAGGCCTCGTCAGGGAAAACCGCAACAACCTGAGCGGCGCGCTAATGGCCTATGACCGCGCGCTCGAATTGCATCCCGACAATTTCGACGGCCGATTGGGCAAGGCGCAAATGCTTGCTCGTCTCGACCGGTTCGATGAAGCGTCCGCTATCGCCGACGATCTGGCGCGCGAGGCGCCCGAGGATCGCTCGGTCGCTTTCCTCCAAGCCCGGATCGCTGCGGGCGAGGGTGAATGGCAGGCGGTCCGGAAGATCCTGCAGCCTTACGAAAACGATCTGCGGTCTGCTGCGGGATTGCCCGCGATCTACGGCGAATCGCTGATCGAGATCGACCAGCCCTCGCTGGCGCTCGGCGTGCTGGAGCCGGAGCTTAGCCGACAGCCGAATTCGCGCCCGCTGCGTCGGCTCGTCGCGCGCGCGCAGTTTCACAGTGGTGACGCGGGCGCCGCCCTGGGCACGATCCGCCCGCTGGCGAGCCGAGCCGATGCGACGCCTGCCGAATTGCGCCTCGCCGCCCGTGCGGCAGAACGCGCGGGAAGTGATTCCGCCAATGAATTCGAGCGCCGCGCCGAGATGCCCTCGGCAGAATGGGTCGGGGGCGAATTGGCAAAGGCGGACCAGGCGCTGCGCAACCGGCAATGGCGCGATGCGGAAACGCGATACGAAAGCATCCTGTCGCGCACGCGGTCCGACAATGCGATGGTCCTCAACAACTTGGCCTTCGCGAAAGAGAAGCTCGGCAAGGAAGAACAGGCGCTCGAGATGGCCCTGCGCGCGGCCAAGCTCGAGCCGGACAATGCATCGATCCTCGACACCGCCGGCTGGTTGCTGGTTCAGAACGGGTCGAGGGCGCGGGGCCTTGAAATGTTGCGCCGGGCGGCGAAGCTCGATCCCGACAATGCGACGATCCAGCGGCATCTGACCGAAGCCACAAAGGGTTAGATCCCTTCCTACCGGTCGATCTCGACTATTTTGGCACCAGACACAGAAACGGCGCGGGACCCATTGGTCTCGCGCCGTTTTCCGTCAGTCAGGAGACTAATCTATCAGGCGTAGGCAAGCCGGGCCGGAGCCGCCGCCAGCGAGCGGCGACGGCGGGTGCCGATCGCAAGCCCGAGGACTGCGAGGCCGAAGAGCAGCATCATGCCCGGTTCCGGAACATCGGTGCCGCTTGTCGTGCCGCCGGTGCTAGTCGAGGTCTGGCGACCGCTGGCCGAACCAACGCCATGCACTCCCGTGACCGACTGATAGCGAACGAAGAAATCGTCGAGAGTAAGCGAAGCCGGAGCAGACCCCCCGAAATCGAGGCTCAAAGTGCCGCTTCCGCTATCGCCGTCGAAAACACCGCCCGAACCGCCGCCGGCACAGCTGCCGGTGCGCCGCGCCTGGAAGCACACGTCCACCGTGCCGATGCCGTTCGGATAGTTCGAATCGGTGTTCGTGTAACCGTAAGTGCCGGTGCTGGTGGCCGAATCGATGTCCGGATCGGTGTTGAAGGCGAAGCCCGACACGCGCGAGCCGACGCCGTCGCCGTCCGCGCCGGTGTTCGTCATCGTGTAATCGAAAGCGTAGACGCCGTTCTCGATACCGGTCAGCGTGAGCGTAAGCTCGGAGCCGAGGCCGTCGATCGAGGAGCCGCCATCGACGAAACCGTCGAAGCTGATGGTGAAGCTTTCGCCGACCGAGCCGGCGTCGAGCAGGATCGGCTCTGCAGCTGCCGGCGCGGCGGTTGCCACACCGACAATAGCAAGTGCCCTAAGGAAAAGTCGTTTCAAGTTCACGGTAGCCCCCGTCTCGGTTCCGGCCTGATTGATTGTGTCGGAGTGGCAGGAGCGATGCGACAATGCCAGCAGGACGACGCGCCTGTCTCATTAGGGAACACACTGCGTCAGATTCACTATTCAAGGCGTCGCGCTGCCTGCTCAGGACTGCATTCGCATCGCGAAATCGCTCATGAACCGGGCATTGTCCCCTGCGGCCAGCCAGCCTGCTTCCGCGGCAATCGCGGCGAGCATGTCGGCAAGGGGGTCCATCTCGGCCTTGGCATAGTTGCCCAGCACATGGCCGGTCACCCGGTCCTTGCTGCCGGGATGACCGATCCCGATGCGAACCCTGCGAAAATCGGGGCCGAGATGCTGGTTGATCGAGCGCAGCCCGTTATGGCCCGCAAGACCGCCGCCGTCCCGCACTTTCACCTTGAACGGGGCCAGGTCCAGTTCGTCATGGAAGACGGTAAGCGCCTCGGGTTCCAGCTTGTAGAAGCGCAGAGCCTCGCTCACGGCGCGGCCGCTTTCGTTCATGAAGGTGGCCGGTTTCAGCAGCAGGATCTTCTCGCCGCCGATGCGGCCTTCCTGCGTCCACCCGGAAAACTTCTTCTGCACCGGCCCGAACCCGTGGATTTCGGCCAGCACATCGCACACCATGAAGCCGACATTGTGCCGGTGCAGGGCGTATTTGGATCCGGGATTTCCAAGGCCAGTCCAGATTTGCATGAGCGCCCTCTAGCTTCGTGTTGCCCAAAAGCAAAACGCCGGCCCATTGCTGGACCGGCGCTTCGTGTTTCGTAGCTGGATGCGGAGCGTATTATTCGCTCTTCGCTTCCTGCTCGTCTGCGGCGTCGTCGTCCGGACCCTGCTCGGTAGCAGCGGTTTCGCCCGGCTCCATGCCTTCGCCGGTCTGACCTTCCTCGCCTTCGGCGCCTTCGCTCTTCTTGAGGGCGGACGGGGCGACCAGCGTTGCGATGGTGAAGTCGCGATCGGTGATCGCACTTTCGCTACCTTCGGGCAGCTGCACTTCGCTGATATGGATCGAATCGCCGACTTCCTTGCCGGTGACGTCGATCTCGATCTCGCCTGGGATCTTGTCGTTATCGCACACCAGCTCGAGCTCGTGACGAACGACGTTGAGCACGCCGCCCTTCTTGAGGCCGGGCGATGCTTCTTCGTTCTTGAACACCACGGGCACGTTCACTTCGATCTTGCCGCCCTTCGCGAGACGGAAGAAATCGACATGCTCGGGACGGTCGTTGACCGGGTGCAGGGCGACGTCCTTGGGAAGCGTGCGGACCTTTTTGCCGTCGAGCTCGATCTCCACGATCGAGTTCATGAAGTGGCCGGTTCCGAGCTGGCGGACCAGCTCCTTCGCTTCCACGTGGATCAGGGTGGGTTCTTCCTTGCCGCCATAGATAACGGCGGGAACACGGCCTTCGCGGCGAAGTTGACGGGAGGCTCCCTTGCCAGCCCGTTCGCGCGCCTCGGCCGGCAGGGTCAGAGCGTCGCTCATTGCACATACCTTTCGAATGCATTTTGAATGTTCGGTCCCACCACGCCTCCAGGGATGACCATGGTGCCGAAGGGCGCGCGCCTAGCAGGTCCGGCGCGAAACGCAAGCGATTTGGCCGGGTCGGACTATTCGACCCGGGTCACGACATATCCGCTCGCCCGTAGCAGCGCAGGCAGGCCGTCGTCACCGAGCAGATGCCCTGCACCCACGGCGATCAGCGGTTGGTCGCTGGCGGACAGTAGGTTTTCAATCCGCGTAGCCCAGACGATATTCCGGTCGATGAGCAGGGCCTGGCGCAGTTCCGGGTCGGCCAGCATCCCGCTCTGTGTGAGGCGCTGCAGTTCGTCAGTATCGCCTTCACGCCACAAGCGGGAGAGGCGTCTGGGATCGCGTCCGTGCGTGGCAGCCTCTTCCAGCACTGCGTTGAGCAGGTCGCGTTGTTCCGCGCGGGGCAGGCTGTCGAACATCGCCAATTGCGAGCGGGCCCCCTCAAGTTCGATCAGGTCGCGGCCGTCGAACGCTTCGATCAGCGCACGGTCGGCCCCGTTCTCCGACTGCCCTTCCTGAGCGACCTGGGCGAGGGCGAGTGCGGCGGCCCAGCTCTCCATCGGATCGAAATAGCTGCGGCGGACCTTGGCTTTCACCAGCAGCTCGTCGAATTCGTCGCGCAGATCCTCGCGGATGCGGGTGCGGATCGGACCCTCGGGCCGGTCGAAGGCCAGTTCCTCGAACAGGGCGGACAGTTTCGCCCCATCGCCAAGGTCCCCGACCTCGACCACGAGCATGTCGGCATCTGCGATCACCTGTTCGAGCTGCGGGGAGCGCCAGGCAATATCGTCCGGAAGGGCATGGACCGTACCGAACAGCCAGCCTTCGACGGCACCGTCCTCCCGCGCGATTTCCCATAGCGCGGGGTAAGTCGCCTGCTCGGGTGGCTGCGCGGCTCGCTCCCCACAAGCCGTCGCAAGCGCGAGAGCGGCAAAGCCGAAGGCAAGTCGTTTCAACATGCTGGTCTTCCAGCCGAAACTGCCGGACCGCGCAAGGGGCACGCCACATGTGCCCCCGCGCGGAGTAGCTTACTGGATGCGGGTTACCGCGATGTCGCGCTCGGCGAGATAATCCTGCACGCTCTTCTCACCTGCTAGATGGCCCGCGCCGACGGCGATGAAGACCGTGCCCGGCGTGTCCATCCGCTCGTCGATCCACTCCGCCCAATTGGCGTTGCGATCATAGAGCAAGGCCTTCGCAAGCGCGGGATCGGTGAGGCTGCGGTTCATAAGCTCGGCCAAGCCATCGGCATCGCCGGCGACCCATTCGGCCAGCATCTCGTCCATCAGGGGGACGAGCTGGTCGATGTTATCGATCGTGCTCATGAGAAACTCGATCTGTGTTTCTTGCGGAAGATTGTCGAACACGCCGATCTGGTACTCGACCGTCTCCAGCGCATCGCGCGCCACCGCTTCTCCCGCATTGGTCTCGACCACGTTCTCGACACCGCTTTCGGCCGTCCAGCCGTTCTTCAGCAGCGGGAGCACCGCCATGGTCATCCCGGCGAACCACGGCTCGAACCGGTCGAAGGCGTTCACGGGGAGGCCGAAACCGGTGAGCGCAGCTTCGTATTTCGCCGATTGCTCTTCACCCAGGATACCGCGAAGGGTCTCGCCCTCAGGCAACATGGCCTGCATCGCAATGGCCTGTTGCGAAGCGGGATCGCTTGTCGCATCGGCCGGGATCTCGGTCACCAGCGTATCGGCGGAACCGAGCGCAGTCTCGATCGGCCCTCTATACCATTCGACCCCGTCGGGCAGGGCGTGGACGGTGCCAAAGAGGTAGATGGTCGTATCCTCGTCGGCGACCTTCCACAGGGCGGGGCCTTCGCCAGTGCCCTGTCCCGCTGGCGCAACAGGGGTAGAGGCAACGGCGGTGTCGTCGGCATAGGTGGCACATCCCTGGAGCATAAGCGCGAGCGGGGCGGCGGCCAGAAGGAGGTTTTTCATATCGATTATCTCTCAGGTGAAGGAAGCTATCAGTTGGCCTTGCGATACAGCCAGACGATACCCCAGACTGATATGACAAGCAGGTACACGGTCATCGGTTCCTGCGGCGGGATCAGGGCGGCGCGTTCGAGCAGCCACCAGCATGGTGCGATTATCGAATAGACATACATCGCGATGATGGCGCCATCACCCGAAGCGCGTTTCTCGAACTCATCGGCATTGGCGTACCAATAGAAGCTCAGAAGCGGCACGAGCAGCGCGATGGCGGCGACGACGATTACCGCCACGGTTGGCGAAAGCGATCCGTTGCTGAAAACGCCGTTCTCGTCGTTGGCCAGCCCTGCAATGGAAAGTGTCAGGCCGATGACGCCTCCGAGTGCGCCGCAGGCGACAAGCACCCAGTTGGCGCGTCTGGTTTTCGCCGATTGCGGTTCGCCGGTCAGAAACGCAGGCCTGAGCCTGACGATACCCCAGGCACACAGAGCGATCAAAGCGATCGCGACCATCAGAAGCATGCCGCCGCGCATCGAAAGCCCGCCTTTTTCGGCGGCAGACATCAGCACGCCGGTCACGAAACCGAGCAGGGCAATGAGGATGAACCCCAGCGTACCCACGCCCAGCCAGCGGCGGAACGGAGAAGCTTGCTCGGTTTCCCGAGCTTCCAAGTCAGTCAAGTTCGTCATCGAAAATATCCTCGATGGGCATGTCGAAAAGGCGGGCGATGCGGAAAGCGAGGGGAAGCGAAGGATCGTGCTTGCCGGTCTCGATCGCGTTTACCGCTTGCCGCGACACGTCGAGACGCATGCCGAGCTCGGCCTGGCTCCAGTCGCGTTCGGCGCGAAGGACCTTGAGGCGGTTCTTCATACAGTCTGCTCCATTCATGCAGTCCCCCGGATACGTGCCCAGGCGTTGCCGACGAAGAAGGCTGCGACGACGACAAAAGAGCGCAGGGCGACCAGCGTCGCGACATTGTAGCTGCGCACTTGCATCTGGCGCTTGATAATGGGCGGGTTGCTCATGGACAAACTCTTCGCAGGGTCGTCGGGGGGGGGCGCGTAGGGCACGCCGCCCCGGCGGTAAGTGATGGCTCAGGCGTCGGGATCGACGTCTAGCGCTGCGAAACGGTCTTCGCGGGCGGCAGCAATGGCGAGGCGGATTTCGACATTCGCGGCCTCACGCAATTCGTCGCGGCACTGCTTTTCCGCGGCCATGACGGTCAGACCCTTGCCACCGACGGTGCAGGCCTTGCGAATGGCACGCTCGACGCGGCTTTCCAGTCGGTCCTGACCTTTCGCCGAGGCAAGGTCGAGATCGGTGGTCTCCACGGAGATCGAGGGAATGTCGCTTGCAATGGCCTGCGTGGGCAGGACGGCGAGGGCGGCGGCAATCAGTACGGTCTTTTTCATGTGTCGTCTCCAGTTGGATATTCGGTCCAGTGGTAGGGTAACCTTCCGTTATGTCAGGTTGTTATGACTATATGTCGCGATTCGCTGACTATGTCAACATAACCTGACAAAAAGTTTTGATGACCTGCCTTTTGCGGGGCGCGAGCGCTGCGGCATTGACGCGTTTTCGCCCTTGCGCCATTGCGCCGATCCATGGACCGAGACCCGCGTAAATCCTTCCAGGACATGATCCTTGCGCTGCACGATTTCTGGAGCACGCACGGCTGCCTGATCCTCCAGCCCTACGACATGCGCATGGGAGCGGGGACGTTCCACACGGCGACGACATTGCGCGCGCTGGGGCCGGAACCGTGGAATGCGGCCTTCGTGCAGCCCTGCCGTCGTCCGACCGACGGGCGCTATGGCGAGAACCCGAACCGGCTTCAGCACTATTACCAGTACCAGGTCATCCTGAAGCCGAGCCCACCCGACATCCAGGACCTTTACCTTAAGAGCCTCGAGGTGATCGGGATCGATCCGCTCAAGCACGACATCCGCTTCGTGGAAGACGACTGGGAAAGCCCGACGCTCGGCGCCTGGGGCCTCGGCTGGGAAGTCTGGTGCGACGGGATGGAAGTCACCCAGTTCACCTATTTCCAGCAGATGGGCGGCTTCGACTGCAAGCCGGTTGCAGGCGAATTGACCTACGGTCTCGAACGCCTCGCCATGTACATCCAGGGCGTCGACAACGTCTACGATCTCGACTTCAACGGGCAGGGCGTGAGTTATGGCGACGTCTTCCTCGAGAACGAGAAGCAGATGTCGAAGTGGAACTTCGAGGTCGCCGAGACCGATGCGCTGGTCGACCTGTTCAACAAGGCCGAAGCCGAATGCAGGAATGCGCTCGCCAATGAAGTGCCCATCGCCGCGTATGAGCAGGCGGTCGAGGCCAGCCACATCTTCAACCTGCTGCAGGCTCGCGGCGTAATCAGCGTGCAGGAACGCGCCAGCTACATGGGCCGCGTCCGCGACCTCGCACGTGGATCCTGTGAAGCCCATATGGCCAAGGAAGCGCCTGTTTGGGCCGAGAAATATCCGGAGTGGTCGAAATGAGCTCCGACTTCCTGCTTGAACTCCGCTCCGAAGAAATCCCTGCCCGAATGCAGGCAGGGGCGCGCGCCGAGCTCGAAAAGCTGTTCCGTCGCGAGATGGATGCAGCCGGTGTCGAGATTGGCGAGATCACCGTATGGTCGACCCCACGCCGCCTCGCACTGATCGCGCGCAGCCTTCCCGAAACCACCGAGGCTGTCAGCGAGGAACTGAAGGGCCCGCCGGTCGGCGCGCCCGATCAGGCGCTGGACGGGTTCTGCCGCAAGGCCGGTGTCGAGAAGGGCGATCTCGAGATCCGCGAGGTGAAGGGCCGCGAGACCTATTTCGCTGTCAAGAACATCCCCGGCCGCGCGACGAAGGACCTGCTCGCCGAGGCGATTCCCGTGATCGTCCGCGATTTCAGCTGGCCCAAGTCGATGCGCTGGGGCGCTGCCTCGATCAGCACCGAGAGCCTGCGCTGGGTTCGCCCGCTTTCGGGTATTGTGGCGCTGCTCGGTGACGAGGTTGTCGAATGCGTGGTGCACGGCGTCACCTCGGGGTCGGTCACGCTGGGCCACCGCTTCCACCATTCGGGCGACATCACCATCGGCAATGCCGACGACTATGCGATGAAGCTGCGCGCAGGCCACGTCATCGTCGACCATGAGGAACGGCAGGACCTGATCCGCTCGGGCGCCGCCAAGGTCGCCAGCGAAGCCGGCCTCAAGCTGGTCGAGGACGAAGGTCTGGTGGTCGAGAACGCAGGCCTGACCGAATGGCCCGTCCCACTGCTCGGCCGGTTCGAGGAGGACTTCCTCGAGGTTCCGCCCGAGACGATCCAGCTGACCGCGCGCGTGAACCAGAAGTATTTCGTCTGCGAAGATGCGAAAGGCGAACTTGCCAACGCCTTCATGTGCACCGCCAACATCGAGGCGGAAGATGGCGGCGCGCGCGTGGTCGACGGCAACCGCAAGGTCCTCGCCGCGCGCCTGTCCGACGCGCGCTTTTTCTGGGACGTCGACCGCAAGAAAACGCTCGCCGAGCATGCCAAGGGGTTGGAGCGGATCACCTTCCACGAGAAGCTCGGCACCGTCGCCGACAGGGTGGAGCGTGTGGCCAAGCTGGCCGAATGGTTGGCGACCGAAGGGATCGTGCCGAATTGCGACCCCAAGCTTGCTCGTCAGGCCGCCGAGCTGTGCAAGGCCGATCTCGTCACCGAGATGGTCGGCGAGTTTCCCGAACTGCAGGGCCTGATGGGCGGCTACTACGCCCGCGCCGAGGGGCTGCCCGATGCCGTCGCCGATGCGATCCGCGATCATTACAAGCCGGTCGGGCAGGGCGATGATGTGCCGACTGCTCCGGTGACGGTTGCACTGAGCTTGGCGGACAAGCTGGATACCCTCTCAGGCTTTTTTGTGATTGGCGAAAAGCCCTCTGGCTCAAAGGATCCTTTCGCCCTTCGACGGGCTGAATTGGCGATCATTCGCCTCATCACCAAAAACAATCTTCGCTCGAGTTGGGAAGATTTGCACGCTTGGGCGTCTGAAGGGCACTACGCGAGTGCTTTAATCGCTCGTCTCAAACGCTATGGTGAGAAGCTATTGGGTTTCGAAGGCTATCGCTATCCTGACCGCCCTGACCAAGATGAATCTCTCGGCATCGGTCCAGAGGACATTCACAACTGGTCGTTCGAAGCAGAGAAGATTAACCGGGGCATTAGTGACGCTCAGCAACCCCTGTCAGAATTCTTGATTGACCGCCTCAAGGTCCAGCAGCGCGAGGCGGGCGTCCGCCACGATCTGATCGACGCCATCTTCGCGCTCGGCGGCGAGGACGATCTCGTCCGCTTGCTCGCCCGCGTGAAGGCGCTTCAGTCCTTCATGGAGACCGAAGACGGCGCCAACCTTCTCGCCGGCTACAAACGCGCGGCCAATATCCTCAAGAAGGAGGACTGGCACGGCGCGGAGGGCGAGATCGCGAAGACCGGCGAGGAAGATCCGCTGGCGCTGGTCGACGATCCCGACATGAAGGCGGTGATCGACGCGAAAATGTCCGAGCGGCACGCGAAGGAGCTTTCCTACACGCCCGAACCTGCCGAAAAGGCGCTAATGGATGCGCTCGACACTTCCGAACCGGCTGCTTCACAAGCCATCGCAGCGGAGGACTTCGGCGCGGCTATGGCGGCGCTGGCCAGCCTGCGCGGTCCGATCGACCGGTTCTTCGAAGAAGTCACGGTAAATGCAGATGAAGAAAACAAGCGGGCACACCGGCTGGACCTGCTTGCAGCTTTTCGTGCTGCAGTACACAAAGTTGCCGATTTCAGCCGGATCGAGGGCTAGGCGGAAGGTGACACTCCCGAAGCTTCATCGGTCGAATATTCACTCGATTACAAGGACATGGCTTCCAGCTGCTGTTTTGCAAAACAGGCCGGTCGGTGGTCCATGCACAGGATGACGATATGACCGACACAGTCTTCACCTTCGGCGGCGACGCCCCGCATACGAATGCGCGCCAGAAGGACAAGACCATTACTGGCGGCAAAGGCGCGAACCTTGCCGAGATGGCCAGCATCGGCCTGCCCGTGCCTCCCGGCTTCACCATCGCGACCGAGGAATGCCTGAAGTATCTGGCAGGTGGCTCGGACTTCAGCCCGAAGCTGCGCGAGGACGTTGCTGAAGCGCTCAAGCACGTCGAACGCACCGTGGGCAAGGGGTTCGGCGATCCATCCGATCCGCTGCTCGTGTCGGTCCGTTCGGGCGCGGCGATCTCGATGCCCGGCATGATGGATACCGTCCTCAATCTGGGCCTGAACGACGAAACGGTCGAGGGCCTCGCCAACACCAGCGGCGACGAACGCTTCGCCTGGGACAGCTACCGCCGCTTCATCCAGATGTATGGCGACGTGGTTCTGGGCGTCGATCATGGCCTGTTCGAGGAAGCGCTGGAAATCGCCAAGGAAGACGCAGGCTATTACGCCGATACCGAGCTGAGCGCCGAGGAGTGGAAGACGCTCGTCGCGGAGTACAAAAGCATCGTCGAGCAGGAGCTCGGCAAGCCGTTCCCGCAGGACCCCATCGAACAGCTCTGGGGCGCAATCAGCGCCGTATTCGACAGCTGGGATACCGAGCGCGCCAAAATCTACCGCCGCCTCAACGACATTCCGCATGACATGGGCACGGCGGTGAATGTGCAGGCGATGGTGTTCGGCAATATGGGCGATACCAGCGCGACCGGCGTCGCCTTCACCCGCGACCCTTCGACCGGCGAGAAGGCCTATTACGGCGAATGGCTGGTCAATGCGCAGGGAGAGGATGTGGTCGCCGGCATCCGCACGCCGCAATACCTTACCCAGGCGCGCCGCGAAGCCGCCGGGGCCGACAAGCCAAGCATGGAAGAAGCCATGCCCGATGCCTTCGGCGAACTCGCCCATGTCTTCGAGCTGCTCGAAAAGCACTACAAGGACATGCAGGACATCGAATTCACCGTGCAGCAGGGCAAGCTGTGGCTGCTCCAGACCCGCAACGGCAAGCGCACGGCCAAGGCCGCGCTCAAGATGGCGGTCGACATGGTGGGCGAGGGGCTGATCGACGAGAAAACCGCGATCCTGCGCGTCGACCCGATGGCGCTCGACCAGCTGCTGCACCCGACGCTCGATCCCGAAGCGCCGCGCGACGTGCTGACCACCGGCCTGCCGGCCTCGCCCGGCGCGGCCAGCGGCAAGATCGTGCTCGATGCCGACACTGCCGAACTGTGGGCCAATCGCGGCGAGAAGGTCGTGCTCGTGCGGGTCGAGACCAGCCCCGAGGACATCCACGGCATGCATGCGGCGACCGGCATCCTTACCGCCCGCGGCGGGATGACGAGCCACGCTGCCGTGGTCGCGCGCGGCATGGGGCGGCCCTGTGTTTCAGGCGCGTCGCAGGTTGCGATTGCGCGCCCAGAGGAAGGGAAAGCGCGCACGCTAACTATCGGCAATCGCGAGCTTTCCGAAGGCGATGTCATCACCATCGACGGCGCCAACGGCCAGGTGATGGCGGGCGAAGTCGCCACCATCGAGCCGGAGCTCGCAGGCGATTTCGGCACCCTAATGGAATGGGCCGACAAGCACCGCCGCATGCGCGTGCGCACCAATGCCGAGACCGAAACCGAGTGCAAGATGGCGCGCCAGTTCGGGGCGGAAGGCATCGGCCTCTGTCGTACGGAGCACATGTTCTTCGACGCGAACCGGATCAGCGCTGTGCGCGAGATGATCCTCGCCGAAAACGAGGCCGGCCGCCGCGCCGCGCTCGACAAGCTGCTGCCCGAACAGCGTGGCGACTTCGTGAAGATCTTCGAAGTGATGGCGGGGCTACCCTGCACGATCCGCCTGCTCGACCCGCCGCTCCACGAGTTCCTGCCGCATGGCGATACGGAGTTCGAAGAGCTGGCCGAGGCGACCGGCGTCAGCATCGACAAGCTGCGCCGCCGCGCGAACGAGCTGCACGAGTTCAACCCTATGCTCGGCCATCGCGGGTGCCGCCTCGGGATCACCTATCCCGAGATCTACGAGATGCAGGCGCGCGCGATCTTCGAAGCGGCTTGCGAGGTGGCGAAGGCCAGCGACGAGGCGCCAGTGCCCGAGGTGATGATCCCGCTGGTCGCTACGAAGCGCGAGCTGGAGCTGCTCAAGGATGTGGTGGACCGCGCCGCGCAGCAGGTGTTCGCGGATAAAGGCTGCACCGTCGACTATCTTGTGGGCACGATGATCGAGCTACCGCGCGCGGCCCTGATGGCGGGCGACATAGCGGAATCCGCCGAATTCTTCAGCTTCGGAACCAACGACCTTACGCAGACCACACTCGGTGTCAGCCGCGACGATGCTGGTCGCTTCCTGACGACCTATGTCGACAAGGGCATCTTCGCGCGCGATCCCTTCGTCAGCCTCGACATCGACGGTGTCGGCCAGCTGGTCGAGCTGGCGAGCGAACGCGGGCGGGCGACACGCGATGGGCTGAAGCTTGGCATTTGCGGCGAACATGGCGGCGACCCGGCCAGCATCGCGTTCTGCGAGAAGACCGGGCTCGACTACGTCAGTGCCTCCCCCTACCGCGTGCCGATCGCGCGCCTCGCAGCGGCACAGGCGAGCCTACGCTAGTCTTTCCAACCAGTTAGAGTCAGAATCTCGAAGGTTTCGACGACGCGGCCCTTGCCATTGGCGGAGCGCAGGAAAGCCTCCCGCGCTCGCTCCAGTGCGGCCTTGCCGAGCGGCGGTGCCGGGCTGGCGAGCGAGCTGCCGAGGCCCTGGTCGCGGAGGTCGGAGACCAGCCGATCGAGGCTGCCGTAGGACACGCTCAACGACCGTCCATCGACCACTTGCCGCCGGAACAGGGCACGCTGGAGCAGGGCGGAGGCCGCCGCGTTGTCGATCAGCGGATGCATCCGCGCCGCCGGCCGGTCCGGCTCGCTGGCGATCATTGCGGTCCGCAGATTGGCGAGGCTTCCGGCCCCGACCACGCTCGCGATCAGGATGCCGCCCTCATTCAGCGCGCCGCGAAGATGGAGGAGGGCACCCGGCAGATCGTTCACCCGGTCGAGCGAAGCAAGCGAAACGATGAGGTCGTAGGGGTTGCCCGGCAGGGGCTGCTCCTCGTCCAGCGTAGCGACATCGGCCTCCTCCACCTCGGCGCCGAGCCCACGCAGCGACAGCGCGAGCGTACCAGTCCAGTCGCCGATCACCAGCGCGCGGGCCGGCGACAGGCGCATGAATTCGAGCCGCTCGAGCACATCCTCGACCATATCCTGCAAGATGTAGCGCGCGGCATCGCGCTGCGACTGGCGAACCCGTGCGCGGCGCACTCCGGCAATGCGGCGGCGGCGCGAGAAAATGCGGGGCGGGGGCGTGCTGGCCATACTGCGTCCCCTGCCGTGCTTGCAGGAGGCGCGCAAGACAGGCATCAGGTTTCGATGTCGACAAGACGCTTCCTCGCCGAAAGCCTCGCGCCGGTGGTGGACTTCATCTACCCGCCGCGGTGTCCGGCATGTGGCGATAGCGTGGGCGAACAGGGCGGCCTGTGCCACGCCTGCTGGGATGAGCTGGTCATCCCCGCGGAACCCAATTGCCGCCTTTGCCAACGCCCGTTCGGCGACAGCGGGCCGAAGCACGGAGCGATTTGCGCGCCGTGCCTTGCTGATCCCCCGGTCCATGACGGGATTTCGGCAGGAACACTCTATGGTGAGACCGCGAGAAAGCTAATTCTCGCACTGAAACATGGCCGCCGGATCGCACTCGCCCCGATGTTGGGGCGCCTGATCGCTGCGCGCATTCCTGAAACCGGGGCGGGAGAAAATCGGATCATCGTGCCGGTGCCGCTTCATCGCCAGCGCTTGAGGCAGAGGGGATATAACCAGGCAGCACTGCTGGGGCGGGAGCTGGAGAAGCTCGGTCACGGGAAATTGGTTGTCGATGCGCTGGTGCGGACGAAACCTACGCCCTCGCTCGGCGGCTTGGGGGCGAAGGCGCGAAAGAAAGTCCTCGCCGGAGCGATTGCGATCAACCCGAAGGCAAAAGCGGACCTCGATGGAGCAAACGTCCTGTTGGTGGATGACGTTCTGACGAGCGGGGCGACTTCCTCGACCTGCGTGAAGGTCCTCAAGCGCGCTGGTGCCAAGACCGTTCGGATCGCGTGTTTCGCGCGGGTTCTGGAAGAGGCGAAGGACTTGTCGCGGCGCGCCGCCTGAACGAAACGCCCGGGTCCTTGCGAACCCGGGCGCCACGTGACGAATAATACCGGACCGGTCTCTCGACGGCGGTGCTGCCCCCCAGCAAGCACCTCGATCCATCCCTCATCGTTATCGGATGCGCCGCGAAAACCCTCAACGCGGCAGCGGATCCGAAACCCCCATGAACCTGGCACTCTAACGGCACCGATGCTCCGGTTTGGCGGATCGTCGCGATCCACCAGTAGAATGTCCACTATGCGGGCGATCGATGGAACAGGCATTTTGAAAGCTGCTCGATTTTGAGACCGCTTTGTGGTTATCGTGCAACAAGCCCGTCGCAATTCTACGATCCCGAAAGGTCCAGCCGCGTGTCCGACAGCGATCAGCGTGAAACCACGCACACCCTCAACCCCAAATACGACGATCGCGGTCTGCTGAGTGCCGTCGTTGTGGACTCGCAGACCAAAGACATCCTGATGGTCGCCTTCATGAATGCCGAAGCACTTGAAGCAACGCTCGAGAGTGGGGAGGCGCACTTTTACTCGCGATCCCGCGAAATGCTCTGGAAGAAAGGCGAGACCTCCGGGAATATCCTGAAGGTCGACGATATCCAGGTGGATTGCGACCAGGATGCTTTTCTCCTCCACTGCAGCCCCGCCGGGCCGACGTGCCACACGGGCGCTCGCAGTTGCTTTTACAGGGTCGTGGAGGGGCGATCTCTCCAACCCGTCAAGACTTGACGCTTACGTAAACGTTGAGTAGGGATAGCAGCATGAACCAGCCGCTTCCCAAAGATGCTGCGCGCAGCGAAGGCGACCGCCGTCACGCCGGCGCGCACCTCGAACGCCCGGATGCCTTCGACCGTGAGCAGTTCTCGATCTCGGATCTGACCAGCGAGTTCGGCTGTACCGCCCGCGCCCTGCGCTTTTACGAGGACGAGGGCCTGATCGCGCCATCGCGCGTGGGGCTGACCCGCATTTATTCCAAGCGTGATCGTGCACGGCTCGCCTGGATCATGCGGGCCAAGAACGTCGGGTTTTCCCTCACCGAAATTCGCGAGATGATCGATCTTTACGATCTCGGCGACGGGCGGGTCGAACAGCGCCGCGTTACGGTCGAAAAGTGCAAGGCCCACGTCGCCAAGCTCAAGGAGCAGCGCGACGACATCGACAGCTCGATCAACGAACTGACTGATTTCATCGACCAGATCGAAACGCTCGATCTCGACTGATTTCAGGTTCGATTATCCAGTTTGATTTCAAGCAAGGACACGCAGATGCCCATCTATTCCGCCCCGACCCGCGACACGCGCTTCATTGTGAACGAAGTTCTCGACCTCGGCAGCTATGGCAATATTCCCGGTTTCGAGATGGCGAGCGCCGACGTGACCGATGCCGTCATCAACGAGGGCGGGAAATTCTGTGCCGAAGTGCTGGCGCCGCTCAACCTGGCGGGTGATCAGGAAGGCTGCACCCGCAATGAGGATGGCTCGGTCACTACACCGAGAGGCTTCAAAGAGGCATTCGATCTTTTCAATGAAGCTGGTTGGGGGACACTGTCGCATCCTGAAGAATTCGGCGGGCAGGGCATGCCCCACGTCCTCGGCTTTGCAATGGAAGAATTCATTTCGAGCGCGAACCAGGCCTTCGGCATGTATCCCGGCCTCACCAATGGCGCGATTTCGGCCCTGATCGCCAAGGGCTCGCAGGAACAGAAGGAAAAGTACCTGCCGAAAATGGTGTCCGGCGAATGGACCGGCACCATGAACCTGACCGAGCCGCATTGCGGCACCGACCTCGGCATGATCCGCACCAAGGCCGAACCACAGGACGACGGCAGCTACGCCATCACCGGCACCAAGATCTTTATCTCGGCCGGCGAACACGACATGAGCGAGAACATCATTCACCTCGTCCTCGCCAAACTTCCCGGCGCGCCTGACAGCACGAAGGGAATCTCGCTGTTCGTCGTGCCCAAGTTCATCGTCAATGACGACGGGACACCGGGCGAGCGCAATGGCGTGATGTGCGGTTCGATCGAGCACAAGATGGGTATTCACGCCAACTCGACCTGCGTGCTCAATTACGATGGCGCAAAGGGCTGGCTCGTCGGTGAAGAGAACAAGGGCCTCGCCGCGATGTTCATCATGATGAATGCTGCGCGTCTCGGCGTCGGCATCCAGGGCCTGAGCCAGGCCGAGGTGTCCTACCAGAACGCCGTCGCCTACGCGCTCGACCGTCGTCAGGGTCGGGCGCTGACTGGTCCGGCCGATCCCGAGGCGCAAGCCGATCCGATCTTCGTCCACCCCGACGTGCGCCGTATGCTGATGGATGCGAAAACCTTCACCGAAGGCATGCGCATGCTGTGCCTGTGGGGCGCGCTGCAGGTCGACCTGACCCATAAAGCGCAGACCGAGGAAGAGCGCGAGGAAGCCGACATGATGATCGGCCTGCTGACCCCGGTCATCAAGGGCTACGGCACCGACAAGGGCTATGAAGTCGCGACCAATATGCAGCAGGTCTTCGGCGGTCACGGCTATATCGAAGAATGGGGCATGAGCCAGTTCGTGCGCGATGCCCGCATTGCCCAGATCTACGAAGGCACCAATGGGGTGCAGGCGATGGACCTGTGCGGTCGCAAGCTTGCCCAGAAGGGCGGCGCTGCGATCCAGGCCTTCTTCAAGGTGGTCGGTGAAGACATCGCCGCGGCCAAAGACGATGAGGCTCTCGCACCGATGGCCGAAGCGCTCGAGAAGGCGCTCGGTCAGCAGCAGGCAGCGACCATGTGGTTCATGCAGAACGCGATGCAGAACCCCAACCACCTCGGCGCCGGTGCGCACCATTACATGCACATCATGGGAATCGTCTCGCTCGGGTGGATGTGGCTGCGCATGGCGAAAACCGCTGCGGCAGCCCTGGCCGGTGGAAGCGACGACAAGGCGTTCTACGAAGCCAAACTTGCTAGCGCGCGCTATTACATGGACCGCTTCCTGCCCGATGCCGGCGCGCTGCGCCGCAAGCTGGAAAGCGGTTCGGAAAGCATGATGGCCCTGGGCGAAGAGGCATTCGCTACCGCTGCCTGACGCGCGGACGATCTCACTGTGAAGGGGGCGCTTCGGTGCCCCCTTTTCGTTTTTCACAAGACCAATTGCCGGATTGGTTGGGCGTCACGTTCGCGAGTTAGAGAGCACCTCATCGAACAGGCCGAGCATCGCCCGCCAGCTCTGACGGTCGGCGCTGGCGTCGAAGGCAGGAGTGGGCGATCCGTCGAGTCCAACCTTGGCGGTGAAGCCATGTCCGACATTGGCATAGCTGTGAAAATGCCAATCGGCCCCCGCCTGATCCATCTCTTCCCAGAACGCCATGACATGCGAGCGTGGCACCAGTTCGTCGCGGTCGCCATGGCAGACGAGCATGCGCGCCTTCGGTCTTCCTTTTGCCGGAAGCCGCGTTTCGAGGAGGCCATGGAAACTCGCCACAGCGAGCAGATCTTGTCCGTCGCGGGCCATTTCGAGGACCGCCATCCCGCCCAAGCAAAACCCGATCGCCAGATGCGGTTCGTCCGGTGCCAACTCGCGCAAAAGCTCCAGCGTCGTTCGCACCCGCTGGCGCATGGCGGGCGGATCGCCGCGCAGTTTCTCGAGCGCCACAAAGGCTTCGTCGAGATTCGAGGGTGCGTCAGGACCGTAGAAATCGCCGATCAGGACTTCGTAGCCCTCGTCGATCAGGGCCCGGGCCTTGGCTTCGACACCGGGCGTGGAATTCATGAAGGTCGGAAAAACCGCCACAGCTGCCAGGCCCTGTCCCGCAGGTTTACCGTGCAGAGCAACGAGCGGCGTGCCGCTGTAGTCGATACGCTGGAGTTCGCTCATTCGGGCAGGAAGTCCGGCACTGACAGATAGCGCTCGCCGGTATCGTAATTGAAGCCCATCACGCGGCTGCCTGCGGGAAGGTCCGGCAGCTTCTTGGCGATCGCGGCAAGCGTCGCGCCGCTCGATATGCCGACGAGCATGCCTTCCTTCGCGGCGCATTGCCGCGCCATCTCCTTGGCGGCCTCTGCATCGACCTGAATCGAACCGTCTATCGACTGCGTGTGCAGATTGTCGGGCACGAAGCCGGCGCCGATGCCCTGGATGGGGTGGGGGCCGGGCTGGCCTCCGCTGATGACCGGGGACTGCGCAGGCTCGACGGCATAGGCCTTGAAACCGCTCCACTTCTCCTTCAGCACTTCCGCGCAGCCAGTGAGGTGGCCTCCGGTGCCGACGCCGGTGATCATCACGTCGATGGGATTGTCTACAAAATCCTCGAAAATCTCCTGCGCGGTCGTGCGGGCGTGGACTTTCCAGTTGCTATCGTTGTCGAACTGGCTCGGCATCCAGGCGCCATCGGTTTCAGCGACCAGTTCCTGCGCGCGTTCAATCGCGCCTTTCATGCCCTTTTCCTTCGGCGTGAGGTCGAAGGTCGCGCCATAAGCCAGCATCAGGCGCCGCCGCTCTATGCTCATGCTTTCGGGCATGACAAGGACCAGCTTGTAGCCCTTGACCGCGGCGGTCATCGCCAGGCCGATACCGGTGTTGCCGCTGGTCGGCTCAACGATGGTTCCGCCCGGCTTGAGCTTGCCGGCCTTTTCGGCATCCTCAATCATGGCGAGGCCGATGCGGTCCTTGATAGAACCGCCGGGATTGTTCCGCTCGCTTTTCACCCAGACCTCGTGGTTGGGAAACAGGCGGGACAGGCGGACGTGCGGTGTGCGCCCGATGGTGTCGAGAATGGAGTCGGCTTTCATGGCATCTGCTCCTTGAGCTTTTCTTCCGGTGTCGGTTCTAGCAATTCTTCAGGCGGGTCAAAGGTCCGGGTTGTCCGCAAGACCGGGAACAGCTTGCTCCACAGCGCTACTGTGACGATGGCTCCGGCACCTCCTCCGACCACGGCAATCACCGGGCCGAAGACGAAAGCGAGCGACCCGGAAAAGAAATCGCCGAATTCGTTGGAGGCGCTGATCGTCAAAAGGCTGACCGAAGATACCCGGCCACGCTTGTCGTCCGGGGTGTGCAGCTGGATCAGCGACTGGCGGATATAGACGCTGAACATGTCCGCCGCGCCGACGACGAACAGCATGGCGAGGCTGAGCGGCATATAGGTCGACAGGCCGAAAACGATGGTGGCCACACCGAAAATTGCGACTGCCCAGAGCATTCTTGGGCCGACATTGGTCTTGAGCGGGCGGAAGGAAAACAGCAGCGCGGTCAGTGCTGCGCCGACGGCGGGAGCCATGGCGAGCTGGGCAAGGCCGGTCTCGCCGACCTCCAGGATGTCGCGCGCATAAACCGGGAACAGCGCAGTCGCCCCGGCCAGAAACACCGCGAACAGGTCGAGCGTGATCGCGCCGAGCACCATTTTGTTGCGCACGACATAGCGCAGCCCCTCAACCATCTGGTGAATCGGGCGCTTGTTCGCCTCGCGCGGTGGCTGTGGGACCCTGCCAATGAAGGAGATCGCGGTGATCGACACGGCGAACAGAGCGGCCGCCACGAGGTAGGGCAGGGCGGGCAGTATAGCGTAGGTATAGCCTCCGATCGCCGGGCCCACGATCATGCCGACCTGCCATGCGATGCTCGACAGGGCGATGGCATTCGGGAGAATCGTCTTGGGCACGAGGTTCGGAGCCAGCGCCGACAGCGCGGGGCCGTTGAATGCGCGCACCACACCGAGCACGATGGCGACGCCATAGAGCCAGGCGAGCGAAAGATCGCCATGCCATGTCAGGAATGCCAGAGTTGCCGCGCAACCCAACTGAGCCAGCATGGTGAGCCGCGCGATATTGCGCCGGTCGAAATGATCGGCGGCCCAGCCCGAAAAAGGCGTGAGAACGAACAGCGGCAAAAATTGCAGGAGGCCGATCAGCGCAAGCTGGCCGGAGGACTCCGCCACGCTCATCCCGGAATCGCGGGCAATGTTGTAGGTCTGCCATCCGATGATCAGCATCATCGCATATTGCGCCAGCGTCATGCTCAGGCGCGACAGCCAGTAGGCGCGGAAATTCGCGATCCGGAAGGGCGAGCTATCGGGGTTTATTGCTGGGTCGGTCTGGCTCACACCAGACGCATGGCAGGCGCGCCTTCCGATGGGAAGACGCGCCTGCTTTGCGTGTCAGTATCAGATCTTGGCGGTCAGCGTAGCTTGCGCAGGCGCGGATTCGGCTGAAGCTCGTCGATCAGGGCGAGGAAATCGTCCATCCGGATGATCCGCTCGAACTGGAAACCGGCGCGATTGTCACGGGTCCAGATCACGTAGGATTCGATCCGTCCGATTACCGGCAGGCGAATGATCACCCGCTCGCCGCGGCTGAGACCATCGGCATTGTCGACCATGAAGCCGTTTGCCGAGATATTGGCGATGTGGAGGCGCAGGTCACCCTTGCCGAAATGTTCGGCAATGACGGGGTGATCGACCGGATGGCGCGCCATGCGCCGCTGGTCGGTTACGCTCAATTGTGCTCCGGCACTCATCTGTTGCGATCCCTCCGAAAAATTGATCGCAAACGACATGCACCGGCAAAGGCTGATATTTGGTAAACCCGCACGAAGGAATTGGCGCTCGCAAGGTGGCGAGCGCCAAGTTCAGCGGCGCAAAATCGCGTGTTTCTTCTTGCCCAGGCTGAGCTTGATTTCGGAATCAGGCTCTACGTTCACCAGGAAACCCGGATCGTCGACGACCTCGCCATCGAGCTTGACCGCGCCTTCCGCCAGCTTGCGTTTCGCCTCGCCATTGGAAGCCGTGAAGCCGAGCGCGGTGAGCGCAGCACCGATCCGCATGCCGTCGCTGCCGACCGAAAGCGAGGGCAGTTCTTCCCCCGAACCGCGGCCAGCGAAAGTATCGCTGGCCGTCTGCGCCGCGGCGTTTGCGGCATCGCGACCGCGGACCAATGCGGTGACCTCGTTGGCCAGCACCGTCTTCGCCTGATTGATCTCCGCACCCTCCAGCGCTTCCAGTCTGGCGATCTCGTCCAGCGGAAGATCGGTGAACAGCCGCAGAAAACGCCCGACATCGCGATCGTCGACATTGCGCCAGAACTGCCAGAAGTCGTAGCTCGGGAGCTGGTCCTCGTTGAGCCACACGGCACCCGCCGCAGTCTTGCCCATCTTCGATCCGTCGGCGGTCGTGAGCAGCGGCGTCGTCAGGCCGAACAGCTCGCTGCCATCCATGCGCCGGGCAAGCTCCATGCCGTTGACGATATTACCCCACTGGTCGCTCCCACCCATCTGCAACCGACAGCCATAGCGCTGCGCCAGCTCGCGGAAATCGTAGGCTTGCAGGATCATGTAGTTGAATTCGAGGAACGTCAGCGGCTGCTCGCGGTCGAGCCGCAGCTTGACCGAATCGAAGGTCAGCATGCGATTGACGGTGAAGTGCGGGCCGACATCGCGCAGTAACTCGATATAGCCGAGCTCGCTCAGCCACTCGTCATTGTTGACCATTACGGCGTCGGTCGGACCCTCACCGAAAGTCAGCAGCCGTTCGAAGACCTTTCGGATGCCGGCGATGTTCGCATCGATATCGGCATCGGTCAGCATCTTGCGGCTTTCATCCTTGCCGCTCGGGTCGCCCACCTTGGTCGTGCCGCCGCCCATGACGACGATCGGCTTGTGCCCAGCCTGCTGCAAGCGGCGCAGCATCATGATCTGCACCAGGCTCCCCACGTGGAGCGATGGCGCGGTAGCGTCGAAGCCGATATAGCCCGGCACCGTGCCCTTGGTGGCGAGAGCGTCCAGCGCCTCGCCATTAGTGATCTGGTGGATGTAGCCGCGCTCTTCGAGCGTGCGCAGGAGGTCGGAGGAAAAGCTGCTCATGATGGAGCGCGCGCTAGCAGGTAAGAACGCCCGTGCAAACGCATGAACTGGTGCCGCATCCGGCCTATCCTCCGGCTGGCGTGAGCTCCGTGACGGCGCGGATCGTCGGGCGCGATGCCCATTGGTTGCGTGTCCGTTGGCGCATCGAGGGCGCACAAAATTTGGTCGTGCCGAAGTTCGCGGGACGTGGTCGGGCGGACGGCCTTTGGCAGACCACCTGCTTCGAGATGTTCGTGAAACCAAGGGGCGGCACCTCTTATGTCGAATTCAACCTGTCTCCGTCGGAGCGCTGGAATATCTACGCATTCCACTCGCCGCGAAAGGGCATGCGAGAACTCCCGATGGACCGAGAGCCCGATTGTACCATGCGGCTCGGCAGCAGCTTCGCCATCTTCGATGCGGCCATCCCCGCCAATGTCATAGCGCCGGTCGATTGCGACTACGCAATGACCTGCGCCATCGAGGAGCAGGGCGGCACGAAGAGTTTTTGGGCACTCTGCCATGCGGACGATGCGCCGGATTTCCATGAACCGGCTTGCTTCACGGGCGAGCTTGCGGCACCCACCGCGCCATGAAATTCGGCATCGACCGCCTTCTGACCGAAGACGAACTGCGCGCCCCGCTGGCGGGGAAGCGCGTATCGCTGGTGGCGCATCCGGCTTCGGTCACCGCGCAACTTGACCATTCGCTCGACGCCTTAATTAAACGAGGAGTCCATGTAACCTCCGCCTTTGGTCCGCAGCACGGGCTGAAGGGCGACAAGCAGGACAATATGGTCGAGACCGCGGACGAAACCGATCCGCGCCACACTATCCCGATCTTCAGCCTTTATGGCGAAGTCCGCCGGCCCACTGGACAGATGATGTCCACGGCGGACGTGTTCCTGTTCGACCTGCAGGATCTCGGTTGCCGCATCTACACCTTCGTGACGACGTTGCTCTACCTGATGGAGGAGGCGGCGAAGGCGGGAAAATCGGTCTGGGTGCTCGACCGCCCCAACCCCGCCGGCGGCCCGGTGGAAGGCACGTTGCTGGTGCCCGGACAGGAAAGCTTCGTCGGCGCTGCGCCCATGCCCATGCGCCACGGCATGACTATGGGGGAGATGGGCGAGTGGTTCAAAGCGCATTTCGACCTCGATCTCGATTACAAGGTGATCGAGATGGTCGGGTGGAAGCCCGGGCAGGCCCCCGGTTTTGGCTGGCCGCAGGACCGGGTGTGGATCAACCCGAGCCCGAATGCCGCCAGCCTCAATATGGCCCGGGCCTATGCCGGCACCGTCATGCTCGAAGGGACGACACTGAGCGAGGGCAGGGGGACGACCCGGCCGCTCGAAGTGCTGTTCGGCGCGCCCGACATCGACGCGGGCGGAGTTCTCCGAGAGATGGAGCGACTTGCTCCCGCATGGCTTCGGGGTAGCGCCTTGCGCGAGTGCTGGTTCGAGCCGACGTTTCACAAGCACGCCGGGACACTGTGCAACGCCCTGATGATACACGCGGAAGGCCCGTTCTACGATCATCACGAGTTCCGTCCCTGGCGGTTGCAGGCGCTGGCCTTCAAAGCGATCCGCAACCTCTATCCGGACTACGATTTGTGGCGCGATTTTCCCTACGAATACGAGCTTGAGCGGTTGGCCATCGACGTAATCAACGGCGGTCCGAGCCTGCGCGAATGGGTGGACGACAGCAACGCCGAACCCGGCGACCTGGATAGCCTCGCGGACGCAGACGAGACGGCGTGGCGAGAGACGATCGCACCGCACCTGCTGTACGGATGAGCCAGGCCGTCCAAGATTTCGCAAACCTCGTGGCCGAAGGGGATGCTCGTCTCGACGCTGGTGATCATCGGGCCGCTTCCGCCTACTACACAGCCGCCTTGAAACAGGCCGAAGCAGGCGCACCCTATGATCGGCCCACAGCGCAAACAGCCTTGCGGCGCTTGCAGGATATCGAGCAGGGCTATGTGCGCCATCTCCACACATCGCTGGAACGGCGGGGTTTCCCGCAATCGGAATGGCATCCGAGATTCGCGAAAAGTATCGCAATCATGACCGGCCAGGTTCAGCGCGAAAACACCGGCGAGCAATATCTCCGGATGCCAACGACCTATTTCTATCCCGATCTGCCCTATGCGGAATATTACGATACCGGTGGCTGGTACTGGGTAGAAGAAGTCGAAGCATATACGGAGCAGATCGTCTCGGAAGCGGAAGCCCTCATGGATGGCGGTGATACTTTCGCGGCCTACATGAAGCGCACCGCAGACCGCCCACAGGGCAATTCGCATGGTTTGCTTGAGAATGACGATTGGAGCACCTTCGATCTCATCGATTCGGAAAAGCCGATCGCGGACCGGGTGGAGCTTTGCCCGCACACGTTTAGTGCGATTACCGACTTCGCTCCCCAATGCCGGATACCCAAACGTGCACCGACGATAATGTTCTCCTTGCTCAAGGCGGGAGCGCATATTCCTCCGCATACCGGGATGCTGAACCCGCGGCTCATATGCCACCTCCCACTGGTCGTGCCGGGAGACGGTGCCCTTCGGGTGGGTTCGTCGACGCGGGCTTGGGAGAGGGGCAAATTGTTGGTTTTCGACGACACGATCGAACATGAAGCCTGGAACCGCTCGCAGACCGACCGCTTGGTCCTGATTTTCGACATTTGGCATCCCGATCTCGACGAAATCGAGCAAGCGCAAATCGCTGCCCTTTTCGACGCGGTGGACTCTTATTGAGACACCCCTAGCACCAAACCCGACTTTCGATCGGTCGAAGAACGCTTGACGAAAGCCAATGGATAGGGTTGCTTGACTGAAAGTGACGGGCATACCCGCGCTTCGGGAGAGAATTTCATGGCGACAGCGGCACCGACCGGCGCAGCGCAGAGTTCAGTGCGCGCCACCCTCTGGATTCTGTTGGTCGTCTATATCTTCAATTTCATCGACCGGCAGATCGTCAACATCCTGGCCGAACCGATCGCGCAGGATCTGGGCCTGAGCGATACGCAGATCGGCCTGATGACGGGGCTTGCATTCGCGCTGTTCTACACCGTGCTCGGCTTGCCCATCGCGCGCTATTCCGACAGGCCGACGACGCATCGGCCGCGGTTGATTGCATTGGCCTTGGCGACCTGGTCGGCGATGACCGCGCTGTGCGGCCTGGCCCAAAACTTCATTCAGTTGCTGCTCGCGCGCATCGGCGTTGGGGTCGGGGAGGCTGGCTGCACGCCGCCAGCGCATTCGCTGATTTCGGATCTCGTGCCGCCGGAAAAACGCAGTTCGGCGCTGGCGTTCTTTGCGCTCGGCATCCCGATAGGAACGCTGCTCGGCATGCTCATCGGCGGCGTACTGGCGGATTGGGTCGGATGGCGCAGGGCGTTTCTCTTCGTTGGAATTCCAGGCGTGGTTCTCGCCCTGATTGTGTGGTTTGTCCTGAAAGAGCCGCGCCGCAAGGACAGCCTCGAGGTCCTGCGCCAGAGAAGCACCGAAGATGTGGTCCCGTTCTTCAAGGCGATGGGCAAGGTCATGCGCTCGCGTGCCTTCGTCCTGCTGCTATGCGCGGGGTCGGCAGCGGCATTTCTCGCCTATGGCAAGGTCACCTGGACGGCGATCTTCTTCCAGCGGACCCATGGCATGTCCCCGGGAGAGGTCGGCTTCTGGTTCGGTATCGTCAGCGGTGGCGCGGGCATCGCTGGCACCGTGCTCGGGGGCTGGCTTGCAGACCGCTTCGGGTCGCAAAATCGCCGGCACGTCCTCACGGCTCCTGCGATCGGCATGGCTGTCGCTGCCCCGATCGCGTTTCTCGCCTATCAGGCGCAGAGCTGGCAGATGGGCCTGATCCTGCTCTTCGTGCCGACCCTGCTGAATTCCTTGTATTACGGGCCCACCTACTCCGCGGCGCAAGGGTTGGTCCCGCTTCGCTCAAGAGCCATCGCAGCCGCCGTCCTGCTGTTCTTTCAAAACCTGATCGGGCTCGGTCTCGGGCCGTTATTCTTCGGCATGCTGTCCGACTGGCTGCGCCCGGAATATGGGGAGGAGAGCGTCCGCTACGTGCTCTACGGCGCGGCTTTCCTCGGTCTGATCCCGGCATTTTTCTTCTGGCGGTGCAGCCTGCGTCTCAACGATGAGCTGGACAAGCAGGACTAGCCGGCGGGGATCAGCTCGACGCGATCGTTCGGTTCGGGCACAGGGCGGACATCCGACGTGTCGTTGTGCATTACCATGATGCTGCATCCATCGATCTGGTGATCGACCGCCGCGATCGTCTCGGCGTCTTCCGGTGCGGCACCCTCCCGCCGTAGCGAAGGCTGGCCATTTGCGTCGCGAACTTGCTTGATGGTCTGCTCGCATTCGTCGACTTCGATGGGCTTTTCGGGGCAGCCTTCGGGATTGAACACCGGTACGCTGCCGTCGCAAGGTGTTGTCTCCGCGGCCATCCCGGTTTCGCCGGATGCCGCGCGCTCGTCTTCGGGCTCCGCAGCAATGACAACGCCTGCCAGGGCCAGGGCGGGTAACACAAGATAACGCATCGTGTTTTCCTTCAATGGTCGTCTCCCGGCTCGCGCACCGGGTGCACAAGGCTGACGAGAACGAAGCTGATCAGCATCAGCAGGAACCAGCTCCCCAGCTTGGCGAGGCTGACCGGCTGCCAGCCGTCATCCTGCCCCGGATAGGTCCAGGCGCGTGCAAAGGTACCGATATTCTCTGCACCCCAGATGAATAACGCGACTAGGAAGAATCCAAGCAGCAACGGCATCCAGCGATGTTTCAGCCAGATACGGAAGTGCATTCTCGTTCGCCAGAACAGCAGGATCGTGACTCCAAACAGCAGGTAGCGGATGTCTGGGAGCCAGTGGTGCGCGAAAAAGTTCACGTAGATCGCCACCGCTAGCGCATAGGTGGCCCAACGGGCAGGGTAGTGCGAATAGCGGAAGTCGAAGATGCGCCAGACGCGGGCAATATAGCTGCCTACCGCCGCGTACATAAATCCCGAGAACAGCGGCACATCGCCGATCTTCAACACGCTCGGTTCGGGGTAGATCCACGATCCTCCTGCCGTCTTGAACAGCTCCATTATAGTCCCGACGAGATGGAAGATGAGGATGACCTTGGCTTCCGACCAAGTCTCAAGCCGGAAGGCCAGCATCGCAGCCTGAATGCCGATCGCCGCCAAGGTGATGAAATCGTATCGGTGCGGGGAGGTTTCTTCGGGATAATACAAATGCGTCGCCAGCAATAGCGCCAGCATCAACCCACCGAACAGGCAGGCCCACGCCTGCTTGAAGCCGAACAGCAGAAACTCGTAGAGCCACAGCCGCCAGCCTGTGCCGGGATCGAAGCGCTCGAGCCGAAGGCGGACCGCCTCGAAGCGGGTGTGCCGCACGGTCTTTAGCCCTGCTTGCGACTCAATTCGCGCATCGCGTCGTCGAGACCGTCCAGCGTGAGAGGATACATCCGGTCGTTGACGAGGTGCTTCATCACCTTGGTCGACTGAGAATATCCCCACTGCTTTTCAGGCACCGGATTGAGCCAGACGGTCGCGGGATAGGTGTTGGTCATCCGCTGCATCCAAGTGGCACCCGCTTCTTCGTTCATATGCTCCACGCTGCCACCCGCATGGGTGATCTCATATGGGCTCATGGCGGCGTCGCCGACGAACACGACCTTGTAGTCGTGGCCGTATTTGTGGAGGATATCCCAGGTCTTGGTCCGCTCTTGCCAGCGGCGATGGTTGTCCTTCCACACGCCTTCGTAGAGGCAGTTGTGGAAATAGAAGAACTCCAGGTTTTTGAACTCGCTGGTCGCTGCGCTGAACAGCTCTTCGGTGATCTTGATGAAGGGATCCATCGATCCTCCGACATCGAGGAAGAGCAGCAGCTTCACCGCATTGCGACGTTCCGGCCGCATATGGATGTCCAGCCACCCCTGCTTCGCCGTGCCGTCGATGGTCGCGTCGATATCGAGCTGGTCCGCCGCGCCCTCACGCGCGAAACGGCGCAGGCGACGCAACGCCATCTTGATATTGCGGGTGCCCAGTTCCTTGGTGTTGTCGAGGTTCTTGAACTCGCGCTTGTCCCATACCTTGATCGCGCGCTTGTGCTTGCTCTCGCCGCCGATCCGCACGCCTTCGGGATTGTAGCCGGAATTGCCGAACGGGCTGGTGCCGCCCGTGCCGATCCACTTGTTGCCGCCTTGGTGGCGCTTTTCCTGCTCTTCGAGCCGCTTTTTCAGCGTCTCCATGATCTCGTCCCAGTCGTCCAGCGACTTGATCTTCTCCATCTCCTCCTCGGACAGGAACTTCTCGGCGACGGCCTTCAGCCAGTCTTCCGGGATGTCGACCGGGTTCTGGCCGTAATCGGTCAGGATGCCCTTGAAGACCTTGGCAAAGACCTGGTCGAAGCGGTCGATCAGGCCTTCATCCTTCACAAAGGTCGCGCGGGAGAGGTAGTAGAACGCTTCCGGCGTCTGCTCGATCACATCCTTGTCGAGCGCCTCGAGCAGTGTGAGGTGTTCCTTGAAGCTTGCCGAAATTCCGGCAGCGCGCAGCTCGTCTACGAAATTGAAAAACATGACACAGGCTTAGCGCCCTCTACCGAGATGGCGAAGCGAAAATCGGAAAGGCTGATTAACTGGGCAATAACCATTCCCGCTTAACCCCCGAACCGGGTCTAGAAATACAGGGACTTAACCGAGCATGGAAATGCGCGAAATCGCGATGACGGAAAGCAAGGATCTGTCTGCAATTCCGGAGAGTTGCGGAAAGGTCACCGTCGGCTGCACCGATGTCGCCGGTATCGTGCAGGGCGTCATCGACTCGTTCGGCCATTTACGCGAAGAATATGTCGAATTGCAGGGCACGGTCTCCGCACTCGACGAAGACCAGCGCATGGTCCTCGAAGCGACCGACGAAGCGCGACTGCTTTCGCAGCGTGCCATCGAGCGGCTTTCCCAGGGCTCCGAGCTCATCGGCAATTCGCTCGGGCAGATTGGCAACCTTCTCGGTCTCGTCGAAACGCTGACCGAACATGTCACCGGCTTCGCTGCGGCGATGGATCAGGTCCGCCGCAGTTCGCAGGAAATCGACCAGATTGCCGAGACGACGAATATCCTCGCACTGAACGCCACCATCGAAGCCATGCGTGCCGGCGAACAGGGTCGCACCTTCGCTGTGGTCGCCAACGAGGTTAAGACGCTCGCCAGCGAGACCCGCCGGGCCACCGAGGAAATCGGCCGGACGATCGACACTCTCGGGGAAGAGGCGGAACAGGTGATCGAAAAAATCCAGGTCGGCGCGACCGCCAGCGCCGAGGCCAAGAGCTCGGTCACCGCTATAGAGCACACGTTGCAAGGCGTCACCGAACTGATCGGCGAGGTCGACCAGCAACAGGACCAGATCGCCCGCAACACCGCGACCATTTCGGAACACGTCCACCGCGTGCAGGACACGCTTGGCGACTTCGACAGCGCGGTCAGCGACAACGAGCAGAAGCTCGCCACTGCGCATGACCGCATGGAAGATCTCGAACTGACCGCAAGCGACATGTTCGACAATCTGGTCAAGGCGGGACTTTCGCCGGACGACAGCCTGATGGTTGATAAAGCTCGCCGCTATGCTGACGAAATAACCAAGCTTGCCGAGGGCGCGCTGGCCGACGGCTCACTGACCATGGAGCAGCTGTTCGACCGGAATTACATCCATGTCGCAGGCACCAACCCCAAGCAATACAGGACGTCGCTCTGCAATTGGGCCGATGCCAACTGGCGCCCTGTAAATGACCGGGTGGTTGCGGAGGGCGGCGCGATCATGATGTGTTCGCAAGCCGACATGAACGGGTTCCTTCCCACGCACATAAGCGACCGCTGCCGCAAACCCACCGGAGACATCACGCACGATACAACCTACTGCAGGAACGGTCGCATCATGCTGTATGGTATCGACAAGAAAGCCAAGCAACAGAACGATGCGTTCATGATGGCAGTCTATCGCCAGGAAGGCGACGGAAAGAATTACGTCGTCGTGCGCAATGTCTATGTGCCGGTCGTAATCAACGGTCGCCGCTGGGGTGACTTCGAACTAGCCTACAGCTTCCGCTGATCCGAAGACTTATCGATACACGAAAGAGGGCGCGAACCATCTGGTTCACGCCCTCGCTCTGGTATCTAACTACGTAACGTTGCTAGCTCTGGCGCCGCGCCATGAAGGCCAGCCGTTCGAACATCATCACGTCCTGCTCGTTCTTCAGAAGCGCACCGTGCAGCGGCGGAATGGCGCTGTTGGGATTGGCGTCCTGCAGGGTCTCGAGCGGCATGTCCTCGTTCATCAGCAGTTTCAGCCAGTCGAGCAGTTCGCTCGTGCTAGGCTTCTTCTTAAGGCCCGGCACTTCGCGCAGCTCGTAGAAGATATCCATCGCCTTCTTGACCAGCGTCTTCTGGATATCGGGATAATGGACATCGATGATGTCCTGCATCGTCTCCCGATCGGGGAACTTGATGTAATGGAAGAAGCAGCGGCGCAGGAATGCGTCGGGCAATTCCTTCTCGTTGTTCGAGGTGATGACCACGATCGGGCGCTCCTTCGCCTCGATCCGCTCATGCGTTTCGTAGACATCGAAGCTCATCCGATCGAGTTCCTGCAGCAGGTCGTTGGGAAACTCGATGTCGGCCTTGTCGATCTCGTCGATCAACAGGACGGGCAGCTGTTCGCTGGTAAAGGCTTCCCACAGCTTGCCCTTCTTGATGTAATTCGAGATGTCGTGGACTCGCTCGTCGCCAAGTTGGCCATCGCGCAGGCGTGCAACCGCATCGTATTCGTAAAGGCCCTGCTGCGCCTTGGTGGTGGACTTCACGTTCCATTCGATCAGCGGCGCATCGAGTGCTTTCGAAATTTCGTGCGCGAGGACCGTCTTGCCCGTGCCCGGCTCACCCTTCACCAGCAGCGGGCGGCGCAGCGTCACGGCCGCATTCACCGCGACCTTGAGGTCTTCTGTCGCGATATAGGATTTCGTGCCCTCGAAACGGGTCTGTTCGGTAGTCTGTTCGGCCATGGGTTTTCCCTTGCAACTTGACGCGAGCGTTAGGGGGAGGGCACGCGAAGGGCAAGGGGGCGTTGTAACCTTCACGGCCCGCCGGACGGACAGGAGAGCATATGCCGACCGAACCAATCACTGTCACGACCGATGCGGGCCATGCGCTCGAAGGGTCGCTCGAACTCCCTACCGGACTGGTGCGGGGCGCCGCGCTGTTCGCGCATTGCTTCACCTGCACCAAGAACAGCAAGGCCGCTGTCACCGTGGCGCGCGCGCTGGCGCAGCAGGGCATCGCGACGCTGCGGTTCGACTTTACCGGACTCGGCGGTAGCGAGGGCGAGTTCGGGCGCGCCGGCTTTGCCACCGATGTCAGCGATCTGGTGGATGCAGCCCGCACGTTGGTCGAGCGCTTCGGAGGCCCGATCCTGATGGTCGGCCACTCGCTCGGCGGGGCCGCCGTACTGGCGGCGGCGGACGACCTGGGCTTCGATCACGTCGCCGCGATTGCCACGATCGGCGCGCCCAGCGATGTGCCGCATGTGCTCGAGAATATCGAGGGCGACCTCGAAGCGGTCCGGGCTGGCGAGAGTACCACGGTCACGATCGGCGGCCGCGAATTCAGACTCAGCAAGGAGTTCATCGACAAGGTCGAAAGCGCCGACCTGCTGGCCGAGATCGCCCGCATCCGCAAGCCGCTCATGTTCCTCCACTCGCCGACTGACCAGATCGTCGGCATCGAGCACGCCAGCTCACTGTTCCAAGCGGCGAAACATCCCAAGAGCTTCGTCAGCCTCGAGGGTGCGGATCATCTTCTGGTCAAGGAAGCCGACGCGCGCTTCGCTGCCACGGTGATCGCCGGCTGGGCACTGCGCTACCTGCCCCTACGCGACGATTGGCCGATGCCGGAGGACGGCGTGGTCGTGAAGACCGGTCACGGCAAATTCGGCACCGAGGTCCATACCAAGAGCCACCGCTTCATCGCGGACGAGCCCCGCAGTTATGGCGGCGACGACACCGGCCCGACGCCCTACGACCTGCTCAACGCCGCACTCGGCACTTGCACTGCCATGACCATGAAGATGTATGCCGACCGCAAGAATTGGCCGCTGGAAGGCATAACGGTCGAAGTGCGCCACGAACGCAAGCACGCGGACGAATGCGACCACGTCGAAGCGATGAAGCAGGGCAAGCAGCTCCAGGCGCTCCACCGGACAATCACGATCGAAGGTGACGGTCTGGACGATGATCAACGCGCGAAGCTGATCGAGATTGCCGACAAATGCCCGGTGCACAAGACGCTCGAGGGCGAGTTGCATGTGCATACGGAGCGAGCTGATTAAAGCCGCTGGTCCTTCAGCCAGGCTTCCTCACTGTCCCGGCAATTCCTGTCTAGGTCTTCAACAGTGCCATCGGAGAAAAGAATAGAAAAATCATCGCCACTGAGATCGTGAGAGCCAAGAACCGTGGGCCGGGTCCGACCAGCGCCATCAATTCGCCACGCCAAAACAGGCGTTCGAGTGACTTCTTCGTATTCGTCATCAGAGAAGTATGAGAGCAGATAAGTTCCCTTACTGGCTGGAAAACTTTCTGCGGTCATCTCTCTTTGTATTGTATCTAAATCGCGATGATCGATGCGGTAGCGCTCGCCGTTGACGAGCAAAAGAAACGGAACGTCTTTTGACCATTCAATTTGCGAAATCTGACTAGGCAGGAAATCAATCCGCCCCCTCTCCGTGATCAGCGTAATCAAGTCTTTCTCCTCTAGGTTTCGGGGACAAAGGGTATCCATAGTTTGCCTGAGGCGAG
>JAPYPR010000021.1 GCA_029937545.1 Erythrobacter sp. | reverse complement strand
CCATCGCCATCGCAGCCTTCGTCACATGGTGGATCTAATGAGTCCGGACCCTAGGCTTCGTGGACAAAGGGTATCCCCAGTTTGATTGAGGCGAGAGCGACGAAGCCCAGGTAGGACTCTTTGGTTTTGTCGTAGCGAGTGGCGACCCGGCGCCAGTTCTTCAGCTTGTTGAACAATCGCTCGACCAGATTGCGCCAGCGGTATTTCTCCAGGTCGTGCGGGGCTGGGTTGCGGCGGTTGCTCTTGGCCGGGATCACCGCCTCGACGCCTGCAGCGGGGATCTCTTGGCGGATGGCATCGGCATCATAGCCGCGATCGGGCAGGAATGCCTCGATCCGGTCTTCAATCATGCGGAACAGCGGAGCAAAGCCGTGCACATCGTGCGCTTGGCCGGGCGTTAGCACGAAGCCGAGCGGGAGCCCCCTGGCGTAACATCTGGCGCGAAGTTTGGTGGTGAAGCCTCCTCGCGATCGGCCGAGAGCTTCTGCTTGCTGAGTCCCCTTTTTATGCCGACTGCACAATGATGTGCCCGGACTACCGTGCTATCGATCATGTCGGCGGCGGTGTCTCGCCCTGCCAGTTCGGCCAACGTTTCGAGCCCAAAGTGATCGGGGCATCGAACACGCCGGTCGTAACCCATCGTCGATAGCGCCTAAAGACGCTGTTCCATTTGCCATACTCGTCGGGCAGATGACGCCATTGCCCCCCGTGCGAGCGATCCCCACATGCCCTCGAAGTAGCGGCGATTATCCAGCGCTGGGCGACAGCCACGTCCGCGCTCCGGCGGTAACAGCGGGCCGATCAAAGCCCACTCTTCATCCGACACACCAACCCGCTCGCCCAATGCTGCCCCCAAAAGGTAGCTTTGAATCAACCGTCGCGACCACGTCAAGCTTTGTCCACGAAACCTAGGGCAAAGATGATGTCGAACGATTCGAGGTTCAGCGAAGTGAAGCCCAACGAGACTGACAGTTAATCCTTCAGCTTCAAGCCGCCTCTGCGTATTTCCTGACCTTAATGTCATCCTCATGCGCGCGGGCCTTGGCTAGTTCATAGGCCGTCTGCATCCGCAGCAAGGTATCGGCCTTGACCCCAAACGCTTTTTCGAAGCGAATTGCCATATCGGCAGAGAGACTGGCATTGCCGTTGAGCAGTGTGCTCAGAGCCTGCCTCGATACACCGAAATGCGCAGCCAAGTCCGTCACGCTAACCTGTGCAGGCTCGACGATCTCGCTTTTCAGCCAGTCGCCGACATGGAGAGCAAGCGATGGGTGCATCTTAAGCGCCATGATAATCCTCCATATCCATATCGATCAGCGCATCTTCCTCATTCAGCTTGAACCTCAGGCGCCAATTGCGTGTCACAGTCATGGACCAAGTGTCTTTCCGATCTCCCGTAAGTTCATGAAGACCAAAGTTGGGAGGCACAAACAACTCATCCATGCTTTCTGCTGCATCGATGAAGGCAAGCATCTTTCGTAGCCTGCCTGCATCGCCTACCAGACCTTTGGCATTGCCGGTCTCGAAGAACCGTCGCAGACCTTTGTGCCTGACGGACTCGATTTCCATGTAACCTATTTATGCGCGATACTCAAAATTGTCAAGCGTCGCGCGACACATGGCGACGGCCAGCACCAGATTTCTTGTCAGTTATTGATAGCCAAGAGACGCGTCGAGCGTTGCGCTTGTGGGCCTCTCAATGTGGTTTTGATAAGATCCCGCGAAAAGGCCTGCAAAAATTTGAAGCTGGGTCCATTCGGGACGATTCGAACTGAGCGCTTCTGGGCTCACCTGGAATTCAAAAAACAAGATAGAGTCCTAAACGAGGACTTACATTCTCATCATTTTCTCTATATATTTCAATAGCTTAAGTCGCTGGTGCCCAGAAGAGGACTCGAACCTCCACGCCCTTGCGAGCGCCGCCACCTGAAGACGGTGCGTCTACCAATTCCGCCATCTGGGCACACATGCGGCAGCCGGTCGTCTGCGCCGGTCTGCGGGTAGGAGCGCGCCACTAGCGAAGGGGGGCGATTCTTGTCAACTGCAATCGCGTCGCCTGCCCACGCACCCTACCACCTTGGAACGCTTGCGGCGCGGGGTGGGTTGTGGCTAGGGGCGCAGCGACAATTTTTACGATCCGGACACAGGCATAGACGATGGCGAAAAGCAGTGCGTTGAACGGCAAGCTCGTAGTGCTGATGGGCGGCAGCGGCTTCATCGGCAATTACGTGGCGCAGGCTATGCTGGGGCGCGGGGCGCGCGTGCGGATCGCCAGCCGCAATCCGGAGAAAGCGTTCACCCTGAAGCCGCTCGCCAATCTCGGGCAGCTGCAATTCGCGCGCTGCGATGCGACCGACCGGCAAAGCGTCGAGCGCTGCCTCGAGGGCGCGGATGCGGTCGTCAATCTGGTCGGCAGCTTCGAGGGCAATCTCTATAAATTGATGGGCGAGAGCCCGGGCTGGATGGCCGAGGCTGCCAAGGCGCAGGGTGCAAGCGCTTTCGTCCACGTCAGCGCGATCGCTGCGGAACCGGACGAGGACACCGAGATCGAATATGCCGGGGCCAAGAAGTTGGGAGAGGAGCGCGTCAAGGCGGCCTTCCCCGAGGCGACGATCCTGCGCCCCTCGATCCTGTTCGGCAAGGACGACGAGTTCCTCAACATGTTCGGCGGGCTGATCGCGCGCTTGCCGGTGGTGCCGGTGTTCGCCCCCGACAGCGAGCTGCAGCTGGTCTATGTCGACGACGTTGCCGAGGCCTGCGCCCGCGCAGCGGGGGACCCGGCGGCCCATGGCGGCAAGACCTATGAGCTGGGTGGGCCGGAAAAGCTCACCATGATGGAGATCAACCGCCGCATCGCTGCCGCGCAGGGCCGCAAGCGTACCTTCCTGCCGATGCCAGATCCGGTCTCTGGCGCGTTCGCCGCGCTACCGGGCACGCCGATGTCGAGCGACCAGTGGAAGCTACTCCAGCAGGGTAATGTGGTCTCCGGCGATTTTTCGGGCTTCGCGAAGCTGGGCATCGAGCCCAAGCCGGTCGGCCTGTTCCTCGACAAGTGGATGGTCCGCTACCGCAAGCACGGCCGCTTCACCGATCTGATGGGCGCCTGACGGCTCAGCGACCGGGGTAGTCCCCGCCATAGACCGCCGCGCGGATGTCGCGGTGCGAGGTGCCGTTGAAATCGACCTTCTGCGTGGAGAAGACGACCGCCATGTCCTGCAGCGGATCGACCCAGAACAGCATCGAGGGAAAGCCGTCCCAGTAGAATTCGCCCACGCTGCCGCGAGCTTCTTCGGGCGTGAGCGGCGGGCCGGTTCGCACGGCCGCAATCGCCGGGTCGAGCTGGTCGGTTGTCATGAGGCGCACCGTCGCGGGCCTTAGGATTCGCGCGCCGTCGAGCGTGCCCTCGCCCAGCAACATTCGGGCACAACGCATATAATCGTCCACCGTGGTGACGATGCCAGAGCCACCCATCGTCATCGGCTTGCCCATGAAATTGGGCTCGAGCCATTCCTCGCGCGGCATCGGAGCGAGCGAGCCCGCGGGCTGGTCACATAGATTGGCGCCAGACGGGGCAGATCTGCGGTGTTGCGCTGCCGGCCACTGTCCTGCATGTCGAGTGGCGCGAAGATATGCTCGGCGACATAGTCCGCGAAGGGCTGGCCGGAAAGCGCCTCCACCAGCCGCGCCTGCACATCGACGCCGGCGGAATAGCTTCAATGCGTTCCCGGATCGTGCAACAGCGGCACCGGCGCCATGGCCGCGGAGAACTCCGCCAGCGTCTTGTCGGCGGACAGCGGAGCGAGCTGTTCCCAGATACGGTCGCCGGCATTCTGCGGTTCGCCCCATGGGCCGTAGGAGAAGCCAGCCGTATGCCGCAGGACATCGCGCATGGTGATTTTGCGCTTCGGCGCGCGCGTGATCGCTTCGCCGCGCAATGTCTCGCCGACCAGAGCCTGCGTTTGCGCATTTTCGGGCAAATGCCATTCGAGCGGATCGTCGAGGCGGAACGTGCCCTGCACCCATAGCTGCATCAGCGCGACGCCGGTGACCGGTTTGGTCATGGAGAAAATCTGGACCAGCGTGTCGTGCGCGAAAGGACGGCTCTTCTCGCGCTCGGCATCGCCTGCGACGGCAAAGCAGGCTTCCTCGCCGTCCTTGTAGACCAGCGTCGATGCTCCCATCGTGCGCCCCTCCGTCACCATGCCGTCGAGCGTGGCGGCGATCGCCGAACAATCGGGCGCGAAGGGCTGGCTCTCCTGCGCGGCAACCGGTGTTGCGGCGACAAGCGCCGCGAGAGTGAACAGTCGCTTCACAGAACGTCGGCGTACATCGCCAACAACTCCGACCATGCCCGCTCGGCCTGCACCTCGTTGTAAGAGGGCGAGTCGAGCACGCACCAGCCGTGATCGGCGGGATAGACCTCGATCTCGGCCGTGGTGTTCGCTGCATCGGCCGCTTCGCGCAGCGCGGTCTTTTCGTCCGGTGCCTTCTCGTCGTCGTTCTCGGCGATGGCGATCAGGTAATGCGCGTCCTCGCGAAAGGTGCGGTGCGGGCTGGAGGGATCGTCGGTCACCAGGCCGCCGCCATGGAAACTGGCCCCAGCATGGATATGCTCGTCTGCGCCGGGCGCGACCACGGCATAGCTGCCGGTCATGCAATAGCCCTGCACGCCGATCCCGCGATCCCCGTCGACCTCGGCCTGCTTCACCAGCCATTCGGCGCAGGCGCGGTTGTCGCGCTGCTTGGTGGCGGTCGTAAACCTGTCGCGCCACGGCTTGACCGTGTCGAAACCGCCGCTCCCCGCGAAGCTGGCGAAATCCTCGAACTGCTGCCCCGCGACGTCGCGATAATAGGGGTTGGCGAGAAGCACGGCATAGCCCGCCTCGGCCAGCCGCTGCGCCATCTGCCGCTTCGCCGGGCGCACGCCCGCGATATCGGGCCACATGACGACCCCCGGACGGGCCGTGCCGGTCACTGCAAAGAACTCGCCGTCGAGCGTCCCGTCGGGGGTGCGAAAGCTGACTGAGCGACTGGTGACCGACCCGGCAGGCGTCTCACCCCCGGTCGTCGCGCTGTCCATCGGTGCGCAGGCCATTGCGGCACCTGCCAGTGCGCCCGCGCCGAAGCCCCGGCGGCTGAGGGTGGTTTTCGCCCAGCGGGCAAGGTCTTCGCGTTCGCACATGATATGTCTTTCCGGCTTACCGTCCGCCGCGCATCCTAACCGCGATTGGGCGATGGACAAGCCCGTGGTTTCGATGCAGGATAGGTTTCATAAAGCGACCGATAGTCGCCATGGGAGAGGATAATGACGAGGATCGTGCTGGCGGCGCTGGCCGCGCTATCGCTTGGAGCCTGCAATCTGGGTGCGGAGGAGGTGCCGGACGGCGGCATTGACAATATGCGCCTCGTCAATGCAGGCCAGGATCCGGCCAACTGGATTACTCACGGCGGCACCTATGCCGAGCAGCGCTATTCCCCGCTTACGCAGGTCGACCGCGAGAATGTCGGCGAATTGGGCCTTGCCTGGTTCGCGGACATGGATACGGCGCGCGGGCAGGAAGCGACCCCGTTGGTCATGGACGGCAAACTCTACGTAACCAGTGCGTGGAGCAAGGTCTTCGCCTTCGATGCCGCCACCGGTGAACCGCTGTGGAGCTACGATCCGCAGGTGCCGGGCGAAACCGGGGTGAAGGCCTGCTGCGACGTGGTCAATCGCGGCCTGGCCGCCTGGGGCGAGCATCTGTTCCTCGGCACGCTCGACGGGCGGCTGGTCGCGCTCGATCGCGACACGGGCGAGGTGGCGTGGGAGAAGGTCACCGTCGACCAGGACGCCAGCTACACCATTACCGGCGCGCCGCGCGTTATCGACGGCAAAGTGCTGATCGGCAATGGCGGCGCCGAATTCGGCGTGCGCGGCTATATCGCCGCATACGACGCCGCCGACGGCGAGGAGCTGTGGCGCTTCTACACGGTGCCGGGCGGCAAGGACCGCGAGGCGGAGCCGGAGTACCTCAAGGCCGCAGCCGAAACGTGGTCGGGCGACACGCTCTATGGCGAAGAGAGCATCGGCGGCGGGGGCACGGTGTGGGATTCGATGGCCTACGATCCCGAACTGGACCTGCTCTATTTCGGGGTCGGTAATGGCAGCCCGTGGAACCGTGCCTATCGCAGCCCCGGGGCAGACGGGACGGGCGAAGGGGACAATCTCTACCTTTCCAGCATCGTCGCGATCAGGCCCGATACCGGCGAATATGTCTGGCATTACCAGACGACGCCGGGCGAGACGTGGGACTATACCGCCACGCAGCACATCGTCCTGGCCGACATGGAGATCGATGGGCGAGAACGGCAGGTTCTCATGCAGGCGCCCAAGAACGGCTATTTCTATGTGCTCGACCGTGCGACGGGAGAGTTCATCAGCGCCGAACCCTATATCCCGCTGAACTGGTCGACCGGAATGGACGAGAACGGGCGACCGATCATGAACCCGGAAACGCGCGTCGACGTGACGGGCGAACCGGCGCTGGTCATGCCGGGGCCACTCGGCGGTCATAACTGGCATCCGATGGCCTACAGCCCGGACGAAAACCTCGTCTATATCCCGGCGTTCGAGGCGGCGATGCTCTATGCCCCCGAAGCGGACTGGAAACCGGATCGCGCCCGCGGCTTCAACGTCGGCTTCGATCTCGGCGCTGGCGACCTGCCTGCCGATCTCGGTATTCGCCGCGAGGTACAGGGCACGATCACGGGCAAGTTGATGGCATGGGATCCGGTCAATCAGGAAGCCAAGTGGACCGTCGAACATCCCGGCCCGTGGAACGGCGGCGTGCTCGCCACCGGGGGCGGTTTGGTGTTCCAGGGCAATTCCGGCAGCGAATTTGCAGCTTACGACAGCGCGACCGGCGACAAGCTCTGGAGCTTTGCCGCGCAGACCGGCGTCGTCGCCCCGCCGATTACCTATACCGTCAATGGCGAGCAATATGTCGCCGTGCTGGCCGGTTGGGGCGGCGCCTTCGCGCTCAGCGCAGACGGCACGCTGATCGACCAGATGAAGCCGGTGCGCAACATCAGCCGCCTGCTGGTGTTCAAGCTGGGCGGGACTGCCGCCCTGCCCGACGCGCCGACGCTTGCCCGCGCGCCGCTCGATCCGCCGCCAAGCCGCGCGAGCGCTGCGACCATCGAACTCGGGCGCGAGAAATACGCGCGCTATTGCTCCGTGTGCCACGCGCCTGGCGCAGTCGGTTCGACTGTGCTGCCGGACCTGCGCCGATCGGGCGCGCTGGAGAATCCGGCGGCGTGGCTGCAAATCGTCCACGACGGAGCTTTGAAGGACAACGGCATGGCCAGCTTTGCCGATTCGCTCTCCAAGCAGGAAATGCAGGCGATCCGCGAGTATGTGATCAAGCGCGCCAACGAGGATAAAGCGATGGAAGCGCAACTGGCGCAGGACCGGGTGGCGCAACGCTAGGCAAGCCACCGCTTTCCTACAGCCCTCCGCTCGGTGCACGAAGGATGGATGGCCGATGTTTGCGCATGGATTCGCGATGATCTCGATGTTTGGGCGGCCTGTCAGGCCAAAAACACGAAAGGTGACAACTCGCGCCACGCAGTCGCAAGCAACGTCCTGACCCGGAACGCTTTTCGGGCGTCCCGCAGTTTTGCAAAACCAGCCTTTCGGTGGTCCAAGACACCATTGCCGTCAGGCGCTGCGCAGGCTCTCCCACGGGCCGGTGATGGCATAGGTGAAGCCGGGCACCTGCACGTTGACGAACAGCGTGCCCCCATCGGGCGAGAAGCAGGCCCCGCAGAATTCGGCGCTGTCCTCATGTGCATTGCGCGCGAAATCGTAGATCGCGCCATCGGGGGTCAGGCCGCGCAGATAGTTATCGCCGCGCCCGTCCTCGCAGATCATCAGATCGCCCCACGGCGTGACCGCAAGGTTGTCGCACAGGTCGAGCGTGTCGGCTCCGGCGCTTTCGTGGATCAAGGTCAACGTGTCCGCCGCGCCATCGATACCGGGCTCGAGCTGCCAGACCTGGCCGGTATGCGCCGCGCCGCCCTCGGTGCAATTGAAGAAGTGCGCCGCCGTATCGTCGCCGCGGCTGCCATAGGCCATGCCCTCGCCGCGCGTGAACATCGCCGCGCCCGCTTTCAGGCCGCGCTCGGCGAGGTCGCCGGCGGGCGATTCGACATCCTCCATGTCGATCCAGCGCACCGCCATGGCTTCGCCGACCGCGATCTTGCGCGCGCCCGGGAGGCTCCAGTCGGCAGCGTAATTGCGCGTGTCGGCGCTGTCCCACCCCCCGATGGCGAGCGCCTGCAGGCGGCCGCCCTCGGCCAGTTTGCCGGGCACGTCCGGGGCGAAGCGGTAGAACAGGCCGGTCCGGCTGTCCTCGGTCAGGTAGACTATTCCGCTGTCGGGATCGACCGAGCAGGCTTCGTGCGCGAAGCGGCCCATGGCCTTCAGCGGTACCGGATCGACCAGCCCCTGTGCGCTCGAGGGCACTTCGTAGACGTAACCATGGTCGCGAACCGCACCGTCCTCGCCCGCGCGGATCGCCGACTCCTCGCAGCTCAGCCAGCTGCCCCAGGGAGTCGCCCCGCCCGCGCAATTTCCGGTCGTGCCGGTAAGCGAGAGGTGGTCGCGCTCGATCGCGCCCGTTTCAAGATCGACCACCAGCGTCGACGTGCCGCCATAGAACGGCCCGGTCTCCCCGCGCGGATCGTAGAGCTTGGACGCGGGGATGACCGGCGCATTCTCTTTCTCCGACAGCGGGCTGCCGCCGGTGGTGTCGGGCCAGATCTCGTGGTTGCGGACCAGGACCACCTTGGCGGGGTCACTGGCATGCGCGAAACAGGCCATGCCGTCGGGGCGGCTCGGCGTCAGGAACCCGTCGCTCATCTCCTTCCCGGTCTGCGACAGCAGGCGGTAGGAGAAGCCTTCCGGAAGGTCGAGCAGCCCTCGCGGATCGGGCATCAGCCGCTTGCCCGGATTGGCGCTGTAGGCGCGCGTGAGGCTGCCCGAACCAAGCGCGGCAAAGGCGATGAAGGCTGCGCCTCCGGTCTTGAGGGCGGAACGGCGGTCGATAATCATTGCAGAGCTCCCGGTGTCTCGCTCCCCCGTAGATGCCAGAAACGACAGAGCGATGACAGATGCTTGCGGTCAGCGGAAGACGACCGTCCGCCTGCCATTGACGAGCACCCGTTCTTCGAGATAGAGCCGTACCGCTTCGGACAGCACGCGATTTTCGATCTCGCGGCCCTTCCGTACCAGCTCTTCGGGCGTGTCGGCATGGCTGATCGGCTCCGCGGCCTGATGGATGATCGGCCCTTCGTCGAGATCGCTGGTGACGTAATGGGCGCTTGCGCCGATCATCTTGACCCCGCGCTCATACGCCTGGTGATAGGGTTTGGCGCCCTTGAAGCCGGGCAGGAAGCTATGGTGGATGTTGATGCAGCGCCCGGCGAAATGGGCCGCCTGCTCGTCCGACAGGATTTGCATGTACCGCGCAAGCACTACGAGCTCGGCGCCGGTCTGTTCGGCGATCCCACGCACCTGCGCTTCCTGCTCTGCCTTGCCGTCGCGGGCGACCGGCAGATAATGGAACGGGATATCGCCCAGATGCGTGTGCCCGATCGCCTCACGCGGATGGTTCGACACGATGGCCACCGGCTCCATCGCGAGCTCCCCGATCCGCCAGCGGTAGAGAAGGTCGGCGAGGCAATGGTCGAACTTGCTGACCATGATGAGCACACGGCGCGGCCGATCGCGGCTGACCAGCTTCCAGTCCATCCCGAGTTCGCCTGCGACCTCGGCGAAGTCCCGTCGCAAACCGTCCGCGGAGGCACCTCCCGGGTCGAATTCGACGCGCATGAAGAAGGCATCCGCCGCGCGGTCGTTGAACTGCTGCGCCTCGAGGATATTGCCGCCTCTTTCGAACAGGAAAGACGCGACGCGCGCGGTGATGCCGGGGCGGTCGGTGCAGGACAGGGTGAGGACGAGCGGACTAAGCATCGCAGTGCGCTAGCCGCGCGAGCCTGCGCGCGACAACCGCAAACCGCCTATCGCGCGCGCAACGCTGGCTTAGTCTTCGAACACCACTTCGCGCATACCTGCTTCGCGTAATGCGATCGCAACGATGTCTTTCTGGCTTGGCGACAGAGGCAATTCGGTCGACACCACGTGCGCGATCGGGTCTTTGAGCGAAAAGGCCCCGACCAGAAGTTGCCGGATGGCGCGAACGATCGTGTCTTCGAGGAAGCGCGTGTTGGCGATCAGCGAGCCGTCGGACGAGAAGGCATGCTGCGCCGTCTGGTCGATGAACTTGCCGGTCGTGCGGTCGGTTACCTGTATCCGGTTGCGATAGATGGACACGTCCACATCCAGGCGGCGGATTTCCATGCGGCTCAACGGCGCGCGAGCGCATCCTCGCTCTGCGCCATCAGCTTGTCGATGATGGTCGCGACCGGTTCCTCTTCCTTCAGCATGCCGACCGACTGGCCTGCCATCAGGCTGCCGTTCTCGACATCGCCGTCGATCACCGCGCGGCGCAGGGCGCCGGCCCAGTAATGCTCGATCTGAAGCTGCGCCTCCGCCATCGCGATCTCCTCGCGGTCGAGCACGGCGGCGACTTCGCGCTGCTTGGCGGTGAATTCCTCGGTGCCCTTGTTCTTGAGCGCACGCACAGGGATCACCGGCAGGCGCGCATCGACCTGTACGCTGGCGACGGCATCGCGGGCGCTGGCGCGGAAGAAGGCCTTCTTGAAATCGGCATGCGCGATGCTCTCCGTCGCGCAGGCGAAGCGCGTGCCGAGCTGAACGCCCGCCGCGCCCATCTCGAGATATCCTGCGATCGCATGGCCGCGTCCGATACCCCCGGCAACAAAGATCAGATGCTCTTCGGCCAGTTCGGGCAGCATCTCCTGCGCCAGCACGCTGGTCGATACGGGGCCGATGTGTCCACCCGCTTCCATGCCCTCGATCACCAGCGCGTCCGCGCCCGAACGGAGCAGCTTCTTCGCCAGGGCCAGCGTAGGGGCGAAACAGATGACCTTGGCGGGGTTGGCACCACCCTTGATCGCCTCGACGCTGCCCTTGGGCGGGATACCGCCCGCAAGCACGACATGGCCGACCCCGTGCTTCCCGCAGACTTCGATCAGATCGAACAGTTGCGGGTGCATGGTGATGAGGTTCACGCCGAACGGCTTGTCGGTCAGCGCCTTGGTCGCAGCGATTTCCTTCTCGAGCAGGTCCGGATCCATCGCCCCGCAGGCGATCACGCCGAAGCCACCCGCATTGGAGATGGCGGAGACCAGATTGCGCTCCGACACCCAGCTCATCGCGCCGCACAGGATTGCGGTCTCGCTGCCGAGGAAATCGATGCCGCGCTGCATCAGGCCCGTGGTTTTTGTGTAATTCTTCATCGCGATGCGCTTATAGCCAAGGCTCCGGCGCGGCAAGCGGGCGACTTACGCGCAGGCACCAAGGGGGGGGGTGCGGGGTGTTGAAAGCGGTGCCCTTGTCCGCGTGGGAGTGCCTCTCGACGACCTGCAGTTCTTCGAAGCCGAGAACCCCGAACGGCGCGAGGAGCTCAAGCAGCGCTGGGCAAAGGAGCTGGCCGATTACGATCCGTCGTAGCCGATGGTGACGCGGTGCGCGGCATCGCGCGCCACCTGCCGCGCGGTATCGGTGTCACCCGCAGTCGCCAGCGCGACGCCCATGCGGCGATAGGGCCGGCTGCTCGGCTTGCCGAAGATGCGGATGTCCGCGCCGTTCGCCATCGCCTCGGCCAGCCCGCCATAGGACAGTGTCTCGCTGTCGCGGTCGGCGAGGATCACGGCGCTGGCGGCAGGTCGGGCGCGCAGTTCGGCGGGAACCGGCAGGCCCAGTATCGCGCGGGCGTGCAGGTCGAACTCGGTCAGGTTCTGGCTGACGAGCGTCACCATGCCGGTATCGTGCGGGCGCGGGCTGAGTTCGGAGAAGATCACCTCCTCGCCCTTCACGAAAAATTCGACGCCGAACAGGCCGTGCCCGCCGAGATTGTCGACCACCTTGCGGGCCATGTCCTGCGCCTTGGCAATGGCGTCGTCCGACATCGGTGTCGGTTGCCAGCTCTCCTGATAGTCGCCGCGCTCCTGCCGGTGGCCGATCGGCGGGCAGAAGCTGACGCCGCCCTTATGGCGCACGGTCAGCAGGGTGATCTCGTAATCGAAATCGACGAACTGCTCGACTATGACGCGCTGCCGGTCGCCGCGCATATTGGCGACGGCATAATCCCACGCGGCCTCGAGCCCGCCTTCGTCCCGAACCGTCGTCTGGCCCTTGCCGCTCGACGACATGACCGGCTTGATCACGCAAGGAAAACCGGTGTGCTGCGCCGCAGCGCGCACCTCCTCGAAATTCTTGGCGTAGCGATAGCGTGACGTCACGAGGCCAAGCTCGTTCGCCGCGAGATCGCGAATACCGTCGCGGTTCATGGTAAGCTGCGCAGCCCGCGCCGAAGGAACGACCGTGAAGCCTTCGCTCTCGAGTTCGGCAAGCACCTCGGTCCGGATCGCCTCGATCTCGGGCATGACGTAATCGGGCCGGTGTTGCTCGACGACGGCGCGAAGCCGCTCGCCATCGAGCATGGAGAAAACTTCGCGCTTATCGGCAAGCTGCATCGCAGGTGCATTGTCATAAGCGTCGCAGGCGATGACATAGGCACCCAGCCGCTTGGCAGAGATCACGAACTCGCGGCCGAGTTCACCCGAGCCGAGCAGCAATATCCGCGCAGTGTGGCTCACGCAGCCTCATCCGCCGCGTCGAGTTCGTAGGCGGTGTGCAACACGCGCACCGCCAGCTCGGTCTCGTCCTCGTCGATCATCACGCTGACCTTGATCTCGCTGGTGGTGATCGCCTGGATGTTGATCCCGCGATCGGCAAGCGACTTGAACATCGTCGCGGCGACGCCCGCGTGGCTTTTCATTCCCACGCCGACAACGCTGATCTTGGCGATCTTGCTGTCGGTGATCAGGCGGTTGAAGCCGATGTCGTCGCGCTTGTCCTCCAGCAAGGCCTGCGCACGGGCGAGGTCGGCCTGCGGCACGGTGAAGGTCACGTCGGTCTCGCCCTTGTCGCGCCCGACGTTCTGGATGATCATGTCGACATTGATGCTGGCCTGCGCGAGCGGTTCGAAGATATGGGCCACCGCGCCGGGCTTGTCGGGCACGCGGGTGAGGATCACCTTGGCCTCGTTCTTGTCATGCGCGATGCCGGTCACGTGCTGTCGTTCCATATCGCCCTTCTCCACCAGTTCATTCATTTCTTCCTCCGACACGATCATCGTGCCGGGGTGTTCGTCAGCCGGGATGGCATCCTCTCCGACGAAGCTGGAGAGGACCTGCACGCGCACGCCCTCCTTCATGGCGAGGCCCACCGAGCGCGTCTGGAGCACCTTGGCCCCGACGCTAGCGAGCTCGAGCATTTCCTCGTATGTCACCGCCTTCTGCTTCCTCGCCTTGGCGACGATGCGCGGGTCGGTGGTGTAGACGCCATCGACATCGGTGTAGATGTCGCAGCGGTCGGCATCGATCGCCGCCGCCACGGCTACAGCCGAGGTGTCCGAGCCCCCGCGGCCGAGGGTGGTGATGCGGCCATCGTCCGACAGGCCCTGAAAGCCCGGGATGACGGCGATCTCGCCTGCCTTCATGCTGGCGATCAGGGCCTCGGCATCGATGTCATCGATGCGCGCCTTGGCATGCGCCTCGATCGTATGGACCGGCAGCTGCCAGCCGAGCCAGCTGCGCGCCTTGCAGCCGAGCGATTGCAGCGTAAGCGCGAGCAACCCGCTGGTAACCTGCTCCCCGCTGGCGACCACCACATCGTATTCGGCCGGATCGTAGAGCGCATTGGCTTCGCGGCAGAAGTTCACCAGCCGGTCGGTCTCGCCCGCCATCGCGCTTACGACCACCGCGACCTCGTGCCCGCGTGCCTGCTGCTTGCGCACGATATTGGCGACGCGGCGGATGCGCTCGGTCCCCGCCATGGAGGTGCCGCCGAATTTCATCACGATACGGGCCAAGCGGGTGCGTCTCCGTGCTGGAATGCGTGGGCTAAGGCTGCTAGCCAGAGCGCATGAGCGATGCAACCACGCAAGCGCGTAGCAAAACTTCGGCGGACACAAACGCGGCCCGGACGATCCGCCTCGACGAGGCAGCGCATTTCGGCGGACTGGCCAAGGACTGGTGGGACCCGAAAGGCTCCTCGGCCATGCTGCACCGGCTGAATCCCGTCCGGCTGAAATTTCTGCGCGAAGCGATCGACCTCCATTGGGCGAACGATATCGAGGCACGCAAACCGCTGGCGGGCAAGAGCGCGCTCGATGTCGGTTGCGGTGCCGGGCTGCTGTCCGAACCGCTAGCGCGGCTCGGGGCGGACGTCACGGGGGTGGACGCCGCGCCCGAGAACGTCGCGGCCGCGGCAATCCATGCCGAGGGCGCCGGGCTTGATATCCGCTACATGGCGGGGGAGATCGGTGCGCTCGACATCGGCACTTTCGACTTGGTCACCGCGATGGAGGTGATCGAGCATGTTGCCGACAAGCCCGCCTTTATCGCCGCCCTTGCCAAGCGGCTGGCACCCGGAGGCTTGCTGGCGCTGTCCACTCCGAACCGGACACCGCAATCGCGGCTACTGATGGTCGGCGCGGCCGAAACCTTCGGCCTGATCCCGCGCGGTACGCATCATTGGGACGATTTCGTAACCCCCGAGGAACTGGACGAGTTGCTCGAGGAGGCCGGTCTCGACATGGGCGAGCCGACGGGGATTGCCTTCTCGCCCACCAAGGGCCTGCACTTGTCGGACGATCTCTCGCTCAATTACCTCGTAACTGCGCGAGCGCGCTGACGACCAGTCCGGGATCGTCGGTAAACACCCCGTCGACGCCCTGCACCCGAAGCAGATCGACCATGCCGGGCACATCGCCCGTCCCGCCTGATGCATCGCCGCGCTGCAGGACGGGCGGCAGGTAGGCATTCTCCTTGCGCAGCGTCCAAACGTGAACCCGCAGCTCAGCTTGATGTGCCTCGTCAACGAGGCCCGAAGGAATACCTTCGGGCCCGAATATCAATTGCAGATCCGCTCCGATCGCATCGGCATAGCTTGTGATGTCGACCAGACCGGTGGGGCTTAACATCTCGTCGTAACTCGTCGCCGGAATGTCGGCCGGACCGCCCTCGGCCATCACCAGCTGGACGAGCGGCACATCGATCATGCTGTCGAGCCGGCGCAATGCGCCGACTTCGAAGCTCTGCACGAAGACGAGGTCGTCCGCATCGTCGAGATCGAGCGCGCGGAGCTGCGTGACCAGCAGGTCGACCATGTCGATGCCGGCCTCCTGCAACAGGAAAGTCGGGTGCTTGAGCTCGGGATAAAGGCCGATGCGCCGCCCGGTCTCGACCTCCTTGGCGCGGACCAGCTGCACGATTTCGGCAAAGGTCGGGATTGCATAGAGGCCGTCGTAGCGGGCGTTGGTCGGCCGGATCGCAGGGATGCGCTCTTTGGCGCGCAGGGAGCGCAACTCGGCGAGGGTGAAGTCTTCCGCGAACCAACCGGTGACGAGCCGCCCGTCGATGGTCTTGGACCGTTTGCGATCCTCGAACTCCTCGCGCGCGGCCACATCGGTCGTCTCCGACAGTTCGTTCTCGTGCCGCGCGACAAGCACCAGATCCTTCGTCGCCACGAGGTCCGGCTCGATGTAGTCCGCGCCCTGGTCGATCGCGCGTTCATAGGCCGCCAGCGTATGCTCGGGCCTCTCCCCGCTCGCGCCGCGATGGGCGATGACCAGCATGTCGCCGTCCTGCGCCCAGCTTATGGTTGCCGCGCCGGCAAGGATGAGCGTTAAAAAACATTTAACGAGCGCTCCTGCACTCTGCCGCATCATGATCAAGAAACTCCTCCTAGCGACGATGGTCGTCCTTGGCCTGGTGTACGGATCGGGCGAAAACCTGTCTTCGGTGAAACGCATGGTAACCAGCGCCTCGAACGAGAATGCGCGCGGGTTGACCGGCAATTCGCACGACGGCTGGGGCGCTGGCAGCGGTTACTGAAGGGCCGCCGCCCACGCGCCTTCCGAAAAACCGACCAGCAGGCCACCGGGGTGTTCGACCACCGGCCGCTTGATCATGCTCGGGTTGGCCTGCAGCAATGTGACAGCCTTGGCCGCGTCCACATCGGCCTTTTCCGCATCCGACAGCTTGCGCCAGGTCGTGCCGCGCCGGTTCAGCACGGTGTCGACGCCCTCCGCATCGATCCATGCGGCCAGCTTATCGGGATCGGCACCTTCCTTCTTGTAATCATGAAAGGTGTAGTCGAGCCCTTGCACGTCGAGCCACTTGCGCGCTTTCTTGACCGTGTCGCAATTGGGAATGCCGTAGAGGTGGATCATGGTGTTGCGGACTCCATCAGAAACGGTGAACGAGATGCGCGTCGGCTATGGCCACTGCAAGAGCATCGGCTGCGTCGGCGCCTACAATCCGCGCGCCGGGCAGCAAGACTTTCAGCATCGCCTGGACCTGCGTCTTGTCGGCCCCGCCCGTGCCGACCACCGCCTTCTTCACCAGCCGCGCCGCGTGTTCGTTTACAGTCAGGCCAGCCGCGCCACACGCCGCCAGTACCGCGCCGCGCGCCTGCGCCAGCTTGAGCGTCGATTGCGGGTTCTTGTTGACGAAGATTTCTTCCGCCGCCGCGCGGTCGGGCCGGTGTGCGGCTATGACCGCGGCCAGCGCCGACTGCAACGCGGCCAGCCGCTCGGTTATCGGAGCCTTGGCGTCGGTCGGAACCTGTCCGTTCGCGACATGGGAGACGCGCGAGCCTTCTGCGCGGATTACGCCCCAGCCGGTGCAGCTGAGCGAAGGGTCGAGACCGAGGATCATCATGCGCTATGCTCGTTCACGACAACCCGATCAGCCAGCCGAGCCGCCACGCGATCGCCAGCAGGAAGCAGGCTCCCAATACTCCGGCGATGGCCCAGTCGCGCATGGTTGTCTCCGAATTGCACCTGAGCCAGGTTTTTGTTGGCTGGGCCTTCGACATCCGTCGAAGTCTTGCGGCTGTTCCATCCCGCTCCCCCACCCGGCCACCCAAACAATATAGTGCCGTGGGTGGTCGGGTGGGGGAGCGGGATGGAACAGCAAGGTCAGGACGGATGTCCTGACCGCACGCCACAAAATTCACGCCTCCAGCTTATCCATCACCTCGTCGGAGATGTCGTAATTGCCCCATACGGTCTGCACGTCGTCGTCATCGTCGAGCGTGTCGATCAGCTTGAGCAGCGTCGCGGCGTTCTTCTCGTCCATGTCGACGGTGAGATTGGGCTTCCATGCCAGCTTCACGGTTTCCGCCTCGCCCAGCGCCTTTTCGAGGTCGCTGGACACCTGGTGCAGATCTTCCGCCGCGGTCCAGATTTCGTGGCCGTCATCGGTCGAGGCGATGTCATCGGCGCCGGCTTCCATCGCCGCCTCGAGCACCGCGTCCTCGCTGCCCGCGTCCGCCGGATAGATGATCAGGCCGAGCCGCTCGAACCCATGCGCCACGCTGCCCTCGGTGCCGAGGTTGCCTCCGTTCTTGCTGAAGGCGGTGCGGATGCTGGTGGCCGTGCGGTTGCGGTTGTCGGTCAGCGCCTCGACGATGATCGCGCTGCCGCCCGGGCCATAGCCTTCGTACCGCACTTCCTCGTAATTTTCGCCGTCCTGCGCGCTCGCCTTGTCGATCGCGCGTTGGATATTGTCCTTGGGCATCGACTGCGATTTCGCCGCGTTGACCGCCAGCCGCAGGCGCGGATTCATGTCCGGATCGGGCATGCCCATCTTGGCCGCGACGGTAATTTCGCGGGACAGTTTGGAGAACATCGCACTGCGCTTCTTGTCCTGCGCGCCCTTGCGATGCATGATGTTCTTGAATTTGGAATGGCCTGCCATGGTGTCGCTTTTTGCAATGCTGTGGTGGGAACCCACCTCGGTGGAATCAGGGGGCAGCCTTAGCCGCATGGATGCAGTGACCACAAGTGCAAGCGGCGCGATCGCGCCCGCCGGTTCGATCGTGGGCGAATGGCGCCAGTTCGGCCGCTTCCTCAAGCGACCGACCCTACCCCCACGCGCACCGATGCCGCGCATGGCCAGCCTCTTGGCGACACTACGGCTGCTACTTCTCGATTTCGCGATCATGCTGGCGCTGCTGGCGATCGCGGGCATCGTGATGGCTGCGGGGACTGAGCTGCCGGAGACGGCGCTTTCCGGAATGGAAATGACAGCGGCACTTGTGTTTGCCGCAGTCGTGGTTGCACCATTATCCGAGGAAATTGCATTCCGCGGCTGGCTTTCCGGGCGGCCGGGTCATGTCCTCGCGATCGTTCTTGCAATCCCGGCCGCACTGGTCGCGGTGGCTATAGCGTCTGCATTTCCAGGAGAAGGCTTGGGAGAAATCTGGCTTGGTGCTTTGATTGGAGTACTGGTCGCCGCTGTAGTCGCGCTGATAACGATCTACGCCTTGCGCAAACGCAATGCGATGGACTGGTTCCAGCGGCTCTTCCCGCTGTTCTTTTGGCTCAGCACGCTCGCGTTCTCGCTCATCCACATCTTCAACTTCCCGGCGGAACAGATGGTCATGGCCCTGCCCCTCGTGCTGCCGCAATTCGCGACGGGCGCGATCCTGGGCTACATCCGCGTGAACTACGGGCTGTGGGCGAGCATTCTGCTACACACGCTTCACAACGGCACCTTCATCGGCCTCGTCCTGCTTGCAGGACAGGCTGCCGCCTAGCTCAGACCTTTACCGCCGTGCCGCTGGCGCTGACCATCAGCATCGAGCCGGTATCGCCGATCACCTCGTAATCGAGGTCGATGCCGACCACGGCATTGCCGCCGCGGCTGGCCGCTTCCGCCTGCAATTCCTGGATCGCCTGCTCGCGCGCATCGGCGAGGATGCGTTCGTAGCTCCCCGAGCGCCCGCCGACGATGTCGCGGATATTGGCGAACAGGTCGCGAAAGAGGTTGGCACCGACAATCACCTCACCAGTGACGATGCCGCGATATTCCTGGATCGGCTGTCCTTCGATGGTCGGCGTCGTCGTAACGATCACGCCGCGCGCGTCTTTCCAGTGTGGGGGCATGGCTATCTCCTGATGCGTGTGTTACAGAGATAACGCACCTTTAGAAGAAATCAAGATACATACCGATTCGTCTGTGGTCGATGCGCGAGGGCGATGCAAATGGAGAGAGTGAATGAGGCTGTAGAACAGGAACTGGACAGAGCGAGAAACGCCGAGTTTCTCTGCCTTGATAGCGTAAATCTAAATTTTGCCTTTACCCTATTTCTCCTATCATTATTCACCATCATTATCACACATTTGCTATGGTATTTGCGGTATTCCCTTAGGTAATAGACAGGGGAATTTTATGTGCCGTCAGTTCCTGCGAAGGCTCGTCAATGATGAAGCGGGCAATGTATTGCCGCTTTTCGCCATGGGAATCTTCCCATTGATCGGTCTTGTCGGCGGCGCGATGGACATCAGCATCGCTTATATGGCGCGTTCCAAGCTGCAGAAGGCTTGCGACGCCGGGGTCTTGGCCGGTCGCCAGTCTATGTCCGGCATCCAGTTCGGTCCTTCCGAAAAGGGTCAGGCCAAGGAGTTCTTCGATTTCAACTATCCCGCGGGACTTTACAACGCCAAAAAGCTGAAATTCGACGTAGTGCAGAACAGTTCTACGGTGTCCGAGCTCAAGGGGACGGCCTCGGCCAATATTCCCACTTCGCTGATGCGCGTGTTCGGCTTTTCCGAGATCTCGATCGCCGTCACTTGCAACGCCAAGAAGGACCTTGGCCACAACGACATCGTGATGGTGCTCGACGTGACCGGATCGATGAACGATACGCCGTCGACCGGGGGTGGCTCCAAGATTTCGAAGCTCAGGACGGGTGCCTCGGGCCTGTTCCGCGCGCTCGACACCAACGATGGCTCGACCACGCGCTATGGTATTGTGCCGTATTCGCATACAGTGAATGTAGGCCGGTCGCTTAGAAACAGGGATATCTTGGTCAACCAGGACTATGTCGATGGCCGCAATTTCTACAATTTGAAAACAGTCCACATAAACGCTTCGAGCTGGAACGTCGGAAACGGCGGCGGAAATTCGGGCGGCAACCGCCAAGGCTTCCGGACCAGTGGAGACGCCTGCATCGAAGAACGCGCGTCCGATGGGTACAGCAGCAATCCGATCGAATACGCCGATACGGTGACATTGCAGGATGTCGATGGCACTCCGGCAAACGGCAACGACTCCGCTATGCAATTCGGGCGTTACGATCCAGGCGTGCAGAACGGCCAAAATCAAGTCGGTTGCCCGTCGGAAGCGACCACTTTACGCGAGTACGCAAACGAGACGACGTTCAACAACGCCATCAGCGCGGCAACGGCCCGCGTTACCGGTGGCACCTATCACGACATCGGCATGCTGTGGGGCCTGCGTTTCGTGTCGCGGAACGGCTTCTTCGCGTCCGACAATCCCGAGAAGCGGGGCCAATATCCGGTGAATCAGCACATCGTATTCATGACCGACGGTAAGCTGGAAACTGGCGACAAGCTCTATTCGGCCTACGGTGTCGATCGCTATACCGACCGCATGCAGGGAAGCGGCACCCGGAACCAGAAGCACGTCAGCCGCTTCAAATCGATCTGCACGCTGGCCAAGTCGATGAAAGTCACGGTCTGGGTGATCGCCCTCGACGTGACCGACACAGACGACATCAAGACCTGCGCCACCAGCGATTCGCACTTCAAGACCAGCGATGGCAGCGATCTCGAAGAAGTCTTCGAGTCGATCGGTCGCGGTATCGGCAATCTGAGGCTCACCGAATGATGCGCGCCTCACTCAAATCGAACATCCGGGCCTTGCGCCGCGACGAGCGCGGTGTGACCGCAGTCGAGTTCGGCCTGCTGGCAATCCCGTTCTTCATCATGCTCATGGGGGCGATGGATATCGGCCATCAGTTCTACATGCGCGGCGTGACCCAGGGCGCGCTGGACGATGTCAGCCGCAGGGCTTCGGTGGAGGAACCGGTCTTCATCGCCTCTGGCGCATCGCTCGAGGAACGGATCGAGAACACGCTCAAGACACAGATCGATATCGTCGCGCCCAAAGCAACCTACACGATCTCCCAAAAGAACTTCTTCGATTTCAACGGTATCGGCAATCCGGAACGGCTGGTGACCGATGTCGATGGTGACGGCCAGTTCGACAATGCCGATGGCGATTGCTGGGAGGACCTCAACGAGAACGGCGCCTACGATCTCGACTCCGGGCGCGTCGGCGTGGGCGGTGCCAACGATGTCACCTTCTACTCCGTCCGCGTACAGCATCCGCGACTTCTTCCGACGCCGGAGCTGATCGGCTTCTCGGACACGATCGACTTCACGGTCGAGACCGCTGTCCGCAACCAACCCTATGCAAACCAGGCAACACCGCCCGTTCTATGCGGAGATGGTACATGAAACCGAGCCTCGCCAATCTGAGACGACATCTCCTGCGCTCCGAAGAAGGAGTTGCGATGGTGGAATTCGCAATGGTTGCGCCGGTGATGGCAGTGTTGACCATCGGCGGGCTGGAGCTCGCCAATCTCGCGATCACGCATATGCGCGTGAGCGAGATCGCCAACACCGTGTCCGACAATGCTGGCCGCGTCACCAGCGGGATGGACGAAGCGAATATTTACGAGATTTTTGCCGGTGCGGGTGTGCTGGGCAACTCGATCGATTTCGAGCCGGATGGCAGGGTCGTGATCTCTTCTCTGCAGGATAATGGCGGCAAGGGTGGGGCCAAAGGCCAGAAGATCGAATGGCAGCGCTGCTGGGGCGATCTCAACGTCGCGCCGAAATACGGCAAGCAGGGCAAGGGCAAGAACGATGCCACGCTCAAGGACGGCCTCGGCCCACCGGGACGGCGGATCAAATCCGAAAACGGCAATGCAGTGATGTTCGCCGAAGTGTCCTACAAGCACACACCGCTGTTCCTGAACGGTTTCATCAAGGAGCGCACGATCCGATACGAAACCGCATTCAACGTTCGCGACTCCAGCAACCGCACGATCTCGAACACGCAAAACCTGGCGGTCATGTCCTGCTGATTGCCAACAGTATCGCGCTCAGGCCATGCCGAGCGCAGCCTTGTAGGTATCGAGGATGGTTTCCTGTTCGCTCCGCTCGTCGGGTTTCATCTTCCTGAGGCGGATAACCTGGCGCATGATCTTGGTGTCGTAGCCGACGGCCTTGGCTTCCGCATAAACGTCGCGGATGTCGTCGGCGATGCCTTTCTTCTCTTCCTCGAGGCGTTCGATGCGCTCGATCAGAAGGCGCAGGCGGTCGTCGGTGGCTTCGGCCATGGTCAGTCAGCTCCAGTGATATGAGAATCGCCGCGAAGGCGCGTGGCGGTTGCGATAGCCAGCCATGCCCTGCGGGTGAAGGGTACGAATCCCTATTCCTGTGCGTGACCCTGTGCATTCTTCGCCACGCTCGTCTGCATCCGTGCAAGCTGCTCCTCGGTAGCGGGGGTCTGGCGGGTAGCCTTCCACTCCTCCTGCGGCATGCCGTGGATCAGCTCGCGCGCCGCCGCCTTGTCGCCTTCGTACCCGGCATCGCGGATCCAGTCGGCCAGGCAGTTCCGGCAGAAGCCCGAGAGGCCCATGAGGTCGATATTCTGCGCATCGTGGCGATGGCGCAGATGGCGCACCAGGCGGCGGAAAGCCTGCGCCGCCACTGCATCGTCGAGAGTATCGAGCGGGTCTGTATTCGTATCCATAAAGCACTTGTCCTTGAGTTGCCGCCTGCCTGTGCCATAGCGATCAGCCATGGCAAAGACCCAGTCCTCGCGCTCCGGCGCGCCCAAGCTCGATCCGCGCGGCCGCAAGGTCAAGATTCTCGCCACCGTCGGGCCGGCCAGCCGCTCTCCCGAGATGCTCGCGCGGCTGTTCAAGGCCGGCGTCGATGCTTTCCGCGTCAATATGAGCCATGGCGAGCACGAGGATCACGCCCATACGATCAAGTCGATCCGCGACCTCGAAAAAGAATATATGCGCCCGATCGCAATCCTTGCCGATCTGCAGGGCCCGAAGCTGCGCGTCGGCAAGTTCAAGGACGGCGAAGCGGTCATCCGCCATTCCGGCCATTTCACGCTCGATCGCGATCCCGCGCCGGGCGACGAAACCCGCGTCCAGCTACCCCATCCCGAACTTTTCGGCCTGCTCGAAAAGGGCCAGCGCCTGCTGATCAACGACGGCAAGATCCGCTTGAAGGTCATTAGCGCAGACGAAAACGCGATCAAGTGCTCGGCCGAAGTCGGCGGGGTCATCTCCGACCGCAAGGGCGTGAACGTGCCGGATGCGGAAATTCCGATCCCGGCGCTGACCGAGAAAGACCGCAGGGACCTCGCTTTCGCCATCCAGCAGGGGGTCGACTGGATCGGCCTTTCCTTCGTCCAGCGGCCGGAGGATCTTGCCGAGGCGCGCAAGCTGATGGGCGGCCGCGGATCGCTCTGCGCCAAGATCGAAAAACCGATGGCGGTCCGCCGGCTCGACGAGATCATCGAGATGAGCGACGGCATCATGGTCGCGCGCGGCGACCTTGGCGTGGAGCTGGAGCCGCAGGAAGTCCCGCCGCTGCAAAAGCGGATCGTCAACGCGACCCGCCTCAAGGGCAAGCCGGTGATCGTGGCGACGCAGATGCTGGAAAGCATGATCGAAAGCCCCGCGCCGACCCGTGCCGAAGTTTCGGACGTCGCCAATGCGGTCTATGACGGCGCCGATTGCGTGATGCTGTCGGCGGAAACCGCGGCGGGCGACTGGCCGGAAGAAGCCGTCACCATCATGCACCGCATCGCGCGCCAGGTCGAAGGCGATGAAAGCTATCTTGACCGCGTGCGCTTCCTGGACACGCCGCCCGATGCGACCACCGCCGATGCGCTGGCCCATGCCTGCATGACGGTGGCGGACACGGTTTCGATCAGCGCAATCACGGTGTTCACCGGCTCCGGCTCGACCGCCCGCCGCGTGGCGCGCGAGCGACCGAGCGTGCCGATGCTGGTCCTGACGCCGAGCATGAAGACCGCGCGCCGGCTCGGTCTCCTATGGGGTGCTCATGCGGTCGCCACCAAGGACATCGGCAGCTTCGAGGAGATGATCGCCAAGGGCAAGCGCATGGCCCTGCGCCACGGCTTCGGCCAGGCAGGCAGCAAACTCATCGCGCTGGCCGGGGTCCCCTTCGGCACCCCGGGTTCGACCAATCTCATGCATGTCGTGAACGTCAGCGGCGACGAGCTCGACAAGCACGGCGGCTAACTCGCGCGCCGTGCCTTCATGATCCGCTTGTTGCGGGCATCGACGGTGCGGAACGCCTTGAATACCGACAGATCGCGGTCGACGCGCCCCTCGTGGCCGAGCAACCAAAGCTGCTCGTAGAACCAGTAGATCCCGGCAAAACCGTTGATCGCTTTCATCGTCTGGAAGCGCTTGAGAAAACCCAGCCAGCCCGGCAGCAAGTCGAGATCGTCTTCGTAACTGGCAAGCTGGCCGGCCCCTGCCAAAAGCTGCGCGGGGGCCTGGGTGTCGAGGCACATGGGTCGGCCGAGGCCGATCACATCCGCCGCACCGCTTTCCAGCGCTTGCTCCATCGCTGCGCGCGTGCGGAAGCCGCCGGTCACCATAAGCGACACCGAAACGTCAGCCTGCATCGCCTTAGCGAAATCGACGAAATAGGCTTCGCGCGCAGCGGTCGATGGCGCGATATTCTGTGGTTCCTCGGCCTCCTGGCCCGCGACACCGAGCAGCTTGGGCTGTTCATAGGTGCCCCCGGAAATCTCGATCAGATCGACGGAAGCCGCTTCGAGCCATTGGACGACCTGCAGGCTGTCGCCGAAGTCGAAGCCGCCCTTCTGGAAATCGGCGCTGTTGAGCTTGACCGAGATCGGGAAGCTTGGGCCGACCGCAGCGCGAACCGCCGCGACGATCTCGAGCAGGAAGCGCGCGCGGTGTTCGAGGCTTCCGCCATAATCGTCGGTCCGGAGGTTCACGCGGGGGGAGAGGAACTGGGAGATCAGATAGCCATGCGCACCATGTATCTGGACGCCAGTGAAGCCCGCTTCCTGGCAAGCGCGCGCGGCGATGGCCCAGCGGTTCACGAGGTCGGCGATCTGGTCTTTCGTCAGCGGCTCCGGCTTGCCGAACTGGCCGCCGGGTAGCGCGAGCCGGACGTCGGAGGACGACTTGGGATGCGGGTTCACCAGCTTCTGCGTCTGCCGCCCGCCATGGCTGATCTGCGCCCAGAAATGGTTGCCGCCTCGCATGGCGGCCTTGGTCCAACGGGCGAGCCGGGCCTTCATGTCCGCGTCGGGCTCGCGCTCGATCACGACATTGCCGGGGCGTTCCAGATGATCCCGATCGACGATTATGTTACCGGACAGGAGCATGCCTGCACCACCATCGGACCAGATGCCGTAGAGGCGCTCAAGCTCCGGGGTCGGGCGGCCATCGGGCGTCGCCATGCCTTCGGTCATCGCCGCCTTGGCGATGCGGTTGGGCAGCACCGCCCCGCAGGGCAATTCGAGCCGCGAAGCCAGTGTCGGTGCCATGCCGGTATCTCCTGTCACTGCGCGGCGGCCGCCTCCAGCCGCTCGCGCGCGCGCTCCTCGCCGATCAGCGGCAGAAGCTCGCCCATATCGGGGCCGTGATCCATCCCCGTCAATGCCTGCCTCAACGGGAGGAACAACTGCTTGCCCTTGCGCCCGGTTCGATCCTTGAGTGTCCCGGTCAAAGCCTGCCAAGGGTCCTCGCTCCAGCTCAGCGCCTTTGCGGCTTCCCCAAGATAGGCTCGATCGTCTTCCGAGAATTCCGGTTGTTCGATCGGGCCGGTCACCAAGCGCCACCATTCCGCCGCTTCGCCAACATGCGAGAGGTTCGGCCGAACGGCGTGCCAGCCTGCTTCGTCCATGCCTTCCGGCAGGCGATGCGCGACATCGGTGAAGTCGAGCTGGTGGACCAGGGCCGCATTGATCCGCTCCAGTTCCGCATCGTCGAAACGTGCCGGGGCCCGGCCGAAGGTCGAGAGGTCGAATGCCTCCAGCAGGACGCGACGGTCGGCAATCGGTTCGACCGGGAGCGATGTACCCAGTCGGGCCAGCAGCGCGATGACCGCTTGCGGCTCTATTCCCTGCGCGCGGAACGCGTCGCAGCCGAGCGAGCCGAGCCGTTTGGATAGCTTGCCTTCGCGTCCGATCAACAGCGCCTCATGCGCGAAGCGCGGCATTTGCTGCGCCGGATATCGTGCAGCAATAAGTGCGGTAAACATCTGTATTTGCACGGCAGTGTTGCTAACGTGGTCCTCGCCGCGCAACACATCCGTGACCCCCATGTCGAGATCGTCGACCGCGCTCGGCAACATGTAGAGCCAGCTGCCGTCCGCCCGCCGGATTACCGGATCGGACAGCTGCGCGGGATCGAATTTCTGCGCACCGCGGACGCCATCGTCCCACGCAATGGGCTCGTCATGATCGAGTTTGAAGCGCCAGTGCGGTACCGCGCCCTCCGCCTCCTTCGCCGCCCGCTCCGCATCGCTCATCGCGAGTGCGGCACGATCGTAGATCGGCGGCAGCCCGCGGCCTAGCTGGATCTTGCGCTTCAGTTCCAACTCCTGCGCGGTCTCGTAGGCCGGATAGACGCGCCCCGCAGCTCTCAGCGCCTCGAAGGCCGCTTCGTATGTCGAGAGTCGCTGCGACTGGCGCTCCTCGCCATCGGGTTCGAGACCGAGCCAGGCGAGATCGGCGCGGATCGCTTCGACATATTCCTCGCGGCTGCGCTCCGCATCGGTGTCGTCGATCCGCAACAGGAATTTGCCGCCTCCCTTCTTGGCCAGCATCCGATTGTGAAGCGCGGTGCGAATATTGCCGACATGCAGGCGGCCGGTCGGCGACGGCGCGAAACGCGTTGTAATGGTCATGGCCCAGCCGATAGCCGAGGCGGACCGCCTTTACGAGAGGTCAGGCGACCCGGCCCTCCCGCTTGCGCAGCACGGCCTCGCGTGCCTTGCGATAATCGACCACGTCGGGGCCGTGATCGGTGAGCGCCGCTTCCACCGCTTCGGGCGTAGCGAAGGTTTCGGCGGGAGCCGGCTTGCAGATCAGGAAGCCCTGCGCTTCCTGGCAGCCCAACTTGCGGAGCAGATCGAGTTGTTCGCGGGTTTCTATGCCTTCCGCCGTGCTCGCCATGCCGAGCGCATCGGCAAGGCGAGTGATGCTGGAGACGATGGCCTGGCTATCGTTGTCCTCGACGACGTCTTCCACGAATTTGCGATCGATCTTGATGCGATCGAAGGGGAATCGGCGCAGGTAGCTGAGCGAGCTGTAGCCGGTACCGAAATCGTCCAAAGCTATCCGCGTGCCGAGCGCGCGCAAGCGCGCAAGCGCTTCGGGAATCCGCTTTCCCTCCTGCATCAGCACATGTTCGGTGATCTCGAACTCGATGCGATCGGGGTCGATGCCGCTGGCGTAAATCGCCTGGGCGACCTGCGACACGAGTTGCGGGCTGCGCACCTGAGTCGGCGACAGATTGATCGCGATGCGGAAATCGCCCGCCCATGGCGCGGTTTCGGCGAGGGCCTGGCGGATCACCCATTCGCCGATCGGGAGGATCAGCCCGGTCGTTTCCGCGAGCTCGAGAAATTCGTTCGGCCCGATCAGACCGCGATATGGATGGTGCCAGCGCAGCAGCGCCTCGTATCCGGTGGTCTCCGCGGTATCGAGATCGATCACCGGCTGGTAATGGACGCGCAATTCCCCGCGGGAGAGCGCCTCGCGCAAATCGCTTTCGAGATCGCGCCGCTCTCTCGCTTCTCGATCCATAGCGGGCTCGTAAAGAGCGAGCGTGTCGCGTCCCTTGCGCTTGGCTGCGAACAGGGCGAGGTCCGCGCGGCGCATGAGTTCCTGAGCGTCGCACTCACTCTCGCTGCAGCGCGCTACGCCGATGCTGGTCGACAGGCGATAAAGGTGGCCATCGACCTCCAGCGGCTCCCGCACGGCGGACAGGAAACGGTGGGCGCGTTCGATGAGCATACCTACGCCCGCACGGCTCTCGAGCAGGATGGCGAACTCGTCCCCGCCAAGCCGCGCCACAATATCCGATGGCCGCACTTCATCGCCAAGGCGTCCGGCCAACTGCCGCAAAACCTTGTCCCCTGTGAGGTGTCCGCGCGTGTCGTTGATCGATTTGAAATCGTCCAGATCGAGGTAGAACAGCGCCAGATTGCGGCTGCGCGAGGGCTTGGCGTTCAGAGCATTGCGCAACCGCTCGTCGAACTGGTGGCGGTTGGCCAAGCCGGTCAGGCTGTCGAAATGCGCCAAATAAGCGATCTGTTCTTCCGCGCGCCGGTTGTCGGTGACGTCGCGTGCGACCCCGCTCATCCGTCCATCCTGGCGTGGATGGGCGGACAGGCGCCAGAAGCGTCTTGCCCCCTCTACCCTGAGCTGGAGGAGCAGGTCGCGGAAGGGTTCGCCTTCGGCAAGATGATCGATCAAGCGCTGGCGATTGTCGGTGTCGTCGAAATACCCTGCCAGCGCGGTGCCTTCCAGCGCGTCGGTATTGCTGCCGAAGGCCGCGGCAAGACGCGGCCCGACATCGTGCAGATTGCCGTTGGGTTCGACGGTCCACAGCCAGTCGCTGGTATGCTCCTGATAGTCGTTGAGCAGCATTCGCACGGTTTCTTCCGCCTCGCGTCGGTCGATCTCCGAGCGAACCGACCGCTTGAAGTTGCGTTCGTAGAGCCAGACCGCCGCGAGCAGAACGGCGCCGAATGTGCCGATCAGTAGGAAGGTTGGCCAGCTACGCCATCCGGCGACGAGGAAAGCACACCACCCGAATGCGCCGGACAGCGCGAGAATATGGAAGGTAGCCGCGCGGGGGCTGCCGCGGTGGACGATCAGGGTGGCGCAATAGACGGCCGTCGCGACGATCCCGAGAACCGACATCTCGCGCGGTCCCGCGACCGGCGTGAGGTAGGGAAAGATCGCCATCCAGCCGGCTGTGATCAGACCCTGCGTCAACTGGATCAGCCTCCACCGACGCTGCAATCGCGCGAGCGGCGCTTCGTCGAGCTGCATCCGGACGAAGAGCGCTGCAAGCAGGCCGACGAACAGGAACTGGACCGCCGCCCAGCCTACCAGGGACATTGGGGGGACGTCGTCGGAAAATATGAAAGCGATGACGAAGACGGCGAAGAAAGATGGCACCAGCAGGATGGCCGCGCCGCTGCGCGCATCCGCCAGCCGCCAGCGCAGGCTCAGTGTCTGCGCAAGGGTCTTGCCCGAATATGTCATCGGCCTGTCAAGCGCGCCACTCCTGCCCCCGGACGTCTCGCTTCCCATGTGGTCGAGACACTATGCGCCAGTTTTCCACCGATTCCAACAGCTTCTCCACACGCGCCCGACAAGGCCGTCGGCGGCAAAGAAAAAGCCCCGCGGATCGCTCCGCGGGGCCTTCGAGATCTGGTAGATGACCGGTCGGCTTACTCGCCGTCCTTGGCATCCTCGTTCAGGTATTCGCCCGCGTCGGCATCGGTGCCGTGGGTCTCGCCTTCCATGGTCGCCAGCGGATCGTCGCCGATCGCTGCTTCCGGCCCCTGCTCGAGTTCGGCTTCGTGCTCTTCCTCGGCAGTGTTGGCCGCGATGATCGCTTCCTGCGCCTTCTTCCACTGGGCGCGCAGGGCAGCGTCGCGGCTGGAGGCGGTGATGCGCATCCGGTTCATGCCCGCGCCGGTACCGGCAGGGATGAGACGGCCCACGATCACGTTTTCCTTCAGACCGATCAGCGTGTCCTTCTTCCCTTCGACCGCCGCCTGCGTGAGCACGCGGGTGGTTTCCTGGAAGGATGCGGCAGAGATGAAGGAACGCGTCTGGAGCGAGGCCTTGGTGATGCCCAGCAGGATCGGCGTACCGGTCGCTGGCTGCTTGCTCTTGGTGAGCTTGGCGTTCTCTTCGGCCAGTTCCTCGGCATCGACCTGCTCGCCCGGCAGCAGCACGGTATCGCCGCCATCGGTGATCTCGACCTTCTGCAGCATCTGGCGAACGATCACCTCGATGTGCTTGTCGTTGATCTTCACGCCCTGCAGTCGGTAGACTTCCTGGATCTCGTTGACGAGATATTCGGCCAGCGCCTCCACGCCCAGCACCTCGAGGATGTCGTGCGGGTTTGGCGAGCCGGAAATCAGGGTGTCCCCCTTCTTCACGAAGTCGCCTTCCTGCACGTCGATCACCTTGGTCTTGGGGATCAGGTACTCGACTGCATCGCCTTCCTCGGGAACGATCGCGATCTTGCGCTTGGCCTTGTACTCGCGAACGAATTCGATCTTGCCCGAAATCTTGGCGATGATGGAATTGTCCTTCGGCAGGCGGGCTTCGAATAGCTCGGCAACCCGCGGCAGACCGCCGGTGATGTCGCGGGTCTTGGCCGCTTCGCGCGAAGCACGGGCAAGGATATCGCCCGCTTCGACCTGCTGGTTGTCCTCGACCGAGAGCACGGTACCCGGCGCCAGCATGTAACGCGCATGCTCGCTCTCGTCGCCCGCATCGTTGAACAGGGTGAGGCGCGCGCGCAGGTCCTCGTTCTTCTTGCGGCCCGAGGTCTTCACCTCGGTGACGACGCGCTGAGCGATACCGGTGGCATCGTCGACGCGTTCTTCCATGGTCGTGCCGTCGATCAGGTCTTGGTATTTCACGACGCCCGAGGTTTCGGTGATGATGGGGAGCGAGAACGGATCCCATTCTGCCAGGCGCTCGCCTTCCTTCACCTTGCCGCCATCCTTGTGCATCAGCACGGTGCCGTAAGGCACCTTGTGGATTTCGCGCTCGCGACCTTCGGAGTCGATCACCGCAAGCTCGCCATTGCGGGCGAGCGACAGGATGCGGCCCTTCTTGTCGACGATGGTCGGCATGTCGCGGTAAACGACCTTACCGTCCGAGATCGCCTCGAGATGGCTCGTTTCGTTGAGCTGTGCGGCACCGCCGATGTGGAAGGTACGCATGGTCAGCTGCGTGCCGGGCTCACCGATCGACTGCGCGGCAATCACGCCGACGGCCTCTCCGATGTTGACCGGCGTACCGCGAGCCAGGTCGCGGCCGTAGCAGGTGGCGCACACGCCCTGGTTCGCTTCGCAGACCAGCGGCGAGCGGATCTTGGCGACCTGAACTTCGGCAGCCTCGATTTCCTTGACCATCGGCTCGTCGATCAGCGTGCCGGCCTTGACGATCACCTCGTCGGTTGCGGCATTGACGATGTCCTCCGCCGTGGTGCGACCGAGGATGCGTTCGCCGAGCGACGCGATCACCGAACCGCCCTGCACGATGGCGCGCATTTCCAGCGCGTTCTCGGTCTTGCAGTTTTCCTCGACGATCACGCAGTCCTGCGACACGTCCACGAGACGGCGCGTCAGGTAACCCGAGTTCGCCGTCTTCAACGCCGTATCCGCGAGGCCCTTGCGGGCGCCGTGGGTCGAGTTGAAGTATTCGAGGACGTTCAGGCCTTCCTTGAAGTTCGAGATGATCGGGTTTTCGATGATCTCGCCCGAAGGCTTGGCCATCAGACCGCGCATACCGGCCAGCTGCTTCATCTGCGCTGGCGAACCACGCGCGCCGGAGTGGCTCATCATGAAGATCGAGTTGATCTCCGCCTGCACGCCGTCCTTGCCGATCGGGCGGGCCTTGATCTTTTCCATCATGGCATCGGCCACCTGGTCGCCGCAACGGCTCCAGGCGTCGATCACCTTGTTGTACTTTTCCTGCTGGGTGATCAGGCCGTCCTGGTACTGCTGCTCGTAATCGGCAACCAGCGCCTTGGTCTTTTCGACCATGCCTTCCTTTTCTTCGGGGATGATCATGTCATCCTTGCCGAACGAGATGCCGGCCTTGAACGCGTGGCGGAAGCCCAATGACATGATCGCATCGGCGAACAGCACCGTGTCCTTCTGGCCGGTGTGGCGATAGACTTCGTCGATCACGTCGGCGATGTCCTTCTTGGTCAGCAGGCGGTTGACGATGTCGAAGGGAACCTTGTGGTTCTTCGGCAGGCATTCGCCGATGAGCATGCGCCCGGCGGTCGTTTCGAACCGCTTCATGGCGATATTGCCGTCCTCGTCGGCCTGCGGGACGCGGGCGAGGATCTTGGTGTGGAGCGAAACCTGCTTCGTCTCCAGCGCCTGGTGCACTTCCGCCATGTCCGAGAACATGGGCAGCTTCTCGACCTTCTCGCCCTTCTCGTTCTCCACGAACTCGGGCGTCTTCTCCTGCCGTTCCATCGACAGGTAGTAGAGGCCCAGCACCATGTCCTGCGAGGGCACGATGATCGGCTTGCCGTTGGCGGGCGAGAGGATGTTGTTGGTCGACATCA
>JAPYPR010000058.1 GCA_029937545.1 Erythrobacter sp. | reverse complement strand
TCCGCTCGCACGGTGGCGACCCAGCGGCGCTTTTTGTCGAACACCTCGGTGCCGGGCTTGAGATAGCCGTTCTCGACCAGCGCGCCGAAGGCCACCTTAGGGGCGCTGCGGCCGGCCTGCATGGTGGTGAGCGCGCTTTCGTCGAGCGGGAGTTCCTTTTCGATCCGCTTCAGCGCCACCTCGCGATAAACGCCCTCGCGCTCGCAGCCGATCCACTGGCGGCCGAGCCGCTTGGCGACCGCACCGCTGGTGCCGGTGCCGAAGAACGGGTCGAGCACGACGTCGCCTTTCTCCGTGGTGGCGAGCAGCACGCGGTAGAGCAGGCTTTCGGGCTTCTGCGTCGGGTGGACCTTGTGGCCGCCCTCCTTCAGCCGCTCCGCCCCGTTGCAGATCGGCAGGACCCAGTCGCTGCGCATCTGGAGCTCGTCGTTGAGCGTCTTCATCGCGCGGTAGTTGAAATGGTATTTCGCCTTCTCGCCCTGCGAACACCATAGCAGGGTCTCATGCGCATTGGTGAAGCGGGTGCCGCGGAAATTGGGCATCGGGTTGGACTTGCGCCAGACGATGTCGTTGAGGATCCAGAAGCCCAGGTCCTGCAGGATCGCACCGACCCGATAGATGTTGTGATAGCTGCCGATCACCCACAGCGCGCCGTCGGGCTTGAGGACGCGCTTGGCCTCCACCAGCCAGTCCCGCGTGAAATCGTCATACGCCTTGAAGGTGTCGAACTTGTCCCAATCGTCGGTGACGGCATCGACATGGCTGCCGTCGGGCCGGTTGAGATCGCCGCCGAGCTGGAGGTTGTAGGGCGGATCGGCGAAGACGAGGTCGATGCTGGCGCTCGGGATGGAGCGCATGGCTTCGACGCAATCGCCGTCGAGGATGCGGCCGACCGGCAGTGCGCCCGGCTGCTCCAGCGGCAGCTCGACTGCCTTTTCCACGCGCTGCGCGCGCGTTTTCGCGGTCTCGATGACCCCCATTTGTCCGTCCCCTTGGCGTTAGTTATCCACAGGGTGAGTCCAAACGAGTCCGCCGTCAAGCAGCTTGTAAGTTGCCTGTCGCACGAGATGGTGAGGATGTAAGGGAGAACGAAAGGAGTCCCCCACAAGATGTTGAGTCCGCACGGATTCCGTGGACTCGATATGTGGGGGTGTGGCCGGGAAGACTCGACTCGCCGTGAAATCCTGCAATGATGGGGCTTCCAGACAGCCCGGGTCGCGACAACCGGGAGGATCTCATGACATTAAAGGTTATCGGAGCAGGCGTCGGGCGAACGACGACCTTCACCATGAAATTCGCGCTGGAGCATCTCGGCTTTGGCCCGTGCTTCCACATGGCGGAACTGTTTGCAGACGCGCGGCGGCAGGTTCCACTATGGCTGGACGCGGTTGCGGGCAGGCCGGACTGGGACGAAATCTTCCAAGGGTTTCATTCGACCGTCGATTATCCGTCAGCTTCCTACTGGCGCGAGCTTGCCGCGCACTACCCGCAGGCGAAAGTGCTGCTGACGGTGCGGGACGCGGACAGCTGGTTCGAATCCGTCAGCGAGACGATCTTCTCAGACGAGATGCAGGGCCATCTGGTCGGCACCCCGACCGGAGACATGATGAAGGGCACGATCTTCGACCATTTCCATGGCGGCGACATTCGCGACCGGGCGTTCATGACCCGATGGTTCGAGGATCGCAACGCAGCCATCATCGATGCCGTACCGGAAGAACGGCTGCTGGTGTTCCATCCGAAACAGGGATGGGAGCCGCTGTGCCAGTTCCTGAACGTGCCGGTGCCGCCGGAGCGTTTCCCGCGCGTCAACAGCCGCGACGAGATCACGGCTGCGAACGAGCAGGAAGGCGGAATGGCGAAGGATGACGATGCGGCCGAGAGCTTCGGCAAGTCCTATATCGAAACGCTGCGCGCCAAGGCTTTCGCCGCCTGACTGACTACTCGCTCTATGCGGGCTTCAAACCAGGATCGACACCGGTCAGCTCGACCGATTTCGCCCACAGCCGCGCGGCGAGCAGCGGGTCGCGCGCGGTCTTGGTGGCGTAGGCCTTGCCCGATGTGGCCCCGCTCATCTCGCGCAGGCCCCACGGGCCGAAATAGTCCCCGCCCTCGGCCTCCGGATCGGTCGCGGCCTGAAGCGCAGGCATTGCACCGTTTTCGGCCGTGTTGAGAAAGAAGCCGACCGTGGGGCCGAAGATCTTGCCGAACACGCCGAGGTGGCGAGTAAGCTCGGTCTGCGCGACACCTGGGTGGCAGGCGATAGACGTGACATGCGAATTCGCGGCACGCAAGCGGCGGTCCAGCTCGAAGGCGAACAGCAGGTTCGCAAGCTTGCTCTGCCCGTAGAACTTCGTGCGCGAATAGCCTTGCGAGGCGTCGAGATTGTCGAAGTCGATCTTCGCGCCCCTGTGCGCAATCGACGCCTGGCTGACCACGCGCGCGCCGCCGTCCTCTGCCAGCTTGTCCAGCAGCAGGCCGGTGAGCGCGAAATGACCCAGGTAGTTGACGGCGAACTGCTGTTCCGCCCCGCCGATCGCGTGGCCGAGCGGCGGAATCATGATGCCGGCATTGTTGATCAGCAGATCGATCCTCGGCTCTTTCTTCGCCAGATCGGCAGCCTCGCGGATCGAAGCCATGTTGGAGAGGTCGAGCGGGAGGAAATCGAGATCCGCCTGCTCCGGTCCGCTGGCGATCTCCTCGATCGCGGCGGTCGCCTTGTCGCCATCGCGGCAGGCAAGCATCACGCGGGCTCCTTTGCGTGCTAGGCTGCGGGCGATCTCCAGCCCGATGCCGGTATTGGCACCGGTGACGATGGCGGTCTTCCCGCGCTGGTCGGGTACGTCGGAATAGGCAAAGCTCAAGCGAACATCTCCATCTGCGATACCGGCGCGAAGCTGCGGCGGTGCAGTGGCGTCGGTCCGTATGTTCGCAATGCTTCGAGATGCTCGTCGGTTCCGTAGCCCATGTTGCGCTCCCACCCGTAATGGGGGTACGCCGTCGCCGCATCGCGCATGATCCGGTCGCGATGCTCCTTGGCGATGATAGAGGCTGCGGAGATACAGGCCTCCTTGCCGTCGCCGCCCACGATCGCACGCACCTGCGGCCAGCGCCACTCCTCGCGCCGGCCATGCGGGGTCATGTTGCCGTCGATGAGCACTTCGGCGGGTTCCAGCTTCAAAACCTCGACCAGCCGCGCCGTCGCCAGCGTCATTGCCAGCATGGTAGCCTGGAAGATGTTGAGGCGGTCGATCTCATCCGGCTCGATGACCGCGACCCCCCAAGCGCAGCCTTTGCGGATGTCCGGCTCCAGCTCCGCGCGGCGTTTCGCCGAGAGCTTCTTGGAATCGTCCAGCCCCTGCGGCGGTTGGCAGCACAGCACGCAGGCAGCCGCCACCACCGGCCCGGCGAGCGGCCCGCGACCGGCCTCGTCCACGCCGACGATCAGTGGCGCGGCACCAAGTCCGCCTTCGGGTGTTGCACAAAACATAGACACGGGAACCTTACCGATGACGAAGCAGCCTTCGACTCTTTTCGCCACCCTATCGCCGCTCGCCCTGCTGGCAAGCTGCGGCAACGCCTATTCCACCGATGGCGGCGAAACGGCGTCGACGCCTTCGCCCACCGTGGCTGGTGAATTTAATGGCGACTTCGCGATCACGGCGCATGGCGAATTCGACGAACCCTGGGCGTCTGCCTTCATCCCCGGCACGCCGATGCTGTTCATTACCGAAAAGCCGGGCACGGCGAAAATTTACAACACCGATAACGACCGCGTGATCACCGTCAGCGGCTTGCCGCAGGTCGATTACGGCGGCCAGGGCGGCCTCGGCGATGTCGCCTTCCTACCCTCCGAAAGTGCGAATTCCGTCGGTACGCGCACCATCTATCTCAGTTGGGCAGAAGCCGGAGAAGGCGACACGCGCGGCGCCGTGGTGGGGCGCGGCCAGCTGACCTGCGCCAGTGCAACCGCCTGCTCGGTCAGCAATCTGAATGTCATCTGGCGGCAGGCACCCAAGGTGACGGGCCGCGGCCATTATTCGCACCGCATCGTCTTCAGCCCGGACGAGCGATACATGTTCGTCTCCAGCGGCGAGCGGCAGAAGCAGGATCCTGCGCAGAACACCGAGAACACGCTGGGCACCATCGTGCGCCTCAATCTCGATGGCAGCGCGGCACCGGGCAATCCCTTCACCGACCGGGGCAGCCCTACCGACCAGATCTGGACATACGGCAATCGCAATATCCTGAGCATGGATTTCGATGATGCGGGCCGGTTGTGGGAGATCGAGCATGGCCCCGCCGGCGGCGACGAACTCAACCTCGTCCAGCGCGGGGCGAATTACGGGTGGCCGGTGCGCTCCAACGGCGACAATTACGATGGCTCGAACATCCCCGACCACACGGCCGACGACGGGTTCACCAAGCCCGTCATCAACTGGTCGCCCGTAATCGCCCCGGGGAACATGGTTTTCTACGATGGTGATCTGTTCGAAGGCATGGATGGCGATCTGATCGTCGCCGGTCTGAAAACGCAGGCGCTGATCCGCATCTCCTTCGACGGCGAGACCGCGCGCGAAGTCGCCCGCTACGACATGGGCAATCGCATCCGTCAGGTCGTCTACGGTCCCGATGGCGCGCTGTGGGTGCTGGAGGACGGCGAAGGCGGCCGGTTGCTGGAGCTGCGCCCGTCCTGATCGTTGGCGGCCTGACTTCTGCGGTCCTAAGCCAAAGTTGATCGACTTGGCAGCAAGGCGCGCCTAAGCGCCCCGCCCCATGGCGACACTCGTTCCCCTGTCCGCGATCGACCCGGCACTGGTCGAAGAGCTGCTAGACGCCGCGTTCGGCGAGGGGCGCCACGCGCGCACCGCCTATCGCATCCGCGAGGGTGTCGAGTGGCTGGACGGACTGAGCTTCGCCGCGCTCGACAACGAGGACTACCTTGCCGGCACGATCCAGCTATGGCCGGTCGCACTAACGGACCCGCAGGGCCGCCCGCATCCGCTGATCATGGTCGGCCCCGTCGCGGTGATGCCGGGCCGGCAGGGCGAAGGTTTCGGCAAGGCCTTGATGGCCGCGAGCCTCGGCGCGATCGACGCGGGCTTCGACGATGGCGCAGCTCCGCTGCCGCAGGTGATGATCGGCGATCCGGATTATTACGACCGCTGGGGCTTCGTGGCGGACCACACCGGCGGCTGGCACTGCCCCGGCCCGTTCGAGAAACACCGCTTGCTGGCACGAACGGGCAATCCGGCGATCCTCCCGCCCGAGGGGATGCTGGGGGCCTGGGTTGGGTAGTTTTTGATGGGTACGGGGAGGCATCCGTCCGACCCTTGCTGTTCCATCCCACGCCCCCTCCCGGAGTCTTTTTTGGGTACGGTCAGGACATCCGTCCCGACCTTGCTGTTCCGTCCCACGCCCCCACCCGGCCACCCAAACAGTATAGTGCCGTGGGTG
>JAPYPR010000020.1:18355-33211 GCA_029937545.1 Erythrobacter sp. | reverse complement strand
AACAACGCGGCTCGGCTCTAATCCCAGCTGGGGGAAAGAATGGGGTCACGTCAATACTGGTCGAGTGGAAATCGATAAACCAGCCTCTGATGCAACTCACTTTGTTTCAAATCTGCGACAAGGCATAGGATGCCTTCGGCTGGATCTTCGACCAAGGTTGCCGTCAGCCGGATATCATCTTCTCGAATTCGGTCCAAAGAGCCGGTCAATATCTGCGACCGTCCAGCGTCGCCTTTCGGCAGGAGGAAACTGAAACCTTGCTCGAACGGATCGAAGATATGCATCTTGAGCAAAAATTCGCCTTTTGGTCTGTCGGCCATTTTGTCACATTGCGAGCCGGAATAATGCATTGAGTAATGAATCTTGGATGCTGGCGTGATCCGAAACGCTTCGGAAGCGAATGCTTCTTTGAGAACACATGACTTCAAGTCGCTTTCGAGCAAGAAATCGTCGCCATGCTGGAATGGGATTGAAGCGACATTCGTATCGGGCTTATCTTTGATGCGCTCGCAAGAAGAGGACAAAGGTCCCTGTGCTACTTGGTTGCTATTGTATCGAACGATTTCAGAGATCATATCCTTTGGCGCCTCCACTCCGTTTCTCACTGCGATTTGGAGTAATAGTACGCAGTCCGGCGAATCTTTTCCGCGCGTCTCGACACGAAGGGCGACAGGTGTGCGGAAATCCCAATCTTCCCCCTCGTAAACAGATCCGCCCCAGAGCGGTTTGCCTCTGAGCGATTGTAGCGCACGCGGGGTGACGTCTTTTTCTGGGAAATAGCCAACTACGTACGTCGCACCCCAGTCGTAACCCTCAGCTCGGATGCGCTTGCCGGAGCTCAGGTCTAGGGTCGTCTGCTGAGACTGCGCAAATGATTTCGCGCCTCCGCCTTGACGCTCAAGGTGTTCTGCGTTGCCATCACCCGCCTGAGTTCCGCCGCAGTTTGACAAGATCACCGAAATAGAGAGGGACAGGGTATGAACCAGAAGGCGATCTTTTTTCCCCATAAATTTTCCTACGTGATCGGCAATTCCTCAGATTTTCTATATCTTGGAATCTTCAGAAAAATAAAATTTGGTAGAAGTTCCGATGGAGAAAGGGGCTTACGGAAAGTCGAGTCCTGCATTTGATGGGACTTCAAAAGGCGTGTACGGAGAGAGGCATCCTTGTTGATGGAGACAGCCATGGCCACCGTACTCGAAACCAAATCCGCCAATGACGACAGCCACATCCGCGGCTCGGTCAGCGAAGAGGAATGGGCGGTTCGCGTCGATCTTGCTGCAGCTTACCGGCTGGTGGCGCTGTACGGTTGGGACGACCTCATTTTCACGCACCTCTCCGCGCGCGTGCCGGGGCCGGAGCATCATTTCCTGATCAATCCCTACGACATGATGTTCGAGGAGATCACCGCCTCCAGCCTGGTCAAGATCGACACCGAAGGCCATCCGGTGATCGAGACGTCGCATCCGGTCAATCCGGCCGGCTTCACCATCCATTCCGCGCTGCACATGAATTGCGATGATGCGCATGCCGTTATGCACCTTCACACGCCCGACGGGCAGGCGGTCAGCGCGATGTCCGAAGGGCTGATGGAGCATACGCAGACTGGCATGATTGCGCGCCACGACATCGCCTATCACGAGTATGAAGGCATCGCGACCGATCTCGAAGAGCGCGAGCGGCTGGTCGAGGACATGGGCGACAAGCACGCCATGATCCTGCGCAACCACGGCACGCTGGCGATCGGCAAGAGCGTGGCCGAATGCTTCCTGCGCCTCTATTTCATCGAACGCGCCTGCACCGCGCAGGTCCGCATGCTGAGCGCGGGCCGTGAGAACCTCAACAACCCGCCGCAGGGCACGCCGGAAAAGGTCCAGTCGCAGACGCCCGCCGACGGCATCGGCATGGTTGCCAATGGCCTTGCCTGGCCCGCACTCCTGCGCAAGCTCGACCGGATCGATCCTAGTTTCCGGGATTGATGGACACAGCCTGATCTAGTCGAGCAGCCATTCCAGCGGCTTCGGCAGGTCGGTGGCGCTGTAGTCGACTTGAAGCACCTTGCGGCGCGTCGGTCGAACGGCGCGATCGGAGGCGTGCAGGATGGCGGTGGCATAGAGCCAGACGTCTCCTGGCTCCGCATCGCAGGAATAGATTTCGCTCGCGCCGACAATTTCGCCGACGTCTCGTTCACGGATCAGGCCGCACTGGTGCGAACCCGAGGCGATTAGCAAGGGTGCGTTGTCCGTATCGACGGCGTCGAGGTGGATCCGCACAGTCGCCATCGCCTCGGTAACTGGGAACGGCGGCTGCACGGCTGTATCCCCTGCTTAGTCGTCCACGGTCCAAAGCCCGGCACATCCGCCCGCCGCTTGACGCAGATCGTCCTGTCCTGATGCCAGCCGAGAGACCAGTTGTTATCTTCGCTTTTGTCGAAGGCGATAGCGCGAACGGGCCGCGCACTGGCTCCGAACTTCCTGGACACGATCGGCGCGATCTTGCTCGAGTTCCCGATGAGCTCGTCGAAAGGGACCACATCGGCGAAGCGAATTCCAGTGTTGCCCGCCTTGCTCGGGAAGGCCGAAGCAAGCAGTCCCAGCATGTCGAGACCGAGCGCAGGATACCGTTCGGCCCCGTCTTCGGTAAACGAGAGCGAGCTCAGTCCTCGCGCTCCTTCAGCCAGTCCTCGAGCCATTTGATCGTGTAGTCGCCGGTCTGGACGTCTTCCTGCAGCAGCAGTTCCTGGTGCAGCGGGATGTTCGTTTTCACGCCCTCGACCACCATCTCTTCCAGAGCGCGCTTCAGGCGCATCATGCAGCGGTCGCGGTCGCGGCCGTAGACGATCAGCTTGGCGATCATGCTGTCGTAATGGGGCGGGATCGAATAGCCGGCGTAGAGCCCGCTATCGACGCGCACATGCATGCCGCCGGCCGGATGGTAATGCGTGACCTTGCCCGGGCTGGGCGCAAACGTGAACGGGTCTTCCGCATTGATGCGGCACTCGATCGCGTGGCCCTTGAACTCGATCTCGTCCTGCGTGACCGAGAGGGACTTGCCCGCCGCGATGCGGATCTGTTCGCGCACCAGGTCGACGCCGGTGATCGCCTCGGTAACCGGGTGCTCCACCTGCAGGCGCGTGTTCATCTCGATGAAGTAGAACTCGCCGTTTTCCCACAGGAACTCGATTGTGCCCGCGCCGCGATAGGCCATGTCGCGCATTGCTTTCGAGCAGACTTCGCCCATGCGCATGCGCTCTTCATGGGTGATGACGGGGGAGGGCGCTTCCTCCAACACCTTCTGGTGCCGCCGCTGGAGCGAGCAGTCCCGCTCGCCCAGATGGATCGCGTTGCCTTCGCCGTCGCCGAACACTTGGAATTCGATGTGGCGCGGATTGCCGAGGTATTTCTCGATATAGACCGTCGCATCGCCGAAGGCGGCCTTCGCCTCGCTGCCGGCTTGCTGCATCAGCGTTTCGAGCTGGTCCTCGCTCTCGCAGACTTTCATCCCGCGCCCGCCGCCGCCGCTGGCGGCCTTGATGATGACGGGATAACCGATCTCCTCGGCGATTTCGCGCGCCTCGGCGATGTCGGTGACCGCGCCTGCGGAGCCGGGCACCAGCGGCAGGCCGAGGTCGCCAGCGCTCTTCTTGGCCGCAACCTTGTCGCCCATGGTGCGGATGTGTTCGGGCTTGGGGCCGATCCACTTGATGTCGTGCGCCTCGACGATCTCGGCGAACTTCGCGTTCTCGGAGAGGAAGCCGTAGCCCGGATGGATCGCATCCGCCTCCGCGATTTCCGCGGCCGAGATGATGTTGGCGATGTTGAGATAGCTGTCGGTGGCGCTCGGCGGGCCGATGCAGATCGCATGGTCGGCGAGGCGGACGTGCATCGCATCCGCATCGGCGGTGGAGTGCACCGCGACTGTCTCGATGCCCATTTCATGCGCCGCGCGGTGGATGCGCAGCGCGATTTCGCCGCGATTGGCGATGAGGATACGCGAAATTGTCATGTCTGGCTTATCCGACGACGACGACGAGCGGCTGGTCGAATTCGACCGGCTGGGCGTTCTCGACGAGGATCGCCCTGACCGTCCCGGACTTGTCGGCGGTGATCGGGTTCATCACCTTCATCGCTTCGACGATGACGAGGGTCTGGCCCTCCTTCACGCTGTCGCCGACTTTGACGAAATCGGACGCTCCCGGCTCTGGCGCGAGATAGACGGTGCCGACCATGGGCGACTTGATCGCATCGGCATGATCCGCAGCGGGTGCCGCGTCCGGCGTGGGAGCGGCAGCTACGGGAGCCGGAGCGGCTGCGGGCGCCGCTGCGGGAGCGGCCACCTGCGCCGGAGCCATCGCCACGCCGCCGCCACGCGACACGCGGATCATGCGGTCGCCGTCCTCCACCTCGATTTCGGTGAGGCCGGTATCGGCCAGCATTTCCGCCAGTTCGCGGACCATTGCGATGTCGATGTTCATACCGGACTTGCCGGCTCTGCCCTTGTGATCGGCCATGGTTACCCTTGTTGTAGCTTTGCAGCGCCTATGCGCCGCAGCGGCGCGCAAGACAAGGGGGTGACAATCCGATTTAGAGCGCTGCTTTAGAGCGCTGCGGCCTTCTCCAACGCTACGGCATAGCTGCGCGGGCCCAGGCCCTTGACCTCGTCCACCGCGCCCATGCCGACATAGGATATGTGGCGGAAATCCTCGCGTTTCGCAGGGTCGGACAGGTGGACCTCGATCACCGGCACGCCGATCGCCTTGATCGCATCGAGCAACGCGATGGAGGTGTGGGTATAGGCCCCCGCATTCAGCAGCACCGCCTTCGCCCCGACCTCGCGGGCCTCATGCAGCCAGTCGACCAGCACGCCCTCGTGATTGGTCTGCCGCATGTCGATGGCAACGTTGAGTTCCTGCGCCTTAGTGTCGAGCATCCGCCCGATATCGTCGAGCGTGTCCGAGCCGTAAATTTCCGGCTCTCGCGTGCCGAGCAGGTTCAGGTTGGGGCCGTTGAGGACGAAGACGGTTGGGGTCAAAATTGTAACACGCCGTTCTCGAGAGGATAGAAAATGCCCTTGATGCAATCGTTATTGCGAACCGCGATCTGGGTGTGCGTTTTCGACTTGATCGCAGCTCCCGGGAACGCTTCGCCTCCTTCTTCGAACATGCCCCTCACGGTATCGTAGGACGATAATCCAGCTTCCTCGACCAGCTGGTGAAGATGACGAAACACCGCGCAATCGAGATATCGGAGCAGCAAATTTTCGAACGGATCATCGGGTGCGTTGCTGTTCGACGGCAGAGGAAGGTCCGCTTTGGTATTCAGGGATACGAAGGAGTCGTAAGCAGTCGCGAGCAAGCCTGTGTCCTCGCGATTTGTAAGATCGAGGTAATCGCGAAGGTCGATCACTGCGCCGATGACCGTCGGAGCGTCGAGGTCGCCGCGATCCCTCTTCCATCTTGCATATTCCTGAGCCCTGATAGGGTCGGCCTCCCAGAAATAGGCGCCCGGGCTGAGCCAGTCGTAGTCGCGATCGCTCTGAAGTAATGGCATGTTGCCATCGACGACCTGCTTCGCGACTTCGGCATCGCACCCATGGTAGCCGAGCACGAAAGACGTCGCCAGTCGCGCCATCAGACGATGTCAGGCCGCCTGCTTGGCCGTCGATTTGCGCGCGCCCCGACCGCCGAATTCCTTCTTAAGATTGCCCTTTTCCGTGTAGATCCCTTCCGAGATAAGGATCGTGCGAGCGGCGCTCTTGGACTTCAAGCCGCGCTTTGTCGTCGCCTCGATTTGGGCAAGTATTATTTCATGGCGCTTCGATTTGGTCATGATGCAGAGGTAATGACAGTTCAGTGTTAACGCAAGATTGCGCTTCCTACGCGTCAACACCCTTCACCTTCCCCCACTGACGCGCGGCCGTGTAGCCGAGATAGCCGGTCCCAAACAGCGCATAAAGCGAGTCCGGCAGCGCCGCGAGGTAGCGGGTCATGCCGGTGCCGATATTATGTGCGGCCTGCGCATCGAAGGCGGCGATCACGCCCATCGGCGCGCTGAACAGGATCAGCGCATACATCACGTAAAGGAAGCTGGGGCGGGCGCGGCTGGTCCACGGGTCGATGCTCTGCGCTTCGGCGACGATGGCGGAGAGGCGGGCTTCGATGGCTTTCAGCTCCTGTGTGCCCTCCAGCGCAATCAGCTCGAGCTTGGCCTTGGCGCGCGCCTCCTTGTCCGGGATCACTTTGTCGATGATCGAGGCAATGGGGCCGATAAGCGAATCGATGAGGGGCATGGCGCAGTCTCCGTCGGGTTAGGAACGCCACGACAGCTAACCAGATCGGTTCGTGTAGGAAAGGGGCCGCGAGGACGATTTCTCGTTCGCCGTGCGGAATCGCTGTCAGAGTCGGTTCGTCAGAGGGGAAACCACTGGTCGGGATGACTGGATTCGAACCAGCGACCCCCACACCCCCAGTATGGTGCGCTACCAGGCTGCGCTACATCCCGAAACCAGTGGAGGCGGCCCTATAGGCGGCAGGTCCGCGCATGGCAAGCGCCTGTCTCACGCAAGTTTGCGCCCAGCGTGCGTCCAATTCGTTGCTAGTGCCCGGCATTGCTGCTAACCGCGCCCGCACTTCGGACGTGAGGGTGTCTGGCGGGCTTGAACGCTCCGCATTCGCCGCCCATTTGCGACCGGTCGTTCATTCAATTCGACAGGTATATTTCAATGCTCGATCTTTTTGCCGCCGCCGGTTCCGCTGGAAGCGCGCCTCCCGCCTGGACCGGCTGGATCCTGCCGCTCGGCATGCTGCTGATCCTCTGGTTCCTGATCATCCGGCCGCAAATGCGCCAGCAGAAGCAGCATCGCGAGCGCGTTGCCGGCCTCCAGAAAGGCGATGAAGTCGTCACGCAGGGCGGCCTCGTCGGCAAGATCACCAAGGTCGAGGATCACTTCGTCCATGTCGAACTGGCCAAGGGCATGACCGTGAAGGCGGTTCGGACCACCATCGGCGAAGTGCTGTCCTCGCGCGGCAAGCCCGCTGCGAACGACTGAGCCGGGGACACAAAGCAACCATGCTCGATTTTCCCACCTGGCGTAAGGTCTGGCTGTGGTCGATCGCGATCATCGCCATGCTCGCCACGCTGCCCTCGCTGCTGTCGGCGACCAGTGTCCGCTGGCCCGACGCGCTGCCGCAGCCGATGGTCAACCTCGGCCTCGACCTTGCCGGCGGCAGCCACATCCTCCTCGAAGCCGATCCCGCCGCTGTCGCGGCGCAGCGGCTCGAGAACATGGAGGAGAACGTCCGCAGCCTGATGCGCAATGCCGAACCGCGCATCCGCATCGGCGACGTGTCGACCCGTGGCGGGCAGCTGAGCTTCATCCTCGACGATCCCTCGCAAATGGACCGGGCGCGCGAAGTCATGTTGCCCTCGATCAACGGCACGGGCCTCGTTCGCGAGTGGGACCTGACGATGGAGGACGGCAATCGCATGATCCTCTCGCCCACCGCCGACGGCACCGACACGGCAGTGAACGATGCGATGGAAAGCGCGATCGAGGTTATCCGCAAGCGTATCGACGAGCTTGGCACGCGCGAACCGACGATCATCCGCCAAGGTGACACCCGCATCGTGGTGCAGGTTCCGGGTCTCGAGGATCCCGACCAGCTGAAAGCGCTCCTCGGCGAGACGGCCGAGCTGGAATTCAAGCTGGTCGACCAGAACGCCCTGCCGAGCGACGTAGCCGAAGGCCGCGCCCCTCCCGGAAGCGAGATATTCCCCTATGCCGCCAGCTCCGACTTTGCGGGGTCCAACATCGCTGTGCGCCGCCTGGGCGGCATTCGCGGCGACAACCTCACAGGCGCGCAGCAGAGCTTCGATCCGCAGACCAACGAGCCGGTGGTCAATATCCAGTTCGACAGCGATGGCGGACGCCGGTTCTGCAATCTGACATCGGAGAACGTGGGTCGGCCGTTTGCCATCATTCTCGATGGTCAGGTGCTGTCTGCTCCCAATATCAACGAGCGTATCTGTGGCGGCACCGCGCAGATTTCCGGCGGCTTCAGTGTCGAGACCGCCAACCGTCTTGCGATCTCGCTGCGGTCCGGCGCACTGCCGGTCGAGCTGGCCGTTATCGAAGAGCGCACCGTCGGCCCGGACCTCGGGGCGGACTCGATCCGCAGCGGCATGCTGGCGATGGCTATCGGGTCGCTGCTGGTGGTCGCGCTGATGATCGCGAGCTACGGCCGCTTCGGAGTCTATGCGACGATAGCTCTGGTCATCAACATACTGATGTTGCTCGGGATCATGGCGGGTCTCGGCACCACGCTGACGCTTCCGGGCATTGCCGGTTTCGTGCTCACCATCGGTGCGGCAGTGGACGCCAACGTGCTGATCAACGAGCGTATTCGCGAGGAGCGGGCGCGCGGGCGCCGCGTGGTCGCAGCGGTCGAAACCGGCTACAAGGAAGCCAGCCGCGCGATTTACGATGCGAACATCACCAACTTCATCGCCGGTGTCCTGCTGTTCCTGTTCGGCTCCGGCCCGATCCGCGGCTTCGCGGTGGTGCTGGTGATCGGCCTGTTCACCAGCGTCTTCACCGCGGTGACGCTCACCCGCATGTGGGTCGCCGCATGGCTGCGCAAGGCGCGGCCCAGCGACCTGAATCTATAAGGAGGAGCTGGAATCATGAAACTGCTCAAGCTCGTCCCCGATAATACGAACATCAAGTTCCTCAAGTGGCGCATCCCGTTCTTCGTGGTCAGCATCCTGCTGATCGCGGCGAGCTGGGCGTTGGTGATGACAAAGGGCCTCAATTACGGCGTCGATTTCGCCGGCGGGCTGGAAGTGCGCGCAACCTTCACGCAGAGCGCGGAGGCGCCGGTCGCGGAGTTGCGCGACGACGTGGAAGCGCTTGGTTACGGATCGCCCGTCGTCCAGCGCTTCGGCGAGGACAACCAGGTCTCGATCCGTGTGCGTTTGCCCGACGAAGTTGCTGCCAATCAGGAAGCGGCGCAGGAAGCGGCCAACGAGGTCGTGAGCACGCTGCAGGCGGAATATCCCGACTTCCGGCTCGACGGAAACGACAATGTGTCCGGTAAGGTGTCGGGCGAGTTCCGAATGACTGCCGTCTATGCCTTGCTGGCTGCAATGGCCGCAATCGCACTCTACATCTGGATCCGATTCGAATGGCAGTTCGGCGTCGGCGCGCTGTTCGCGCTGTTCCACGACGTCAGCCTGACGCTCGGGATGTTCGCGCTGTTCCAGCTGGAATTCAGCCTGCAGATCATCGCCGCGATCCTCGCCATCATTGGCTATTCGCTGAACGACACCATCGTCGTCTACGACCGCATCCGCGAGAACCTGAAGAAGTATCGCAAGATGCCGCTGCCCGAGCTGCTCGACCTGTCGGTGAACGAGACGCTGGCGCGTACCGTGATGACCTCGCTGACGCTGTTCGTGGCGCTGCTGCCGCTGCTGCTATTCGGGCCTGCCAGCCTGTTCGGCATGGTCGCCGGCATCACGCTCGGCCTGTTCGTGGGTACCTACAGCTCGGTCTATATGGCCGCGCCGATCCTCGTGTGGCTTGGCGTCACCAGCAACAGCTTCGTGCCCGAAGAGACGGTTGCAGACGTGCAGGAAAAGAAGGCCCGCGGCGTCGTTTAGCGCCTTCTTCTAGACCAGCGTATCGTAAAAGGCGGCCAAGGCTTCGCCATTGGCCTCCCAGCTGAAATTCTCGACCGTCCGCGCAACCTCTTGCGCATCGCGCGGATGGTCGAGAACGCGCTGGATGCCTTCGCGCACGGCGCGTGGTGTACGTGCAACGATCACGCCTGCATCGGGCGACTGCACCACTTCGCGCGCGCCGCCGGCATCGGCGATCACCAGCGGCGTCCCGCAGGCGAGCGCCTCGATCCAGGCGTTCGCCAGCCCCTCGCTGCTCGATGGTAGCACCATCGCATGGGCGGCTGACAGGATTGGCGGCAGGCTAGAAGGCGGCTGGCTGCCGAGGAAATGGACCCGTTCGGCAATGTCGAGTTCGACCGCCAGCTTTCGCAAGCAATCTTCCTCTTCGCCTTTCCCAACCAGCAGCAACCGTGCGTCGGGCAGATCGCCTAGCGCTTTCATGACGATGCCCTGGCCCTTGCGCTCGATCAGCGCGCCGACCGTGACAAGCAGCCGGTCCTTCGGGTCGTAGGGGTAACCGTAGGTCTCGGCGATCGTGCGCCGCAGCCCCGTGTGGTTCAATGGCCGGAACAGGTCGCGGTCGAGCCCAGTGTAGTGGATGGCGATCTTCTCGCGCTCGATGCCGAGCGAGGCCATGTCGTCGGCCAGCGCCTCGCAGACCGCCAACATGCCAGTCGCGGCTTTTGCCGTATCGAGCAGCGCTTTGCGCCCGTATTGGCGCGAGCCCCAGTAATGGATGTCCGCCCCGCGCGCCTTGACCGTGAATGGCAGCCCCAGCGCTTCGGCAATCGCCATCGCCGCCGGTCCGTCGGGATAGAAGAACTGCGCGTCGACCAGATCGAACGGGTCCTCGCGGTGAAGCCGCTCGACCAGCGGCAGCACGGCGCGGGCAATGCTTACGGGGTTGAGCCGCCCGCCGACCTTGGGGATGAGCCGGAAGGTCGGACGATGCACGGGCAGGCCGAACTCCTGCGTATCGACGGCAGCGTCGCGCAACGCGCGGTAATGCCCGAACGCCAGCGGCGGCAGTCCGATCGGGTTGACGAGGGTGACGCCCCAAAGCGTGTCGCGCTGCAGGGCTTCTAGCGACTTCGCGACGAAAATGCCAAAACGCGGCTGGGCGGTATTGGGGAACAGGGTGGAGAGCGAGAGCACCCGGCGGGTCTTGGTCACGCTCACAGCTTGCGGACCAGCATTTCGGCGACGGCGATCCAGGGCGCGTGTTTGATGACGTCCTGCTTCTGCCCCTGACCGGGCGGCAGCACGCCGAGCAGATCGCCCTGTCGGTCGATTAGCCGCCCGAAGGCGAACCGTCCGCCCTTTTTCGGCACGAGCACGTCGCGATTGATCGCGCGGGAGGCCACAGACGGGTCGAGCTGGCGCAGCCATAGCTGGTCGCCGGGGCGGTATTCGCCATGGGGGTAGGCGATGTCGAGCACCATGAGCGCGCCTTCGCTGCCGAGATCGGTGGCGAGGATTGCGTCACGGGGAGAGTCCAGCGCTTCGGGTCCGGCTTTCTCGAGCGAGGCCACGATCTGCGGCTGCGCTGCCCTTTCGGAGCGGACCAGCAGTTCCGGATCGACGTCGAGCGCGGCGGCGATACGATCCATCCACTTGATGGAAAGGTTGCGCATGCCCGTCTCTAACCGTCCGACGGTCTGGGGGGTGGTTGGCGGGTCGCAGGTTGCTGCTAGGTCGGCGAGCGTCATGCCCTTCTGCTTGCGGATGTCGCGTATGCGGTTGATCATCGCCCCAGCCCAACAACCGATTTGGTTTTTCGTCTTTCCTACACGAACCTGTCCGACGCAAGTGGTTTTTCCAACCACAGGAGAAACCGATGCCCCGCAAACTCGTCGAACGCGAACTGACTCCCGAAGGCCCGCGCCGCGCAGGAGGGACGCGCGCTCGGCGTCGCAGTGTCACTGTGAACCTCGCCGAATCGCCACTCACATGGCTACATTCGCGCGGGCATCTGTCCGACCGCCAGTTCGATGCAGGCGAGCGGCTGCGCGTGGATTACGAGCGCGCGCAGCTCTCGCCGTCGGTGACCATGCGCTGGGACCCGGTGCGCGTCGATGGCGGCGGTGGCGACGGCTTGACACCATCGGAGCGGCAATTGTCGGCCAAGGCGCGCTTCGACGGCGCGATGGCGGAAGCGGGGGCGGGACTGAAGGATATCCTGTGGCGCGTCGCCTGCGCCTGCGAGGGGTTGCCCGATGCGGAAAAGGCCCTCGAATGGCCTGCACGCAGCGGCAAGCTGGTCCTCAAGCTCGCATTGGATCGCGTGGCGGATTTCTACCGGATCCGCTGAGCGACTTCGCGGCGCAGCACGGGGAGCACCTGCGCTTCGAACCACGAATGGTCGCGCATGAACAGCGTGCTGCGCCAGGCGGGGTGGGGGAGGGGCAGGAAGTGCGGGAGGAACTCGCGCCAGCGCCGAATGCGCTCGACCATGGTCCAGCTCTTGGTCTCGGGCAGATAGGTGCGCTGGGCGTAGGTGCCGACGAGCAGCGTCAGGCGGTCGGTAGGCAGAGTCTCCCACACGCGCTCATGCCATGTCGGGGCGCATTCGGGGCGGGGCGGCTTGTCGCCTCCGCTCGCCTTCCCGGGATAGCAGAAGCCCATCGAAACGATGGCGAATAGCGCTGGATCGTGGAGCGTATCGAAATCCACGCCGAGCCATTCGGCCAGCCGGTGTCCCGACTTGTCGTCGAACGCGAGGCCGGTCTGGTGCGTTATCCGCCCCGGTGCCTGCCCGATCACGACGACGCGGCTGGTCGCACTGAACTGGACGATGGGTTTGGGGCCGAGCGGCAGGTGCTCCGCGCAGAGCGTGCAGCCGCGGATCTCGCGTTTGAGCGCCTCTGCGCTCACATCGCCTCGACCTGCTCGGCCAGCGTCAGCCAGCGTTCTTCCGCCGCATCCTTCTCGGCCCGCGCATTCTCTATGCCTTGCGAGATAGTCGCGAAACGCTGCGGGTCGGAGGTGTAGAGGTCGGGATCGGAGAGGATCGTCTCACCCTTGACGATGGCGGCTTCCAGTTCCTCTATCCGCGCAGGCAGTTGCTCGAAATCGCGCTGGTCCTTGTAGCTGAGCTTAGTCGGCTTTTGCGGCGGCGGGGGAGGAGAGGGCGCGCTCTCCGACTTGTCGGATTTCGCCTTGCCCTCGACCGGCTTCTGCCGCTTCGCCTGCCAGTCCTCGTATCCGCCCGCGACCACATCGACGCGGCCTGTCCCGTCGAGGCCCAGCGTCACCGTCACCGTGCGGTCGAGGAAGTCGCGGTCGTGGCTGACGATCAGCACCGTGCCTTCGTAATCGGCGATCACTTCCTGCAGCAGGTCGAGCGTTTCGAGGTCGAGATCGTTCGTCGGCTCGTCCAGCACCAGCAGGTTCGAGGCCTTGGCGAATTCGCGCGCCAGCAGCAGGCGGCTGCGTTCGCCGCCCGACAGCACCGCCACCTTCATGTCGACGATCTTGGGATCGAACAGGAACTCCTTGAGGTAGCCCTGCACATGCTTGCGATTGCCGCGCACGTCGATCCAGTCGCCGCCTTCGGCCAGCACCTGCCGCACGGTCTTGTCGGCGGTGAGCAGCTGGCGCTGCTGGTCGATCATTACGCCCGTTAGCGTCTTGGCGATCTCCACCGTGCCGCTGTCGGGCTCGAGCTCACCGGTGAGCATTTTGAGCAACGTCGTCTTGCCTGCGCCGTTTGCGCCGACGATGCCGATCCGGTCGCCGCGCTGGATGCGCAGGCTGAAGGGCTTGATGAGCGTGCGATCGTCATAGCTCTTGGTGATATTCTCCGCGACGATGACCGACTTCGATTTGAAATCCTCCTCGGTCGCCAACTTCAGCTTGGCCGTGCCGCCCGCCGAAATCATCGAGGCCCGCTGCGCGCGCATCTGCCACAGCTTTTCCAGCCGCCCCTGGTTCCGCTTGCGCCGTGCGGTCACGCCGCGCTCAAGCCAATGCGCTTCCAGCTTCAGCTTGGCATCGAGCTTTTCCGCCGCCCGCGCTTCCTCGGCATAGACCTGCTCTTCCCACACCTCGTACCCGCCGAAGCCGACTTCCTTGCGGCGCAGGCTTCCACGGTCGAGCCAGATGGTCGCGCGGGTTAGGCGCTTCAGAAACGTCCGGTCGTGACTAATGACGACGAACGCCCCCTTGTAGCGGTCGAGCCAGCCTTCGAGCCAGTCGATCGCGCCGAGGTCCAGATGGTTCGTCGGCTCGTCCATCAGCAGCAAATCGGGATCCTGCGCCAGCGCGCGGGCGATGGCGGCGCGGCGTTTCTCGCCGCCGCTGGCGCCTCTGGTCTCGCGGCTCATATCGATGCCGAGCTGGCCGGCGATGGCCTCCACCTCGTGCTCCTGCGGCGCGTGTGTGCCGTCGAGCGCCCAATCCATCAGCGTCGCATGGCCGGAGAGGTCCGGGTCCTGCTCCAGCAGCACGATCCGCGTGCCGGGTTTGATCTTGCGCTCACCGGCATCGGTCTCGATCTGGCCATCGATCATGCGGAACAGCGTCGTCTTGCCGACGCCGTTGCGGCCGATCAGCGCGAGCCGGTCGCGCGGGCCGATGTGGAGGTCCAGCGCGTCGTGGTCCGGCCCGCCGAACAGCCATTTGCCGCCCTGCTGCAGGGCCATACCTTCGAGGCTGAGGATCGGGGGCTGTGCCATAGGCCGCGCGAGGTAGGCGCGCGGCCCCGATGCTGCAAGCGGTTAGCGCGCCGCCTTCTGCGCCTCTACCATCGCGGCGACGCTCTCGAGCAGCTTGGGCGCGTCATAGACGATCCCGTCCTTGACGGTCCAGCGCACCCCGCCGACCTGTTCGATCGCGCCGGTCTCGTAATTCAGCCGCGTGTGGCCCGTGCCATAGAGGACCTTGAGATTGACGAGCGGGTTTTCCGGCACGATCACCAGATCGGCCAGTTGTCCCACGGCGATGCGGCCCATCGGCGGCTCGACCCCGCGCGGTTCGTAGATTTCGCGCGCGCCATCCAGCGTCGCGGCGCGGATCACTTCGAGCGGATCAAGGCCAGCCTCGCGCAGCATTTCCAGTTCGCCAATATAGGCGAAGCCCCAGGTCTGGTAGATATAGCCGGGATCCGAGCCGGCAGTGACGCGCCCGCCCTTGCGGTGGAAGTCCTTCGTCAGCCGGAACCACTTGGCATAGAAAT
>JAPYPR010000020.1:0-18255 GCA_029937545.1 Erythrobacter sp. | reverse complement strand
CGCCCGCCCTTGCGGTGGAAGTCCTTCGTCAGCCGGAACCACTTGGCATAGAAATCCATCAGCGACGGCAGGCTGTAGCGATCATGCCAATCGCGGTTCTTCGCCGCCATCACGTCGCGGCTGGCGGAATAGATGTTGAACGTGGGGCTCAGCGTCACGCCGCTTTCGACCAGCGCATCGACATAGGCATCCCATTCCTCGCTGCCCGGATCGACGGCTTGCGGGGCCAGCCGTGCGACCCAGCCGAAGCGCGATTGTTCGTCGAAATAATTGTAATCTTCGGGGTAAAAGGGGAGCGCGCCGTCTTTCAGCAGGCTTTCGAAATGGCCGTAGAAATGGGTGACCCCGTCCAGCCCGAGATCGACAGCTTCGGCGGCGGTCATTTCGGCCACGCCGGCCTGCGCGAGGTGGGCGACGGTGCCCATCAGCTGCGTCTCCGCCTCGTCCAGCGCAGCTTCCAGCACATCGGGAGTGGCGGAGTTGAAGAACTTGATCCCCCAATACCCCTGAGCTTTGGCCCAGCGGACCCATTCGCGGGCCTTGGCGGGCGTGTCGGGCGCGCCGCGCGACCATTTATCGCCGAACACCGCATAGGGAATCAGCCGCGGCGCAGTGATCGTGTTGGCCACGCTGCGGGCGGTGTCGGTCAGATCGGGCTGGTTCGGACCGAAATAGAAGCTGACCCCGCGCACCGTGGTCACTCCATGGGCCAGCCACAGCTTGTAGCCATAGGACGGCTGGTTGGCCTTGGACGGATCGCCATTGTGGCCATGCGTATCGACGAAGCCGGGGAGGACATACATGCCACCCGCCTCGACCACCTTGCTGGCCGAGCTGCGGACATTGGCAGGCGCGCCCCCGGGATAGAGGGCGGCGATGCGGTCTTTCTCGACGAGAATGTCGATCGGCCCTGCGGGCGGCGCGCCGCTGCCTTCGATGACGGTGGCACCTGCGATCAGAAGGCGCGGGAAGGGCCCTTCGCCTTCGCCGGCCGCTCGGTCGGGCACGGCATCCATCTGCTGCGCGGATAAGGCTGCCGGGGCGAGCGCCAGCAGCGCCGCGAGTGCCAGTTTGCGGAATGTCATCGAAATCTCCCTGCCTGTCTCGCGCCCTAGATCAGGAGAACATGGCTGTGAAGCTTGCGTCGATGCGCAGCGTGGAACCGCTCGTTCAGTCAGCTGTAACAAGGGTGGGCCGACCATGCGCGCTCATACAGGAGATCCGCCGATGAAACGTCTTGCCATAGCCTTGCTCGCCGCAACCGCCATCGCCGCTCCGGCGCAGGCTGCGGAGGTTCAGATCGCCACGCAGAACCCGGTGATTGAGCTGTCGGTATTCGAGCAGATCGAAATCGAGCCGGACATGGCGACGATCTCGACCGGAGTGCAAACCGACGCGGACACCGCGGTCGAGGCGCTGCGGCGCAATTCTGCGGAAATGGAGCGGCTGGTCGCGCTGATCCGCGCGCTCGGCATTCCGGCGCGCGATATCCAGACAGCGAGCATCAATCTAAATCCGCGTTACGACTACAACAATCGCGGCAACCAGCCGCCGCGCTTTCTCGGCTATCAGGCCAGCAACCAGGTAACAGTCAAACTTCGCGATCTCGACAGGGTCGGCGAAGTGCTCGATGCCATGGTGGAAGCCGGTGCGACGAACATCAACGGGCCGCAATTTTCCATCGAGGACGACGAGGCTGCCAAGGCGCAGGCGCGCAGCAATGCGCTGGAGCGCGGGCGCGCACAGGCAGAGGAATATGCGCGGCTGGCGGGATATTCGGGCGTTCGCCTGCTGCAAGTCGCCGAAGCCATCCGCGGGTCGAGCGGCTCAATGGCCAAGGATGAAGCAATCGTGGTGTCTGGCTCGCGCATGACTGCCGCACCACCGCCGCCGGTTGCACCCGGTGTCGTTTCGACGGGTGTCGGCATCGCATTGACCTATGAAATGACACGCTGATCCAGCCTGAACTCGGGTGGGAGGAACATTCACACCTTGTTCAATGGGATCGGCTTAGGCAGGACGGCATCATGAAACACGTCCTCGCCTCGATCCTCGCCGCCGGTCTCCTCGCCGGTCCGATCGCCTCTGCGCCTGCCTTCGCGCAGCGCAGCGAGCAGGGCGAGGCGCGCCGCGAGATGAGCGCGGGCAAGGCAATGAAGCTGCGCGATATCGAACGCCGCGTGGTGCCCACGATGGGCGATGCCGAATATCTCGGCCCGGCCTACGATCCCACGGCCAAGGCCTATCGCCTCAAGTTCATCAAGAAGGGCCGCGTGATCTTCGTCGATGTCGACGCGCGCACCGGCCGCATCCTGCGTCGCAGCCGCTGATCCCGGCGCTGCTTTTCATGCGCAGAAACCCCGTTCAGGTTGACGCGTTCATCGACATGAACGACACGCGTCGCAACGAAACAGGGACAATGCCTTCATGAGAATCCTGATTGTCGAAGACGAGCCCACGCTCGGCCAGCAGCTGAAATCGACGCTGGAGCAGAATGGCTATGCCGTCGACCTCTCAGCCGATGGCGAAGACGGCCATTTCCTGGGCAGCACGGAGGATTACGATGCCGTGATCCTCGACCTCGGACTGCCGGAGATCGACGGGCTGACCGTACTCGGCATGTGGCGCAAGGAAGGACGCGATTTTCCCGTTCTCGTGCTCACCGCGCGCGACAGCTGGAGCGACAAGGTTGCCGGCCTCGATGCAGGCGCGGACGATTACCTCGCCAAACCTTTCCAGACCGAAGAGCTCATCGCCCGCCTGCGCGCGCTCATACGCCGCGCTTCGGGCAATACGTCCTCCGAACTGACCGCTGGCGACGTCCGTCTCGACACACGCTCAGGCCGGGTCACGCTGGCGGGCGAGCCGGTCAAGCTGACCGCGCAGGAATACAAGCTGCTGAGCTACCTCATGCACCACAAGGGCAAGGTGGTCAGCCGCACCGAACTGATCGAGCATATCTACGATCAGGATTTCGACCGCGATTCGAACACGATCGAGGTCTTCGTCACCCGCATCCGCAAGAAGCTGGGTGCGGAAGTCATCACGACCATCCGTGGACTCGGTTACAGCCTCGACGACCCCGCCGACCAGCCGCGCGCCTGACGCCAACGCTCCTTCGGGAAGCGAGGCGGTGGCTGCGCGGGCTGGGGAGCCTGCGGATGCGCCCGTCACGATAGACGCGCCAAAGTCAGCACGCCGCAGCCTCGCCGCGCGCATGATGGCGATTGCTGCGCTGTGGATCGGCGTGCTGCTGCTCGGCGGCGGCTTCGCGCTCGATCGCACTTTGGCTCGCATGGTCGAGAGCAATTTCGACGACCAGCTCGAATATCTCCTGAACGCGATGATCGTCACCGCGGAGATCGGGCCCGACGGCGAAGTGTACTTCAACCGCCCGCTTGGCGAGCCACGTTTCCTCGAGCCGAATAGCGGCCTCTACTGGCAGATCAGCGGACCGGGGCAGCTCGACACGCCTTCGCGCTCGCTGTGGGACACGCAGCTCGAACTGCAGGCCGACTATCTCGACATGGAGCCGCACTTCTACGACTCAGCCCAGTTCGAGGCCGAACCGCTCCGCATCGTGGAGCGCACCGTGCTGCTGCCCGACAGCGACACGCGCTGGACCTTCGCCGTCGCCTCCGCCCGAGAGGAACTGGATTACCAGATCAGCCGCATCCGCTCGATCCTGATCTGGAGCTTCGCGCTGCTTGCACTTGGCCTCATGGCGATGGCGATGGTGCAGAGCTATTACGGCCTGTCGCCGCTGCGCCGCGTGCGGGCCGCGATCCAGTCGATGCGCAGCCAAGGCAGCAATCGTATCACCGAACCGCTGCCGCTGGAGGTCGAGCCGCTGGTCGAGGAGATCAACGCGCTACTCGCCCATACCGAAAGGCAGGCCGAGGAAGCCCGCATGCATGCCGGCAATCTCGCCCACGCGCTCAAGACTCCGCTGACCGTGCTGACCAACGCGGCGACCGCCCGCGATCCGAAGCTCGCCAGCCTCGTGTTCCGCGAAACCAAGACCATGCAGCGCCATGTCGAGCACCATTTGGCCCGCGCCCGCGCCGTCGGCCGCCGCGCATCGGGCCACAGCCGCGCGGACGTCTGGCCGAGCGCCGAAAGCGTCCTGCGCGCCGTTACGCGCATCTACGAGGACGCCCGGTTCGACCTCGACGGCAACAAGCTCGCCGCTGTCTCGATCGAGCGACAGGACCTCGACGAAATCCTCGGCAATCTGATCGAGAACGCCGCCAAATACGGCGGTGGCAGCGTGTTCGTCACCATCGATGCAGAGCCAGAGGCGGAGTGCTGTACCATCTGGGTGGAGGACGACGGCGTGGGCATTCCCGAAAGCGAGCGCAGCCGCATCTTCGACCGCGGCGCGCGGTTGGACACGGGCAAACCCGGCACCGGCCTCGGCCTCGCGATCGTGCGCGATGTAGCGGAAATCTACGGTGGCTCGGTCGAACTGGATGAAAGCGAGGATCTGGGCGGCCTGCTGGTCAAGCTCACCCTGCCACGCGCCGGTATCTAGCTTTCCCGCGCCCGCTCGTGGTGGCGGATTACCTCGTCGATGATGAAGCGTAGGAATTTCTCGCTGAATTCCGGATCCAGCTCGCTTTCCTCGGCGAGGCGCCGCAGCCGCGCGATCTGTTCCTTCTCGCGGCCCGGATCGGCCGGGGGCAGGGCCGTTTTCGCCTTGTACTCGCCCACGGCCTGCGTGATGCGGAACCGTTCGGCGAGCATATGGACCAGCGCGGCATCGATATTGTCGATGCTCTTGCGGAAGCCCGCCAGCGTCGCGTCTTCCGATCCCGATTGTTGCACGTCCTGCGTCATCGTTTGCCAGATTAACGCCAATCGCTCTCTTGCCAAGAAAGCATAGCAAGAGCATGGCCAAGCCGAAATGACAGCCGACGTCGTACAATTGCCGCGCCGACAGCCCGAGGGCTCGATCGAACCGATGCTCGCCCTGACCGCGCAAGGCATGAATCAGGTCAATCAGGTCATCCTCGACCGGATGCAGAGCGAGGTGCCGCTGATCCCGGCGCTGGCGGGGCATCTGATCTCGGGCGGTGGGAAGCGCTTGCGACCGATGCTGACGCTCGCCGGGGCCGAACTGGTAGGTTACAGCGGCACGCGCCACCACAAGCTCGCTGCTGCTGTCGAGTTCATTCACACGGCGACGTTGCTCCACGACGATGTCGTCGATGGCAGCGATCTCAGGCGCGGCAAGGCGGCGGCCAACATCATCTTCGGCAATCCCGCCACCGTGCTGGTCGGCGATTTCCTGTTCAGCCGTTCGTTCGAGCTGATGACGGAAGACGGCAGCCTGAAGGTGCTGAAAATCCTGTCCGGCGCATCGGCGATCATTGCCGAGGGCGAGGTCGACCAGCTGACCGCCCAGCGCAAGATCGACACCAGCGAGGAACGCTACCTCCACATCATCCGCGCCAAGACCGCCGCGCTGTTCGCCGCCGCCAGCCGTATCGCCGCCGTAGTAGCCGAATGCAGCGAGGAGCAGGAGCAGGCGCTGGACGAATACGGCCGCAATCTGGGCGTGGCCTTCCAGCTGGTCGACGATGCGCTAGACTATGATTCCAATGCGGCCGCCATGGGCAAGGACCGCGGCGACGATTTCCGCGAAGGCAAGATGACGCTGCCGGTGATCCTCGCCTACGCCCGCGGCGACGAGGAAGAGCGCGCGTTCTGGAAACAGGCGATCGGCGGCTTCAAAACGTCGGACGACGATCTCGACCACGCCATCGCGCTGATCGACAAGCATAATGCGGTCGCGGATACCAAGCTACGTGCCCGCCACTTTGCGCAGCGGGCGATCGATGCGCTCTCGATCTTCCCCGACGGCCAGGCCCGGCGCGCGATGACCGAGGCCGCGCTGTTCGCGGTGGCGCGGGGATATTAGGCATCGTCTAGCCCCCGTTTGGGCTGAGCTTGTCGAAGCCCCGTACTTACTTCCAGCGTGGCGGATGAAGTGAAGGACAGCCCTTCGACAAACTCAGGGAAAACGGGAGAGGAGCATTCCGACTCTCTTCCCATCCAAACCGTCCTGCCAGATGTCCTCGCTGCCTTGCACGATGGGAACGCCGCCGTACTCGTCGCGCCGCCGGGGGCAGGCAAGACCACCGCTGTTGCCCCCGCGTTGATCAGCGAGGACTGGTGTAGCGGGATCGTAATCCTGACCTCGCCCCGCCGCGTTGCCGCGCGCGCAGCGGCCGAGCGGATGGCGGAAGCGCTGGGCGAGAAACCGGGCGAGACCATCGGCTACGTCACCCGCCTCGACAGCAAGCGTTCGGCGAAAACCCGCGTGCTGGTGGTGATCGAGGCGATCTTCGTGAACATGATCCTGGCCGATGTGGAGCTGGACGGCATCTCCGCCGTGCTGTTCGACGAGGCGCATGAGCGCCACCTCGACAGCGATCTCGGCCTCGCACTGGCGCTCGAAAGTCGGGCGGTGCTGCGCGAGGACCTTCGCGTGCTGGTGATGTCGGCAACCATCGACGGTGCGCGGTTCGCGGACTTGCTCGGCAGCGATGCGCCTGTGATCGAAAGCGAGGGCCGGGCGCACCCGCTCGACATCCGCTGGCTCGGCTCGTCCTCGCAGGCGCGAATCGAAGACGCCATGACGGCAGCGATCGCGACTGCCTGGCGCGACGAAGAGGGCGATATCCTCGCCTTCCTGCCCGGCGTCGGCGAGATCGAACGGACCCGCGAGCGGCTGGAGGAGCGGCTGCCGAAAGCGCTGGTCCTGCCGCTGCACGGACAGGTCCAGCCTGCGGACCAGCGCGCCGCCATCCGCCGCGATCCCGAGGGGCGCAGGCGCATCGTGCTGGCGACGGCGATTGCGGAAACATCGCTCACGCTGGACGGTGTTTCGGTGGTCGTCGATTCCGGCCTCTCGCGCCGCGCCGAGTTCGATCGGGCCGCGGGGACGACGCATCTCGTCACACATAGGGCCAGTCAGGCTGCCGCTACGCAACGGGCGGGGCGGGCGGCGCGGCAGGGCCCGGGCGTGGCCTATCGCCTGTGGGAGCAGGGCGGCCATGCCGGGCGGCCTGCCTATGATCCGCCCGAGATCACGACAAGCGATCTAGCACCGCTGGTGCTCGGCCTGGCGCGCTGGGGAACGAGCGATCCGGGGACGCTTGCGTGGCTCGACAGCCCGCCGGAGCCGTCCGTGGCTGCGGCGCGCGAAACGCTCACGGCACTGGGAGCGCTCGATGAGGATGCGCGCATCACGCCGCAGGGCGAGCGGCTCGCACAGCTTCCGCTCGATCCGCAGAGCGCGGCGATGGTCCTGTTCGGCGCGCGGCACGGTGCGGCAAAGATGGCAGCGCGGATCGCCTTGCTGTTGCAGGAACGCGGGCTTGGCGGGCGCGGCGAGGATATCGAAGCGCGGCTGGCCCGCTGGACCGGCGATCGCGGCCAGCGTGCGCAGGCGAGCCGCAAGCTTGCCGAGCGCTGGGCAAAAACGGCACGTAAGCTGGTCGAAGGGGAAGGCGGGGGCGAACCTTCGGCAGGGGTGATCCTCGCTGCAGGTCGGCCCCAGTTTCTCGCGAAACGGCGCGATGCGTCGGGCGAGCAGTGGATCGCGGCGGGCGGGCGGGGGTTCCAGCTGGATCCGGCGTCACCGCTGGCCCGCGCCGAATTCCTCATCATCGGCGATGCGCAGGGCCAGGCCAAGGGCGCGCGGATCACATCCGCCGCGGCGCTCGACATTGCGGAGGTCGAGGAATGGTTCGGCGACCGGATCGAGCGGCGCTCGGTCCTGAGCTGGACCGGCCAGCGGGTGGAGGCGCTGAGCGAGCGACGGCTGGGGGCGATCCTCTTCTCCAAGGGACCGGATCCCGAACCCGACGAGGGTGCGATCGTGGACATGCTTGTGGAAAAGGCTCTGGAAAACCCGGCAGAACTCATTTCTCAGGCGCTGCTGGCACGGGCAGACTACGCCGGGATCGACGCGCTGTCGTCCGAGCGGCTGGCCGAGACTGCCGAATTGTGGCTCGCGCCGCTGCTAGCCGGAAGGCGCGATCTTGCGGTTCTGAAAGGTAAGGTGGTCGATGCGCTGCTCGGCCAGCTCGACTGGGATGCACGACAGGCGCTGGACCGGCTGGCTCCGCGCGAGTTCGTGTCGCCTGCGGGCACGCACCACACAATCGACTACACAGGCGACGACGCGCCGAGCGTCGAGGTGCGAGTGCAGGCGCTTTTCGGCCTCGACCGCCATCCAACGATTGGCGAGACCCCATTGCTGCTCAAACTGACCAGTCCCGCGGGCCGCCCAATCCAGGCGACGCGCGATCTGCCGGGCTTCTGGCGCGGCAGCTGGGCGGATGTCCGCAAGGACATGAAGGGCCGCTATCCCAAGCACCGCTGGCCCGAGGAACCCTGTACCGAAAAGCCGAGTTTGAAGACCAAGAACGCCTTCCAAAAATCTGGCGGCTGAATTAAGGGGCGGGACATGGCGGCAAGAATCTATCAGCGACCGAAAAGTGCTATGCAGTCCGGCAAGGCCCGGGTGGATGAATGGGTGCTCGAATTCGAGCAGTCCGAGGCGCGCCGCCCCGATCCGCTGATGGGCTGGACCGGTAGCGGCGATACGCAGGCGCAGGTCTCGCTGACGTTCCCGAGCAAGGATGCGGCCAAGGCCTATGCCGAAAAATACGGCATCACCGCCCGCGTCCACGCGACCCCGCCCAAGAGCCTTAAGCTGCAAGCCTACGCCGACAATTTCCATTGATGCGTTAACCGGTCATCCTAGCGGATGACCTCGCGCGGTGCCGGCACCGCGGCCAGCCGGAGGGCTGGACAAAACCCATCGAGGACTCCATATGGCGCGCCGGGAGTCGGGTGGACGTTTGCGTTCGCTCACCGGGTCAGGTCCGGAAGGAAGCAGCCCAGGTGAATTGCGGCGGGTCGCCCGGCTCCTTCCTGCAAGGAGCCTTCGATCGGAACCGCTCCTATTCACCCACATATTGGATGAGATGTCCGCATGACATTCGGCGTGCCAGTGCCTACCTAATGCCGCATGGGTGATTCACCGGACAATCCCGACTCGCTGCCATGGGAAAGCGAGGCCGAAGAGGCCGCGCCGAGCGCTGCGGAACTGGAAGCGGCTGGGCAGAATTCGATGTTCGGTGACGCGGTAGCAGATTCGACCCCTCCCGCAGAGGTGGCGGCCGCTCCCGCGCCGATTGCGGCGACCCCTCCCGCTGAAACTCACGCCGCGCCTCCCGCCACCACTGCGCAGCAGCCCTATCGCGTGCTGGCTCGCAAATACCGTCCGCAGACCTTCGCCGAGCTGATCGGGCAGGATCCCATGGTTCGCACGCTGGCCAATGCCATCGCGCGCGATCGGCTGGCGCATGCCTTCCTGATGACCGGCGTTCGCGGAGTCGGGAAGACCTCCACGGCGCGCCTGATCGCCAAGGCGCTCAATTGCATCGGTCCGGATGGGCAGAGCGGGCCGACCATCAGTCCGTGCGGCGAATGCGAGCCGTGCCGCGCAATTGCGGAAGGCCGCCATATCGACGTGATCGAGATGGACGCGGCAAGTCACACCGGCGTAGACGATGTGCGCGAGATCATCGAAGCGGTGCGCTATGCCGCCGTTTCGGCGCGCTACAAAATCTACATCATCGACGAAGTCCATATGCTGTCGCGCAATGCTTTCAACGCCTTGCTCAAGACACTCGAGGAGCCGCCCGCGCATGTGAAATTCCTCTTCGCGACCACCGAGGTCGAGAAGCTTCCTGTTACCGTACTCAGCCGGACCCAGCGCTTCGACCTGCGCCGCATCCCGGTGGATCTGCTCCAGTCGCACTTCGCCGAAATCTGCCGCAAGGAAGGCGTGGAAGCCGATGAGGAGGCGCTGCACATCATCGCCGGTGCCGCGGAAGGCTCAGTGCGTGACGGACTGTCGATCCTCGACCAGGCAATTGCCCATGCCGATCTCGATACCGGGGGAAAGGTATCGGCTGAAAGAGTGCGCGATATGCTCGGGCTCGCCGACAAGTCCGCCCAGCGCCGCCTGTTCGGACATATGCTCGAAGGCGATGGCGCTGCGCTGCTTGCAGCGATCGACGAGCAATATGCGCTGGGCGTCGAGCCGCTGGCGCTGATGCGCGCGCAAATGGATCTCGCGCACCGGATTGCCTTGGCGCAGGTGTCGGGCGGGGATGCCCAGGGCGCATCGCAGGACGAGCGCGAGGCGCTGGGCGAGTGGGCCACCCGGCTCGATGTCGGGCAAGTGCACCGGCTGTGGCAGTTGCTGCTGAAAGGGCATGAAGAAGTCCGCCTTGCGCCTGATCCGCTGGTATCGCTGCGAATGGCAATGCTGCGGGTTCTCCATGCCGGGCAGATGCCCGATCCGGGCAAGCTCGCGAAGAAGCTCGAGACGCTCGCAGAGCACGCGCCGGCCACCACTTCGACGCCTTCCTCCGCCGACGGTCAAAACACGCCGAATGCCGAGGCGAGGCCGGACTGGCGTGCGCTGGTCGAGGCGATCGACGCCAGCGGGATGATGCAGGAAGCCAATGTGCTGCGCCTGCAAGTCCGCGTGGTGGAACTCGGCGACGGTGTGCTACGCTATGGCCGCGATGCGAAATTCGGCGACGAAATCCTGCCGATCGTCAAGGACACGCTATTCCGCCACACTGGCGAGCGCTGGGAGGTCGAGGAAGTACCCGGCGGCGAAGGCTATCCTACGTTGGTCGAGCAGGAAAATGCACAGCGTGATGCGGACGCCGCCGCGTTGCGCGCGCACCCGCTGGTCAAAGCTGCATTCGAGGCATTTCCCGATGCCGAACTGATCGAAGACGGCGCCGCTTCCCCTTCGCGGCGCGAAGTACCCTGGAGTAGGAACGCATAAGATGGATATAGAAGAAATGCTCGCTCAGGCGCAGAAAGCCGCCGAGACGATCCAGAAGCAGATGAACGAAACGCAGGCGAAGCTCGACGAAATCGAAGTCGAGGGCACGGCCGGTGGCGGACTCGTCAAGGTCCGCGCCACTGCTCGCGGCCGCATCATCGGCGTGGCGATCGACGAAAGCATGATGAAGCCCGAAGAGAAACAGATGGTCGAGGACCTGGTGGCTGCAGCATTCAACGATGCGCGCGACAAGGCAGACCGCGTTTCGGGCGAGGAAATGTCCAAGGTCCAGCAGGGTATGGACCTTCCGCCGGGCATGAAGCTTCCCGGAATGTAATTCGGTTCAGCGGAGTCCGCGCACGGCGGGCTCCGCCGTCCACACACTTCTGCCCGAGCTGCGTTGCGAAAGGGCGGTAGCGTCACCATATTCCTTCAGAACGGCTTCGGCCAAATGACGGAATATTTCTATGAGCAACGCTTTTCCCCTCCTTCCCCTGCGCGACATCGTGGTGTTTCCCGGTATGGTCGTGCCGCTGTTCGTCGGACGCGACAAATCGGTCGCGGCTCTCGAGGTGGCGATGGAAGGATCGAAAGACATCTTCCTGCTCGCGCAGCTCGATCCGGGCTGCGACGATCCCGAGCGGAGCGATCTCTACGAGGTCGGCGTGGTGGCGCAGGTGCTGCAGTTGCTGAAGCTGCCCGACGGGACCGTCCGTGTCCTTGTCGAAGGTACACGCCGGGCAACACTTGAGGCATTAGTCGAGCAGGACGATCATGTGATCGCCGAGGTCTCGTCGCGCGATCCAATGACCGCCTCGGGCAGCGAAGTGATGGCCATGATGCGCCAGGTGGTCGAACAGTTCGGCGAATACGCCAAGCTCAACAAGAAGATCGGCGAGGATGCTGCCGATCAACTCGCCGATATCGACGATGCCGGTGAGTTGGCAGACACGATCGCTGCTGCCGTCAACGCCAAGGTTTCGGACAAGCAGGCCTTGCTGGTCGAGCACGATCCGCTCAAGCGGCTCGAAATGGTCATGTCCTTCATGGAAGGCGAGCTATCGGTGCTTCAGGTGGAGCGGCGCATTCGCGGCCGCGTCAAGCGCCAGATGGAGAAGACCCAGCGCGAATATTACCTCAACGAACAGCTCAAGGCGATCCAGAACGAGCTGGGCGATGGCGACGAGGACGGCGGCAACGAGATTGCCGAACTGACCGAGAAGATCGGCAAGACCAAGCTGTCGAAGGAAGCGCGCGAGAAGGCCGAAAGCGAGCTCAAGAAGCTCAAGAGCATGCAGCCGATGAGTGCGGAAGCGACCGTGATCCGCAACTATCTAGACGTCTTGCTCGGCCTGCCCTGGGGCAAGAAAAGCAAGGTCAAGAAGGATATCGGCGAGGCCCAGAAGGTCCTCGATGCCGATCACTACGGCCTCGAGAAGGTCAAGGACCGGATCATCGAATATCTCGCCGTGCAGGCGCGCACGCGCAAGCTGAAGGGGCCGATCCTTTGCCTCGTCGGCCCGCCGGGTGTCGGCAAGACCAGCCTCGGCAAGTCGATCGCCAAGGCGACGGGTCGCGAATTCATGCGCCAGTCGCTGGGTGGCGTTCGCGACGAGGCGGAAATCCGCGGCCACCGGCGCACCTATATCGGCTCTCTGCCGGGCAAGATCGTCAGCAACCTCAAGAAAGCCGGCAAGATCAATCCGCTCTTCCTGCTCGACGAGATCGACAAGCTCGGTCAGGATTTCCGCGGGGACCCGGCTTCGGCGCTGCTCGAGGTGCTCGATCCCGAGCAGAACAGCAAGTTTCAGGACCACTATCTGGAGCTCGATCTCGATCTGTCGGACATCATGTTCGTGACCACCGCGAACAGCCTGAACTTGCCGCAGCCGCTGCTCGACCGGATGGAGATCATCCGGCTGGAAGGCTATACGGAGGATGAGAAGGTGGAGATCGCCACGCGCCACCTCCTTCCCAAACAGGTCAAGGACCACGGCCTCAAAGATGACGAATTCGAGCTGACCGGCGACGGTCTGCGCGATCTGATCCGCTATTACACGCGTGAGGCCGGTGTTCGCACGCTGGAGCGCGAACTGGCGCGACTGGCGCGCAAGAGCCTGCGCAAGATCCTCGAAGGCAAGGCGGACAGCGTCACCATCACACCGGACAACCTCAGCGACTTCGCCGGGGTGCGCAAGTTCAAGCATGGCATGAGCGAAGACGAGCCGCAGGTCGGTGCCGTCACCGGTCTTGCGTGGACGGAAGTCGGCGGCGAATTGCTGACCATCGAAAGCGTCACCACTCCGGGCAAGGGCGAAGTCAAGACGACCGGCAAGCTCGGCGACGTGATGAACGAGAGCGTCGCTGCAGCCTTCAGCTTCGTAAAGGCGAGGGCGCCACATTATGGCATCCGCCCGAGCCTCTTCCAGCGCCGCAATATTCACATCCACTTGCCCGAAGGCGCGGTGCCGAAGGATGGGCCGAGCGCCGGTGTCGGCATGGTCACCTCGATCGTTTCGACCCTGTCGGGCATTCCCGTGCGCGCGGATGTCGCGATGACGGGCGAGGTCACGCTGCGCGGCAGGGTGCTCGCGATCGGCGGCCTGAAGGAGAAACTGCTCGCAGCGCTCCGCGGCGGGATCAAGAAAGTGCTGATCCCGGAAGAAAACGTGAAGGACCTCGCAGAAATTCCCGACAATGTGAAGGAAGGTCTCGAGATCGTGCCGGTGAGCCATGTCGACGAAGTGCTCGCGCATGCTCTTTGTGAAGAGCCAGAGCCAATCGAATGGTCCGAAGCCGACGATCTCGCCAGCCAACCCGACCATGGTCAGAACGGCGCCCCATCCGCAACCGCTCACTAACCAAAGATATATTGCATCGCAGCGACTCGCGCACTGGAAGCATGGCGATTTCCGGTTACAAATCAGGACGGGCTTCGCCAGTGCGACCGGTGAACGCGCCATTTACCGTGATTGCGGTGAGTTTCGCCCCGAGTATCGCGCATTTTGGCCATATTTGCCTTTGACAGGACCCCGAAAACTCTCTCAATTCGTGCGCCTTCGGAGAGGCGATTCACCGAACAGTTTTCAAAAGTAATTTGAGGGGGTTCCCAGAATGAACAAGAACGACCTGATCAGCGCGGTTGCCGATGCGAGCGGCCTTTCCAAGAGCGATGCATCGAGCGCCGTCGAAGGCGTCTTCGACTCGATCACCAAAGCACTGTCGAGCGGCGATGAAGTTCGCCTCGTCGGATTCGGCACCTTTTCGGTTGCCAAGCGCAAGGCATCGACTGGCCGCAACCCCCGTACCGGCGAACCGATGACCATCAAGGCATCGAACCAGCCGAAGTTCAAGGCCGGCAAGGGCCTCAAGGACGCGGTCAACTAAGCGATCGACGATCTGTCCGGACCTGCCAACGCCTCGGCAGGGGACGGGAAACGCAAATTGCGCCGCGCCTCGAAAGGGGCGCGGTGTTTTTGCTTTGGTCTAGGCCTGGCGCGTAGCGATCGCATAGAGCGCGATCGCGGCGGCGTTCGACACGTTGAGGCTTTCCACTGCATCGCCGATCGGCAGCCGGGCCAGCGCATCGCAGTGCCCCTCGATATTGTGGCGCATGCCCGGTCCTTCCGCGCCCAGGACCAGCGCCACGGGGCCTGCCGGTAAGGCCTCGGCCAGCGTCGCGTCTGCCGCTCCGGTCAGGCCGATGCGCCAGTACCCGGCGTCCGCCGCCTGCTCGAGCGCGCGTGCGAGGTTCACTACTCGAACCCATGGCACGGTTTCGAGTGCACCGGAGGCGGACTTGGCAACCACGCCGCCTTCCGGTGGAGCGTGGCGGTCCTGGGTAACGATTGCAGCAGCACCGAAAGCGGCTGCTGAGCGCAGGATTGCGCCGACATTGTGCGGATCGGTCACTTGGTCGAGGAATACCAGCGGGGCATTCGCTTCGGCGCCTAGGACTTCATCGAGATGGATATCCTCCAGCGCCGCGCATTCGAGCACCAGACCCTGGTGCGGGGCATCCTTGGCCACAAGCCGTCCAAGGTCCGAGACATCGGCATATTCGACCGGAAAATCGGCGGGCAGCTCGCCACCGAGCGTTTCGATCCCCTCGCGTGTGGCCCACAGCTTGCGATGCACCCGGTCCGGGTTCTTCAATGCGGCTTCGACCGCATGGCGACCCCATAGACGCACATGCCCGGTGCTGGCCCGGCCGCTGCCGCGCCCGCCTTTCATCCTGCCCGCCCGCCCGCGCAGGGCCCTTTTCCGTTCGCCTTTGGCCATCATGTCTGTCCTGTGTGAAGCATTGGCTGCGGCTCCTGCCAGCGAGGGCATTGACAGGCAAGCGCGGCTTCGCCAAAGGGGCGCCTCTCGGCCGGGGAGCCATGCGGCTTCCCCAGCATTTCTCTCTCGATAGAGACTGAGCGAGCCCGTGTGGACAGGTGGCCGAGTGGTTAAAGGCAGCAGACTGTAAATCTGCCCGCGCAAGCGTACGCTGGTTCGAATCCAGCCCTGTCCACCACCGCCCTTTCTTTCAGCATCTATCTGCATCCCCAGTAATCCATGGAAACCCTTGGATTACTGGGGTATACTGCTTCTATTCCGTCCCCGCATGGCCATCGCGATCCACCCGCATCCGAGGCCTAGTGTGGGGAAGGTGTGCTTTCCGGAACGGCCTGCGGAAATGTGGGGAAGGAAATGGGCAAGCTCACTGCGGTAGCTGTAAAGGCAGCTTTAGCGAATCCCGGCACGTATCAGGATGGAGACGGTCTTTTTCTCAAAGTTGGGAAAACCGGCTCAGCTTCATGGCTATTTCGACTCCAGCAAGATGGGAAGCGACGAGACATCGGGGTTGGGAGCGCTAAGCTGGTCACGCTGGCGGAAGCCCGCGAAAAAGCGAACGAATTACGCAAGGCCATAAAGGTTGAAAAGCGCGATGTCCTTACCGAGCGCAAGGACGAAGCCGCCGCCAAGGTGACCTTCCGCGAAGCGGCCACCCAGTACCACTTTGACAACGAAGCGGGTTGGAAGAGCGATGTCTACACGCGCCAGTGGCTGGCCAGTCTGGAGAATTACGCTTTCCCCAAACTCGGTGACATGCCGACCGGCAGCGTCACCGCAGCTGACATCATCGAAGTCCTGACGCCGATCTGGCAGGAAATCCCGGAAACCGCGCGGCAGGTGCGCAATCGGATTTGTGCGGTACTAGACTATGCGCACGCCAAGGGCTGGCGGTCGACCGAAGCACCATCGGGCAACAGCAGCCTGAAAGTGGGGAGGGGCCTGCCACGGCAAGTGAAGAAACCGCAGAATCGGAAGGCGATGCCGTATGTCGCGATCCCATCGTTCCTGACCGCTCTGAGGCGAAAGCCTTCCTTCGGGCGCTTCGCGCTCGATCTCCTCGTCCTGACCGGCACGCGCTCGCAGGAGGTCCGACTCGCGACATGGGAGGAATTCGATCTGGAGGAACGGCTCTGGACGATCCCGGCTGAGCACATGAAGCGAAGCAAGGCACGTGTCGTCCCGCTTTCCGAAGCGGCATTAGGAGTGCTGGCAAAGGCGGACGCGTTCCGAGTCGAAGGTGCCGAGGTAGTCTTCTCCGGCGCAACGGGTAAAGCGATGTCCGACATGACGCTGCTCAAGGTGCTGCGCGACATGCAGGAGCCCTTCCACGTCCACGGTTTCCGCTCGGCTTTCACGGACTGGGCGGCGAACGCGGGCTTCCCAAACGCGGTGGTCGAGGCCGCGCTTGCACACAAGACGCCAGACGCGGTTCAGGCGGCCTATCGCCGCACCACCTACCTCGGGACCAAGGAGGATCCCGGTATGCGCGTGAAGCTCATGGATGCGTGGGGCGCCTATTGCTCCGGTACAGTCACCGTGAGCGAAGCCCTCGACGCGAACCACTAGCGCACCGCTCTCCGCCGACGCATCAATCCCACCGCTGGCGCGCATGGCTTTAGCCATGCCGCCTGCCTTCCGGCGAGGATGGGAGGGGGAGGGAAAACGGCAAATCGATGCCCTGGCGCGGGCCAGCGGGCGTCAGCCCGCCACCCGGGGGCGTCTATTTGCGGTTTCGGGAACGAGAGGGCGAAGCCCTTGGTGTTCCCGCGCAAGGATCGCGCAAGCGATCCGCACAAACAGCGGCACCCTTGCGACGGCGCGAAGCCGACGGACGTCCTGCGCGCGGGCCTGTGGGCCAGCGGACGTCCGGCAATGAAAGAGGCAAGAGTGCCTGCGGGTTAGTTCAAAGACGCCGCGCCCTCAGGAGCGCGAAGCGCGGGACAGAGCGCGTCCGCCAGAAACTCCCGCTCAACTTCCCACTGCTCCTGATCGTCACCCAAATGGGCCGGGACCACAGGCCCGGTCCGCGCAGCGGATAGAGCAGGTCGCCCGCAGGGCAGCCTTTCCTCCCAAAGATTCCCAAAAGAATTGAACCGCAAGCCTAGCTTCCGGCGTATCAATCTGTTGAACTCCTTACCGCGATGGAAAGCCACTCAACAATTTCGGATTCTCGAGACTACATCCCACGGCGGCTCTCTTGGTTCGACAAGAAGCTCAAAAGACAGTCTGTCGAAGAAGAGCAATTGTTCGAACGCTTCACCGGCCCGGTTGTGATCCTTGGCGATCCGGGGATGGGCAAGACATGGTTGATGGAAAGGTATGGGAAGCAACCCGGCTGTCGTTTTGTCAGAGCGACCAGCTTGCTGCGGCGTCCAGACGGCACCGATTTTGGAAATTATCGCCTTATAATTGACGGGCTGGACGAGGTCTCAGCACTAGGCGAGGAAGACCCCCTGAACGAAGTTCTAACGAAGCTCTTAGCTTGCGGTGAGCCTTCGTTCGCAATTTCATGTCGAGCGGCCGAATGGAGAGGCAAGAGTGCGGAAATCGACATATCAGACGACTATGGTCAAGCGCCCGCCGTCGTCGACCTGGAACTGCTTACCTCTGATGAAGCAATTGAGGCACTCTCTCGTCGGGTAGATGAGCAGAAGGCATACGCTGCTGTCCGGGCATTGCAGTCGGCAGGATTGGAGAGCTTCTTCCAGAATCCACTTTATTTGGACTTCGTCGCTGCGATCGTTTCGACCGACGATGAGGTGCCGCAGACACGCGCCGGACTCTATGAGAAAGTGATCGATCAGCTCTGCATAGAAAGAAATCCTTACCACGAGAGCAGGGGCTTCTCTTTACTCTCCAGAGATGAGGCGCTGAACGCGGCAGGGGCGCTCTGTGCTGCAATTCTCATCACAGGACATTCAACGATACTACGTGAAGGTAGATCGACGGAGGCAATCCCAGTTGTCGAACCAGGGTCCGGACCCATAAATAGGATTCACAGCGCGATGAGGATGTGATTCACGTGT
>JAPYPR010000103.1 GCA_029937545.1 Erythrobacter sp. | reverse complement strand
AAGGGCGCTGGTTAGCCGCGGGGGTGATTCCGGTCAAGTGGGATTGGGGGCGTGGGACGGAACAGCAAGGTCAGGACGGATGTCCTGACCGCACCCAAACAAAAATCCTCTCACCCCTCTTCCCTGATCTCGGCCAGCCGCCGCTCCCACTGCAGCGCGTGGCTCACGATCGTATCCAGTTCCGCAAACTGCGGCTTCCACGGGAGCGTCTCCCGAATGCGCGACGGATCGGAAATCAGTTTGCCCGGATCGCCCGCGCGGCGCGGCTGCATGCGGCGGTCGATGGTTTGGTTGGTCACTCGGTCCACCGCGTCGAGCACCTCGAGCACCGAAAACCCGCGGCCATAGCCGCAATTCATGGTCAGCGAGCGATCGGGCTGCGCGATCAGCGCCTCCAGCGCCAACACATGCGCCTTCGCCAGGTCGCTGACATGGATGTAATCCCGCACGCCGGTGCCGTCGGGCGTCTCGAAATCGGTGCCGAAGACCGCGACATGTTCGCGCTTGCCGGTCGCCGCCTCGCAGGCAACCTTGAGAAGATGCGTCGCGCCGGCGGTCGACTGGCCGGTCCGCCCATCGGGATCGGCACCGGCGACGTTGAAATAGCGCAGCGCGCAATAGTTGAAACTGTGAGCCGCACTGGCATCGGCCAGCATCTGCTCGGTCATGAGCTTCGACCAGCCGTAGGGATTGATCGGCTGCTTCGGGGTGTCTTCGCTCACCTGCTCGACATCGGGCGTGCCATAGGTCGCTGCGGTCGAGCTGAAGATGAAATGCCCGACCCCGCCATCGATCGCAGCCTCGATCAGCGCGCGACTCTTGACCGTGTTGTTGTCGTAATACTTGAGCGGGTTCTCGACCGACTCCGGCACGACGACCGATCCGGCGAAATGCATGATCGCGCCGATCCCCTGCTCGAGGAATATCTGTTCCAGCAGGATAGTGTCGGCGATGTCGCCCTCGTAGAGCGGCACCTCCTCCGGCACGGCGAAAGCGAAGCCGGTTGAAAGATTGTCGATCACCGCCACAGGCCAGCCTGCATCGCGCAAAGCGAGCACCGCGTGGCTGCCGATATAGCCTGCCCCGCCGGTCACCAGCACGGGCATATTGTCTGTGCTATCCATGGCCCGCGCCCTAGCATACGAATTGGTAACCGCAACGATCTAGAGCGCCTGCCGCCACGTCCCGGAGCGGATTGCCCTGCCCATGCGTTGGGCA
>JAPYPR010000057.1 GCA_029937545.1 Erythrobacter sp. | reverse complement strand
GGCGTCACCTCAAGGTTTGTGCGCCAGACAACGATTTGGCAGACATAATGCGAACATCGGCTAATTAGCGAGCTTGAGGCGCGACATGGGATCGTTGAGCTGGCGGAATTCACCGCCAGGCGGACGCTCCGCCTGCCCTCAAAGGCAGCCGCCGGGCAGGCTACGCCGCGGGGTACGATGCTACTGACATGGCCAAGCCTTCGCTAACGAGCGTTCAGCTCCGGCCACCATATGAACACTCATAAAATAGCTATTCTGCTCCGCCCAGCGTAAATATGCCGCGCGCAGCGCCGATCGGTCATAGCGTGGAGCGCGGCATTCCGCTTTTCGCGCGACGATCATCATGTCGAGCACGCCTTGGAGGTAAGCGCCGCATCGCGGCTCATTCGCTTGACAGCTTACGAACAACGCCGAGCCCGTCGCCGACGCGGGTTCGGTTTGGCCGATCGCACTATCAGGCAGGGCGGCCAAAGCGGCGCATAACAATATCCATCGCCTTGGCCGCATTTTCGTCTCCTATTCCGCAGTATCATTTCGGAAGGGGCGCACGGCCCTCGACGGCCGGCGCCCCGTGCTGATCCATCATTCGCGGCCGAGCACCTGGCCTTCGGGCGTGACGAACAGTTCGATCGTCTTTCCGTCGCTGTTCTTGCCCTTGATTTCATAGAGCGTGCTTCCGTCCGCCTTTCGGGTGACTTGCTCCGCTTTGCTTATTGACGCGAGTTGCGCGCGTGCCGCGTTCATCGCGGCCTCGGGCACCTGAGCAAGCGGGATGTCTCGTTCGCTGTGCTTGCCGATTATCCGGTTTTCGTTCGCCTCGTGGTTTTGCGCGATCGCCACGCCCGCGATCGCCAGCGCGGCCGCGCCCACGCCTGCGACAACAGTGAGAGTTCGTTTGCTAGCCATGTTCCATTCCACTTCCTGCATAAGGGCCGTGGGGTCGGGCGGGCGGCGGTTACGGCCCAATGAGCCGTCGTCCGAGTTCAACTCCTCTGATTGTTCATCCTGTCGAGCGCCGCGCGCAGCCCACGGGCGAGCTTGGCTGCGTCGTCGTTGGCCCAGAAGTGCATGAAGAACAGCCGCGGCTCGTCGTTTAGCATATGATTATGCAGCGCCGTGACCTCGATCCCGTTCGTCCGCAGCACGCGCAGGACCGGATCGACCTCGTTTGCGACAAGTACGAAATCGCCGGTGATGGCGGCTCGGCCGTCCCCGGTTGGCTGAAAGTTGATCGCGGTCGCCGTGCCCATCGTCGGCGGAGTCTCCATATCGCCGTCCATCAGCCGCTCGGCGCGCGGAAAGCTGTATTGGAGGATGCCACCGGCCGTCTTGCCCTCACCGCCCATCAACCGGTTGAGCGCGGCCACATCGAGGTCGAGCCGCGATGCGGCTGCGCTGGCCGAAGGCGATTGCGGCGCGGCGAGCGGGGTCCGACTGGCTGATAGCGCTTGCCGGAGCGCGGCCGCGAGCTTCACCGGGTCGCCGTGGCCGGCAATGTGCATGTACATGGTCGCAGGCGAAGAGCGGAGCAGGTGATTGTGGAGCGCGGTGATCGTAAAACCGCTTGCGAGCAGGCGGCTCAAAACGGGGTTCACCTCGTCGTGGGTCAGCACGAGATCGCCCATCACCATCGCCTCGTCGCCCATCGGCTGAAACGCCGCCCAAGAGCCGAGCGCGAGGGAGGGCTTGATCGTCACCCCATCCAGCGTGACGCTCAGGTCCGAACGCGGGAAGCTGTAGCGGTGAACGCCCCCCGGCTGTTCGGCCCCCGCTCGTCCTATCGCCCGGTCGACAGCCGACCAGTCCGGCGCTGCCCATGCCGGGCTTGCCAGCAGGAGGCTGGCGAATCCCAAGGCGATGGTCTTTTTCAGCATAATTGATCCTTCATCAGCGCACTCGACACGGAAAGCCTCACGTCATGCGAGCGCGCCGCCGGCGAGCCGCGACATTGCGCTCCGGTTTCTTTCTTCGGGATAAGCAGTCCTATGCTCATGAGGCTTGTGATGCAACCCTTACACTTGTAGGCTAGTGACGATACAACTATGACAAACACACAAGCTTCCCCTTGGTTGCTCCTGATCCCGCAGCTTCCGGCTAAGCCTGCCTATTTGCGGGTGAAGGTCTGGCGGCGTTTGCAGGCGATCGGGGCCGCGCCGCTCAAGAACGCCGTCCATGCGCTCCCCAATCGCGAGGACACGCGCGCGCTGTTCGAAGAACTGCATCGCGAGATCACCGAAAATGGCGGCGAGGCGCTGATCCTCGAAGCGCGCCTTGTCGGCGGCATGGGCGATGCGGAGCTGCGCGGAGTGTTCGACGCTGCGCGTGACGCCGACTATGAGGAGTTGGCACGCGAGGCGCGCGCGCTGTGTGAGGGCGAGTATGTCGCGGCGGCGGATGTGGGCCGCCTGCGCAAACGCCTGAACGAGGTCGCCGCGATCGACTTTTTCGGTGCGCATGGTCGGCAGGCGGCACAGGCCGCCATCACCGAGGCGGACCGCCGCTCTCACCAACATCCCGATGTGAGCGGCCCCGGTGCGCCCGAGCTGACCCCGGCGGAGCTAAAGCGCCGCGTTTGGGTGACGCGCCGCCATGTCCATGTCGATCGCATCGCGTCCGCCTGGCTCATTCGCCGCTTCATCGACCCCGAGGCGAGCTTCAAGTTCGTCGAGGGCAAAGGATATGTGCCGGAGCCTGACGAACTGAGGTTCGACATGGCGGACGCTGAGTTCACCCACGAAGGCGACCGCTGCTCCTTCGAGACCTTGGTGTTCCTCACCGGTCTCGAGACCGACCCCGCGCTGCGGGCGCTCGGCGAAATTGTTCACGACCTTGATATTGCCGATGCTCGGTTCGAGCGCCCGGAAACTCCGGGAGTGAGCGCGCTTATCGCCGGCATCTGTGCCGGCACCGACGACGACGAGGAGCGGATCGCGCGCGGATCGACCGCGCTCGACGGATTCTATGCTCACTTCACCCGGCGAAAAGAGGACTAAAGATGGAGGCCAGCGCACGCGCTGAAATCGCAGTCGAGACGCTGCACGAGCACGGCATCAGCTTTGGCGAGGCGGTGCGCGTCTGGATCAGGGTCGCGCTGCTCAGCTTCGGCGGACCGGCGGGCCAGATAGCGGTGATGCATCGCATCCTGGTCGAGGAGAAGCGCTGGATCGGCGAGGAGCGGTTCCTCCACGCGCTCAACTATTGCATGCTGCTGCCCGGCCCTGAAGCGCAACAGCTAGCTGTCTATATTGGCTGGTTGCTCCATAAGACCAAGGGCGGCCTGGTCGCGGGCGCGCTATTCGTGCTGCCCGGCTTCCTCGCGATTTTAGGGCTCAGCTATGTCTATGTGCTGCTCGGCGAAGTGGCGCTGGTCGAGGGATTGTTCTTCGGATTGAAGGCCGCCGTGCTGGCGGTGGTGCTACAGGCGGTGGTCCGGGTGGGTTCGCGTGCCTTGAAGAACAACGTCATGCGCGGTTTTGCCGCGCTGGCGTTCGTCGCGATCTTCGTGCTCGACGTGCCCTTCCCGCTGATCGTGCTTGCCGCCGCGCTGATCGGCTTCTTCGGTGGCCGCGCTGGTTACGCCGCATTCAAGGGCGGCGGCGGACATGGTCCCGCCGGCGCTGAGATAATCCACGACCGCGACACCGCTCTTGGCGAGGGCCTTCCCGACCATGCCCGGCCGAACCTCTCTTGGTCGCTGCGCATCTCCGGCGTCCTGCTGCTGCTCTGGCTCGGGCCGGTCGCAGCGCTGCTGTTCGCGTTCGGCCCCGACGACGTGTTCAGCCGCATCGCCACCTTCTTCAGCCAGATGGCGGTGGTGACCTTCGGCGGCGCCTATGCGGTGCTCGCCTATGTCGCGCAGGAGGCAGTCGAGACCTATGGCTGGCTCCAGCCCGGCGAGATGCTCGACGGGCTCGGCATGGCCGAGACCACGCCCGGGCCGCTGATCATGGTGACGCAGTTCGTCGGCTTCCTCGCGGCCTTCCGCGAAGCGACCGGGCTGCCGCCGCTCGTCGCCGCGACCTTCGGCGCAATCCTCACCACCTGGGTTACCTTCCTGCCATGCTTCCTGTGGATCTTCGCCGGCGCGCCATTCATCGAGCGGCTGCGCGGCAACCGCGCATTGTCGGCCGCGCTTTCGGCGATCACCGCCGCAGTGGTCGGCGTGATCCTCAATCTGGCGGTCTGGTTTGGTATCCACACTCTGTTCGAGCAAGTCCGCGAAGTGCCGTTCGCAGCCGGCACCATCGATCTCCCAGTCCTAACGTCCGTCAACTGGCCGGCGCTGGCGCTCGCGGTGGGTGCGATACTCGCCATGTTCCGGTTCAAGGCCGGCATGCTGCCGGTGCTCGGCGTCTGCTCGGTCCTCGGGGCCGCATATGTAATGATCATCTGAAGGAGTGACGCGTGACGATCGACCATCTTTCCCGACGCAGTGCAATCGCAACTCTTGGCATCGGAGCCGCCGCCATGACTATCAACGAAGCCTCTGCGCAGACGCCGGCCGCAGCGCCGGCGGCTGTCCCCGCCTTTGCCGGAAATCATCAGGTCAAGCCGCTCAGGTTCAATCCCGCCAGGCTTCACGGCCTCTCCGAAAGGCTGATCACATCGCACCACGAGAACAATTATGCGGGCTCGGTCAAGGCCCTGAATATGATCGAGACACGACTTGCCGCCGCGCTCGCTGACACGGACCTGCCGCCGGTGGTCTATGGCGGATTGAAGCGCGAGGAGCTGCACCGCACCGGCTCGGTCGTGCTCCATGAGGTCTATTTCGACGGGCTCGGCGGCAACGGCCAGGCAGCCGGTTCCATCCGCGACGCGCTGGGCGCGGCGTTCGGCTCGTTCGACCGCTGGGAAGCCGACTTCCGCCGTACCGGGATGAGCCTTGCCGGCGGATCGGGCTGGTGCGTGCTCGTCTACAATCTCCACACGCGCTCGCTGCACAACCATTGGGCGTGGGATCATATGCACGGTGCGATTGCCGGCGTGCCGCTGCTCGCGCTCGATATGTACGAGCACAGTTTCCACATGGATTACGGCACCGCCGCCGCCAAATATGTCGACGCCTTCTTCCGCAACATCGACTGGGAAGTGGTCGACCGGCGCTATGCCGCGGCTTTGCGCGGCGGCGGCTGAACCCGACCGCCGTGGCTTAACACCCACTGCTGCGCGACACCTGAGTTCGCGACCACAAAGGGGACAGGTCCGATGGGGAGATGCAACAATGACATCCGGCCCGAACATCGCTCTTCTTTGGCGTGGGCAAGCAGCCGAGTGGACGCATCGCTTTCATGAAGCCCGGCAGTGGCCGATAATGCAGGCCTTGCGGGCGCTCGGGGCGACCGCAAGGCCTGTACTGTACAGGGACGAGGCGGTTCGCGAGATTCGGGACGAGCTGCTGTCGTGCGACGCAGTGCTGGTCTGGGTGAATCCGTTGGACATTTCAGGCGACCGCTCGCAGCTCGATCCAATGCTGCGCGAAGTCGCGGGGTGCGGCGTTGTCGTCAGCGCGCATCCTGACGTGATCGCCAAAATCGGCGTCAAGGAAGTGCTCTACACAACGCGATCCATGGAATGGGGCAGCGATGTCGATCGATACGTGGACGCTGAAGGCCTTCGCGCTCGTTTCCCCGAACATCTTGCCGCAGGCCCGCGCGTGCTGAAGCCGAACTA
>JAPYPR010000102.1 GCA_029937545.1 Erythrobacter sp. | reverse complement strand
CTGTCAGGGCCGGACTCTAATCTAACTTGGAGGAAAATCAGGGGGTCACGTCACCAGCTGCGAGAATTCCTCCGCTGCCTCTTCGGTAAGCATTTGCCGCGTCTTGGCAGGTTTCAACGCTCAGGATCGAGGAAACAGTTGCGCAGCAGGTCGCGAGTAGCGCCGTCCAGCAGGTCATCGAGCGCAAATTCGTGCACCTCCTGCACCGTATTGGTCCAATTGGTGTGGACGCGAAACCGGTCCATGTCACTGACGATCAGCAGCGGGGGATTGTCGAGCGCAATGGCATATTGCTAAAGTTGAGCGAAGGCGCGGTCGAGGTCCTTTTTCTTGCCCTTATATTCCCAAGCAAAGCATTCCTTGCGCCAGACATCCGCCCAGCCTTCACCGCCGCCGGTCTTCGATGCACCCTTCTCGAAAGTAAACCATTCGCCCTTGGGGTCCGCCGTGATCGGGTCTTCTATATCGAGCAGGCGGCAGATGTCATTGAAGTGCGACTGGGAGGCAGTGCGTTCTTTCAGCTCGGCAGCGCGCCATTTCTGGATGAATTCAGCAGGTGTCATGAGCGGCGGTTACTCCGCGGCCTCCCGTTCTTCTTCAGCGTAGTAGTCTTCTTCCTCGTGATCAGACGGAACCTCGGCCTCCCTCAAAGCCTCCTTGCCCATCGCGTTCTCGATGATGGCCAATAAGCGCCGTCTTCGATCGTCCATGAAGCCGTCGAAGTCGTCTGCGTGGAGGTAGCTTTCCTCGATCTCGTGGCTTTCTAGGATTGCTGTCAAACGATCAGGGGCAATGGCAGGATTGCTATCATTACCCTTGGTCAGTCGGCCCAGATAGGAAGAAGGAGCAACTCCGCCGAGCATTCGGTTGGTGCCTGACGCAATCGGCGTCTTGTTGACGATGCTGTTGTAGACCTCCGGCCCGATCCCGACACTCTTGCACCAAGCCTGCGGGAAGATGTGATGGATATCGACATTCTCGTCAAAAAACACCGCTTGGTCATACGGTTGGCCCGACTTGAAATCCTCTGCCCCGCATTTCATCAGTAATGCATGGACGCCCTTGTAAGCTGCCGAAAGCCTCGAGCGAAGGGTCCTCAAACGGCGCTCTTCAAAGCTGGCCCGCTGCACCGTCTGAGGTTCAGCGCCGCCGGTCGCCCATGTTTTGAAGTCGCGGATATCAAGCGCGAAACGGCTCTCAACTGCCGAGCCGTAGAGCTCTCCCAACACGCCGCACCAGTA
>JAPYPR010000101.1 GCA_029937545.1 Erythrobacter sp. | reverse complement strand
CAGGGAAAACGCATGAAAAACCGCTCTACGACGGGCTTCGTAGCGATTTACCAGTAGGAGTTAATGTGGTCATCTATCGGTTTTTGATCTGGATGACCCGATGTTGACACCGTCTCTTATGCATCATTTATCGATCGTTCCCGACTTCCGCCAGGCCTGGAAAGTGCAGCATCAGCTGTCGGATATCCTGTTCCTGACCGTCTGTGCGGTGATTTGTGGTGCCGAGGGCTGGGACGAGATCGAGGACTTTGGCCACGCCAAGCTGGGTTTTCTCCGCCAGTACGGCGATTTTGAAGCTGGCGTACCCAGCCACGACACATTAGCGCGCGTGATGGCCCTGGTGAATGCTGAGCAGCTGCAGACAGCGTTTGCCGAGTGGATGAAGTCATGCCATGACGTCACCGATGGAGCTGTTGTCGCTATTGATGGCAAGACGCTGCGCGGTTCGTACTGCCGGGGCAAGGGCAAAGGTGCCATACATATGGTGAGCGCCTTTAGTGCGGCCAATGGCGTGGTACTTGGCCAGGTAAAAACAGCGCAGAAATCCAACGAGATAACAGCGATTCCGGAGCTGCTCAAGCTACTGAACCTGCAGGGGTGCCTGGTGACGATCGATGCCATGGGTTGCCAGAAAAAGATCGCGGCACAGGTAGTACAGCAGGGGGCGGACTACCTGCTTTCAGTCAAGGAAAACCAGCCGGCATTAGCCGATGCTTTCGAGGCAGCATTCCCCATGGCAAAAGTCGCGAGCTTCGAGGGTGATTCCTATGTAACGGATGAAAAGAGCCGCGGCCGGCAGGAGACACGCTATCATGTAGTCAGTGACTTTACGCCGGAATTTCAGGAGCTTAGCTATGAGTGGCCCGGGTTGAAAACTGTCGGCGTGGTGATGTCGTTTCGCCAGGAAGGCGACGAAGCCCCCGTAGTGCCGATGATCCGCTATTACATCAGCTCGGCGGATCTCAGTGCTAAAAAACTGGCAGAAGCGGCCCGCCAGCATTGGTTCGTCGAGAACAAGCTGCACTGGTCACTGGACGTGGCGCTTCGCGAAGATGCCTGCAAAATCCACCGTGGTCAGGCCGCTGAAAACCTCGCCAGGGTCCGCCATATCGCTCTGAATTACCTGAAAGGGGAGACAAGTTTCAAGGGCGGAATCCGGCGGAAGCAGAAGAAAGCCGCGCTGGATGAGACCTATCTGGCCGACATTCTCGCGGTATAGAAGTTTTCATGCGTTTTCCCTGG
>JAPYPR010000100.1 GCA_029937545.1 Erythrobacter sp. | reverse complement strand
GAGATCAGAGATGTCGAAACGCAAACAACATGCGCCTGAATTTAAGGCGAAGGTCGCGCTGGAAGCCCTGAAGGGCGAGGAGACCGCGGCCGAGCTGGCGAGCCGGTTCGGGGTGCATCCGACGATGATCCATCAATGGAAACGTGCGCTCCTTGAGGGCGCCTCCGGCGTGTTTGAACGCGGCGGCCGCAAGAAGCCCGAGATCGATGAGGAGCAGGTGAAGGAACTCCACGCCAAGATCGGGGAGCTGGCCGTGGCCAACTCTTTTTTGGAAAGAAAGCTGAAGCCTTGGGGCGGGAAGTGAGGTGCGGCATGATTGAGCCTGATCACCCCCAACTGTCTGTCGTCCAGCAGTGCAAGCTGCTGTCGATTGCGCGCTCGTCATTTTATTACACGGCGAAGGGCGAGACCGCGCAGAACCTCGATCTGATGCGGCGGATCGACGAGCAGTTCCTGGAAACACCCTTCTTCGGTGTCCGGCAGATGACCTGGCACCTGCGTAACGGTGGGCATCTCGTGAACGAGACGCGGATACGCCGGCTGATGCGCCTCATGGGGCTGATGCCGATCTATCAGAAGCCTAATACCAACAGGCCGGCGAAAGGGCACAAGACCTATCCCTACCTGCTGAAAGGGTTGCGGGTGGATCGGCCCAACCAGGTCTGGTGCGCCGATATCACCTACCTGCCCCCTCTCGGCAGATTGCTGCGCAATCGCCTGCCGGGCAGTGAATGCGGCGCGGGTTCCTGTATCTGGTCGCCATCATGGACTGGCATACCCGGAAGGTCCTGGCCTGGCGCATCTCGAACACGCTGGAGGCCGACTTCTGCGTCGAGGCGCTGAACGAGGCCATCCACAAGTTCGGCCCGCCCGAGATAATGAATACCGATCAAGGGTCTCAGTTCACCTCCTTCGCCTGGACGGACCGCTTGCGCCGGACCGGCGTGCGCATCTCGATGGATGGGAAAGGCCGGTTCCTCGACAATATCTTCATCGAGCGGCTGTGGCGGACCCTGAAATACGAGTGCGTCTACCTGCATGCCTGGGAGACCGGGGCGGAAGCAAAGGCGGGCATTCGAAAATGGATGACCTTCTACAACCACCAACGCCCACACTCCGCCCTTGGCGGCAGACCGCCAGCCGTGGTCTATTGGCAGAGAAATGAAACAACCAACCCCGATCAGCAGGTGCAACGAGTAGCTTGAATTACGCCAGATCCTGTCCAACCGATGGGGAGTAGCTCA
>JAPYPR010000056.1 GCA_029937545.1 Erythrobacter sp. | reverse complement strand
ACGGCTGACGGCAGCCGGATCGTCGATATTCCGATAGAGCGCAAGCTGGCGGCTCGCCGTCGCGCGCGCCGTGTTCGCTTCGGCAATGGAGGCCTGCGCTTCGGCAATCGCTGCTCGAGCTTCCCGCAATGACGCGCGAGCCGCTCGGTCATCGACGGTGAACAGCATCTTGCCCTCGCTGACCCTATCGCCGGGCTGCACGAACAGGCCGGTGACAAGACCCGAAAGAGCCGAGCGAAAACGCGGTTGTCGTGAGTCACGATGATGCAGGCGCGATCCTCCGCGACTGCGACTTCGCGCAGCAAATCCATCACTCTGCGCCCGGAAGCGGCATCGAGCGCGGCGGTGGGTTCATCGCAGACGACAAGGCGCGGTTCGTGAACCAGCGCGCGCGATGGCGACGCGCTGCTGCTGCCCGCCCGATAGCTGGCTCGGCAGCTTGGCCGCCTGATCGCCGATATTGAGCTTTTCCAGCATGGCGACAGCTTTCTCGCGCGCTTCCAGCCGGTCCATCCCCCGAGCGATCAGCGGGACGGCAGCATTGTTGGCCCCATCGATCGATGGAATCAGATTGTATTGGTGGAAGATGAGACCGATGTTGTTGAGGCGAAATTCGACCAGCTCGGTGTCGGAGAGGTCGTAGATGTCGGTGCCGAACACCTTCACCTCGCCCTCGGTCGGCCAGAGGATGCCGCACATGATCGAGATCAGCGTCGCCTTCCCGATCCGCTCTCCCCGACCAAGTAGGTCAGCTCTCCGGCACGGATATCGACATCGATACCGTGCAGCACCGTGATCGTCTGCTGGCCAGCCTTGAAGTCGCGTGTCACCCCGCGCGAGCAGATCGCGGCCTGAGCCGTGGTGACAGTCTGGGTATCGGTCCCTGCCATCAGCGGAACACCGACGCCGGTTCGGTCTTGAGCACATTGCGCAGCGCCAGCCAGCCGGTCAGCGCGAGAATGACGAATACCGCTGCCATGCTGATCAGCGGGATCTGTCAAGGGATGTAGAAACCCTTGAAAGTCGGATTGCCCGAGAAGCCCCATATGAAGAACACCGTACCCAGCACGCCCAGCCCGTAACCGATCAGTCCGACGAGGCCCGCCTGCGCCGCCACCATCTTGCGGATCTTTCCATTCGTCACGCCGATCGCCTTAAGCGCGCCGAACTGCTTGATGTTGTCGCGGATGAAGAGGCTGAACGTCAGCCCGACGATGGCCACGCCGACGATGAAGCCGAGCAGCACGGTGATCCCGAAGTTGAGCGGGATCCCGGTGTTCTGGATGATGAAATCGACCCGTCCTGCGCGAACTCGTCGCGGGTGCGTGCGCGCAGGCCGGTTTGCTCTTCGATGTGCCGGGTGAGTTCATCGGGCGAGACGCCGTGCTCCGCCCCGACCAGCACGAAGGACAGGCGATTGCGCGTGCCCGGGACATAGCGCAGCGCCTGGCTGTATTTGGTATAGAGCGTGACCTGGCTGGTGAAACTGGGGATGGCGTCAGCGACGCCGCGGATCACCGCGCGCTGATCGTTGAGTTCGAGCCGCTCGCCGATGGGAGAGCGGCCGTCTTCGAACATGCGCGTCAGCCCGACATCGTCGATAATAACGCTATCGGGTTGCGAGAGTACGTCGGGACTGCCGGCAGCCATCCGCTTGGGTAGCCCGATCAGCGTCGCATCGTCCACGCCGATCACCGACACGCCTTCCAGATCGCCCTCGCTGGTGCGGACAATGGCCCCCGCGCGAAGATGCGGCACAGCCCATTCGACGCCGGTCACGCCGCGCACCTTGTCGAGTGCGGTCGATGGCATGGGGAAGTTCACATCGGTCGTGCGACTGACCGGGTCCATAACCCAGACATCGGCGCTCGACACATTGTACGTGCCGCTCGCCCCGCGCTCGATCAGATTCACGAAAATGGTCAGCTACTGCGTGATGAGCAGCGTTGAAAAAGCGATGCCGAACACGAGCCCGTAGAATTTCTGGGCGTCCGCGGTGAGCATGCGGATCGCGATCCAGATCATGCGCTTGCTTGCCTTCCCTTAGCGACTTGTCCATTACTGAACGGAGGCGTTCAACCAAACGGGACCGTTCATTTTGTCGAGCGATGTTAAAAAAAGGAGTGGGCGGCCCGTTGATCCCGCAAAGCGCGAGGCGATTATCGCCGCCGCTACGCGCGCCTTCTTCGATCGCGGATTCGCCGCCGCCTCGATCGAGCAGGTGGCTGCCGATGCCGGCGTGTCCAAGGTGACGGTGTACAATCATTTCGGGGACAAGCGTCGGCTGTTCGTCGCCTCGGTCGAAACGCAGTGCGAAATGATGCGCGGCCATTCCTCGATCGGAGAGACGCCGCGCGGTCCCTTGCGCGAACGCCTGCTCGCCATCGGCGAGGCAATGGTCGCCTTCCTCTCGCGCGACGAGATGGTGCAGTTCGAACGACGCATCGCAGCTGAGACCGAGCATGAACCCGAAATCGGCAAGGCCTTCCTCGCTGCCGGGCCGCACCGGATGAAGAAGGCCTTCAGCGCGCTCATCTCGGCGCTCGACGAAGCCGGTGAGCTGCGCGTCGACGATCCCGAGCTGGCAGCCGAACAGTTTGCCGCCATGTGCAAGGGCATGGGCGACCTCGACCGGCGCTTCAGCCAGCCCATCGATGAGAAGCGCAATCGTGAGAGGATCGAAGGCGCGGTCGAAGTTTTTTGCCGCGCATATGCGACTAGGGGCACCTGCTAGCCGCGCTGCTCTTGGAGCAAGCCCCGCGCAATGACTTGCGCCTGAATTTCTGCAGCGCCTTCGAAAATGTTGAGGATCCGCGCGTCGCATAGCACCCGGCTAATCGGGTACTCGAGCGCGTAGCCATTCCCGCCGTGGATCTGGACTGCATTGTCGGCAGCGCTCCAGGCGACGCGCGCGGCCAGCAGCTTCGCCATCCCGGCCTCGATATCGCAGCGCTCGTCCTCGTCCTTGTGACGCGCGGCGGAATAGGTGAGCTCGCGCGCCACCACGATTTCGGCCAGCATCAATGCCAGCTTGTCCGAAACGCGCGGAAATTCGATCAGCGCCTTGCCGAATTGCTTGCGGTCGAGCGCATATTGCAGACCGAGGTCGAACGCGTTCCAGGCAACTCCGATGGCCCGCGCGGCCGTCTGGATGCGAGCCCCTTCGAAAGTCCGCATGAGTTGCTTGAAGCCTTCGCCTTCCTTACCGCCGAGCAGGCCCTCGGCGCGCACGCGAAAGCCATCGAAGCCGAGTGTGTATTCCTTCATCCCGCGATAGCCGAGAACCTCGATCTCCTCGCCGGAGAGGCCGTGGTCGGGAAAGTCGAGGCCTTCCGCGCCGCGCGTTTTCTCGGCGATCAGCATCGACAGCCCGCCATAGCCGGGCTCTTCGGGATCGGTGCGGACCATCATTGTCATGAGGTCGGCTCGCGCGGCGTGAGTAATCCACGTCTTCGCGCCGTGTAGCTCCCAGCTGCCATCGTCGAGCCGTGTCGCCCGCGTGCGGACCGACGCGAGGTCGGAGCCGGTGTCGGGTTCGGTGAACACCGCGGTCGGCAGCAGCGAACCGTCGGCGATGCCCGGCAGCCAGCGCGCTTTCTGCTCCGCAGTCCCGTTCTTCCCGATCAGCTCCCCTGCGATTTCCGAGCGCGTGCCGAGCGAGCCGGCACAGATCCACCCTCGCGAAAGCTCCTCCGACACCACCGACATCGCAAGCTTTCCGAGGCCGAGACCACCGTACTCCTCGTCGATGCAGATCGCGAAGACGCCGAGTTCGGCCATCTGCTCGACAGTCTTCAACGGGATGAGTTCGTCCGCAAGATGCCAGCGCTGGGCGTTCGGCGCGATTTTCTCGGTAGTGAAAGCGCGGAACTGGGTGCGGATCAGGTCGAGCGTCTCATCACCCAGCCCCTCGTCCGGACGCACGCCGTCCGCTGCAAGCGAAGCAAGCCGGGCGCGCTTGACTGGGGTGTTCCCTTCGCGCAAGAACCACGCGAAATGGGGATCGCCGCGTAGCTTGGCCGCTGCTTCCACAGCGCCGAAATCCTCCGGTCTGACGATTTCGGTCTGGCTCATCGCGAATCCGCCGACAAGCTGGCCGCAATATTCGCCGAACGCGATCGACAGCGTCAGCTCCTCTACTTCACCGAAGCTCCCGGATGCTTGCGCGCGCTGCGCCCAGTCGAGGCCGGACTCGAGCGAGGCGACGAGTGTCGCGACCCAGGCGTAACCATGCACCTGACGCTGTTGCGCTTCGAGCAGCGCAGGCGACACCCTGCCATCTTCACGCACCGCTTGGCCTACTAGTTCACGCAATGCTTCGATGAAGCGCCGCAGTGCTGCTCGCGCCGCGATGGCGTTGGTCAGGACATCTTCATCAGCGCTCATCGCCACCACCTCCCTCACGCTGCCAGTCGCCGCTTGCGCCGCCCGTTTTGCTGTCCACCCGCACCTCGCCCATCACCATCTCGCAGTCGATCGCCTTGAGCATGTCGTAGACGGTTAACCCTGCCACCGTCGCGGCCGTCAGAGCCTCCATTTCGACTCCGGTAGGTCCGGTGGTAACGACGCGCGCAGCGATCCGGAAGCCCGGCAGTTTACGGTCCGGCTCAATCGTCACTTCGGCCTTGGACAGGGCGAGCGGATGGCACAGCGGGATCAGCTCTGCGGTCCGCTTTGCCGCCGTGAGGCCAGCCAATTCGGCGGTCGAGATCACCGCGCCCTTGGGCGTGCGGCCGGAAACTACCGCAGCGACAGTGTCCGCGTGGCACCTGAGCACCGCGCTGGCCTTGGCCTCGCGCCTGGTTGATGCCTTGGCGGAAACGTCGACCATCCGCGCCTTGCCGCTGTGGTCTATATGGGTGAGCTCTGTCATCGCCGGGCACCCTGCCGCGCCGAGCGCCGCGCGCCAAGGCTTTGTGTCACTTTAAACGACAAAACCCGCCGCTCTGTGTCGAGCTGGCGGGGTCAATTGTGTGTAAGTGGTTGCGGGGGTTGGATTTGAACCAACGACCTTCAGGTTATGAGCCTGACGAGCTACCGGACTGCTCCACCCCGCGGCACCGAAATCTCGTGGACCAGGTCCAGAGACGAAAAAGCCGCCGCGCGGTTTGCACCGGCAGCAGCTTTTGAAATCGTGAATGGGTTTATACCCCGCCCGCCGGCTTTAATGCCTGGCGACGACCTACTCTTCCAGTGCTTGAGCACTAGTACCATCGGCGCTGTCCGGTTTCACGGCCGAGTTCGAGATGGGATCGGGTGGGTCACGGACGCTATAGCCACCAAGCAATAAAGCAGGCGGGCGGCCACCGACCGGGCGACCGGTCGGTAACAAGGGTTTAAATCGATGCTGTTGAGCTTTCTGGGCTTATCCGGCTTCGAAGTTTCCTCCGATCGCAGACAGCGCAGGGCTGTCGTTGATGGTATGGATCCTACAAGCGCGAAAAGAACTATTAGGACCGGTTAGCTACACGCATTACTGCGCTTCCACACCCGGCCTATCAACGTCGTGGTCTACGACGGTTCGAAGATTGCTTATCTTAAGGGAGGCTTCCCGCTTAGATGCTTTCAGCGGTTATCCCGTCCGTACATAGCTACCCTGCGGCACCCTTGGCAGGATGACAGGTACACCAGAGGTACGTTCACCCCGGTCCTCTCGTACTAGGGGCAACTCCTTTCAACAATCGACGCCCACGGCAGATAGGGACCAAACTGTCTCGCGACGTTCTGAACCCAGC
>JAPYPR010000055.1 GCA_029937545.1 Erythrobacter sp. | reverse complement strand
CCGGCGACTGGAGCCGAGTCGCGTCGTTGCGCAAGAGCGCGGTTGAAGCAATCGGCTGCGTAGTGGAGCCCATCGGGCGTAGTAGAAAAGCAGGCCATCAAGAGGGGAAGTTTTGCTGCAGTGCAAAAAAACTATTGCCACGCCGCATGCCGTTTGGCACATCTTGTTCCCATCGAGCATTTTTTGAAACGAAAATGCAACGGTTACCGTGATCGCGAAATCACATTGCGATGCGGTATCAAGGGGTCATATGGCGGCGGCTGAATGCAGCCCGTCGGGAGAGGCATGGGGAGAGGAGACTTACCACAGACAGGGGGGTCTTCCATGTATTACCATCGTACCGTTTCCGTGCTGGCCTTGGCCAGCGGACTATTCGCACCCACCGCAGCCTTCGCCCAGGCTGTCGACACAGACGATTCGATCCAGCCTGAGACAATCGTAGTTACCGGGTCCAGGGGGTTGGAACGCACAGTTGTCGATTCCCCGGTCCCCGTCGATGTTTTTTCCGAAGAAGCCATTTCCTCAGTTTCTTTCACCGATACCAACGATGTCCTGAAGACACTCGTCCCGTCATACACGCTATCCCGCCAGCCGATCTCTGACGGTTCGAGCTTCGTCCGACCCGCTTCGATGCGCGGCCTGCCGACCGACAAGACCCTGGTGCTGGTCAATTCCAAACGCCGCCATCGCGCCGCATTGGTGACAATTGGCGGATCGGGCACGCAAGGTCCCGATATCGCCACGATTCCCACAATCAGCCTCGCCTCGGTCGAGGTGCTGCGTGACGGCGCGGCCGCGCAATACGGGTCCGACGCCATCGCGGGTGTCATCAACTTCCTTCTCAAGAACGATCCGCATGGCATCTCTCTCGAAGCGGAGATCGGTGAATTCTACGAAGGCGACGGCTTCGAATACAAATTTGCCGGCAACATCGGTCTTCCTCTGGGGGACATGGGCTTCATCAACTTGTCGGCCGAATATTCAGATGCGGATCCAACCAACCGGGCACAACAATATTGCGAAGGCTTCTTTTGCGTAACCGAATATGCGGCGCTGCCTGGCAATGAGGATTATGCCGCCGCGGTTGAAGGTATTGATACGATTCAGCCCTGGGGCCGTCCTAGCCAAGAGGCAGTGCGTACCTTCGTCAACGCGGGCTATGAATTTTCCGAGGCTGCGGAAGTCTACGCCTTCGGCAATTACTCGTGGAGTACTTCCACCAGCAATTTCTTCTATCGCTATCCTGGCAACGGCACGATTGAGGATCTGCGTCTGGCTGACGGTTCGATCTATAATCCTATCGAACGTTTTCCCGGAGGCTTCACGCCGCTGTTCAGCGGAGATGTCGAAGATTATTCCGCTCTGGGCGGCATCCGCGGTGATATTTCCAGCGCGTTCTCTTACGATCTTTCGCTGCGCTATGGCCGTAACGAAATCTCCTATCTCCTGGAGAATACGATCAATCCTTCCCTTGGGCCGGATTCACCGACCCAATTCAGGCCAGGTAATCTGATCAATGATGAGCTGCAGTTCCAGGCCGATTTCATATTTGCCCACGATGTCGGTATGGCCAGCGATCTCGCCCTGGCCTTCGGCGGAACGTACTTCGAGGAAGGCTATGAGATAGTCGAGGGTGAACTTGCGTCTTACCAGGCAGGGCCGTTTGGCTCGCCCGATCCGTTCGATTTCTGCAACGCCGACGGAACGCCCACGCTAGCAGGCTTGGCCTTGCAACCCTCTGCGGGACTTAATTGCGCCGATCCGGGCGATCCGGTCTATCAGGCGGTGGGGGTCGGATCTAACGGCTTTCCCGGATATTCACCTGACTTTTCGGGTACTTACAACCGCGATAGCTACAGCTTTTACAGCAATATAAGTGCCGATGTGACCGACAGCCTGTTCCTTGAAGGCGCCCTGCGGTTCGAGAATTATTCGGATTTCGATTCGCAGCTTATCTACAAGGTGGCCGGTCGGTTCGAGATTGTTGACGGGCTGGGTATCCGCGCCTCGCACGGCACGGGGTTTCGCGCCCCCACACCGGGGCAACAGGGCACCACCAATGTTTCCACGCGACTACCCAACGGGTTCCCCGTTGCCACTGGCCTGTTTCCTGCCAGCAGCGCGATCGCTGCAGCGCTGGGCGCCGTGCCGCTGGAACCGGAAACGTCGACCAACTGGACCGCGGGTCTCAACGGCGCTCTCGGCAATTTCAAATTCTCGATCGACTACTACCGTATAGAACTGGAAGATCGGTTGCAGGCACGTTCGACCATCACCGTGGTCGATGATTGCATTCCCGCGACGCCTGAAATCGATTCAGAATGCGTCGGCTTTCGTGGAAGGCTGATCGACGCCGGGGTTGCCGGGGCCGAATCCATCGGCGGCGTGTTCTATTTCCAGAACCTGTTCGACACCGTGACCCAAGGCGTCGACATCGTGCTGTCTTACGACCAGACATGGAGCGGGGGCACCAGCGGGCTCGTAGCAGCGATAAATTACAACAAGACCGAGTTTGACGGCGGCGTACCCGCCCAGTTCAATGCCGAGGACCAGTATGATTTCCTCAATGCGGAACCGAACTGGCGCGCGGTCTTTACAGCAACCCACGAGGCCGGACCGTTCAATTTCCTCACACGCGCCAATTATTACGGGCCATATTCTAACGCCGATGGTGCGGGCGGACCGTTGATTTCCCAAGATTTCGGCTCCGAAGTCCTGTTCGATCTGGAGGTGGGCTACACCTGGCGCGACACACTGACCTTATCGATCGGCGCCCGCAACGTCTTCGACAATTATCCCGAGCCGGGCGAATTCGAGGTTTGCTGTGGCCGGGTCTATCGTTCCGACTCGATCGTCGATTGGCAGGGCGGCTACTATTATGCTCGCTTGCGCGCCAATTTCTGATCCTTGCGGTCTCTCGCCGTGTTCCGGGATTGATCCGGAAGGAGAGGGCGCGTCCCAATTATTCACTCTGCGTCTGGCCACCATGGCTGACGCAGAGCCGACCGCACAATTGATCAATGCCTCACTTTACGGGGGCGATCGCAGTGTCGGGCGCGACGCCAACCGGCTCGGCCCCCGCCGCAATCCGGCACGCAACCGAGCGATCTACACCCGCCCTGGTTACGTCCGCCGCGCAATAGGGCGGGCGGGTCTGGAAGCAACTGAAAAAGCAGCCGCGAGGGCGAGGTTTGGCGCAGCAATATTACACGCGACCCAGGCGGGGAGCCGCTCAACCGGGCGTGCGGATACCGCAAAACCTCTCGCAGCCGGGATGGCGGCGTTCCTGTCGTGATCATGGGAAAGGATCTCACTTGCCACTAACCACAATGTATTCACCGCCAAATGCGGACCATTTCTGATGGAGCTGATTTTCGAATGGTCGTGGATCACCGCCCTCATGCTCGGCGCTGGCTTGCTGGCAGGATTTGCCGCCGGCCTGTTCGGGATCGGCGGCGGTTTCGTGGTGGTTCCGGCGTTATATGTTCTTCTGCCGCTGATCGGGACCCAAGCCGAGGAACTGTCTCACGTTGCGGTCGGCACTTCGCTGGCGACCATCATCGTTACTTCGCTCCGATCGATGCAGAGCCATTCCCGGCGCGGTGCAGTGGACTTTGTGATCCTGAAATCATGGGCCCCCTGGATCGTTGTCGGCTCGCTCGCCGGTGTGCTGCTCGCATCACGGGTCAGCAGCGCGGGTCTGGCGATCATATTCGGCGCAGGCGTGCTGATGATGGCAGTGCATTTCCTCTACCCGGTGCTGAGGTCGGTTCAGCTGGGCACAGAAATGCCGGGCGGGGCGGGACGATCGGCGCTGGCGACAGGCCTGGGGGCGTTTTCCTCGCTGCTGGGCATTGGCGGCGGGACCATCGCGATCATCGTCATGACGCTCTACGGGCGAGATATTCACCGCGCCATCGGAACCGCGTCTGGAATCGGGGTGATCATCGCCTTGCCCGGCACATTGGGATTCATGGTCATCGGCTGGGGAGCAGCGGGACTTCCGCCCTTGTCGCTCGGCTATGTCAACCTGCTGGGCGCCTGCGCCATCGTGATCACGTCCTACGTCTCAGCGCCGTGGGGCGTCGCCATGGCGCATCGTCTCAGCCCCAAATGGTTGCAACGGATCTTCGGCTTTTATCTGGTGTTTGTGGGTCTGTTGATGATCCGCAACGGACTGGCCGCCTGACAAATACCGCATTTTCAGACGGGACATACCAATCCAACCATCGCTGTGGTCTCGACGGAAGCTGATCACATTCTCGAATGAGACTTAATCCAATTTCGAGCCGATCTGGGGGTACGTGCGGTGGCGATCCCTGCCCTATGTCCGTTGCCATCACATTTGGCACAAGCTTGAGTTTGGCCTAGGCCGTGTTGACAAAAGGGATTCCCAAACGGGTCAGGTTCTGATTGTGCTTTGCACAGCTTCGCTTCCAGGGCTGCTTTTTGGGGAGCAGTCATAGGTCGCGGGGATTTGTCGGACGCGGAATGGGAACTGATCGGGCCGCTGCTGCCGCCTGAGCGTGGTCGCTGGGCGCGGCCAGCGGGCGATAATCGCCGTTTTCTCAATGGTATGCTCCATGTGCTGCGGGTCGGCTGCCCCTGGCGCGAGACCGCGCCCGAACGTGTTGGCGTCACCGACCGCTGCGACCAGCGCCGTCGCGTTGAGCGCCCCGATACCGGGGATGGTCAGCAGCCGTCTGGCGCGATCATCGGAACGTGCGTGTTCGACGAACTCGGTGTCGAGACTGGCGATCCGCCGGTCGAGCGCCTCCCAGCGCTCACGCATGTCAGCGATGAGTATGCGGTTGCGCGGTCGCAGGATCTGCTCCTCGGTGTCGAGCAGTTCGTTCAGTCTGACTGCCAGCTTCGCGCGGCCTTGGGGCACGATGTGTCCGCGTTCGAGAAGCAGGCTCCTGATCTGGTTCATCAGCGAGGTGCGTTCGTGCACGAGCCGATCACGAACGCGGTGCAGCGTTTGCATGTCGAGCTGCTCCTCGCAAAGCGCATGGTCGGCCTGGTCGCAGCCTCTGCAATCGCCTCGGCATCGCGATCGTCGTTCTTCTGCGCCTTGACGTAGGGCCGGACATACTCGGGAGACATCAGCCGCACCTTGTGCCCTTGGCCCGCTAGCACCCGGCCCATGTGATGCGCGCCGCAACATGCCTCCATCGCGACGACGCAGCCTGATAGCTTGGCCGCGAACGCGATTACCGTCTCGCGTCTGCGTGAGAAGCTGCGCGAGCTGGCCAACCAGCGTCGCCGGTTCGGCTATCGCCGTCTGCACTTCCTGCTGCGCCGGGAGGGCGTGATGATCAACCGGAAGAATAGCCGGCGGCTTTGTCGTGAGGAGGGACTGGCGGTCAGGCGCCGTCAAAGCCGCAAGCGCGCTTTATGCACCCGGGCGCCTGCACCGGTGCTGGCCCTGCCGAACCAGCGCTGGAGCCTGGACCTTGTGCATGACCAGATGGCGTCGGGGCGTCGGTTCCGGGTGCCCAACGTGGTCGATGATGTGACCAGGGAATGCCTGGCAGCGGTGCCAGACCTCGATCTCCGGACACCGCGTCGTGCGCGAGCTGGCCCAGCTGATCGCCCAGCGGGGCAAGCCGGCATGATCGTCAGCGACAATGGCACCGAGCTCACCGGCAATGCCGTCCTGGCGTGGTGTGGCCAGATCGGCGTGGAGTGGCATTACATCGCTCCGGGCAGGCCGATGCAGAACGGCTTTTGCGAGATTTTTAACCGACTGACGTGACCCCCTGATTTTCCTCCAAGTTAGATTAGAGTCCGGCCCTGA
>JAPYPR010000019.1 GCA_029937545.1 Erythrobacter sp. | reverse complement strand
AGGGCGGCACGCAGCACCTGATCGACCGCGTCGGCTGCTTCACGCCCAAGCGCACCGACCTGCCCGAACTCGGCCCGGGCGAGATCGGCTTCATCACCGCGCAGATCAAGGAAGTCGAGCAGGCCAAGGTCGGCGACACGATCACCACGCTGAAGGGCGGGGCGGACAAGGCGCTGCCGGGCTACAAGGAAGTCCAGCCCGTGGTCTTCTGCGGCCTCTTCCCGGTCGACGCGGCGGATTTCGAGAAGCTGCGCGAAAGCATCGGCAAGCTGCGCCTCAACGATGCCAGCTTCAGCTACGAGATGGAAAGCAGCGCCGCGCTGGGCTTCGGCTTTCGCGCCGGCTTCCTCGGCCTGCTGCACCTGGAAATCATCCAGGAACGCCTCTCCCGCGAATACGACCTCGACCTCATCACCACGGCCCCGTCCGTGGTCTACCGCGTCCACCTCGGCCATACGAAGAATGAGGACGCGCAGACGATCGACATCCACAATCCCGCCGACTGGCCCGACGTCAACCGGATCGAGACGGTGGAGGAACCGTGGATCAAGGCGGTGATCTACACGCCAGACGAATATCTCGGCGCGATCCTGAAACTGTGCCAGGACCGCCGCGGCATCCAGACCGACCTCACATACGTCGGCGGCCGCGCGCAGGTGAGCTACGAGCTGCCGCTGAACGAGGTGGTGTTCGACTTCTACGACCGCCTGAAATCGATCAGCCGCGGCTATGCCAGCTTCGACTACGAACAGATCGGCAGCCGCGAAGGCGACCTCGTGAAGATGAACATCCTCGTCAACAACGAGCCGGTCGACGCGCTATCGCTGATCGTCCACCGCAGCGTGGCGGAAGAGCGCGGCCGCGGCATGTGCGAGCGGCTGAAAGACCTCATCCCGCGCCATTTGTTCAAGATCCCGATCCAGGCCGCGATCGGCGGCAAGATCATCGCCCGCGAAACCATCGCCGCCCTGCGCAAGGACGTGACCGCCAAATGCTACGGCGGCGACATCAGCCGCAAGAAGAAGCTGTTGGAAAAACAGAAGAAGGGGAAGGCACGGATGCGCGAGTATGGCAATGTGAGCATCCCGCAGGAGGCGTTTATCGCTGCGCTGCGGATGGGGGAGGAGTAGCGAGCGAAGGCGCCTGGCGCCGGAGCTTGGCTAACCAAGCGACAAGTTAAAATCCGGTGCGCGCCAGCGCATCGCGAGCATCGGCCGGCGGGTCCGCGCAGCGGAACCCGTTCGACGTCACGTGACGCATGGAGCGATTGCGTCAGCAATCGCGGAACGGCGCGTGGCGGCGGTCATCCTCTTCATCGTACCCGTTTATCCCCTTGACGCATGTGTGACTCGCCAAAGGGGAAACTACGCTATAAGCGTCGGGGATGCCAACGCCGTTCAAAACTCTTGTCGAGGCCGACAAGCTAGTCGCAGGAACCCCGACTTGGGTTGACCAGCATAAAGACTCAAAAGATGACCAGCAGCGTTTAGTCGCCACTTTGCAGATGGGTGGGCGAGTTTTTCAAGGCTTAGAGCTAGTTGGTAGGGTGCGCTTGGAGCTTCGTAACAAATACGTCAGCTTCAGCTTGATATATCTTCCCACCGACAGCCGGCGCGATGCGGTCCGCTTGTGTCGGATTGATTGGCGACCTCTAACGCCGCACCAGAATGATCATCCCAATACTCCGCCAGACTTGATTGGCGAAGTTACTGGAACTCACCTTCACGCGTTCAGTCTGAATTGGACGAAGAAAAACAACGCGCCGCTCAAGGCGCTGCCAATAGCAGAAGAAATCTCTCCTGATTATCAGTCATTTAAGGAACTCCTTGACGGAGTCGGTAAGCTGTTTAGAATCACGAATACGGCGATTTTGCCTTCCCCGTGGCCCGAGGATTTGTTCGAATGAACATGGCTTTTGAACCGATCGGTAGCGAAGACATCCGCGATGCGGGTGTGCGCCGCGCTGTGGACAGCCTTGTGCGAGCTTCTGAATGGGGCAATTCGTATCTTATCACAGTTCCACTGGTTTACCCTTCCGGGACTGCAGTGGGGGTCAAAGTTACACCAAGCAAAGGTGGCTATAACGTGTCGGACTTCGGCCTCGGTTGGCGTGAAGCGGAAGGCTATGAAGCACAGCGCTCTTTTGGGGCTCACGCTGGACGCATAAAAAAGCAAGTCGGCGTGGATTATGCTGACAATCATGAGTTTCAGATGTTTGCGAACGAGCGCCAAATCGCCACTGCGATTAGACGCGTTGCGTATGCTTCACATCGCGCGGCGGTGAAGGCTTTCCACTCGCTACCAGAAGCTGGCGAGCAAGAGATTGGGGCAGCACTGTTTCAAAAGCTGAGAGACACGTTTGGTAACGATAGCGTTGAAAGAGAACTAAGGCTTTCTGGAGCGTCTAACATTGATTGGCCGTTCGCGGCCCAGGTGACGCAAGGAAAGCGCCGAGTTCTCTTTGACGTGGTATCTCCGCAGTGGACTTCGGTTGTCTCTGCAAAAAGCAAATTTAGCGACATACGCCGCCTCGGACCGAACGCTATTCCGGTTGCCGTGGTTGATAGCATAAATGACATGGGCAAGTGGCTTCCACTGATTTCGCAAGAAGCTGAGGTTATTGAAGATGATGTCGGGCAAGATGAATTGCGCCGCATCGTAGCGGAGGCGGCATGAAGATTACTCTCGCAGAAGCGCTTGCCTCTAATCGATTAGACGACTTCGCCGCACAAGCGGAAGCCGATGGTATTGGCCCCGCTCATCGCGCTCAATTCGACGCCTTAATGGGGACGCTCACAGCGCCCCCACCAGAAGGTCAAACATCCCGTTTACCCGATTGCGATGGTTCGCGCGGAAAGTGAATTCATCCAGATAGCGCTGCATGTGCTTGCCGCTGATTTGGATATGGGTTGACCGCACCGAAGCCTTAAACAGACGCCAGAAACCTTCCACCGTGTTGACGTGGAACGTCTCATCGCGGCGGTAATCGTAGTAGGCGTATTCTTTCTTACCGTGCTTCACCACGCCATGCTCATAACCGTCACCAGTGAGTAAGTTGTAGCTGTAGAGTTCGTCTGTGGAGACGGTTGTGCCTTCCGCTACGTTGTCCAGCACAACGCCACGCAGAGTGTCTTTCTTGACGTTGGGGACGATACGGGCGCGAACTCGGCCATTGCGCTCTGCAAGGCCCATAACAATCGTCTTGTCCGGTGCGCCGCGCCCACGCTTACCGCCAGAGCGGCGACCGCCGTCATATGCCTCATCAAGTTCAACATGGCCGGACAGCAGCGCTTCAAACGTCTGCGCCTTGCTCATCAGATCGCGGATTTGCTGGCCGATGCGATAGGCAGTCTTATACGTCACCCCAAGCTGGCGTTGCAGTTCCTTGCCGCTCACACCGTGGCGGGTGGTGCAAAACATATACATTGCGAAAAACCAGCTAACCAGCGGCGTGCGGGTGTTGTGCAGAATGGTTCCGGCGGTTGGGTTTACGTGGTGGCCACAGCAAGCCGCAACATAGGTGCGGCGCTTTTCCAGCTTGTGATGGGTAGCGCCAACAGTTCCGCATGACATGCAATCAAAGCGGGTACCCCCGAAACGCACATCCATGATGTGATCGAGGCAGGCTTGCTCTGAATTGAAGCGCTGGAAGAATTCGCGAACCGAGAATTCAGGGGAGGCGGATGGACTCTTTGTCATGCCCATTATATAGCTGAACTCGATACATGCGTCAAGGGGATAAACGGGAAACATTAAGCGTCCCAGAGAAAATCTGGCAGGAGCCAGATCAGTGCGCGGACTCATCATCTTCCGCGCCCAAGCCTCCGATGTTCATCAGATACGAGCCAACGCTGACCAAGGCTGCATCAGTTAAGCCAAGGTGCACCATTCTGCCGTCGGTTTCCGACCTGGGTTCAGAGATCATGCCCTCTTCCACAAGCGAACTGATATAGCGCAGGGCCGTTGTGGGGGGGCAATGCGCCGCGATCTGGGCAGAGCTTTTCTGAATCTCCTTCCCCTCGATCGAATGGGCGAAGAGGTCCAGCAAGAGGTCCCAGGCGGGTTCGCCGAAATTCGCGCTGGGGATCAGTTCCTCTCGCACCCGCCGGGCATGGTGTTTCCTGCGAGCGAGGGTCGCGAGAGTGGCGGCATGTACCCTGATTGTGTCGAGATCGTACACTTTGCGCCCCGCGAAGCGAGGCGCTGCCGCAAGCGCTTGTAGCTTGCGGCTCGCCTCCTGGATATCGGCAGCAACGAGGCGCAAAGCCTGATCGAAAATGCGCGAACTCATGTGCTCCCTTCGCGAAGTAGGGCCGATGTAGCGAGAATTGATTGCGAGGTGCCTTCGTAGGACTACGCAGTCGGCTACCTATTTCTGCTCAATCCCACCCCTCATCCTTCAACCGCCGCACTCTCGGTGGGTCGTCCTCGCTCTCCTCCACCTCGCGTTTGCGCCAGTCGGGTGGGGGTAGGGCGGTCGGCTCGTCCTCGCCCTCGCCCTCGCCCCAGTCGGCGTTGGCGTCGACATAGTTCTCGTGCTCCGGGTCGTCCCAGCAACGGTAGCCGGCTTCTTCGTCCTCGTCCGAGAGGCGGCAATATTCCTCGTAGGCGGCGCGGGTGCGGGGGCTCATCAAAGCGAGGCGGCGTTCGCGCATCTTGGAGAGCATCGCATTGATCGCTTCGGCATGCGCGTCCTCCTCCGCCGTGGCGGCGGCGGCGCGTTCGGCCTCCCACTCCTTGCGCCACTGCTTCTTCAGCCGGTCGAGGTCCATCTTGCCGATCGCGTTGAGGCCCTTTGCCCGGCCTTCGGTGAAGCGCTCGGGCGCGCGGTTGCGGAGCATGAACATCAGCAGGCGGTCGTTATAGGAGGTGCGGCTGCCGACCAGCTTGCCGTAAGAGTAGACCGGCACCTCCACGCCGTTGAGCGCGCGGTCCATCGCGACGTCCTCGATCCGCTGCACGCCGAGTTCGAGCGCCGCGGCCCAGGCCTTGCGGAAGCTTTCCGCGCCTTTCTGGCGGCGCAGGTAATAGGCGCCGACCGTGCTCATGTTGACCGCACGGCAGGCGGTCTCGACGCTGCCCGTATCGGCGAGCGCCTCGATGAAGCGGCGCTGGCGGTCGTCGGTCCAGCCGTCGTGGCGGTTGGTCTGGCGGGGGACGGGGGTGAAGGCGGGAAGCTCGCCTGCCGGAACGGGGAGGCGGGTCTCGCGGGGGTCTGCGCGTCGGGTCATCCGCGAGCGTGAAGCAGATTTCGGGGGAGTAGGAAAATTATAGGCGAGACCCCGATGGAAACCCGATCCCGGTCGGGGGAGGGAGTTTTTTGTGTTTCGCACCGACATCCGTCGGTGCATCCTCGGGGCTGTTCCTCCGCTTCGCTACGGGCCCCTGCGGGCGCGCGGTCGCGCTTGCCGGGCCTCCGCCGGCCCGGATCCAGCGCCAACCTCTCGTCTCCCAGAGAACCGAGCCGCAGGCTAGGCAAGGGCGACCGGCCGCCCGAGCTTATGCGAGGAAGCCAAGCCGCACGGATGTGCGGCGCCCGGCGTTTGAGGGTCTAAGGAAAACTACGCCGCGATGTCGCCGAGGAAGTCGATCACCGCCACCTCGAGCTCGTTCAGTTCGCCGGTGATCGTGGCGAACATGTCCTCCGCCCGCACGGCCTTCTCGTCGATTTCCTGTGCAGAGGCGCTGACGGCGGCGATGGTCTCGGCCATGGTGCGCGCGGTCATGGCGGTCTCGTCGATCATGCTGGCGATGGTGGTGACCTGGCCCGACTGCGCCTCCATCGTGCGCTCGAAGCTGGAGGTGGTCTGCGAGACCTGGCCGATGCTCTGCGCGATGGCAAGGTTGGCCTGGACCGTGCGCCCGCCGGAAGACTGGATGCCCTCCACCTGGCGGACGATCTCGTCGGTGGCGACCTCGGTTTGCCTGGCGAGCGACTTCACCTCTTCCGCGACAACTGCGAAGCCGCGGCCCGCCTCGCCGGCATGCGCCGCCTCGATGGTGGCGTTGAGGGCGAGCATGCGGGTAAGGTCGGCGACCTGGCGGATCATGCCGACGACGCTCTGGATTTCGGTGGTGTGCTGGTTGAGCGCGTTGATGACCTCGCCGGCCGCATCCGCCTCGCGCGCGGCATCGGTGCTGACCCGGCTGATCTCGCCGACCGAACGGCGGGTGGTGTCGATGCTCTCGACCAGGGTGGCGGATTCCTGCGCGGCGTTGCCCATCACATTGGCGGACTGTTCGGCCGCAGCGGCGATCTCGGCGGCGTTGGTGGCCATGGAGGCGGTGGAGCGGCGGGCGCGCTGGGCCAGCTTGCTCACCGCGCTGCCGCGCTTGTTGGCGTGGCCGACGAGTTCGGCGATGGTCGTGCGGAAACGCTCGGCGATTTCCTTGCGGCGATCGGCCTCCTTGTAGCGGGCGATGCGATTGACGCGGGCGACGGCGAGTTCGCAAGCCATGTGATTGATTGCGCCGAGGACGGTCAATCTTGCGGCCCGCTCGTCCGCATCGGCGGCATTCTCGACCGCGAGAGTTTTCACCCGGTTGAATGAGAGGTGCATCAGGGCGATCACGCGATAGGGATCCGCCTTGTTCTCGGTGATCCAGTTGCCCAGACCGGCGGCGACCTTCATCCAGGTATCGTCGATCGTGCGGCCGAAATGTACGATCATGCACTTACGCATCGCCTCCAGCGTGGCGGCAATGTCGAAATCGGGCGGCAGGTCGCCATCGCGGACCTGAGCCGTGAGTTGCTCCCCCATCGGTGCCATGATCCAGTCGAGATGCGGTTCGGCTTCGGCCCAGATGCGCGCGATGAGCTGCTTTTCTGCCGGCCCGATATCGAAATACTTCAGCCGCTCACCGACATCGATCTTGCCGCTGTCCGATTGGATTTGCTGCATGTTTGTAAATCCCCCAAAACCAGATCGGTAAACGATCTAGCTTGGAGGATTTACAGTATAGTTAACGCCTGGTGATGGCCGGATCAGGCAGGCCGCGTCTGCCCGTCGCCATGGACGAGATATTTGAAGCTGCACAGCTGCTCCAGCCCGACCGGCCCGCGGGCGTGCATCTTGCCGGTCGCGATGCCGATCTCCGCGCCCATGCCGAATTCGCCGCCATCGGCGAACTGGGTCGAGGCGTTGCGCATAACGATGGCGCTGTCGATGCTGTCCATGAAGCGCTTCGCCGCGGCATCGTCCTCGGTCATGATGGCATCGGTATGGTGCGAGCTGTAGGTCGAGACCCACTCGATCGCATCGTCGATGCCGTCCACCACCTTCACCGAGGCGATGGGTTCGAGATATTCGGTGCCCCAGTCCTCATCGGTGGCAGGCGCAATGCGGCCATCGATCGATACGGCAGTTTCGTCGCCGCGCAATTCGCAGTCATTGGCCATGATCTCAGCGAGACGCGGAATGAAATCCTGCGCCACGGCCTTATCGACCACCACGCTTTCGGTGGCCCCGCACACGCCGGTGCGGCGCAGTTTGGCATTACGGATCACTTCGGCCGCCTTGTCGAGATCGGCGGCTTCGTGGACATAGCTGTGGCAGTTGCCGTCGAGGTGGAGAAGGGTGGGGACCTTCGCCTTGTCGCGCACCAGCTCGACGAGACCGCGCCCGCCGCGCGGGATGACGAGATCGACATGCTCGACCGCTTCGAGCAGCGCCGCGACGGCGGCGCGATCGGTGGTCTGGATGGTCTGCACCGCATCGCCGGGAAGGTCGGCAGCCTTGAGGCCGGCCTGCATGCATTCGACGATCACCCGGGTCGAATGGCGGCTTTCCGAACCACCGCGCAGGATCACTGCATTGCCACTCTTCAGGCACAGGGCGCTCGCATCCGCGCCGACATTCGGGCGGCTTTCGTAGATCATACCGATGACGCCGATAGGCACCGCAACACGCTGGATCTCCAGGCCGTTCGGGCGATCGAAGGTTGCCAGCACGCGGCCGACGGGATCAACGAGATCGGCGATTTCCTCAAGAGCAGAGGCCATGCCTTCGACGCGGTCTTCGGTCAGGCGCAGGCGGTCGATGAAGCTTTCGGGCTTGCTGCCCGCCACGCTGTCGACATCCTTGCCGTTCGCTTCGAGCAGTTCCGCCATGCGCGAACGCAGCGCCTTGGCTGCCTCGCGCAGGGCGAGATTCTTCTGGTCCGTTCCGGCAATCGCCAGCTTGCGCGATGCCTCGCGGGCGCGGCTGCCGAGTTCGTGAACGTGGATCTGGGGGTCGAGTTTCTGGTCGGTCATAAATCTTGCTTTCTTGTCAGGGGGCAGGAGGCGCGGATCAGCGCAGCTCGACCGCCCGGTTGTAAGCCGCTTCAAGTGTTTCACGCATCTTGCGCGAAATAGTTCCGTCGCCGTTTAGCGCGTCCAGCCCGGCAGCGGTCGTCCCGCCCTTGCTGGTGACGGAGTTGCGCAGGTCTTCGAGGCCGGCGGCACCGGGCTCCAGCGCCATTGCGGTGGCGCCTTCGATGGTGCCGAGAACCAGGGCGCGGGCTTCGTCTTCGTCGAAGCCCATCTCCATCGCCGCGGCAACGTAGGCACGGGCGATTTCGAAGACATAGCCGGGGCCGGAGCCGGCGACGGCGGTTACGCGATCGATCTTGTCCTCGCTGTCGACGACGACGGCGGTTCCGGTGCGGCCCATCATCGCTTCGGCATGGGCGAGGGCGGGGCCTTGTCCCTTATCGTCCGCACACAAGCCGCTGACGCCTTTGCCGACGGCGGCGGGCAGGTTGGGCATCACACGCACAGCGGGGGCTCCCCCCATCAGCCGCGACAGGCGCGACAGGGAGCAGCCGGCTGCAATGGAGAGTACATAACCGTTCTCGGACAGCATCGAGGCATAGTCTGGAAGGATATCGTCGATCATCTGCGGCTTGATCGCGACGATTACGACATCGAACGTCTCGCTTGCAATGTCGCTGCGATCCCGGACGAGCCGGGCGCCTTTGGGAGCGCTTTCCAGCGCCGGATCGACAACCGTGAACTGCTCGTTCCCTTGCATCCAGTGCGAAAGCAGGGCACCTCCCATCTTGCCGCATCCGACCATGACGATGTTGGAATAAGTAATGACTAGCCTCTTTCGTTTCTAATTCGTTTTTTTGCTTTACAGTAAGAACCGATTTTCGAAGAACGCAACCGATCTTTTAGTAAGAGAGATTTGCAAAATCGAATTCGCTGAAAAAATCTGCGATCTGTGGTTGTGCACTGCACCATAGATAACTACCATCTGGGTCGAAAATTTCAAGCCGTATGGATTGTCTATTGTGACTAAGAAACGCAAGATTGTTATAAAGATCGGCTCCGCGCTGCTCGCGAACCAGGACATGCTGACCCCCCGCTTCGGTTTCCTCCAGCGCCTCATGGAGGATATGGCGCGGCTGCGTAACCAGGGGCATGAGGTCATCCTGTGTTCGTCGGGATCCGTCGCGCTGGGCTTGCGCATCGTAGGTGAAACGCCGGAGTCCGCCGGGGTTTCCGACAAACAGGCCGCCGCTGCCTGCGGCATGCCGTTGCTGCTCAATGCTTATAAGCAGGTCGGCTATGAATTCGATCTCGAAATCGCGCAGGTCCTGTTGACGTTGGGCGATTTCGAGGATCACCGCCGGTTCCTCAACACGCGCAACACCGTGCATCGCCTGCTCGAGGCGCAGGTCATCCCGATCATCAACGAGAACGATTCCATTACGACCGAGGAAATCCGCGTCGGCGACAACGACCGGCTGGCGGCGAAGGTCGCGCAAATGGTGGGGGCCGAGGATCTGATCATTCTCACCGGCGTCGACGGCCTCTACGATCGAAACCCGGACGATCCGGAAGCGCAATTCGTGTCCGAAGTCACCGATGTCTCCGAATACATGGAGGCGACCAAAGGCAAGAGCACGCTGGGGACGGGCGGCATGGCCACCAAGCTGCAGGCAGCGAATATGGCCCAGGAGGCCGGCTGCACGACCTGGATCGCGCAGGGCGAGGTCGATCGCCCAGTCACCAGCGTCCTTTCGCAAGAACGGCGCGCCACCAAAATCCTGCCCTATCCCAATCCGATCTCTGGCTGGGACAGCTGGATTGCGAACCGCCTGCAAATGGCGGGCAGCCTCGTGGTCAACGACACGGTGTTCGAAACTATGGGGGATCGCGAGCGTGCCATCCGCCGCGAGGACATTATCTCGATGGACGGCGATTTCACCCGCGGCGACGTCCTGCATATCTACGACAAGCAGGGTATCGAGCGGGCCCGTGGCCTCAGCGATTTCACCTCGGAAGAAGTGCGCGTGCTGACCAACAATCCGGACGCCGATGCCGATCAGTTACTCGGCTATCACACCAAGGGCGAGATTATCCGCGGTGCGAACCTCGTGCCGCTGGAAACGCGACACCTTCTGTGGGACGCACCAGCGGCGATATCGGAGTAGGGCGCAAAAATTTCCGCAAACTCGTGAAACCCGGACTGGCCCTTCTTAATTGAGCTACTGCGGACCGGGCCCCTCTGGCGGGCGGTCGTTTGACCTCCCGTGATGTCGGACCGCATCGGATGTGCCGATGCGTGCTGGCGGGCTGCCATTCCCCTCCCTCCCAGCCCACCGGGCGCATCGGCTATCCGATCGATAGACTTATCGACCGAGGAGATAGAGATGACCGCCCGCATATTTCGCCTGACGCAGGTGCATCAGCGCATCGACGAATATTTGCGCTTTGAACGTCGCAAGCGCGCGCCCGACCCGGCCGTGTGCGAAAGGCTGCAGAAGCTGCGTTCGCGCGCAAAGCGGCTGCTTGGTCGGCTTGCGCTTCGCGGGTGACACTGGCGGGCATTCGGCCTGCGTCATTGCTCGATCCGTTGCCGCTGGGTATCGCGCTCGGCCTACTCGTCGGCAAGCAATTGGGCATCTTCGGTTTCGCATGGATAGCGGTGAAAGCGGGCATCGCCTCGCTGCCGGAGAGCGTGACCTGGAGGCAGATCCACGGGCTCTCGCTGCTTGCGGCAATCGGTTTCACAATGAGCCTGTTCATCGGCAATCTCGCTTTCGCCGAACCGGCGCAGGTCGATGCCGTGAAGCTGGGCGTCCTGAGCGGATCGACGATAGCCGCGATTGTTGGTTATGCGCTCATTCGATCGAGCTTGCCATCAGGTCGCGCCGGCAATGCCGTGGCAGATGGTGCCGCAAAATAGATCGGGCGGGGCGCTCGATTGCGAGCTGCCCTCCCAGTCGCCGATCACGCGGAGTTGCTGTCTGCCATTGTGGTGTCGATCGTATTCATCGTGGTCGACAACTCTTCGCCCAATGATTGAAGCGCGGTGATACAGGCGACAGCAATAAGCGCGGCGATCAACCCGTATTCGATCGCAGTCGCGCCCTCTTCGTCGCGCGCCAGGAGGTTTATAAAAGCCATTATCGTATTGCCTTTTCGCAAGAGTGCTTGAAGGCAGGTTTAACCGCTCAGCCTTTGCGGTAGCTTCACGTCCATGGTTAACTGCATCTTACCGCCCGCTTCCCGATTTGCTGGGGGTAGGGGACATGCCTGCGAACTTCACTTGGCGTTCAGCAGGGTGCTGGCTATAGGCTGCCGCATGACCATGCATTCGCGTTCCCCAAGCAAGCTCATCCTCGCCGGTTTCGTGGCCGGAGCCAGTGTCCTAACCGCAGGCTGCGCCGGACGCGGTGGCGGGGACGACCTGAAGAACACCGCCTATGTGGCACGCGATGTCGAGACGCTCTATCGCGAGGCCAAGGACCGGCTCGACCGTGGCAATGCCATGCTTGCCGCCGCCCTGTTCGACGAGGTGGAACGCCAGCACCCCTATTCGCCCTGGGCGCGCCGCGCACAGCTGATGAGCGCCTTCAGCTATTACGTCGCGCAGGAATACAATCCGGCGATCCAGTCGGCACAGCGGTTCCTGTCGATCCACCCGGGTAACAAGGACGCGCCTTACGCCTATTATCTGATCGCGCTCAGCTATTACGAGCAGATCAGCGACGTGCAGCGCGACCAGAAGGTCACCGAGCAGGCGCTCACCGCACTGCAGGAGGTCAATCGCCGCTTCCCGACCACGCAATATGCCGCCGATGCACGTCTCAAGATCGACCTCGTACAGGATCACCTGGCCGGCAAGGAAATGGAAATCGGACGGCATTACGAACGTTCCGGCAAATGGATTGCAGCGCAGATCCGCTTCCAGAACGTGATCGAGAACTTCCAGACTACCAGCCACACGCCCGAAGCGCTCTATCGCCTGACGGAAACCAGTCTGGCACTCGGCATTCCGAGCGAGGCGCAGAGGTATGCCGCCGTACTCGGGGCAAACTACCCGGGCAACGAGTGGTACGAGAAGGCTTTCGAACTGATGCAGCGGCACGCACCGGGCGCAACCGCCAGCTGAGCTTTCCCAAGCTCGATTAACGCTATTTTTCCCGCTGCGTCGTTAAGCGCGGCGGCATGTCATATCGGGTTCTTTCCGCTATCGCTGTGGTTGCGGCATCGCTTTGCGCGTTCCCGCTGGCGGCCCATCCTGCCGACGCGCTGGTCGGCGGAGAGATCGCGGCGCCCGGCGAGGTTCGCATTGTAGGGGTCCTCGACGGGCGACGCGACCGGATCGACTTCCGCGACGTCTCCATCACGATAAACGGCTCCGTTGTCGCACTGAGCGAAGACGGGCACTTCGCCGCTATTCTGCCCACCGCTCCGATCTACCGGCTCGATATTCGCGGAGGGGGCGTCTTCACCATCGTGCAGACTTTCGGCCATGCCGAGCTGCGGGACGAAGCAGGCGATTGCCTTGCCATTCCAGCCATCGAGGTAGTCGCGCGCAAAAAGAGCCGGATCGAGCTGTTCTTCGGCGGCGACACGATGGCCGGACGCCGCTATTTCGAGCCTTCGTCGGGCCAGCGGCAACTGCTTTTCCGCGATAGTCTCGCCGCCGACCTCGACCGGCTGCTCGCACCGATGCGCCCCTATATGGAGAGCGCGGACGTGGCGTCCGTCAATCTCGAAACGGTGCTTGCCGACGAGGCCCCCGGCCCGCGTCTGCCGGGCAAGAGCATCACCTTCTTCTCCCCGCCAGAACTGGCGGCAGCGCTGAAACGCGCGGGGGTCGACTACGTCACTCTCGGCAACAACCATATCTACGACTACGGCGAGCCAGGCATCGCTTCGACCATCGCCGCGCTGGAGCGCGCGGGTCTCGCGCATTCGGGTGCGGGCCATGACGAGATGCAGGCCGATCGAGCGGCCGAGATGGGCGTTGGCGGCAGCTCGCTTGCCATGCTGGGCTTCGTCGGCTGGGAAGGCTCGAACGGCGCACACCAGGTGGCGACTGCGGACAAGGGCGGCGCTGCATTCGGCACGCGCGGGCAAGTGCGGCGCAGCGTCGAGCGCGAGCGCAAGCGGCGCAATGTGCCAGTGCTTCAATATCACGGCGGCGCAGAGTATATCGACCGGCCCAGCGAAACCACCATCGGCCGCCTGCGCGAAGCGGTGGAGCAGGGCGCTCCGCTTGCCATCGGCCATCACCCGCACCTCGTCAAGGGCGTCGAGGTCTATCGCGAGGCGCTGGTCGCACCGTCGATCGGTAACTTCCTGTTCGACCAGCAACATCCGCGCACGCATGTGACCTACGCCATCCGCGCGATCCTCGAGAAGGGGCGTTTTTTGCGTGCGGAGTTCGTGCCCGTAGGCGTGATCGATTACCGGCCGATGCCTGCGGTTGGCGCCATCCGCGAGCGCGTATTGCGCCGGTTGTTCGGCTTCTCGGTCGAACGCGGCACGCAGCTTGCGATGAGCGGTGGTCACGCGGTCGTCTATGCCGACCAAAATGGGAGCATGACCTCAAGCTGCCATCGCCGCAGCAAAGGGGAGTTCACGCTCGCCAATTTCGCTCCGGCCTGCGAAGGCACGCGGTTGGGGCGCGACGTCATCGGACGCGGCGATTTCGCCTTGGCGCGCGAAGGCGATGCGGTGGAGCGCGCCTTCATGAGCGACGACGCGGGCCTCGAATTCGTCTCTCGTGGCAACGAAGATCACGCTGTGCTCCGCCCTGAGAAGGCTGCATCCAGCCCGGCATTCTTCACCCACGCCTACCTGCGCGACGTTCCCGCGGGCGCATATACTCTGCGAGCGCGGGTCAAGCTGCCAGTGGCGGCGCGGGTCGAGCTGCGCACCAAGGATCGACCACAGCCGGGCGAGCAGCCCAGCGCTCGCTGGCGCGGCGACATCTTAAAGGTTCGAGACATGCCTGCCGCCAAGGCATGGCAGGACATCAGCTTCGATTTCGTCAAGCCTGAGCAAGCGGAAGGCAATGCCCGGCCCTTCCGCCCGGTCCTGCGCTTCGTCCCGGCCGCGCAAACCGGCAATCTCGAACCGATCGCCATCGACGATTTCGAGCTGATCTCATGGAGCGTCAACGGCACATCCGAAGCCGACCGCTGGCACGCTTCGCACGTCGTGCAATAATTCACAGGCCCGCCGCCTGCCATCGTGACGCGGCCACCGGGCTGCGCTAAGCACACCGGCGATGCTGACCCGGCTCGCCATTCGCAACATCGTGCTGATCGAAGCGCTCGATCTCGATTTCGGGCGCGGGCTCGGTGTGCTCACCGGGGAGACCGGGGCGGGCAAGTCGATCCTGCTGGACTCGCTCGGCCTGGTGCTTGGCAACCGCGCCGACAGCGGACTGGTCCGCGCGGGCGAGGACAAGGCGAGTGTGACCGCCAGCTTCGAATTCGCCGCGCTGCCCGCGCCGCTCGCCGAATTGCTCGAGGATGCCGATATCGAGGTGGAGGGGGGCGAGCCGCTGATCCTGCGCCGCCAGCTTAAGGCCGATGGCAAGAGCAAGGCCTTCGTCAACGACCAGAGCGTCAGCGTGGGCTTGCTGCGCGAGATGGCGGCGCATCTGGTGGAGCTGCACGGCCAGCACGACGACCGCGGCCTCGTCAATCCGCGCGGCCACCGCGCCTTGCTCGACCGCTTCACCGGCGCCGACACCGTTCGTGTGGCGCAGGCGTGGAGCAAGTGGCGCAGAGCCGAGGATGCGCTGGGCGAAACGCGCGAGGCGGTGGAGACTGCGAAGGCGGACCAGGACCTCCTGCTCGCGCATCTCACCGAACTCACCGCTCTCGAACCGCAGGCGGGCGAGGAAGCGCGCCTTGCCGAAGCCCGTGCCGATATGCAGAAGGGCGAGAAACTCTCGGGCGATCTCGAGGAATTGCGGCATATCTGGGAAGGTTCGGACTCGCCGCTTGCTGCATTGCGCGTGGCAGCGCGGCGGCTCGACCGGATCGCGCCTGAACATCCTTTGCTGGCAGAAGCCCTCGGCGCGCTCGACCGGGCAGTGATCGAGGCAGGCGAGGCGGAGGACAAGCTGCAGGCCGCTGCCGAAGCACTGGTCCACGATCCGCAGGCACTCGATGCAGCGGAAACGCGGCTGTTCGAATTGCGCGCTCTCGCCCGCAAGCATCGCTGCGAGGTCGACGAGCTGCCCGAAAAGATGCGCGAATTCCGCGCCGCGCTGGACTCGATCGAGGGTGGCGAGGCCGAACTGGACGCGCTCGAAGCTGCGGCGAAAGAGGCGGGCGCGCGCTATCGCGCCGAGGCCGAAGCGCTACATGCCAATCGCGTGGCGGCGGCCTTGCGGCTGGACAAGGCGGTTGCAGGCGAGCTTGCGCCGCTGAAGCTCGATGCTGCGCGCTTCAGGACCTCCGTGACAGAGCTTCCCGAAGAGCGCTGGGGCGCACACGGGCTGGACGCGGTCGAATTCCTCATCTCGACCAACCCCGGTGCCGATTTCGCCCCACTCGCCAAGATCGCCAGCGGCGGGGAGCTATCCCGCTTCATCCTCGCACAGAAGGTCGCGCTGGCGGAAAAGGGCGGGGCGGCCACGATCATCTTCGACGAGATCGACCGCGGCGTCGGCGGCGCGGTGGCCAGCGCCATCGGCGAACGCCTCGCCCGGCTGGCGGCAGACGGCCAATTGCTAGCTGTCACCCACAGCCCGCAAGTCGCCGCACGCGGCCGGACGCATTACATGATCGCCAAATCGTCCGACGGCACCGTGACCCGCACCAGCGTGGCCCTGCTCGACGAAGCCGGACGGCAGGAAGAAATCGCCCGCATGCTCAGCGGCGCGGAAGTGACACCGGAGGCGCGGGCACAGGCGGATCGGCTGCTGGAGGGGGTTTGATGACAGTTACCAGTGAGAAGCATCCGCCACGATATGCGACCGATGGCTTTCAGCTCGTAAGAGATTTCATTCCTGTTGAGATCGCCCGCGGATTCCTGGCTCGTCTGAAGGTCGACTTAGCGCGCCAGGGGATGAGTCTTGGTAGTCTTCGAAAAAAACAGCCTCTTCTTAAGCAGGAGACCCCAGAGCTATATGGCTATCACTATCCTCCGATGGCCATGCTCCACTGGGGGCTAACGCCCATTGTCCAGTCTTTAGTCGGCGAAGACCTTCTTCCGACTTATGCCTATTTCAGACTATACGAGAGAAACGCTATCTGCCGTGTCCACGGGGACAGACCTTCTTGTGAACACAGCCTATCCCTGACATTGGATTACTCGGATGGCAAAATATGGCCTTTGGAATTCGCCATTTCACCGATCGCCAAGCCTTTCGAACGGGCGGACGATGAATTTCGTCCCGACGAGGAGATGTCATCTGCCGTAATGGCACCTGGAGATGCGGTTTTGTATCAAGGTGTGAAGCACCATCATGGTCGGACGACACCAAACCCCAATAATTGGTCGGCGCATCTATTTATGCATTGGGTGAACCGCAATGGTCCATATGCGGATTCGGCGTTTGACGGTCAGGCTCCCCCAAAGGAAATCAGCCTTTAGAGTTCAGAGGTGGTTATAAGGTGCGGGCCCCTTTGAAGTAGCTCTTTCTTCGATGCCCAAGTCGGCCGTAATTAAAAGCGCGAACGAACCAAAGCCAGTGAGTACGAAGCTAGGATACGTAGAATGGCCTTTGAACTTGTGAATCTCAAAGCGATACATGCCTTTTCTAAGGTTGCGAAAAGGTCCGAAGAGAAAAAATGTCTCTTTCTAAAATAACGGAAGCCGATGCCGCCAACGAGCTGATGCGGCTGGCGAAGCAGATTGCGCACCACGACCGGCTCTATCATGCCGAGGACGCGCCGGAGATTACCGATCAGGAATACGACGCGCTGGTGCGGCGCAATGCCGAGCTGGAGGAAGCGTTTCCGCATCTGGTGCGCGAGGACTCGCCGTCGAGGAATGTCGGGCACGCCATCGCCGCGTCGCCACTGAGCAAGGTGACGCACGAGGTCCGGATGATGAGCCTCGACAACGGCTTCTCCGACGAGGAGATCGCGGAGTGGGTCGCTCGCTTGCGCCGCTTCCTGGCGCTGGATGACGACGCGCCGCTCGCCTTCACGGCGGAGGACAAGATCGATGGACTGTCCTGCTCACTGCGGTACGAGAACGGCAGGCTGGTGCGCGCGGCGTCTCGGGGTGACGGGCAGGTGGGCGAGGACGTGACGCCCAATGTCGCGCATATCGCCGACGTTCCGCAGCAATTGGCGACCGACAGCCCTCCGGGTGTGTTCGAGGTGCGCGGCGAAGTATATATGGAAAAACAGGCCTTTGCTGCGCTCAATGCTGCGCAGCAAGAGGCGGGTGGCAAGCTGTTCGCCAACCCGCGCAATGCGGCCGCCGGATCGCTCAGGCAGAAGGATGCGAGCGTGACTGCACAACGCCCGCTGCGCTTCTGGGCGCATGGCTGGGGGGCGGCGTCGAACGTGCCGGGCGATACGCAACACGGTGTGGTCGAGGCCTTGAGCGAGTGGGGCTTCCCGATCTCTCCGCTACTCACCTGTGTCGACGATCTCGCGGGCCTGCTCGCGCATTACGAGACCATCGGCAAGGCGCGGCCCGATTTGCCCTATGAAATCGATGGCGTCGTCTACAAGGTCGACCGGCTGGACTACCAGCAGCGGCTCGGCTTCGTCGCCAAGGCACCGCGCTGGGCCCTGGCGCACAAGTTCCCGGCCGAGCGCGCCGAGACGACACTGGAAAGCATCGACATCCAGGTCGGCCGCACGGGCAAGCTGACGCCAGTGGGCCGCCTCGCGCCTGTGCTGGTCGGCGGAGTGACCGTCACCAATGTCACCCTCCACAATCGCGACGAGATCGCGCGTCTGGGCGTACGGCCCGGCGACCGAGTGGTCGTGCAGCGCGCGGGCGACGTTATTCCACAGCTTGTGGAAAACCTCACGCCGGATGCCGACCGCGAGCCCTACGTGTTCCCCGATCGCTGCCCCGAATGCGGTAGCGAGGCGGTGGCCGAGGAGGGCGAGGTCGACGTGCGCTGCACCGGCGGGCTGATCTGTCCAGCCCAGCGGACCGAGCGCCTCAAGCATTTCGTCAGCCGCGGCGCGCTCGATATCGACGGGCTGGGAGAGAAGACCATCGACCAGTTCTTCGCACTCGGCTGGCTCGAAAGCCCGGCCGACATATTCCGCCTGAAAGATCGCCGCGAGGACATTCTCGCGCTCGAAGGCTGGAAGGAGCGGTCTGTGGACAATCTGTTGAAAAGCATCGAGGCGCGCCGGGAGCCGGACGCTGCACGGCTGCTCTTCGGCCTCGGTATCCGCCATGTCGGCGCTGTCACGGCGCGCGACCTGATGAAGCACTTCCACGCGCTGCCCGCGCTGCGCGAAGCGGCGGAAAAGGCCCACGGGGGCGATGAGGAGGCGGGCAATTCGCTAACCTCTATCGACGGGATCGGTAGCGCGGTGGTGGAGGCGCTTGGCGATTTCTTCCACGAGGATCACAACAAGGCCGTGTGGGACGACATCCTCTCGCAAGTCTCCCCGCCACGCTACGAGGTCGAGACGAAAGACAGCCCGGTCTCCGGCAAGACCGTGGTCTTTACCGGCAAGCTCGAAACCATGAGCCGCGACGAAGCCAAGGCGCAGGCCGAGCGCCTCGGCGCGAAGGCCAGCGGTTCTGTCAGCGCGAAGACCGACCTGCTTGTCGCGGGTCCGGGTGCGGGCAGCAAGCTCAAGAAGGCGGCCGAGCTCGGCATCGAAGTGATCGACGAAGCGGCATGGGTCGAGATTGTCGCGGCAGCAGGATGACGATGCTCTTTGTCGAGAAGATGACGCGTCCCACCCAATTGGGTGGGGACACTCTCATGATTACTGTTAGAGCCCGGGTGCGACCCGAAGGGCTTTTCGAAGCCTTTTCTCCTAGCGGGAGGTGAGCTTGCTCGCCTCCCGCATTTTTCATGAGCTCGCAAAGTGCTGACAGAAACGCATCCCATCGCGCTCCGCATTGCGGCGCTTCTGCGCGAGCGAGGCGAAAAGATTGCCGTTGCCGATGGCGCGACGGGCGGGCTGATCGCCGCATCTCTGCTGACCGTTCCCGGCGCGCTCGACTTCTTCGTCGGGGGCGGGGTGGTCTACTCCTTCCGTGCCCGCGATGTGCTGTTCGCCCTGCCGCGCGATGCCTATGCCGGGATGCGCGGAGCGAGCGAAGTCTATGCGCTGCTGCAAGCGCGCGCCATCCGCGACAATTTCGGCGCCGACTGGGGCATTGCGGAAAGCGGCTCCGTGGGCGGATCGAGCCACCCGAGCGGCGCGCCTGCCGGCCGCAGCGTGACCGCCACCGTCGGCCCGGACGGTTTCGAGCATGTCGCTGTCACCGAAACCGGCAGCGACGACCGCATCTGCAATATGGGGGCGTTTACCCGCGCCGCGCTGGCAGCGCTGGAGGAGGCGCTCGCCCGCTGATCAGTCGTTCGGCATGATGTGGATCTCGCGCACCGCCGCCGTGTCCGGCTGCGAAAGGGCGAAGACAACGGCGCTGGCGACATCCTCAGGCTGGATCTTGTCGGGCTTGGCCTCGTCGAAAAACGGCGTGTCGACCATCCCTGGCGTGATGACCGTGCAGCGGCCGCCCCATTCGCGCATTTCCTCTGCCAGATTGCCGGCGAAGCCTTGGACGAACCACTTGGTTGCGCCGTAAATCGATCCCTTCAGGTGATCGCGCCCGGCCTTGGAGCCCGTGACAACGAAGTGCCCCCTGGTCTTCCGCAATTCGGGCAGGGCGGCATGCGCGGTGTAGAGCACGGCGAGGATGTTGAGATGGATCATGTCGTGCCAATCGTCCGGATCGCCCTTCTCGACGCCGGGCGAGTCCACGCCCTTGCCGGCATTGGCGTAGACGGCGTCGAGCGCGCCGAATTTTTCGACCGTCTTGCCGATTGCGTCACGCAGCTGGTCCTTGTCGGTGACATCGCAGGGCACGGCGAGGGCGGCGTCACCGATGTCGCCCGCAAGGCTCTCCAGCTTGTCCTGCGAGCGCGCCAGCAGGGCGACGTTCCAGCCCGCTGCGGCAGCAGCGCGAGCCGTCGCCGCGCCGATACCTGTCGATGCGCCGGTGATGAGAAGGGTCTTGGCCATGATATAGTCCGTGTGTTTCGAAAAGATGCCTCAGGAGTGGGTGAGTGCGAGGTTGGTTCCCCGTAAGCCTTAGCCTCTGTGCGGTCGCCATGATGTCGCATCTATCCTCGATTGCGCGAAACAAAGCTGATATTCCTCGCGAAGGGGCGATCGGGGGGAATAGATGATCAAAGAATTTCGTCGCGGACGAAAACAGCGCAAACTCGAAAGGCAGGAGGGCGAAGAGGGCACGCGGCGTATCGCGTCGTGGATCCACGTTTATCGCGGCGATGCCGAGGCGCGCATCCCGCATGACGAGGCCAAGCTGTGCGCGGACATGGCGAAAGGCTGCTATAGTTGCGTCGGCAAGTCGCACTCCTACAATGGGGTCCAGATCGTGCCCGGCATCAATGCGATGATGATGGAGGAGGGCGGGCTCCACCGGATGGATTACGATCCGGCTACCGGCAGCGCCACCGTCGGAGCCTCGGTCACGGTCGAACAGTTCAAGCGCTTTTTGATCCAGCACGACCGCCGCCTGATCAACTCGGGCAATTACATGAAACAGACGGTCGTCGGTGCGCTCGCCACCGGAACGCATGGCTTCGGCGACCGCGGGGTGATGGCCGATGCAGTCACCGCGGTGACATTCCTGGACGATAGCGGCGCACGCGTGCGGCTGACACGCGCCGATCCCGACTTTGCCTATGTCGCGCTGTCGTTCGGCACGATTGCGCCGATCGTCGAGCTCGAACTGGAGACAGCGCCGGTCGAGGCGTTCATTTCGACCAGCCACATCAACCGCCTGTCGAAGCTGCGCGAGTTGCAACAGGGCACGATCGCATCGAACTGGGTGGTGCTGCCCTATTCCAAGCCGGACGATCCGGTGATGTTGCTGGCTACCTTGTCGCCATGCCAGACGACTGCGCGGGTCGAGAAAGTCCGGGAAGGCGGGGGTCTCTTCGCGCCCGTCGCGCGGTGGATCATCAAGCGATACCAGAAGCTCGATCGCTTTTTGCCAGCGCTGCGCCGACCGCTGCAGCGCTTGCTCGACAAGCTCGATATCGTCCAGCGCGACCAGATCCAGACCGATCCTTACGATCTCGACTATCTCTACGATCCCAAGCCCGGCCTCGCCAGCGAGCGCGCACCCGATATCCTGCGCGGCTGTTTCTCGACCACTTACACCGGATACAATCTCGCCTTCTTCGTGCCGCTGGAAAAAGGCCCGGCGGTGGTCAAGTTCATCTTGCGCGAGGCCGACGGCTTACGTGATCTCGGCTTCTTCCTGAAGGGCGTGATCAGTGTGCGCGAATTGCCGGGGAAATCCGACCTCGTCTTCGCCGCCAATCACGACGGGCCGGTGGCGGCCATCGACCTGTTCGCCGATCCGCGCGATTATGCCTGGTTGGAGCGACTGCAACGCATGGTGCTGCAATACGAGCCGGAAACCCGCCCGCATTTCGGCAAGAGCGCGCTGATCCCGGGCTTCCGGGATTCGCTCGGCGAAAACAATCTCGACCGGCTGATGGCGATTCATCGGAAGCATTACCCGAACGGGCGACTGATGTTCAGCGAACGGGTGCGAGCATTCCTGCAGACCGGCAAGCCACTACCGGGCGAGGCCGCGGCGGACGCCAAACTCGCCTGAGGAAATTCGGACCTGATTGCGTAGCGCCGCGTTGCCGACAGTGTGACCAGCTATTTCCGTTTCGTTTTCCTACTCTTGCCTGTGCTTGCCCTCGCGATTTTCGTGACGTGGCTGCCCCGTGCACAGCAGGGGAAGAATGCGCCTATCGTCGCGCAGGAAGAGAGCAAGGAGCAGCCGCGTTCCATCGCTCAGATCGAGCTCGAGCTGGAACTGGAAGAGATCGCCGAACGCTTTCCGGGCGAGGTCGGGATCGCAGTCTACGACATCGCGGCAGACCGGATGGCGTCTGCCAATGGCGAGGCGATGCTGCCGCAGCAGAGCGTCAGCAAGCTATGGGTGACGATGACCGCTCTCGCGCAGGCGGACGAGCGCGATCTGGACCTCGGCGAGCGGGTGGTGATCCGGCGCGAAGACCTGACGCTGTTCCATCAGCCGATCCGCGACATCGTGCGTCGCCAAGGCATGTTCAGTTCCGACTATGCCGACCTCATCGACCGCGCCCTGACGCGCAGCGACAACACGGCCAATGATCGGATCCTGCGCCGAGTGGGCGGGCCGGAGGAGGTCGAGGAGTTCCTCGACGATCGTGACATCGAAGGCGTTCGCTTCGGGCTCGACGAGCGGACCAAGCAGAGCGCTATCGCCGGGCTGACCTGGAACCAGTCATACAGCTATGGCAACAGCTTCTACGATGCGCGTGACGAAGTGCCCCATGCGGTCCGCAGGAGCGCGTTCGAAAGCTATCTCGCCGACCCTATCGACGGGGCGACGGCCGAAGGTATCGCGCTGGCCTTGGGGCGCCTGGTGCGCGGCGAACTGCTGTCGTCGGTGTCGACCGAATATTTGCTGCAGATCCTCGGCGAGACCCGTAGCGGACCGAACCGGCTGAGAGGCGGACTTCCGCCGGGCTGGACGATTGCGCACAAGACGGGCACCGGCCAATTCTTCGATGGCGAGCAATCGGGCTATAACGACGTTGGCGTGGTCACGTCTGATAGTGGGAACCAGTACGGCGTTGCCGTCCTCATCGCCCGGACGCGCTCATCTTACGCTGCGCGCATGGGCATGATGCACGAGGTTGTGCGGGCGATCGAGACGTACGAGAACCGCGAGTATGCGCAGGGCGTCAACGCCGCCTAAAGCTGCGGCACCCATTTCATCACGCCGCCCGGCAGCGGGGTCCACCAGCCCGTCCTGATCCCCGCAGCAGCCAGCGTGTCGCTGGTCCACTGGTTGCAGGTATTGCCGAGGTGATAGGTGCCGGGCGCATCGTAGAAGACATCGTAACTGGCATAGCCAGCGTACCGTTCGCGCTGGTCAGGCGGCAGGACCTGTCGCTCGATCTGCGCGACGAGGCGGGCATACTGCGCTTTTGTGATACGCAGGGGGCGGATGTCGACGGACGGGGCGGGGCGGACGTAGTGGGCGGCATGAAGCAGACCATCGCCGCCGAAGGCTGCGCCCACTGCCGTGCTCAGGCTGAGGTCCGCCCAGGTCGGCGTGTCGAGAAAGACCACCCGCTCGCCCCAGCTGACCGAGACATGGGTATAGGGGCGGTAGGGCTTGCCGAGGTCCGCTACCGGGAAAGCGCTGCGCCAGTCTTTCTGCGGTGTGACCAGCGGCATCACGATACCGGTGTGGATGCCGTTGGTCTCGATGAGGATTTCGACCCCTTCGGCAGGCTGGGTCCAACCGCTGTTGCGCGGGACCGAACTGCCGATCCATGTGCCGAGCAGGAAGAGGATCGCAAGCGTCAGCGGGACACCCAGCAGCCACGCAAGCCAACGCAGCGTGCGTTTCACCGCACCCGGCTCTTGCGCAGCCAGAGAATCGACCAGTCGCCATTCACCAGCCGCCGCGCGAGCCGGAAGCCGAGCGCGCGATAGGCGCGGCGGACCTGGTGCTCCTGCGTTTCCAGCAGGCCCGCCACCAGCAGGTTCGCACCCGGTGTCATCGCCGCGGCGAATTCGGGTGCAAGCCCGACCAGCGGACCTGCGAGGATATTGGCGATGAAAAGGTCATATGGCCCACGCGCTTCGAGCAGCGGATCGGCCATGCCGTCCGCGATCACCATCGTCAGCGCGCCCAAACCGGCGCCCTGCGGAATGCCATTGAGCTCGCAATTGTCGGCGACCACGCCTGCACAGACGGCATCGATATCCGACGCAGTCGCCCTCGCATTCGGCCACAGGTGCAAAGCGGCGAAGGCCAGCAGGCCGGTGCCGGTGCCGATGTCGGCCACATTGCGGGCCGACACACCCTCGCGCTTCATCAGGTCGAGCATGGCGAGGCAGCCGGCGGTGGTCTGGTGCTGGCCGGTCCCGAAAGCCTGGCTGGCGGGGATGACGAAATCGACCAGATCGGGCTCGGCCGCGTGTTCCGGTGTGCGGACATGGAAGCGCCCGGCGCGAATCGGATCGACGCCCTTCTGGCTCTCGACGATCCAGTCCGTGTCGGGCAGTTTCTCGACGATCAGGTCCGGCGCGTCGCCTTCGAACAATGCCGCCACCTGCTTCTTGTCGGCTGCCCTGGGCTTGCGGTCCAAATAGACTTCGAAAGTCCATTCGTCCGGCAGGTGGTCGGCGACTTCCATTCCGGTCACCACCCATTCGGCCGGCCAGTCGAGGTCCTCCTCATGGGCGACGAGCGCGGCCGTCGCCTGATCCTTCGAGCACTCGGTTGAGATCTTCCAGCTGTCAGCCACCTGCAGTTTCCTCCGCGAGCCGCGCGTCGAGCGCCTCTTCTTTGGCGTCGGCATAGGCCGCGCAGCTCATGCCGCCGGCGAGCGTGCCGGTGGCGGCCCGCTCGATCATGTTGCTGTGCGAAGGGTGCGGCGTGATCAATATGTCGCAATCCAGCGTCCGCAGGCGATCGATACCCCGACGGTAAGCCGCAAGGTAGGGCGGATTGTCGGAGAAACGATAGTCGGGCCGGCTCGCCGGAGACAGGCTGTCTGCATAGACGATCGTCTTGCATCCGGCCTCAGCCTCGCAGTCCTGCCATTGCCAGCTCATTGCTCCGGGACTGTGACCGGGTGTCGCCGTCGCGATCAGCGTTGCGGTTTCGGTGCGCACCGGGTCGCCATCGCCAAGGATGACGTCGACCGCCACGGGTGTCATCGGATCGTGCATTCCGGATTGCGGATCGTCGCTGCCGACCACGCCGGATCGCAGGACTTCTGCGGCAGCCGCCGAAGCCGCGATATGCGCGCCGCTGGCCTCCTTCAACAAGGCGAAACCACCGACGTGGTCGAAATGTTCGTGGCTGTGGACGATCGTTGCGATTTCATTCGGGCGGAAGCCGAGCTTGCCGACATTGGCAAGAACGGTTTCGGCGCCCGCTCTTGTCCCGCTGTCGATCAGAATATGCCCCGTCGGCCCTGCGACGAGAATAGCCGCGATACCACATGTGCCGACATAGTAGGTTGACCCATAGATATGAAAGGGCGGGGCGGCCTTGTCCCAATCGTCCCACGGCTCGCAAAGGTTGGCCCATTGCGCCATCGTCACTTGCTCGGGCTCGGGGAGGGGATCGAGGGTCTGGATCGGCGGTGCGCATGACAAAAGCAAAGCCGGCAGTGCGGCGACCGCAGCGGTTCTAGCGAACATAGCTGGCTCCATTGGCGTCGACAGTCGCGCCGGTCATGCTGGGCGGTGCATCGAGCGCGCAGAACTCGATCAGCTTGCCGATCTCCACTGGCTCCGCGACGCGGCCGAGCGGGATGTCGGCAAGCAGGCCCGGCCCGCCGCGGCTTTCCAGGTAGTCGCCGGCCATCGCCGTGTCGGTAAAGCCCGGCGTGATTGCGAAGCTGAGGATGCCCTCGCTGGCATATTGGCGCGCGATGGTCTTGTGCATGGCGAGCATTCCGCCCTTCGCGGCAGCGTAATGCCAATGCGCCGGAGAATCGCCGCGGTGGCCCGCGCGGCTGGCGACGTGGACGATCCGGCCGCCGACGCCGCGCTTCTGCCAGTGACGCACCGCGAACCGGCTGAGCTGCGCGGCAGCGGTGAGATTGATCCGCAGCGTATCCTCCCACGCATCGAGCCATTCGATGTCCGATCGGTCGAGCGGATTTGGATCGAACAGTCCGGCATTGTTGACCAGAACGTCGATCTCTCCGCCAGCCCGGGCGAGTGCGGCCTCCCACAATTCATGTGGCGCGCCGGGATCGGTGAAGTTGGCGGGCACGGTGTCGACAGTGCTGCTGGAGGTCGCCTGGCCGACGACTTTCGCGCCGCGGGCTTCGAACAAGGTCTTGGCCGCTGCGCCGATTCCGCGCGAGGAGCCTGTGAGCAAGATGCATGTCATGCATCACGCTATTCGGAAATTTGCAGCACTTGTCGAGGCCGCGTGCCTTGCGCGGAGCGCGCACTTCGCTAAGTGAGGCGCAACACGTCAGCTTTTCGGGTGAGAATACATGGCAAACCGGCCAATGGCGCCACATCTGCAAGTCTGGAAATGGGGGCCGCACATGGCGATCTCCATTCTCCACCGCATCACCGGCGACGGCATGGCGACCGTCGGCCTCGGCGTATTGCTGTGGTGGCTGGGCGCGATGGCGGGCGGCCCGGAAGCCTATGCGACCTTCGAAAGCGTCATGGGCTCGCCCATCGGCATGATTGTCCTGGTCGGCCTCAGCTGGGCCTTCTTCACCCATATGATGAGCGGGTTGCGCCACTTCGTCCTCGACATCGGCGCAGGCTACGAGCTCGACACCAACAAGACGTGGTCGATCGTGGCACCGCTGATCGCCCTGTTCCTGACGGCCGCGCTGTGGGCCGTCATCTTCCTCAATTTCCTGAAGTGAGCCGCAACCATGGGTAACGGAACCTCAATCGGACGCGTGCGCGGACTCGGCTCGGCGCATGAAGGTGCGCATCACTGGCTGCTGCAGCGCTTTACCGCCGTCGGCAATCTGGTGCTGATGCTGTTCCTCGTCATCAGCCTCGCGCTGCTGCCGGGCTACGATTATGCGACCATGACCGGCTGGGCGTCGCAGACGCTGCCCGCCACGGCGCTGGCGCTGCTCGTGATATCGGTCTTCTGGCACGCGCGGCTCGGCCTGCAGGTGCTGATCGAAGACTACGTGCATACTCCAGGCAACAAGTTCGCCTTTATCGCCTTACTGAACCTTGCCTCCGCGGGCGGCGCGGTATTCGGTCTCGTTTCGATTGCGCGCATCGCGCTAGGAGGAAATTCCTGATGGCATCCGGATCAAACGACGCGTCTCCCCCGCATGGCGGGCGGGACGATACGAACACCGGAAACGTGGGCAGCGCCAACCAATCCCCCATCACGGCTCCAGCCACGCCGGGATCAGCCCCGGGCACGTCGCGCAAGGGCGGGGCGGCCTATCCGATCATCGAACACACTTATGACGTAGTTGTCATCGGCGCGGGCGGTTCGGGCTTGCGCGCAACCATGGGTGCGGCGGAGAGCGGCCTCAAGACTGCAAACATCACCAAGGTATTCCCCACACGCTCGCACACCGTGGCGGCGCAGGGCGGCATCGCGGCCTCGCTCGGCAACAATTCGCCCGACCACTGGTCTTGGCACATGTACGATACCGTGAAGGGCTCCGACTGGCTCGGCGACCAGGATGCGATCGAATATCTCGTACGCGAGGCCCCGCAGGCGGTCTACGAGCTGGAGCACGCCGGCGTGCCGTTCAGCCGCAACGACGACGGCACGATCTACCAGCGGCCCTTCGGCGGCCACATGCAGAACATGGGTGAGGGCCCGCCGGTGCAGCGCACCTGCGCCGCCGCCGACCGTACCGGCCACGCCATGCTGCACGCGCTCTACCAGCAGAGCCTGAAGTACGATGCGGACTTTTTCATCGAGTATTTCGCGCTCGACCTGATCATGAAGGACACGCCGGAGGGCAAGGTCTGCGTCGGCGTGATCGCCATGTGTCTCGACGACGGCACGATCCACCGCTTCCGCGCCAAGGCCGTGGTGCTGGCAACCGGCGGTTATGGCCGCTGCTATTTCACCGCGACCAGCGCCCACACCTGCACCGGCGACGGTGGCGGCATGGTGCTGCGTGCAGGGCTGCCGTTGCAGGACATGGAGTTCGTGCAGTTCCACCCGACCGGCATCTACGGCGCAGGCGTGCTCATCACCGAAGGCGCACGCGGCGAGGGCGGGTACCTCACCAACTCCGAAGGCGAGCGCTTCATGGAGCGGTATGCGCCGAGCGCGAAGGATCTCGCCTCGCGCGATGTGGTCAGCCGCTCGATGGCGTTGGAAATGCGGGAAGGGCGCGGAGTCGGTCCGGAAAAAGACCACATCTACCTTCACCTCGACCATATCGATCCCGCCGTGCTGGCCCAGCGCCTACCGGGCATTACCGAGAGCGGCAAGATTTTCGCCGGCGTCGACCTGACGCGCGAGCCCCTGCCGGTGACGCCTACCGTTCACTACAACATGGGCGGCATTCCATGTAACTTCCACGGCGAGGTGATGGCGGGCGACAAGTCCGATCCGGAAAAGGTCGTCCCCGGCCTGTTTGCCGTCGGCGAAGCGGCTTGCGTGTCGGTCCACGGTGCCAACCGCCTCGGTTCGAACTCGCTGATCGACCTTGTGGTGTTCGGCCGCGCGACGGGTCACCGCCTGCGCGACCTGATCAAGCCCGGCACCAGCCATGACGAGCTGCCCGGCGACAGCGCCGAAATGTCGCTGAGCCGCCTCGACCACTTCCGCTATGCCGACGGCGGCACGCCGACTGCGGCACTACGTGCGGACATGCAGAAGACCATGACGCGCCACGCTGCCGTGTTCCGCGACAGCAAGCTGATGGCCGAGGGCGTGGAGAACCTGAAGCAGATCAACAAGCGGATGGAGGACGTGAAGGTCTTCGACCGCTCGCTAATCTGGAACAGCGATCTCATCGAAACGCTCGAACTCGACAATCTCATGGCGCAGGCCAATGTGACCATGGCATCGGCGGAAAATCGCAAGGAAAGCCGCGGCGCTCACGCACATGAGGACTTCCCCGAGCGCAACGACGCCGAGTGGATGAAGCACACCATCGCCTGGTTCGACGGCTGGGGCGGAAACGGTGGCGGTGTGAAGATCGACTATCGCCCGGTGCACGAATACACGCTCACCGACGACATCAAGTACATCGAGCCGAAGAAGCGGGTGTATTGATGCGGATCGCGGGACTGGCAGCGGGCGCGATTGCAGCAGTCCTGCTGGCCAGCCCGCTATCGGCGCAGCTCTCCGCGCCGGAACAGGCGGCCGTCCAGGCTGTCGATGCAGGCTTCGAGCGTGATGTGAATGCGCTCGAGCAGATCACCCGCGTCAATTCGGGCACGCATAATCGCGAAGGCGTGAAGGCCGTCGCGGATATTCTGATGCCGGCGTTCGAAGAGCTCGGCTTTACGGTCCAGTGGATCGACCAGTCGGCGGCGGGCCGTGCGGGGCACCTCTTCGCGCGTCGTCTCGGCGATTCCGATACCAAGCGTATCCTGATGATCGGGCACCTCGATACGGTGTTCGAGCCATCATCGTCCTTCACGGGCTTCGTGCGGGATGGGGACCGGGCTGTCGGACCCGGCATTCTCGACGACAAGGGCGGGGTCATCGTGATCCTGTCGGCCCTGCGCGCCATGCAGGCCGCCGGAACGCTGGAGGGCGCGAACATCGTGGTGGCGCTTACCGGCGACGAGGAAGATGCTGGCGACCCGCTGGAGGAGGCCCGCCGCGACCTCATCGAGGCAGGGCAATGGGCGGATGTGGCTCTGGGGTTCGAGGGGCTATCGACGCTCGACGGCAAGGATGCGGGCGTGATTGCGCGGCGGTCTTCGTCGAACTGGACGCTGACCACGCGGTCGGCCAGTGGCCACAGCTCCGGCATTTTCTCCGAGAGTTCCGGCTACGGCGCGGTCTACGAGATGGTGCGCATTCTCGATCGCTTCCGGGCCGAGCTGCCGGAAGAAAACGCGACCTTCAACGTCGGCCTTCTCGCCGGTGGCACCCCGGGCGAGCTGGCAGAGGACGAGCTGTCCGCGACTACCGAAGGCAAGACCAACATCATTCCCTCCTTGGCCGTCGCGCGCGGAGATTTGCGCACGCTGACGCCTGAACAGGACGAGCGGATCGTGGCGAAGATGCGTGCCATCGTGGCGGACAACCTGCCCGGCACCAGCGCTGAGTTCGAGTTCGAGTCCCGCTATCCGCCGATGGCACCGACCCACGGCAATCGCGACCTGCTCGCCGAGCTCAATCGCATCAATGCCGATCTCGGGCTGGACGAGCAGCAACCCTACCCGCCGTCGCGCCGCGGTGCTGCGGACATCAGTTTCGTCGCGCCCTATGTCGATGGGCTTGCAGGCATGGGCCCGGGCGGGGGCGGCAGCCATGCGGAGGGCGAATATATCGATCTGACGACGATCGCGCGGCAGGCCAAGCGCACTGCGATCCTGGTTGGCAGGCTTGCCCGGCAGCCGCGCGACTAGACGGCGCGGCGCCGTCGCGCTGTTGCTCGCTGCCGCGCTGTCATCCTGCGCGACCGGCCCGACTGCGCCATCGCCGGAGCTGAGCGCACCGCCGTTCTACACCAAGCAGGTCACCGCGCGCGGCATCCCGATTCTGTCCTCCGCCAGAGTGCCTGACGAGGCGCTGTTCGCCGCCCGCGACATGGCACGGGGCATGTTCGCCCATCGCCCCGAACTCGCCGAATGGATGGCGGCGAACGATTATCGCGTCGCGATAATGGCGGTTGACGAAGCGCTGCTCGACCTGCCGGAGAATGCCGACTGGACCAAGCCCGCCTTCGACGATCCACGCCTCACACGCTGTGAGCGCAAGCTTTACGACACGCGGATCGGGCGGCTGTCGGACCGCGAATATTGGGACAACCGGGCGCGCGCGATCGGGGGAGAGCGGACGGTCGGCTCCGAAGAGGACGTTCTCGGCTTGCCCGTCAGCCGCTATTTCGGCGAAACGATCTACGTCCATGAGATGGCGCATAACGTCCTGTTCGCGATCCATGCCGTCGATCCGGCGCTTTATGCGCGGGTGCAGGCGGCGTACGACAACGCGCTTGCGACCGATCTCTGGCTTAACGAATACACCACGACGACTATCCAGGAGTATTGGGCGGAAGGCACGCAGTTCTGGTTCGATTCCAACCGCCTGCAAGCCTTCGACGGCCGGCGCATCCTGAACCATCAGGACCTCGCTGCCTACGACCCGCAACTCTACACAACGCTGGCCGAGGCCTATGGCGACAATCACCGCCTCGAGAGCGACCCGTTCTGGCAACACCCCGTGCGCGTCCCGCCCGGACCGCCGCCGGAGAACACCGCAGAGGAGTGTTAGTCGGTCACCTGCTCCAACCGCCGCGCATCGACGATCACCACCGGATCGGCCAGCATCTGGCCCTTCATCCAGCCTTCGCCCTTGTCGGGATCGGTCGGCATTGCGTGAATGGCATGCACCACGTCCATCCCGTCCACGACATAGCCGAACACGGCATAGCCCGCCCGCTCGTTCGGATCGTCGCTGTCGGGCATGGCGTCGAGCCCGGTCTGGTCCTTGATCATGATGGAGAAATCGCCGGTCGCCGTGCCCGGATCGAGCCGGGCCATCGACAGGGCACCGTCGGTGTGGCTGAGGCCGGTTTCGCTGGTCGGCTCATGCGCGATGCCGGGCAGGATCCGGTCGGGGTCGTTCTGCGTGCCGGCCTGGATCAAACCGTTGGGCGGTTCGCCATAGTCGAGGCTCATGGCGCGATAGAAAACGATGCCGTCGAAGCGGTCCTCGTCGACATAGCGCAGGAAATTGGCGGCAGTGATCGGTGCGCGCTCCGTCTCCAGCGCGACGGTGATGTCGCCTGCCGTCGTGTCCAGCACGACGAGTTCGCTCGCGGGAGTGGGGAGGGCACCAATGTCGGTGTCCTGCGCGGCGAGGGGTGCGGCGAACAGGGCGAGGGGAACAAGAGCGAGTCGCTTGGTCATACCGCGCACCATGCCACGGAGGACATTCAGATCACACCCGCGATCAGCCCGCGCTCGGCTGCTTCTTCGCAGGGGATGTACCAATTGTCGGGCGCTTTCTCGCGGACCTCTTCGAAATCCACTTCGGAATTCTCGGTGATCTCGCGGAAGCCCATTTCCTCGATGTCGATCGAATGTTCGATCTCGTTCAGCGCGGCTTTCAACTGCGCGATGCAGCTTCTTAGCGGGCCGTTCAAATTGATCGTCTTCGCGATCTGCCGCTCGTGCAGCAGGATGCTGGAGCCCTTGGTGAAAAACCGGCATTCGACCGGAAATCCTGCCATGAAGGTCGCCCCGGCGGAGTAGACCGCCGCCTTGCCGAGGAAATAGATCGTCCGCCCCGCATCGCGGATCAGGCGCACGTCGTCTGCCATGGCACGCGCCACTTCGGGATTGCCGCCCAGGGTCGTCATGGCAATCACCAGCGGGCCGTCCTGCGGCGCAGCGCTGAGCTGGTTGCGGAACTCGGCATACATCGCCTCGTCGACGCTACCGATGAGTCGCAACTGCGGCGCTGTCAGGATTTTCTGGCGGTCGGTGTCGTTCATCGGGTCGCTTGGTCCTTTTGTAGATCGCAAGGGCTTAGCGCTCCGCTCCAATCTGTGTTCCATGCTATGCTCTACGAATAAAAGGTTTACATGCGTAGTCGGAATGGCTACAGACGTAATCGTACGGAATACGCTCAGGGAGCAAGTGGATGGCAAAGCGCAACGACGCGCCCGGTGACCGGATCAGCGAAGCCGAACATGCGGTGATGGAAGTGCTGTGGGAAAACAGCCCCATGAGCGCATCGGACGTTTGCGACCGGGTCTGCGCGCAACGTGACTGGTCCATGCCGACCGTCAAGACGCTGCTCAGCCGTCTCGTATCGAAAGGCGCACTGGGGACAGAGCCGCTGGGCCGCAAGTTCCTTTACCACCCGCTGATCGAACGGTCCGATTATGTCGGCACCGAATCGCGCCGCCTCGTCGACCGTCTGTTCGGCGGTCGTGCAGCCCCGCTGTTCGCGCAACTTGCTGAGAACGAGGCGCTCAGCGACAAGGATCTCGACGAGATCGAAGCGCTCTTGAGGGAGATGCGCAGATGACCGAGCTTTTGCGAGAATATTGGGACTGGTTCCTGCTCGATACGCTTTTATGGACAGGCGCGCTGATTGCCTTGGTGCTGCTGGCCCGCCGGCTGGTCGCGCGCCATCTGGGGGCAGGCGCAGCCTATGCGCTGTGGGCGCTGCCCGCGCTGCGCCTGATTATCCCACCGATGACGCTGCCCGCCTGGATGGCCCCGACGACACCGGCTCCCGCTGCCGAGCCGATGGCTTTCGAGCCTGGCACCGTCGCCGAACCGCAATTCGCTGCCTTTACGCACGCCGACATGGCCGCGCCACTGCAGACGCTGCCCGAGCCGACCGATTTCACCACGCCGCTGGCGGTCATCTGGCTGCTCGGCGCAAGCATCTTCCTCGTTCGCCGCTTCTGGCTCTACGCCCGGCTGCGCGAGGAACTGCTGGAAGACGCGGTTCCGGTGGGCGAGGTCGGCAACATCCGCCTCATCGAAACGCCCGCAATTTCGGGCCCGCTGGCCTTCGGCGTGCTCGACAAGGTGATCGCGCTGCCCTCGGGCTTCATGACCGCCCGCGACCGCATCGCCCGCGATCTCGCGATCGAGCATGAACTGGCCCATCATCGCGGGCACGACCTGCTCGCCAACATACTCTTGCAGCCGCTTTTCGCCGCGCACTGGTTCAACCCACTCGGATATATGGGCTGGACCGCATTGCGCCGCGACCAGGAGGCTGCGTGCGATGCCCGCGTCGTCGCCGCTCGCCCTCGCGAAGAGCGCGCGGTTTACGCCGGAGTGATCGCCGATTTTGCACGCCGCCCGCAGGCAGCCCCGCGCCCCGCGCTCGCTGCCCCGATGGCGTGTCCGGTTTTGGGGGACAAATCCATCATTCACCGTTTGAGGAATTTGTCCATGGAAGACGTATCGAACCGCCGCCGCATGGTTGCGCGATCCGCCATTGCCGCTTCGTTGCTGGCGGTGCCGATGACCGGATCGATCTGCTATTCGACCGCAGTTGCCGCACCTGCCGACGACAAGGGGGCAGTCGCAGCGTTCCAGCCGGATATGCCGCTGGCACCCACGGTGCCGGAAGCACCTCTGCCGCCGGAAGCACCGCTAGCTTCCGAGCCGCCCGCAGCACCAGAGGTGTGGAGCGAAGAAGAGCGCGAGGAACTGCGTGAAGAGCTGCGCGAGCAGCGCTTGGAGCACCAGGAGGAGCGCCGCAAATTGCGCGAACAGCAGCAGCTACGCGAAGCTCGCCTCGAGGCTCGCGAGGAACGGGCGGAGGGCCGCGAGGAATGGGCGCACGGGCGCGTCGCCTATGCCGAGGGCCGCAAGCAGTGGGCAGAGGGCCGCATCCAGTGGGCCGAAGGGCGTGTGCAGCACGCAATCGCCCAACAGGACCGCGCCGAAGCGCACGCCTACGGAATGAGCGACGCCGAGATCAAAGAGATCGAGAAATCGGTTGAGCTGGCCATGCGCCATGTGCCGGAAGTGGTGGAATCCTGTCGCTATCCGGATGCGCCGGTCACAAGCATCGAGGGCCGCGACGGCCGCGTGACGATGTATATCTGCGAAACGACCGGCGACCGGGTGGCTCTCAAGGCGCTGAAGCGGGCACGCGCAGGCATTGCGCACAGCACCAATCTTTCCGCCGAGACGCGCCGCGAAGTGCTGCGCGACCTCGATCGGGAGATTGCTGAACTTTCTCGCTGATTAGGGTCCGGACTCATTAGGGTCCGGACTCATTAGATCCACCATGTGACGAAGGCTGCGATGGCGATGGT
>JAPYPR010000054.1 GCA_029937545.1 Erythrobacter sp. | reverse complement strand
CCTAGACAACCGGTGCCAATATTCAATCAAATCCGTTAAGTCTGACAAGAGCCAACTCGGCGTGAGTTTCGGCAGCACGCAAAACCCGCAATGTGTTCCCGGACCATATTTTTTCCAGATCCTGTCTTGTATAGCCTGCGCTTAAGAGCGCGTCTGTGATTTTTGGGAGCGCTGCGACATCCTCCATGCCGACAACACCGCCGCCGCCATCCCAGTCCAGACCGATGCCAACATGGTCTGGTCCCACAATCTTCAATGCGTGGAGCAAATGAGCCATAAAATCGTCAAAATCTGGTACATCCTTGGCAGGATAAAGACGATCAATTTCGTTCCATCTATCGAGAAATGCTTTGTAGCTTTCGCGTGTCATTTTTCCGTCGCCAAGACTGCCAAATAATGCACCCAGCGCCTTCATCCTCTCAGGATTTTTTTCCGTTTCCCGCAAATAGCTACCGAAAGAGTTGATCTGAATAACTCCGCCCTTTGCTGCCAGCGCCCGTAAGCGATTATCATCCACATTGCGCGGATGGTCATAAATCGCCTTACAGCCCGAATGCGACAGGATGATCGGACTGGTTGAAAGCTCGAGCATATCATCGAGCACAGCATCAGAACTGTGCGAAGCGTCCGCAACAATTCCCAGCCGGTTCATCTCCGCAAGCAGGTCTTTACCTAGCGGGCTCAGGCCTCCCCATTGCTCCCCCTTCGGATCGGTGGAGCTGTCCGCGAATTGATTATTGGCGAAATGGGCAAACCCGACCAGCCTTACGCCCATGTCATGAAACAATGTTATCAAGCTGACATTTTCGCCCAGCGGATAGGCGTTTTCGATGCTCATATACACGATCCGCTTGCCATCGGCGGCAATGGCGGCTGCATCCTCGGTTTGCGTGGCAAGGGCGAAATGGGCAGTATCAGCGGCAACCATTTCACGAATGCTCAGGCCGCGCATAATCGCAAAATCCCGCGCCTTTTGATAATGCTCTGTGTCCAGCGGTCCTTGCGGCGTATAAATCGCCCAAAAGCCACCATCCAGCCCTCCCTTTTCCATACGCGGCAGGTCAACCTGACTGTGATCGCGATGGACATCATGTTCGTCAGCGATTTCCCAGTCCGGCCTGTCAAGCGATGCGGGCGTATCAAGGTGTGTATCAAGAGTAATCAGACTTTCGTGGAGTGCGCTGGCCGCCGGGGGCATCTCTGCCCTCGGCTCTGCTGCAGCCTGCGTCGAAAATATGGCCAATACGGCACAGATGGTCAGACCATATCTCATGGGATCAAAACTCCACGCTCAAAGTACCCTGTACCGTTCGCGGTGCCAGCGGACGATATACCGCAAAATTGGTGCCGATAGGTAGGACAAAAGACAGCACGTCCTTGTCAAAGATATTGTCGACATTCAGCCGGAACCGTAACCCTTTGAGCGGCCCAAGCGAAAAGCCGTCTCCAACATCGACATAACCGGAAAAGACGACATAATCGTCAGTTTTCAAGGCATCGGTATTTTGCAGATCAGCAAATCGACTGCTGGTATATTTGCCGGAGAGGTTGGCAATCAACCATGGTGCGGGTTCAACCGTGACCCCGCCCGAGACAATCCATTTGGCACTGTCGGGAAGATAATTTCCGTCCAAACTGACCGTTGGCAGATCATCCTGGAACTTCGCGATGTTGTAGGTAACGTTGGCATTAAAATAGGCCAGCCCGTTCAGGAAATACGGACGATAAGAACCTGTGAATTCTGCACCATAAGCGTCAACCCCGCCAACATTCTGGTAAAAGGTTTCTGTTCGCCCGCCTGATCCCGGCAGGATACCCGAGATCGACTGAATCCGGTTATCAAAGCTGGTATAATAGGCTGCAAGCGCGCCGAAAAATTGCGGCTGGTTGGTACGGATACCAAGCTCGTAGTTCTGGGCTGTCTCCGCTTCAGGTGCCGGAACTGCCGGGATGGTTGCCACCGAGTAGATGTCGTCCAATCCTTTAGGCGACGCCATTGTTTCGGCATAGGACGCAAAAATCTGGGTTCGTCCGTCAATTTTGTAAAGAAGGCCCGCGGTTGGTAGAAACATATCCTTATAATGGGCAGTATTGAACTGCGGCCCATAGCCGGGCACACCAACGCCGTTCTCCACCAGATAATAGTCGTTATAATCGCGAAAGCCGCTCTGCGAATAATCGAGGATCAACGCCTTAATCCCGAGATCGACCGTCAGGCGGTCATCTAACAAAGAGATTGAATCGCGCAGGAACAGCTGGGCTGTATCGCGCTGGGAATCATAGTCGCGGCGGAAATAGGATATCTCATCGAGCAGGGGTTCCCCTGCAGGATTGCCCCCGGTGAGATTGGTACGTCGTTGCCCGCGGTGATATTTGTCGAGTTCGGCCCAGATACCCGCCTCGATGCTATGCGCGCCAATTTCAGCGCTGAGTTTGGTGACGATCCCATATCGATCGCCGCCCACGGTCGATAGGCCGTAAGCAACGCCCCTGGGCGCGGTGACAGGCAATCCAGCCTCTAGCTGACGGTCATAGCGGCCTCGAACGCTGTCGTAGCTTTCCGGTGAAACGCCATAGCCGCTCTTGTCTTCCCAATAGAGCGTCGTTTCAGCAGAAAAATTGTCAGCAATGCCGGCATGAAACGTCAGGCCGAAGAGCTGATCCTTGCGCGCATTGATCGCCAGACGATAGGTGCTAGCATATGCAGGGTTTGAATAATCAATCCCTGGGGTCGTCGGCATAAAGCCGGGCGTTGTTGGGTCAGGAAGTTCATAATAGCCGATGTCGCGGCCAGTATTGCCTTCACGGTCAGGTGTGGTCGATTGGTATTGGTCCAGCGTCAGAAACGGCGAGTCATAGTCAAAGAAATCGTTTCTGACATATTTGAACCGCGCCCAGCTATCGCCGCCGAGATCAGCATAAATTTGTCCCTCCCAATGCTCTCGGTCGACCGATCCGTCACCGCGCCACAAATCACTGTCGAGCTTCGTGCGGCTGACGTAGGCCTTGAACGGACCGACTTCTCCTGTGTTTATGCGAATAAAGGTGCGTTTGAGGTCATCCTCGCCAAAAGTCTGCGACACGAACAGGCCGAGTTCGTCCTGCGGTTCGATAGACAAATATTGGACAATCGGACCAAGCGACGAATAGCTGGGCAGACTGACACCGCCCGCGCCGGGCGAAGCTTCGACAACAGCAAGGTTTTCGTTGTCGACATATCGAAAGACGGGGCTGCCACCAAAGGCGTCAGAGCGGCCGGTTGGAATACCATCAACGACGAAGCCGATCTGATCGAGATTGAAGGCCCGAGTCTGCACACTATTGCCAAATTCATAAAGACCCAATGCGCCATCTGTCTGGACGTTGAACCCCGGAAGGGCTTCCAGCATTTTCAACCCCGAAACTCCTGATGGCGCAGACAAAAGCGCCTCGCGGGTGACAGCAACAGTATTGGTGACTTGATCCGTACCGATTGATTGATCGGCCTTGGAAACACGGCGTCCCGTAACGACAATTGCGACGTTGTCTTCATCACCGGCCTGCGTTTCGGCTTCCTGTGCATGAAGCGGGGAAGCACCAAGAGCTAGAAACATGCCTAAAGCGGCCCCTCCGGCGCTTAAGGCTGTAGTAGAACGGAAAGAAGTAACCGTAGAGTATGACATGGAAAAAGGCCCCTTTTTTGACGACCGTATTCGGCCTGGATATGTTTTTTGGACTTGGTGCGGAGTTTACGCGCCCCAACCTCTCCCAATTGTGTGGCTTATTTTTTATGTGCCGAATAATTGAATTAAAGCAGTGTTATAGCGCTCTACATCCTCGATCTTTCCGGTGCTTACGCGCGACCAGTTCTTCCACTGGTCACCATATGAACCCCTGATCATGATGTCGCGCTGCGCCATTTGTGCCTGCACGGTGTCCGCATCGGGAACCTTGACGTAAAGGAAGTTGGTTTGGGATGGTAAAACCTCCATTCCCAGTCCGTCGAGTGTATCCATTATACTGCTGCGCGCTTCGACGATCCGGTTTTTCGAATAGCGGGTGAAACCGATATCATTAAGGGAAGCAATGGCAGCGGCCAGGCCAGACGTATTGCCGCCAAAGCTCATCAAATAGCCGCGAATTTTCTCTGCATTCTCGGGCGAGGTAATGGCATAACCAACGCGCATTCCAGCCATGCCGTATATTTTCGAGAAGGTACGGCAGACGATGATGTCATGCCCTTCCTTCACCAAATCTACGACCGAACTATATTCAGGCTTGTCAGTCAGCTCATTATAGGCCTCGTCGATCAGAATGGTCGCATCGCCAGAAGACTTGCGGATAAAGCCGCGCAAATCATCACCATCCAGAACCATGCCGGTCGGGTTGTTGGGATTGCAGATATGGACTAATCCGATTTCCGGACTAAGAGCCGCCGTCATCGCATCCAGATCAATTCCCATGTCATCGGCGAGCGGCACACGGACGACATTGGCACCTTTTTTCGCTCCATAATTAACGGTCGTGTCCCAGAAAAGTTCGGGACATAATATCGCACCTTTATCGGCCCAAGCCAGCGCGACAGAGCACAGCGCCTCGGTAGAACCTGAGCTTACAACAACATTCTCAGTTCCCACGCCGTGACGTTCGGCAATCATCTCGGTTAATGTCTTCAGGCCAACATCGGCATAATAACATCCCTTGGATGCCGTATCATAGATTGCCTTAATGGCGCTGGGCGCAGGGCCATAAGGATTTTCGTTCCTCGATAGTAACGCAATCCCCGGAGCGGGACCGAATAACGGCTTTTCAGCTTCGGCCACTTTCGCAATAGCAGCACCGTCGCTCATCATAAGCGCCGCGCCAACGCTGGCTGCGCCCAATAGTGATCGTCTGTCCAGTTCCAGGGTCATGATAAGGATACTCCATTTAAATCAGCGGTTGCAGGGAAAGAGCATTCCGGATCATCAAAATGCCTACGAATATCAGGTAGATGCCAAAAACGCGCTTCAGTATGGCCTGATCTAATCGGTGCGCGACTGCCACGCCCAGCGGCGCGGTTATGATCGAGGTTGAGGATATCGCGATAGCCGCTGGAATATCGACATAGCCCAACGATCCGAATGGCAATCCGGGCTGTCCCCAACCAAGGATCATGAAACCGATCATACCCGGGATAGCGATAACGCAGCCAAAGCCCGCCGCCGTCGCGATGGCGTTGGGAATAGTGCGTCCGCATGAGGTGATAACGATGGTGACAATTGTCCCACCACCGATCCCTAACATTGCGGAAAAAGCCCCGACCGATCCCGCGATCGCAACCCGTAATCCATCCCTCGGCATTTGGTCGCCAACCGTTTTTCCGGATAGGAAAGGAAACAGGAAGTGCATCGCCATAATGATGACTCCGACCCCAAATTAAGGCCAGAACTGTGCCGGGAATACGGGCGGCAATCATGATCCCGACGCCGACACCCATGACAATCCACGGACTCCAGACTTTGATCGTTTCAAAGTCGACCGCCCCCGGCGGGCGTGGGCGAAGACAGAACGCAATAACGTGATGATGATGGTAGCAAGCGATGTGGCGATTGCGACATGTGCCAGTTCAGAAGCGTCTCCACCCAGTAACGGCAGAGTGACAATCAGCGCAGGGACGACAACAAAGCCGCCGCCTATTCCAAATAAACCAGCAGCAAATCCTGCGAGCAAGCCGGCGGTCGATAAAGCGATGATTGGCCAGACGGAGCCGATAGTACCGCCCACCCTATAAAGCCCGCAATCTTTGAGGTTTAGGGTAAGGCCGGGATGTTCACCGACTAGGGAATTTCTGCTCATAAGATCCTCTTGATTCAAGGGGATCCTCTCCGCGGCATCGATTTCTTAGTTCCTGAACCTAACCCGGCAATTTGTTAATGCAACAACAAATCTAGATTTCGAC
>JAPYPR010000053.1 GCA_029937545.1 Erythrobacter sp. | reverse complement strand
AACCAACCTACCTTCGCACTCTCGAGCAACACCAGCCCGACCGTACGTTACACTTTAAGCACCGCACCCACAGGTACCGGCGCACACGTCAGATCAACAATGGGTTCCACAGTCGGAACAACTCCTACGTCGTCCACCCCAGAGAGACCGGCACTTGTTGGAGAAATCGACAAGAACCTCAAGTACAAGTCAATTGAAGCCTTCAACGGTGAACGCAACCGACTTCACGGGTTCTTACTCCAACTACGACTATACATCAAGTTCAATGGAGACCGCTTTCGATCCGAGACCGAACAGGTCCTTTGGGCAGTCACGCTGCTCGAAGGGAAGGCCCTGAACTGGATCGAAGGGTTCCTTGAGGACTACCTTGTGTGGAGTGATAAGAATGGGGTCATCAACGAACGAAAGGCAGAGGACACCACCATCAAAATCTTCGGCACTTGGGAAGGATTTGTCACAGAAATCAAGGCCAACTTCGGAGTCATGGACGAACGTAAGGAAGCGGAACGAGCCATAGAGGCGCTCCGCCAGAAAGGGTCGGCGACCGCCTACACCCGAGACTTCCAACGCTATTCTACCCGCACGGAATGGGGAGACGAAGCGCTCAGTTACGCGTATCGAAAGGGTCTGAAGGACTTCGTCAAGGACGAACTGCTCCGATACAGCGGCACCACGGACACTCTCGAGACACTCATCGAGGCCGCCTGCAAGATCGACAACGACTGGTACGAGCGTAACATGGAAAAGAAAGGAAAGTATGATCCCAACTACAAGAGAATGGGCGAGGGAAGAAACCGTGGAAACCACTCCAAGGGATACGGAGACCCCATGGAGCTCGACGCCACTCAACGAAAGGAATTATCGCCACAGCAGCGAAACAAACACATGCAAGACCGAACATGTTTCAATTGTGGAAAGCCAGGCCACCTTGCAAGGAACTGCAAGGGTGGAGGAAGACGCTCCCAAGGATACCCATCGGGTAAACAATTGAACGCCACTATCCAAGGAAGGGGAGGGTACAACCAAGAATACAACGGACCAATGATGCTTAACGCCACCTGGGCACAAGAGGACGCAGCAAAGGAAGCTGGCGACCAACTGGACCAACTAGACCAGCTAGGAGAGCTGACCCGCGCGGCGGAAGCACTCGATATCGGCGAAAAGGCGACCAAAACTCATAAAAAGGAAGAATCTAGTGACAGCGAAGACTCGGACGAGGTGTCTATCTCGGACGGATCCGAAATGTCGCCGGAGGACTACCTCATGTACACCATATCAGCCGGGGAGAAGCTAGTCTGGACAGCACACCAGGAAGCAGAATCAATATTCGAGCAGGAGCTCGCAGAAGTCAAAGAACGACTACCCGCCCAAGAGGAAGTGGAGGAATCCATCCAATACTGGAAGGCAGTAAAAGATGTGTTCGCAGAGCATATGATGCGAATTCACACCATCACGAGTGGATACAACCACGGACGTAGCGAAACTAACGACGCAGTCCGACGAAGCCAACAATACCAGGAGGCGTTCACTCAGAATGTGGAATATATGCCAGAGCTCAGGATGAGGCTCAAGGTCTGCAGGGAAATGAGAAAAGAATGTGAAGGAGAGATACGCAAACTTCAAGGGGAAAGAGACGTGACGGCGATTGATCACCCCCGACACGCGGAACTCGCATGGTCGTCCTGTTGGAACCACTCATGCATAGTCCACTACTCCAGTAAGATTGACGCGGATTACTGGCCAAGACGCCAAGGACCGGTGTTCTTTGACGACGACAAGCCAGTCATCTCCCTCGGGGAACTGCCAACGGCGCCCGAACCTTCAAAAAACTAGGAGACCTCGCCGACGATAGGCCACCGACGAGTGTTCACAAAGAGCCTAGGACCTCATACGACAAGGATTTGTGTATGACAGGAAGAGGACAGCAACTCTTCCTGACCGTTCATATCAACGGAATAACGCTCAGAGCAATGGTAGACTCTGGAGCAACGGGTAATTTCATGGACCATACGACAGCTATACGCCACGGGTTTAAGCTGGTCAGGAAGGAACGCCCATATCATCTATTCGCACTAGATGGGGACGCTATCGGGTCGAAGAATGGACAGGTGACCATTCAGACCGATAAGCTGGACATGAAAACATTGCGAGGACATACTGAAGACATTGAGTTCGATGTCACCAACCTTGGAACTCACAAGTTGGTACTAGGTATGCCATGGTTATCGCTCCACAACCCCACCATAGACTGGTGGAAGGAACGAATCACTTTGGACCATTGCCAGTGCGGAAGCGACCGCAAGGCACTCGACCAGGATACGAACATCCTGAAGCAAGAAGAGCTATGTGCAACTCTCTTGACTAAAGAGGACCCCACCCAGGCCTCCGTGCTGAAGCGAATACCAGCAGCGTACAAGGAATACGAGTCACTATTCCTCGAAGGACCCAAGAACGAGGCCCTTCCAGAGCACCAACCATGGGACCACGAGATACCCCTGGAACCAGGAAAGACGCCTAGCTTCGGACCAATATATCAACAATCCGCAGCAGAGCTACAACACCTGAAGGAATACATCGATGAGAACCTAGCGAAAGGTTTCATACGACCATCCACCTCATCCGCCGCCAGCCCAACACTGTTCGTCCCGAAGAAGGACGGAAAACTCCGCTTGTGTGTCGACTACCGTATGCTCAACAGCATAACCATCAAGGACAGGTACCCGTTGCCCTTGATCAACGAGCTACACGACCGACTACAAGGAGCAACAATATTCACAACCCTGGACATGAGGGGCGCTTACAACCTCATCAGGATGAAGAAAGGCGAGGAATGGAAAACAGCGTTCAGAACACGCTATGGTCTGTACGAATACCAAGTCATGCCGTTTGGGCTTACGAACGCACCTGCGTCCTGCCAACGGATGATTAACGACCAGTTACACGAGTATCTCGACGTTTTCGTAGTCGCTTACTTGGACGACATACTCATCTACTCCAAGACCGAGAACGAGCATATTCAACATGTGAAGAAGGTATTGGCCAAACTACGAACGGCAAAACTTCTTCTCAAACCAGAGAAGTGCGAATTTCACCAAGAAGAAACCCACTTCTTGGGATTCATCGTGGGGAAACACGGAATCCGCATGGACCCAGCTAAGGTAGAGGCTGTACTCACGTGGCCTGAACCAACAACAGTCACGGAGGTACAATCCTTCCTGGGATTCGCCAACTTCTATAGGAGATTCATACATAACTACTCCGCAGTAGCCAAGGCACTCACGGATCTGACGAAGAAGGACAAGGAGTTCAAGTGGGTCGAGAAGGCACGAGACGCCTTCCGAACCCTGAAAGAACGTTTCACACAAGCTCCAGTCCTAGCCACCTACGATCCAGAGTTGGAAATAATCATGGAGACCGACGCATCAGACTTCGCCCTAGGGGCTTGCCTGAGCCAGAAACATGACGGAAAACTACGACCTATCGCGTACCATTCCCGGACGTTCTCACCCGCGGAACTCAACTACGACGTACACGATAAGGAACTATTGGCTATAGTGGCTGCATGCAAGCAGTGGCGCCACTACCTCGAAGGAGCAAAACATGTGATCCAAGTATGGACGGATCACAAGAATCTCACATCCTTTACCACAACCAAGATACTGAATAGACGACAAGTCAGGTGGTCAGAAGAATTATCCACCCTGAAACTCAACATCACGTATCGGAAAGGATCGGAAAACGCAAGAGCTGACGCGCTCAGCCGACGAAAAGACTACTCGGGCAAACCAACGGAAAGGCCCAGAGCCATACTCAAGGTAGGAGCCAACGGGTTGGAATACAACCATGAACTCCTCGCAACCCTTGCAGTGATGGAAGACGACAACCTCGTGAAGCTAATCAAACACGCATATCAAACGGACGAATGCGCTACGAGAGTACTACAGTCGCCAACGGAAGACTTCGTCCAGGACGAAGCAGGCATCCTACGCTTTAAAGGACTTGTCTACATTCCCAGCAAGCTAAGACAACACTTCGTCAAGGAACAGCACTCGCTGCCAGCACACGGACACCAAGGGGTAGCAAGAACCTTCGAAAGGATCGCCAGGGATTACTACTTCCCAGGGATGAGGAAGCACGTTGAACGGATAGTAGGGGGATGCGACTTGTGTGCAAAAAGCAAGGCAAGTAGACACGCACCTTACGGACTTCTGCAGTCACCACCGACAGCAAACAGAGCATGGAAGTCGATAGCGTTCGACTTCATAGTCAAGCTACCATTGTCCAAAGAACCTATGACAGGAACCAAGTTCGACTCAATATGGGTAGTCACAGACCTTTGCACCAAATTCGGTCATTTCGTACCCTACAAAGAAGGAAGCAACGCACAGGAACTGGCGTATGCATTCCAAAAGAATGTAGTCAGCCAACACGGGCTACCCGAAGAAATCATATCCGACAGAGACAAGTTGTTCACGTCCAAGTTCTGGACCTCTCTTATGAACCAGATGGGACTAAACCACAAGATGTCAACGGCTTTCCACCCACAGACGGATGGACAGACCGAAAGACTGAACCAATCACTCGAGCAGTACCTACGCAGCTACGTCAACCACAAGCAGGACAATTGGGTTGAATTCCTTCCACTCGCGCAGTTCGCACATAACAGCGCAAAGAACGAAACCACAGGGATGTCACCCTTCTTTGCCAACTACGGCTACGAACCAGAAGCCTATCGGCAACCAAGGAGAGACAATGTCCAGGCACATCAAGCTACGGTACTGGCTGAGGGACTACAACAGCTCCAGTCACAACTTGCCAAAGATATCGAGTTTTCGAAACTCAGAACGGCAAAATACAGCAACAAGAAGCGAAGTATGGGACCTCCGCTAAAGAGGGGGGATAAAGTATACCTACTACGCAAACACATCAAAACAAAACGACCAAGTACCAAACTGGACTTCAAGAAGCTAGGACCATACGAAATATTGGAGAAAGTAGGGCCTGTCAATTTCAAACTACAGCTACCCAAGGGGTCTCGATTGCACCCCGTGTTCCACATTTCCCTGTTGGAACCCGCAGCAGAATCAACACCACTAGCAACAAACGAGGAGCTCCAACCAGAAAATGACCCAAACGAGTATGAAGTAGAAAGGCTACTCGATACCAGGACTACCACCACGGGTCAGCAAGAATATTTAGTCAAATGGAAAGGTTACGGGACGGAGGAAAACTCATGGGTACTCACGGAAAGCCTGAACTGCCCGCGGCTGCTTCGACAGTTCCAGTCAGGAAACCAGGCGAACCCCAAGAACCGTCACCGTCGAAACCCAAGGCAGACCACATAGGGTCTGAGGGGTCGAAGTTGGCCAACTGGTCTACCAAGGCAGGATCCAAGGGTTCGGCCACATCGACGGGCACAGGAGTGGCATCGGCCTGCTCCTTAGCCAGACGCTCCTTTTCTTCGGCGGCCTCTAGCTCATCCAGGGAGCGAAGGCCACGACGCAGCATTTCGGCTGCTTTCGCACGAAACATTTCCCTTTGTTTGTTTATTCGGGAAATCTTTGCCTGCTGGGCAGACAGCTGCTCGATCAGCCTCTGCTGATCACGCTGGGCCTCCTCCCACGCCAGGGAAAGGTCGACCTCTGTCTGCTCCAGCTTGCGCCAGTCACTCTTTGAAGGACCCCAGACATCACACTTCGTATTTCCACCAGCACGAATACATTCGGCACACCGGTCGGAGTCGGACGAAACAACACAGACCCTACGAGGATCTTTCGCGCAACGAGAGCAAGAAGGCATTTTGAAGCCGCGACGGAGGACACGAGAAAGGAGGTTTTGTTGGTTTTCTTTAAGACGTTCGTGGCGGCTGGGTGGCATGATGAGCAGGAAGGATGGTTGTTATCGGGGGACGACATTTCTTAATCATGTATCTAAGGCGCGGGGACGCGCTAGGACAGAAGGGGGATAGTGTTACAGACTAGCGCTGGAACAGGTGACATAGCCCTGAGGCTCGGCAGTCGG
>JAPYPR010000052.1 GCA_029937545.1 Erythrobacter sp. | reverse complement strand
ATGTTCTTCATTGTTCTTCTCTTTGCCTTCCGCTCTCCACCACTATCTTCGTCGTCATCTTCGTTTGCTTCCTCATCAGTCGTGAAGTCATCCATGGTGAGCGATTCTGCAACCATGTCTGGATAATTCCGTTTCTGCCAAAGCGTTAGAAGAGCTAAGAGACCCGGGAAGAAGAATGTACCAGATAGGATATTGAATCAAGGTCTCCCTGAGCCGTCTGAAGCAGGTAAACCTTTCTACTTGCATTGTCTATGATCTTGAACTCAATATCACAAAACGGCCACACTTTCTTCAGCTGCACAATCTTTTTATGCATACCCCACTTCCTCTTGAGGAAACTGGCGCGTTCCGTCTTCATGAAATGTTCTGCGACAATGTCGTTGGCGACGGCCATGTTGCGCGAGGTGTTGGCTGAAGACATCTGACTGATCTCACAAGCACTGCTGAGCTTAAGACGGCTATACCTGGAAAGATCCCTAGCTTATATAGTCACGGAACCAATGGGTCGTGCACAAAGATGAAGTACGCCTTGCAAATGCCGCATGCATACGGGAATTTATTCGAGCAGACTCTTATTCAGGCAGACACCTATTCAAGCAGCCTATATAAGCAGACACCTATTCAAGCAGATTCCCAAGGCATGGGCATGCACGATTTCGACAATCGCATGAATAAGCGAACGGCGAAGTTCGGCTAAGGGTAACTCGGTCCGTCGATCGCCGCTGATCCGTGTAGCGGCACAGCGACGCTCTCGTCTAGAAGACCCATATTGGGAACAGGCGTTGCGTGTGGTAAGTGTCGCTTGCCCCGCAAATATTAATGCTCGCTTAACCACGTCCGACCCCACCTTAGTCACTTCCCGTCCAACGTGCGATGCCAGTCCTCCTCTGCCACCTCCTGGACTGAGTTGAACTCTAAAATGCTCCTTTCCATGGTTTCCACCGCAAACTTCACATCTGTCTGCAAAGCCTCGATCGCCTCCTGCATCTGCTGATGATACCTGATCTCTAATCGCAACCGACCATTCTCTCTCGTTAGTTCATCGATCCTGTGAGACAAGCCCGGGACCGGCTTCTTTTTCGCAGCTTCCAACAGCTCGGGGGTTGCCTCTAGTGCGACAGTCCTCCCATCCACTTGCATGATCTCACGATCAATCGGTTTAGGCTCCATTGGCTTGTCTGACGCAATGGTCTTCGTTGACGATCGAGTGGCTCGGCGCATGACTGTAAGGATCGGTGCTCTTCTGGTGGATATGCGATACAGGAGGAATGGTCTAGTGTTGTTGTGTTGAGGGCATTGGGTGATCGTGCTGGCTCTTTATCTATTCACGGGGAACATACTCAAGCTGTCACCTGAAGCTTCATTGCCCTCAGGGAGATGACGATTTGGGATAATGCCAATTTTAGAGGGGGTTTACTCCATCCAGGCATATCGAAGTTTGGGGAGATGCATATGCTATGGCTCTCACGGCACTTGATCTATTTGACGCACGACTAACAAAGCTACAGTGGTTCATTCTTCCCTTCCTGCTGAGGCTTCTGCTTCTTGGACTTCTTCGCCTTCCTTCCCCCCTCAGTTTCCTTGATGACCTTCCGGGGCTTCCGGTTGATCACAGGGGATGGCTGGTGCGCGGCCGGGGTTATGGTGCTGATCGACACATCTGGAGAACATCCATTGTTGGCTATTGGATTGGGGTACGGATCGAGGCAGTTGTCAACCGTCACGAATGTGAAAGAGTCTGGAGTTCCTGCCCCGTCCGAGACAGGGATTTCATGCCCCTGTGGGAGCTCTATCCGTTCCTTAGATGACGTGACAAGGCTTTCAGCGGCACTCTCGTAGGTGGAAAGTTTTGTGGCCATGGATTCAATCACGCTCTCGTAGCGTCGAACCTCCTCTCGCAGCATCTCATTAATCATTTGCAGTGTGTCCATCTCAATTCGGGTCCGCTCCGCCCCCTCTTCAAGTAAGAGGCGGGTCGGCCCACATCCACTGTGAAGGTGCTGCTCTAGCTGGAGATGTCGTTGGAATGCCATTCGCGACTGCATCTCGTTGTTTCGCGCAGTTTCGCTCTCATATAGAGCCGATCGAGAAGCTTCGTTGTCCTCCATGCTTACTCGTAGCTTATTCTCAAGGCAGGAGAGCTGTTTGTTAGCTAGGTCAATCTGCGCCTGGAATTTGCTGATGATCTCTTCGTCATGATGGAATAGGCAAGCGTGGCTCTCGGAGGTGAGAGAGATCACCTACGAACAATTAGCCCAGTAGCTCTCAAAGAGGGAGGACTGATCAACGTTTGGTTGGCTAAGTAGAGACGGGTCAAGATGTTCCATGGCTGTAGCTAGTCTGGCTGTCTGTCAAGCCTCGATCCAATCCAGTCTTCCCTTTTATGTCCGGGCCATCCGCAGCGAAATCCGTCTCTAACATGAGGGTTTGACTAGGTTTGCACTTTGTTGCTCGCTCTTCTAGGCACATGCCTGGGTCTGCCGACGTTGACGAGCGGCTTTTTCGCGCATATGACCTTAGCAAGATCTTAGCAGATTCCCTTCTCAGCACACGCTGTTGTGACACCAATTACGCGCTGGCGCTAATGCTAAGCTAGTAATGTGTGATCAAGCCCAAGTCGAAGCCAATAATGTCAGTCGACAAGCGCAGGGATCAGCCGCGCGGCCATGAGTCCACTGAGTCGCGCAACTCCTCCCAATACCGCCAGCTGTGCAGGAAGTCTCCAGTGCGATTCTGCTTTGCTGAAATTGCGACCAAAAATTCAGTATCGCCATATGTCAATTTTGGCAGCAGCCGTATGAGACGCGTGAAAATCTGGAAAACAGAGTAGAGCATGGCGGCTGGCAGCAGTGAAGTAAAGGAAGAACACAGCATTCCTACGTCATTTCTCAACCATGGGCTGTAGGTGGTCTGCTCGGGGCCACCTTGGCTGTTGGTTTTTCGGTTTTGTCGGTTTCCCAAAGCTTTTACCAATCTACCGGGTCAGGTAGATGAAGTCTTAAGCTGGCCACTGCCATGTCTGCATTGCTTCTGCTCAAACACTCCTGGCGGCTCCTGACACTTCACTTTCTTCTCGTTTGCCCATATCATAATGAATTCTGAATGGTCAGATCAAGCTGCACGTCGTCCCGGATTCTCCCAGCAAGCAGCACCCCCTGACGATATCTGGTCGGAGAACGATGCGCTTCTGCCAGCTGTGCTCGATGCGGACGTGCCATTCATGCAACAATTCGAAGGCTCCTCGTTCCCAATAAGACCACCTCACCAGAACTCTGGACCACATGGCTACCGTGGACGATCAGCTCCGCAGCCATACCAGCCGGGCTATGGGTCTGTCAACGTAAGGAGTAGCAGTTCCTTAACGAACCCCTCCGATCCCACGCGAAATCCCCAATCCCCACACTCGTGGGGGCTGGCAGACATCCAAGCATCCAAGCAACCGACTTCACGGGCTTTGGGCGGAACACAAGATGATCTCCGGCGAGACTTTGATGAACTCCGGCGACAGGTTGATAATCACAGCCGTAAGCTCAACTTCCTCTACACCGAGCTTACCAAGAACCACGACGAGATTAAGGAAAGATGGGTTGAGGTGGATGAGAAGTGGAGTAGCATCGACGAGAAAGTCATGAAGTACAGCAATCCTGAGGATTTGTTCAATGCGCTTGAAGGGAAGTTTAAAAGAACGTGAGAATTTCACTCCATACTACGAGAATATGTACTGACTGCACCAGCATGGATAAGAATAATCGATCTATTAGAAATTGGGTCCAACTTGCCGTGGGGGGGCCTGCAGAGGATGACAGGAGTGGTGACACAGGAGGATACAAGAACAGCACCTGGGGTGAACCGATGGAAGGCGGGGATGGCGAGAATCAAGATGGTGCTTCATTTGATTTCTTGAAGTGATTTAAAGGCGAATTCTATTCTTCAAATCCAATTTCCCACCTCTGTTGCGCCTGTGGTGCCCCACAATGCAAGCCAATCAGCCTGCGCAATCGATATTCTTTCCTCACACTCCTCGACTGAACAACGAAGCAAGAGCGCCGTATCATAAGCTTCATCAAACATTTCTAGAATTGCATCCCAAGTCCGTTGATACTGTACAACCTCCTCCTGTAGTATTGAGTTTTCCATCTCAAGTTGCTCGATCGTATTCAGCTGCCCGTCTCTCATCAAGTCGTCAACTTGATAAACTAGGTCCTGCAGCGCAAAGTGATCACTGTAGACGCTTGAACATGGGCGGGGAAAATTTGATGTATCGATTCGATCCTCGTCAGATGTTTCCATGGGGTCCATCTTGAGGAGACGAGCGGCGTCCATCGCTGTCGCCGGCAGATGTCCTTCGAGATAAACCCATGCACTGCTTAACTTTGACATTGGTCTAAAGGGAGGGGGAGCGGCTTTGTTGCCTTCCACATCATCGGCGGAATCCTTCGAAATGCAACTTTACGAGGTTTCTGTTGGCATTATTCCCTGCCCTGGACAAATTCAAGTACGCGTGCAGAACTAGCGAAAAGTTAACTTTCGCCAGGGGTAGGGGTGGTAACTGATCCTGGAGCCGCCGATATAGGCTAGTGGCTTCAGGTATTACGCCATTCTCGTCAAATCGAGCCCTTAATGAAGCATATGCCATTCTCGACGCTAGGAATATACCGTTCTTATCAACTTTAAGCCCTAGTTAGGCATATGCCATCTCGACGCCGCGACGTATGCCGTTCTCGCCAACTTTGAGTCCCTAGCCAGGCTTATGCCATTCTCGTCGCCGGTCGAGATAACTCAAATCTTACCAAGTTTCGTATAATGGCTTAGGTCAGAGTAATGATCGTCTTGTCTCCAAGCTGCAAATTCTATTTCAAAGGAAGAAGAAGCTCTGCCAGTCTTTCAGTCCAATCTCACCCTCAACTACAATGGCCAACACAGATCGTTATACCCAGCATGTTGACAGCATTCGACCGACTCCAGATGAGGCGTCAGCGCTTCGCAATCTTGACGACGCTTTCCTCGAGAAGGTATGTGGTGTAGAAGTCACAGTGAGAAGCTTGCTCATGATTCTCCAGGATGCCTCATGGCCGCCAATGCTTCTTAATTACATCTATCGATGGATGCATCGCCACAACCTCTACCATGTAGGCCCATCGAGAGTTGTTATCTTCTCGGCCCTCATCGACAGCATCGTGCAACGGACAAGCCTTCCTCCAACAGAGCCTAACAAGAGCGCACTGGCTTCGAAGTGCTCCGCCCTGATTCGCGAATCTACTTTGCAATGGAAAAGTGACTGTTTGCTGATACAGCGAGGTTGTGGTTTCAGCAAGCATACCCTCTTAAAAACTGCTTGGGCAGCTCAAGAAGAATCCTTCCGGCAGACAGAGTCCACTTTGTTTCGAAGCTTGCCCCATTTTGAGCACTGTGATATGAATGCCATCGTGGCTGCTGGCGTTGGAGAGGACAAGGTTTTATCTCCCGTCCAATCTTCTGTATATGCTAATTAATCATAGCGGGGAGCGGACGGGCCTCTTTGTAGGAGCACAAAGAAACAGCGAACGGACGATCCAGTCATTGCGGCCAGTGACACGAGCACCTCCGACTGCATTGGTGAGATGGCCCCCTAGAAACAAGCCTCTCAGTGATGCTAATACTTTGAACGTAGACATGGATGGAAGAGCCGACAAAGCATCAGAAACCGGCCCTTCGACAACCGCGTTGCCAGGCACAGTCTCTTTGGAAAAGGAACATATTGAGCAACAGAATATTGGGCGCAATCGAGATTCAGAGTCCTCTCCTTCGCCAACTCCGGGACATAGTCACGACGTGTTCCCTAGCACACATTCGCCACCGGCCTGTCATCAAACCCCCCTTACTGCTACTGGCTTGGCAGTCGGCGAAGCCGAATTACAACTGGATAAAATCAAGGAGCCCAGTGTTGTATCTGGCACTCTGTCACAACGTCCCTCAGCCTGTGATGGACGGGTCTCGTCTACGGCTGCCGGCACCCAGGAAGGAGTGCAGCTGACGGCTCTCAATGTTCCCCAAGGCATCGAACGCAGCGATGCCACGATATCGGTAACTTCACCAGAGG
>JAPYPR010000099.1 GCA_029937545.1 Erythrobacter sp. | reverse complement strand
CGCGGACCTGGACCGATGCCCTCAGCCGATTCCCACCACTCCCCGGGACTTACCCGTCGGGGAACTGCACAGCCTGTAAGGGCCAGGGTGGAAAACCCTGCGCGACTCATCGTTGACTAATTTGAAATACAACCGCGCCTGAATGGTTCGTCGAAATTCGCAGTTGCCGAATTGTCTATCTTTGATAGGGTCATAATTTATGAAATTTGATCAGGCTATCAATTTCGACCAGGGTGCCTACGATGCATCGCCACTCGATGCCGTCAGTCTGCGCCAACTTGCCCGTGATGTAGCGCGGGAAACCAGGGCCACCCCTGTGACGCATCAGCGGGTTGAATGGCGGAATGGCGGAGCTGCGCCTGTAGGGCCTGCGACTGAGGGTTGGATAGTCGAGACCGAGATTGAAGAACGACAAAGCGACTTCCAGGCCCATTATCGTAGACCGTCAACATGGGAAGCGGGATGGTTAATATTCCTGACCAAGAGCGGTGAACTGCTGATCGGTGAGTTTCACCGTGAGCTCCGACATTCGGCCATCAATGCAGCGAACTTTGATCTGACGCACCTTCAAGATTCGCGGCTCACATGCCTCGATCGCCGGAACGTCAACGACAATCCGATTGAGGTGGAACGTGGTCGGTATTACTACAAGGGTCTCTTTAGATTGGTCGTTCCCCGGAAGGGCGACGGACTTCGCGATTATCTGAATCAGCTACGCGTGCGAACCGCCGGTGATCGACTCCCTCATCCGCCGCGCTCCACGTACTGGAAGTCGCCAGAGTGGAGAGGGCTACGCATCAGACTGTGTGTAGTCGCCTGCGGTACTTTGATGACGCTTGGAATTTTGTGGTTGGCAAGCAAAATGAGTTTCCCGACGATCAGTTCCCATGAAGATGTTCAGACTTTTATGCCCGACTTTCCATCTTTGTACTCCGCTTCGGTTTTTTCATCTATTATTTCCATCCTCGGAACAGTCTTAGTTGACCGATTTTATCGAGGTAGTAACTCATGGTTTTTTATTGGTTTTGTCGTTGGCGTCGCGCTGTTCTTGTTTTGCCTGCCGTGGAGTCGACTCGATAATTATGGTGGCTTGATGTTCTCGGTCGGTTCATGGTGGTGGGCACCTATCGCGGCGCTGGTCGGCTATGCTGCATCGGCCATCTTGCCAGCCATGAGGGAAAAGAACGGCTAAGCAAACGCCCCGCCTCGCTGGCGCAAACCCTGCAAAGAACCCCCACCCCCTGGATTCGGCGTCGACCTCTGGCCTGAGTTGCACCAGGTTGGCCGATTCTCGGGACGGATCCGGCGTTTGTGCTG
>JAPYPR010000007.1 GCA_029937545.1 Erythrobacter sp. | reverse complement strand
GGTCCATCGGCATGGGCGCGACCATGTCGATCCCGGGGCCGACCTTTACGTCGGGGGGCAGCTTCGAGGTTTCGCGCATCGAATGGCCCATCGCGCCATGGTCCATCGGCGCGCTCGCTTCGACGCCGCCATCATTCATGCCCGAGTGGTCCATCCCGCCATGACCACCGCCAGGCGCATCGTGGTTCATCGCACCGCCGTGCGCGCCGTCCATCGAACCCATGCCCATGTCGGCCATGGTGAGCGTGACCGGCTCGCGCAGCGGGGGCGGGGTGGCGCGATGGCCCCTGTGCGAGGTGAGCGAGGCCAGCCCCATGCCGCTGCGGTCCATCGCCTCCGCGACGAGAGCATGGCTGCCCGCGGGCGGCCTGACGATAACGTCATAGGTCTCCGCCACGCCGATCTGGAACTCGTCCACCTCTACCGGCGCCACATCCATCCCGTCGGCAGCGATCACCGTCATCGGCACGCCGGGAATGCGGATGTTAAAGAAGGTCATGGCGGAGCCGTTGATGATCCGCAGCCGCACCCGCTCGCCCGGCGCGAACAGATACTCCAGCCCGTCCATCGGTCCGTGCCCGTTGAGGAGGAAGGTGTAGGTCGCACCCGTCACGTCCGAAATGTCGCGCGGGTTCATTCGCATCCCGCCCCACATCAGCCGCTCGTCCAGCGTCATGTCGCCTTCGCTGGCGGTCTGCATCTGGTAGTTGAAATAGTGCTCGCCGACCTTGAGCATGCGCGCGATCTCATGCGGGTGGCGCGGGCTGAACTCGCTCAGCAGCACGACATAATCGCGGTCGTAGCGCGGATCGGGCTCGGCGCTCTCGATCACGAGGGGGCCGTAGTGGCCTTCCTGTTCTTGCAGGCCGGAATGGCTGTGCCACCAATAGGTGCCGCTCTGCCGGATCGGGAATTCGTAGGTGAAGGTCTCGGCGGGTTTGATACCGGGAAAGCTGACGCCCGGCACGCCGTCGAACTGGAACGGCAAAAGCAGCCCGTGCCAGTGGATCGAGGTGTCTTCGGCGAGGTTGTTGGTCACGTCGATGCGGACATTCTGGCCTTCGCGCAGCCGGACCAGGGGGCCGGGCACGGTGCCGTTGACCGCGATGGCATGGCCGCTGCGACCGCCCACGCCGAAATGGTGGCGGTCCACCGACAGCGCGATGCGCTCGCCCGAAACCTCGCCGAAACCCTGCTGCGCGTGGGACAGGCTTTCGCCTTTCGCCCAAGCGGGCATGGCAAGGCCGCTAGCCAGAAGGCCAGTCGAGCCGAGCATGAATTTGCGGCGGTTTGTATGCAATTCGGTCACTCGGGTTGTATCTCCTGGCACCCCGTCTAAGATACCCCCCTAGGGTATTCAAGGGCGAACAGGGTCATGAGTGACACACAAGCGATCGGCAATCGGCTTAAGCGGATCGAAGGGCAGGTGCGCGGCGTGCAGCAGATGGTCGCCGAAGACCGCTATTGCATCGACATCCTGCACCAGATTCAGGCGATCAAATCGGCCCTGGCGCGGGCGGAGGATGAGATCCTGCGCAATCACGCGGCGCATTGCGTCGCAGGAGCAATCGCCTCGGGCGACGAGGACGAGCAGCGGCAGAAATTCTCCGAACTGGTCGATTTGTTCGCGAAAACGAAGCGCTGAAAGATACAGATAGGGGGCCGACGATGGCAAACGAACACGGCAAGCACGAAGGCAATTACAAGCGGTTCATGGCGATGGTGGGGACCTCCACCGCCATCATGTTCGGCCTGATGTATCTCAACACCTACCAGCTCGACCATGTCATGTGGAGCGAGACGCGGTTCTGGATGACCTTCGTGATGGGCGCGGTGATGGCCGTGGTCATGCTCGCTTTCATGTGGGGCATGTACAGGAACAGGGCGAAGAACTGGATCATCATCGGTGTGTCGGTGCTCACCTTCGCCGTGGCGCTGTGGCTCGTCCGCAGCCAGCAGACCATCGACGACAGCGAATGGATGTCGGCGATGATCCCGCACCATTCGATCGCCATCCTCACCAGCGAACGCGCGCATATCGAGGACAAGCGCGTGCAGGAACTGGCCAATTCGATCATCACCGCGCAGCGCAAGGAAATCGCGGAGATGAAGTGGCTGCTCGACGATATCGCGGCCAACGGTACGGCGACGACCGAGGAAGAGGCGGCGGCGCGGCCGGTGCCGGAAATGGAGGGCTTCCTCAATCCCGACGGCGGTGCCACGCCCTGAGCGGGATTTCCTACTCGGTATGGGCCGATTATGCGGGGCGTAATGACGATCACCCGCACCGCACCTGAAGCTGTTCGACCTGTGGCTCTCACCTGTGTCGCGAGAGACAATCCGTGCGACGTCGGCAGGTTTTTCTTGCATGGACCGTGTAACATGCGGTCCATGTCGGGGTACTGAGAGGAGAGAAAGCCAACATATGTCCTACACGCAGATCAAGCTCGATATTGCCGATGGCATCGCCACCGTCACGCTCCACCGTCCGGAGAAGATGAACGCCTTCACGCGAACGATGATGGACGAAATCATCGATGCGCTCGACACGACCGATGCGGACGACAGTGTGCGGGCGGTGATCGTGACGGGGCATGGCGATCGCGCCTTCTGCGCAGGCGCCGACCTGACGCCGGAAGGTGGAGGCCATGTGTTCTCCGATCCGAACCCGGTGGAAGACCTCTCCGACGAGCGCGTGCGCGACGGGGGCGGGCGGCTGACGCTGCGGCTCTTCCAGTCGAAGAAACCGCTGATCGGCGCCTGCAACGGCGTGGCGGTTGGCGTCGGCGTGACGATGCAGCTGCCGTTCGACATTCGCCTGTGCAGCGACAATGCGCGTTTCGGCTTCGTCTTCGCGCGGCGCGGGATCGTGCCGGAAGCAGCCAGCAGCTGGTTTTTGCCGCGGCTAGTCGGCATGCAGACCGCGCTGGAATGGTGCATGACCGGGCGGTTGATCGATGCGGGCGAGGCGCTGGAGCGCGGGCTCGTGCGCTCGGTCCATCCGCAGGGCGACCTGATGGACGCTGCGGTCGGTATCGCGCGGGAGATCGCGGACAACACGTCCGCCGTGTCGGTCGCGATGACGCGTGCGATGCTGTGGCACAATGGCGCGGGCGGGCACCCGATGGATGCGCACCGGGTGGATAGCCGCGCGATCTATCGCCTCAGCCGTAGCAACGACGCGAAGGAGGGCATCGCCAGTTTCCTGGAGAAGCGCGCGCCGGCGTATCCGGACACGGTCAGCGAGGACATGCCGGACTTCTACCCCTGGTGGGACGAGCCCGAATACAAGTAGTTGCAAGGGTGATAGTCTCTCACGCAACCGACTTGCCTTGACTGCGCCGGGGGGTAAGGATGGCGCCATGCCAAATCACGAACTTGCCCCGCGCCTTGCCGACTTCCTGCCCTACCAACTCTCGATCGCCTCGAATGCGGTTTCGACCCGGATTGCCGAGCAGTATCGCAAGCGGTTCGCGCTCAAGACGACCGAATGGCGGATCATGGCGGTGCTGGGCGATGGCGGCGCGCTGACACAGCGGGATCTCTCGCAGCTCACGCTGATGGACAAGGTGCCGGTCAATCGCGCCTGCAAGCGGCTGGAGGATCGCGGCCTCGTACAGCGCTCGCCCAATGCGAAGGACGGTCGCTCGCACATGCTCGAGCTGACTGCGGAGGGGAGGGCGGTTCATGCCGGCATCATGCCGCTGGCGCGCAAGATCGAGGAAGAGCTGTTCGACGTGCTGAGCCCCGAACAGCGCGAGGCGCTGCGCGACATGCTCGCCCGCGTGCGCGACAATGCCGGGGACTTCGACGCGGAAAGCCTGGCCGACTGAGCCGACCAGGCTTTCGCGTTACGGTCGATGCCGGGGATCCCGGCTATCCGATCCCGCCGCTGAACGCGTCGGAGATCGAACAGGCCGCTGGACCGAGAATGACGATGAACAGGACCGGCAGGATGAACAGGATCAAAGGCACGGTCATGATCGCCGGAAGGCGCGCGGCCTTCTCTTCGGCGCGCATCATGCGCTCGTTACGGAATTCGGCCGAGAGGACGCGCAGGGCGGAGGCGAGCGGCGTACCGTACTTCTCGGTCTGTACCATGGTCGTGACGACGCCCTTCACCGCCTCCAGGTCAACGCGATAAGCAAGGTTGTTGAAGGCCTTGCGCCGTTCGTTGAGGAAGGACAGCTCGATCGCGGTCAGGGTGAACTCGTCGCCCAGTTCCGGGTAGGCGCGGCCCAGTTCCCTGGCGACGCGGTTGAAGGCGGCATCGACTGTCAGGCCGGCTTCCGCACAGATGACCAGGAGGTCGAGCGCGTCGGGCAAACCCTTGCGAATGGCGTCGGAGCGCTTCTTCGCAATGTTACTGAGGTATATCTCCGGACCCTTGTAGCCTGCAAAAACAGAGAATGCCAAAGCGCCATTGCGCTTCACTGCGCCCCAGTCGGGGAACATGTCGAGCAGGAAGATGCAAACGAATGCGGTGCCGCCCAGCAGAATCGGCAAGATCATGCGCAAAGCGATGATGTAGACTGCCACTTCCTTGTTGCGGAAACCGGCATGCGCCAGCTTTTGCTGCACCACCTCGATCTGGCTTTGCTGCAGCACCTTCATGCTGCCCAGCGTGTCCTTGATCTTCTCCGTCGTATCGGTCTTGCGGACGAGGCTCTGGCGCTTCTTCGCGCTCGAGGTGACGAGTCCGCTCTTCAGTTCTTCGCGGCGCCCTTCCAGCGCCTTGACGCGCTTGGCCATCGGATCCTTGATCGTGACGGCGGTATAGAGGGCGAACAGCACGGCAAGGGCTGCGATCCCGGCGAGGACCGAGCCGACGAACAGGACGTCGAAGCCGAGAAGGGTGGGGCCGGTAGCAGGATCCATTGGTCTGTCTCTTCCCTAGCTCAGATTTCGAAGTTGACCATTTTGGCCATGATGAAGCCGCCGATGCTCATCCAGACGAGACCGCCGAGGCCGGTCACGATGAGGCGGTCGTCGGTGAAAAAGCCGCCGACGTATTTCGGGTTCATCCAGTAGACGAGGATGAAGACGATGAAGGGCAGCGAGCCGACGATATACGCCGAAGCCTTCGATTCCGAACTCATGGCCTTGATCTTCAACTTCATCTGCGAGCGCTTGCGCAGGACGTCGGCGAGGTTCGACAGCGTCTCGGCAAGGTTGCCGCCGGTTTCGCGCTGGATTGCGAGCGTGATGCAGAAGAAGTTGAATTCGGGTATGCCCAGGCGGTCGGCAGTGTCCTGGAGCGAATCCTCCATCGTCTTACCGATCTTGATCCGCTCGACAATTCCGCGGAACTCCTGGCCGACCGGGCCGGGAACTTCCTGCGAGACCACAGCCAGCGTTTCGGTGACCGGAAGACCCGAGCGAAGGCCGCGAACGAGCAGTTCGATAGCATCGGGAAACTTGGCATTGAACTGCGCGGTGCGCTTCTTGATCTGCCGCCCGACCACGAAATGGGGAAGGCCGGCGCCGGCGAGCACGCCGATCCCGAAGGACAACGGCAGCGACCCGGTGCGCAAGAACAGAAGTGTCGCAATGGCGAGGCCGATGCCGAGCGAAACATAGGTATATTGGCTCAGGGACCAGTTCTTGCCGGTACGATCGAGCCGGATCGCGAGAGCATCGACGCGCGAACCGGAACCCGGCGTCTTTTGCCGCTTAGGCTTGCGCGAGGCGATCGCCTTCTTGAGCTGCGATTCGACCTTGGCGTCGGTGCTTTCGGAATGGCGGTAACGCACCTGCTGCAAGCGGCGCTGCCCGGCCTTGGCTACATCCGGTCCGGCGACCAGCGTATAGCCGATGGCCAGCAGGGCGAGCACCCCGGCAGCTAGCAAAACGACTTGAACGACATCCATTCGCTGACTCCGTACCTATCCGTCTTCAGGTAGAGGCTCCGGTCCGCCAGGGACCGGAGACCGCCGCCCTTATTCCACTGCTTCGGCAGCTGCTGCAGACACTTTCTTCTTCGACAGCAGACCCTTGAGATCGAGACCGCCGAGGAGCGACTTCTTGCCGCTTTCGGCTTCTTCCTCACCCTCGTCGTCATCACCGATACGGATAACCTGCTGGCTGACCTGCTTGATCGCGGCCGCGGCCTTGGAACCGCCATTGGCCTCCAGGAAAGTCTTGCCGAGCTTCGCGGCATTGGCCGCCGCCTTCTGGTCGTACGGAATGACGACATCGATCTTGCGTTCGATTGAGGCTTCGAAGTCCGTCTTGCTGATTTCGGCAGCGCCCGGCTGAACCTTGTTCGCCACGATCAACGGCGACGCATGGGGAGCATTGGTCTTGAGCCAAGAAAGGATGCGGATCGTGTCCCGGGCGGAAGCAAGCGACATTTCCGCCACCAGAACTACCACGTTCACCTCGTTGAGGAGATGCGGGAAGTTGATCATCATATTACGCGGCATGTCGACCACGGTCATATCGAACGCGTGCTTGAATTCGTCCTGCAACTGCATGAAGGCCGAACCGTCGGTCATCAGCGGCTGGTTGATCGGCGCTTCAGCCGACAGGATGGCAAGGTTGTCGTTCGCACGGATCATCGCGCGTTCGATGAACAGCCCGTCGATACGGCTGGGATTGTCGATCGCGTCCGTAAGTCCGCGGCCCGGCTCGAGATCGAGTGTGAGCGCGCCGGTGCCAAAATGCACGTCGAGATCCAGCATTGCGGTTGCCAAGCTTCGCTCGCTCGCGAAATTCCACGCCAGCGAGGTTGCGAGCGTCGATGCCCCGACGCCGCCGCGCGTTCCGATAACGGCGGTCGAGACATGGCGCTTGGCCTTGTCCTCGTCGCTCATACGCGGAGCCGCGAAGACCGCCTGTGCCTGGTTGAGCGAATCGCGCAGGACGCTCGCGCTCAGCGGCTTCAGAAGATAGTCGTGAATGCCGCTCGCGAGCAGGTCGCGATAAAGGCGCACGTCGTTCACCTGGCCGATGGCGATCACCACGGTGCCGGGCTCGCAAACCTCGGCCAGCGCGTTGATGTCGTTCAGCGGGTCGCCGCTTTCCGACAGGTCGACCATGAGGATGTTCGGGCTAGCCGAGACCGACAGCGCCTGGATGGCATTGCGCAGGCCGCCCTTGTTGCATTTCTCGGGCTGCCAACCGAGTTCGATGACCACGGGGCGCAACACATCGAGCGCCGCTTCGTCGCACAGAAAAGCGGCGAAGGCATCGCGGTTGCCGGGCATGGCAGATTTGAGTGAAGCGCTCATGGATCAGTCCTCCGTGGTGCCGACTTCAGTAAGGCCACCGGCGCCGGTGGGCTCCTGGTCGCGATAGCTGGCAATGGCTTTGTTGGAACTCAGGATAACGGTCTCGCCCGTGCCTTGCTGGCCGCTGACGAGGTCTTCCGGATTGGCGACCATCGCTGCCATGTTGGCGTTGGTGGCGCAGCCGTAGTTTGGATAGGTAGCGTTGTTGTAATTGGCGTCGCTCTTGGCCGACCAGTCGGGGCAGCCCGGTACGCTGGCGACAGTTCGCGAGATGACTACGCGCGCCTGGCCCGGCGAGATATAGCCCTCGGTCGGCGGGGCGCCGTCCGTCAACAGCAGGCCATAGCGGCCGGCCAGCTGTGCCACATTGTCGCGCACCCCCTGACCGTAGCCGGGGTCTTCGACTGCGACCTTGTCGCCGTAACGCAGGTCCATCGAGTCGAACCAGGCAAGCAGGCGCTGCTGTTCGCTGACCGGCAGGCTGTCGCCATTGGTCTGGACGTCGAAAGTGTAGTGCGTGCGCTCTACGACCGCTTGCTTGGTCGAATAGAGCGTATCGTTGGTCGGCACCCCGCCAGCACAGGCACCCAGGCCGAGTGCGAGCGAGAGGGCCATTGCGGAGGTCGTCTTGCGGTTCATGATGTTACGCATCGCTATGTTCCTTCTCACTCGAAGCTGAAGCCGGGCTTGGCGGCCGGATCGGCCTCGGCGCGGCGCGGCTGGACCGGGGCGGCGTTTGCGGTTGCCGCGCCGTTCGTCGGTGCCTGCGAGAGGCCCGGCGTGGCCGGCTCGGTGCTTTCCTGCATGGTCGGCATCGGACGCTTGGCTCCGCTCTCGCCGTTGTTTTCCATGTATCCGAGGATGCTTTCGACCTCGTTCGGAGCGCGGAAGCCGTCGGTCGGCAGCACGATGTCGCTCGCGTTCACGGGCTGCACCAGATAGGGGGTCACGATGATGACCAGCTCGGTCTCACCCTTCTGATAGCTCTTGGAACGGAACAGATTTCCGAGGATCGGCAGCTCGGCCAGGCCCGGTGTCTTCTCCAGGGCATTCTGCGAGCTGTTCTGCATCAGGCCGGCAATCATGAAGCTCTGGCCGGAGCCGAGTTCAATGGTCGTTTCCGCCCGGCGCGTGGTGAGGGCTGGAACGGTGAACCCGTTCAGCGTTACTGCACCGCGGCTGGAAAGTTCCGACACTTCCGGACGCACGCGCATCGAGATACGGCCATTGGCCAGCACGGTCGGCGTGTAGGTCAGGCTGACACCGTAGTTCTTGTACTCGACGGTGACGGTACCGAGGCCCTGACTCTGCGGGATCGGGAATTCGCCACCTGCAAGGAACTCTGCCGTTTCACCCGAAAGGGCAGTCAAGTTGGGTTCCGACAGCGTAGTGACGAGGCCGATCTGCTCGCCCAGATTAAGCGTTGCCAGCAGATCGAAGCCAAGCAGCGAACCGCCCATCGAGAGCAGGCCGGGCAGATTGCCGCGGACCGGTTCGTAGGTCGTGCGTGGCGTGACGAAGCGCTGGTTGATATAATCGTAGGGGCGCAGTTCGCTGCTGCAGGCAAACTGGTAGACCGCACAGGGATCGAGCGGGACGGTGTTTTCGGTCGGTTGGTTGCCGACGATATTACCAGCGCCATTGCTCTGTGCGCCGAACACGAAACCGTTGGATTGGTCGCGCGTGGTGAGGTTGCCCTTGATGTCGCGGACAAGCGAGCGACTGACTTCGGCGAATTTCACCTGCAGATTGACCTGCAGCGGTGTCGCCGTACGCAGGCGGCTGATCACGTTCGATTCTTCGCCCAGGAAGGCTTCGACCAGGCGCTGTGCTTCGGCGGCGTCTTCGGGCGCGCCGACCGTGCCGGTCAGCAGCACGGTGTTCGTGCCGATCGTCGCGACGTTCACTTTGGCACCCGGCATGGCCAGCGCCAGCATCTGGTCGATGCTCGAGATGTTCGAACCGACGCGGACGTTGGCGGACCAAACGATGTCGCCGGCCGAGTTGCTGGCATAGACCGTGGTCTCGCCGCCGGCCTTGCCGAAAACGTAAAGCTGGCGGGTCGACTTGACCTGCACATCGGCGATGCTGTCGTCGGCGACGAACACGTTCGACATGGCCCCCGGCACGGTGACGAGTTCACCGCGGCCGATCGACAGTACGATTTCCGAACTGGGCCGTGCGACCGACTGGGCGGTGGCGACGCTGGCCGGAATGCTGGCCACGGGCGCGAGCGCCAGGCTGGCGAGCAGCACTTTGGTAGTGAGACGACGTTTCATGGAATTGCCCCCTGAATGGCTTCCTGTCTTGTTATCGCGGCGGATCATCGGACTGGCTTCGACATGGTCGGCGCCGGCATTTCTTGGCCTACGGTGCCCGCCTGTGCCTTGATGGCGGTCTCCATCATCTTCTCGAAGACGGAGGGTTCGCGCATCGCGGGCGTGGTGACCGAACCGTTCTTGCCGATCGGCACGACTTCCGTGGCTTTGCCGCGGGTTACGCTGACGACCGGGCCGGTGTGCTTGACTTCGCGTCCGCCGAAGATGTCGGCCGGGTTGAAGTCCGCAGTGCCGCCGCCCTTATTGGACGATCCGACGGGGCGGACGCTGCGGCGCTGGAAGCGCGAGACGTCGCCGCCGGTCACGAAGGTGCCCTTGGCATCGTCGGGACGGGCCATGGCTTCGCGCAGCAGCTTTTCTTCTTCTTCCGGCGTAGCATCATCCGGGATGGTGACGTCGCCCTTGGCCAGCGCCATTTCGAGTTCGCTCTGGTTGTCGGCGAGCGACCGCAGCGACAAGCTGAGCGTACCGATGGTCTGCGCCACTGCGATCTTTTCGGCAATCACCGGGGTTACTTCCAGCGTAACGGCGCGGAAAGGCTTGACGATGGTGGACCCGTCTTCGGCCTTTTCGGACACGGTCGACTGGTCGGTGGCGAGAACACGAAGGTTACGAAGAATGGTTTCCGAGGCACGCATTTCCGTGTCCTCGTCGCCCTTGATCGTCTGGGTCAGGACCATGTCCACCCGGTCGCCGGGGAAGACGAAGCCGGCCACGCCCGACTGGGCCGACACCGGAACGGTGATAGCGCGCATGCCGGGGGCGAGGGCTGCAGCAAGGAAACCGCGATCACCCGGTGCGACAAGCGCACCCTGGGTCACCGGTTCGCCTGCCGTGATCGGGTGGCGCACCACCGTTCCCAGCAGCTTGGACATATCCGCTTCGCCATCGAGGAAGTAGGCGTTCTGCACCAGCTCTTCCGGCCACAACTGGAAGTTGATCGCATCTGCGGTGATGATCGTGCCCACCGGCAGCGCACGCTGCGCGACGAGAACCCTGGGTCCCTGTGCTTCCATCTGCGCGGCTTCTGCCTGCGGTGCCGAGGCACCTGCAAACATGCTCCGAGCAACCAGTGCGGTACCGATCGCAACGATCAGTGCGCCTACCAGCAGAACCAGCTTCTTCCTGTCCATGGCTATCTAGCCCCCTCGTATGGCCCGCGTGAAAAGTGGTGCGGGCAGGTATGGTTTCTTCGCTTACCGGCGAATTGGTTAAGATCGGGTATTCACAGCATTCCCGAAACGGCAGGCACCTGGCCGAGCCGTTCGGTTCCGAGCACCCACAGGCCGGCGATGGCGATCGCCAGGCCGTAAGGAATGGCGATGCGGTCCTTGCGGCGGCGCATGATGTGCGCCGCGCCGAAAACGATGGTCAGAGCCCCGCCGACGATGGCCATGATGACGACGAGCTTGAGGAACGGCATCGGCGGGATCCACAGCGCAAGCGCGGTGAGCAGCTTGACGTCGCCGCCGCCCATCTGGCGGATCGCGAACAGGCCGCAACAGATCGCAAAGACGAGCGCGGCAAAGCCGATCTGCCATGCGACACCCGGCCACAGCGTCAGCCCGCTCGCCCACCACCACAGCGGTGCGCCGAGCGCGATCGCCGCATTGAGCTTGTTGCCGATCGTCCGGCTCTTGAGATCGGTGACCGCTGCAATAAGCAGCGCGATTGCCAATCCGCCGAGCAATACGTAGGTGATTTCGATACCGGCCATGATGTCCCCGAAAGTCCGTTCGATGCCGGTGGTACAGATCATGACTTACCAAACAGTAACCATAGCGAGGACGCGCATATCTTGGACCAGGCCGTGACCCCGGCGATCGACCGTCGCTCCATCCCCGCAGACGCCAGCGAGACCCGCTGGAGCGCGCCCGATGGCCATGCCGTGCGCCGGATCGATTGGCCCGGAGCCGAGGCCGCGCGCGGTTCGATCCTGTTCCTTCCCGGTCGCGGCGACTTCTACGAGAAGTATCTCGAGACGCTGGAGGAATGGCATCGGGCGGGCTGGCGCGTGACGGCAGCGGACTGGCGCGGTCAGGCAGGATCGGGGCGGCTGGGCGATGACGACGTCACCGGACATATCGACGATTTCGGCGACTGGGTCGCCGATCTGGCAGCTCTCTGGACCGCATGGAAGGCCGAGACACCCGGACCCCATATCCTTGCGGGCCACTCGATGGGCGGGCATCTCGTGATGCGCGCCCTGGTCGAGAAGGTTGTCGATCCCGATGCCGTCGTTCTGAGCGCGCCGATGCTCGGCATGGCGGGGCCGCCGCTTCCCCTGTCGATCTTACAAGGCTTGGCGAAATTAATGACCCGGCTCGGCAAGCCCACCCGGCCTGCATGGAAGTGGAGCGAAAAGCCGGGAGAAATCCCCGCGCGGCGACGCGACCTGTTAAGCCACGACGCCCAGCGCTATGCCGACGAGCTTTGGTGGCGCGAGCAGCGACCCGAACTGGTAATGGGACCGGGCAGCTGGGGCTGGGTCGAGCGGGCCTATGCCTCGACCCGGGTGCTGGAACGGAAGGGCGCGATGGAAGCAGTGGAGGTTCCGGTGCTGATCGTGTCGACGTCCAATGACAAGCTGGTCAGCCATTCCGCTGCCGTTCGAGCGAGCGAGCGCCTGCCGAAGGGCGAACTGGTCGCCTTCGGGCCTGAAGCTCATCACGAGATCCTGCGCGAGAGCGATGAAGTGCGAAACCGCGCGATGAATGCGATCGAGGAATTTCTGGACAGGACCGCGCCGCAAAGATCGTGAAGACCTTCGATTTCGCCATCGTCGGCGCCGGTATCGCCGGAGCCAGCCTCGCAGCCGAACTCTCCGCAAACGGGGCGACCGTCCTGTTGCTGGAGGCGGAGGATCGGCCGGGATACCATTCTACCGGCCGCTCGGCTGCGTTCTGGGAGGAATGTTATGGCGGGCCGGACATCGTTCCGCTCACCCTCGCTTCGGGGCACTACCTGCGCGAAGGCGGCTTTCTAACGCAGCGCGGCGCGCTCTATATCGGGCGCGATAGCGATATGCATGCGATCGACCGCTTCGAACAGCGTTTCGACGGGACAGGCGTGACCATAGAGCAGCTCGACCGGCAATCGCTGGAACAGCGGCTGCCCGGCCTGTGCCCGGACTGGACGCGCGCGATCTGGGAGCCGGCCTGTGCGGATATCGATGTGGGCGCGCTGCATCAGCACTATCTCGCTATGGCCAGGCGCGGTGACGTCGACCTTGTTTGTCGCGCCCGGATCGTCGACGCGTCCCGCCGGGATGGCCGGTGGACGCTGACGAGCGCAGCAGGCGAAAGCTGGACCGCCGAAGCGCTCATCAATGCAGCCGGTGCCTGGGCGGACGAGTTCGCGCATCTTGCAGGTGCGCGCCCGGTCGGGATCCAGCCGCTGCGGCGCACGGTCGTGCAGCTACGGGTCGCGCCGCAAGTCCCGCCCGATTTCCCGCTTGTGCTCGACATCGGCGGCGGTTTTTATTTCAAGCCCGAATCGGGTCGGGTCTGGCTGAGCCCGCATGACGAAGAACCGAGCGAACCCTGCGATGCGGCACCCGAAGAACTGGCCGTGGCGCAGGCCATTGATCGCTTCCAGAGCGTCGTGGAGTGGGAGGTCGAGGCGCTCGAGCGCAAATGGGCCGGGCTGCGCAGCTTCGCGCCCGACCGGCGACCGGTTTACGGTTGGGACCCCCATATTGAAAGTTTCGGCTGGTTCGCAGGCCAGGGCGGCTTCGGCATCCAAACCTCGCCCGCCGCTGCGCGCCTCGCGGCGCAATTATTCACCCGGGCGTCCAGCGACGATCTGACAGCAGGGATCGACTCCTCGCCATATTTAGCGGCACGCTTCGGGTAGCCAAGCGGGCAACATTTGTTAGGTTTGCCGGGCCGAATCCAATCGCAAAAACGGGAGACGCGATCGATGGCCCACCATTTCGAAATCTATAAGGACAAGGCGGGCGAGTTCCGCGTGCGCTTCAAATACAATTCGGAAACGATGTTCTCGACCGAAGGCTACAGCAGCAAGGCGAGCGCGCAGAACGCGATCGATTCTATCAAGAAAAACGGCCCCGGTGCCGAGGTAATGGACAACAGCTAAGCTGCGTCAGGCTCCGCCGGCGGCGATGGCATCGGCCGCGTCGCTGGCGAGCTGGTCCACCCGTTCGTTCTCCGGGTGACCGCTATGCCCCTTTACCCAATGCCAGTGTACCGTGTGACGCTCGGTAAGCTCGATCAGATCGTGCCATAGCTCGGCATTGCGGACCGGTTTCTTGCTGGCATTGATCCAGCCGCGCTTTTTCCAGCCGTGCACCCATTTGGTGATGCCGTCGATGAGGTATTTGCTGTCGGTGTAGAGATCGACCTCGCACGGCTCGATCAGGGCGGAAAGCGCGCGGATCGCAGCGGTCATCTCCATGCGGTTGTTGGTCGTCTCCGGCTCGCCCCCGGATAGCTCTTTTTCGTGACGGCCCATACGCAGCAGCGCGCCCCAGCCGCCGGGGCCGGGATTGCCCTTGCAGGCACCATCGGTGAATATCTCGACTTTCTTCATGCGAAGAGCGCTGTGCCATGCTCGCGGTAAAAATCCAGTCGCGCGGCGAAATCCATCGGGTCCTTGCGAACCACGAGCGCGTCGGCAGGGGTGTTCACCCAATCGTAGGCGCGCGACGAGATAAAGCGCATGCAGGCCCCTCGCGCCAGCACGGGAAGCGCCGCTCTCTCGGCGTCCGACAGGCTCCGCCCAGTAGCGTAGCCTGCGAGCAGCGCATCGCTGATTTCCGGGCGGAAGCGCTTTCCACGATTTTCGAAAGACCAAGCCGCATGGGTCACGGCGAGATCGTAGGCGAGGAAATCTTCGGCTGCGAAATAAAAGTCGATAAGGCCGCTTACCCGGTCGTCCAGCATCAGGACGTTGTCGGGAAACAGGTCGCAGTGGACGACGTCTCGTGGCAGCCCCTCGGGCCAACAGGCATCGAGGTATTCCAGCTCCGAAAAGGCCAGGTCGGGCAATGCAGGATCGATCCTCGCCAATGCCTCACTGCCGCAGCCCTCCAAGAGCCGCCGCCACTCGGTCAGGCCCATGGCCTGCGCCAGCGACTTGTCGAAATCACTGACCGCACCGTGCAGTTGTGCCAAGGCGGCTCCAACCGCCTTGGCCTGCGCCGGTGTCGCCAGGTCGACCGATACGCCGGGCAGGAATTCGATTAGCGCCACCGCCTTGTCGCCGATCGTGCGATAGGCTGCGCCAGCCCGGTCGTGGATGGTGCGCGGAACGGGGCAATCCTTGGCCGAGAGATGATCGAGCAGGCCGAGATAGAAGGGTAGCTGCGCAGTATCGATGCGGTATTCGTACATCGTCAGGATGAAGCGGGCACCGGTGCCATCTGAGCCCGTGGTCTCGACCAGCCAGTTCGAATTCGACACGCCCTCGGCGATCCCCTTGGCCGAAACCAGCTCGCCGACATCGTAGGCCGCGATCAGTGCCGCCAGATCCTCCGCCCCGAGGTGAGTATAGACCGCCACCTAGTCGGTCAGCTGGCGCGGCAGCTTGAAGATCATGTTCTCCTCGGCGGCCATGATCGTTTCCTCGCTGACATCGCGCCATTCGGACAGCCGGTCGACCACTTCGCGCACAAGCTTTTCGGGTGCCGAAGCTCCAGCCGTCAGGCCGAGCGTGCCGACGCCTTCCAGCCAGCTGGGATCGATCTCGTCCGCGCGCTGGATCAACCGCGCATCCGTGCCGAGCCGTTCGGACACTTCGACCAGCCGCAACGAATTCGAGGAATTGGGTGCTCCGATCACCATCACGAGGTCACTGGCCGGGGCGATCTTCTTGACCGCTGCCTGCCGGTTGCTGGTGGCGTAGCAAATGTCTTCCGCCTTGGGTCCGACGATCTGTGGATAGCGTTCCCGCAAAGCCTCCACCAACGTCCGGGTATCGTCGACCGACAGTGTCGTCTGCGTCAGGAAAGAAAGCTTGTCGTCCCGCGTAAAAGGCAGTTCCGCGACGTCCTCCACCCTCTCGACCAGCGTGATCTGGTCCGCGGGCACCTGGCCCATCGTGCCGATGACTTCGGGATGGCCTTCGTGGCCGATGAAGAGAATGTGCTGGCCCTTCTCGATCTGGCGTTCGGCTTGGCGGTGGACCTTGCTCACCAGCGGACAGGTCGCATCGACATACATCATGTTGCGCCGCTCTGCCTCGGCAGGCACGGATTTCGGCACCCCGTGAGCGCTGAAGACCACGGGTGCATCGGTCGGCACGTCGTTCAGTTCCTCGACGAAGATCGCGCCCTTGGCCTTGAGACTCTCGACGACATAGCGATTATGGACGATCTCGTGCCGGACATAGACCGGCGCGCCATATTTCTCGAGCGCGCGCTCCACGATCTCGATCGCGCGATCCACTCCGGCGCAAAAGCCGCGCGGGGCGGCAATCAGGAGCTGGAGCGGCAGGCGCGGATCGCTGCGGGTTCCGGCATCGGTGGATTGAAAGGGGGCGTTCATGTGCTGCCCTCTAGCGCTTTCGCCGCACGCAAGCTAGGGCGTCCTCGCGTCCCGCGAAGCGGGCCGAGTTCGAATTTCGACAAGGGAATACAAGCCGCATGACCAGCCGCAATCGCCTCCTCTCCGTGCTCGCAGTCGGACTGGCGCTCGCCGGATGCAGCCGCGAAGGCGAACTGGTGATCAACGAAGGCGTCGGTATCCAGGCGGTCCGCACTGCCTGCCCGGCGGTCGGCATTCCCGATTACACCGGCGATATCACGACTTTTCGCGCGCCGGGTTCGACTACGCTGGCCGATCTCGACGTGACGGCGGCGATCACCAATCTGCGCTCGACCTGCGACGAGGGTGCGGAGCGCGTTTACACGCAGGCAACCTTCGACGTGCTGGCACGCCGCGCCGATACGCGCGGTGCACGCACCGTGACGCTGCCCTATTTCTCCACCGTGCTGCGCGGCGGATCGCAGGTCGTGACCAAGCGGATCGGACAGGTCACGCTGCAATTCGCAGACGGGCAGGAACGCGCCTCCGCCAGTGGGCAGGCCGGTGCTTATGTGAACCGCGCCGATGCCTCGCTGCCCGCCGATATTCGCGAACAGATCACCCGCAAGCGCAAGGCTGGCGATCCCGATGCTGCGCTCGACCCGCTGGCGGATCCGGCGGTGCGTGCGGCCGTCCAGCGGGCGACGTTCGAGCTGCTGGTCGGCTTCCAGCTGTCCGAACCGCAGCTGCGCTACAACGCCACGCGCTAAGCGCTGCTCTCTTGCGAATCTGGCCCAATGGGCTAGGCGCGCGCCATGGCTGACATGCAGACCCTTCACGCGGCTTTCGCGGCGCGTATCGATGCAATCCTGAATGCGCTCGAGATGGAAGGCACGCTTCCGCCCGAAACGCCGCGCGGCAATGTGGCGGTGGAGCCGCCCCGCGATCCTTCGCATGGCGATCTCGCGACGAATGCCGCCATGGTGCTGGCCAAGCAGGCGAAGACCAATCCGCGCGCGCTGGCGGAGCAGATCGTCGAGCATCTCGATCGCGATCCCGACATCGCCTCTACCGAGGTCGCCGGCCCCGGCTTCATCAACATGCGCTTGTCCGACGATGCCTGGCGGCGCGAGCTTGAAGCGATCGCTGCGCTCGGGGCGGATTATGGTCGCTCGACGATGGGCGACAGGCGTACGGTCAATATCGAATATGTCTCCGCCAATCCCACCGGCCCGATGCACATGGGCCACTGCCGCGGTGCAGTAGTAGGCGATGCGCTGGCGGGCCTGCTGGAATTCGCCGGCCACCGCGTGGTGCGCGAATATTACGTCAACGATGCTGGCGGGCAGGTCGAGGTACTCGCCCGCTCCGCACATCTGCGCTACCAGGAAGCGCTGGGCGAGGACATCGGCGAAATTCCCGAGGGGCTTTACCCCGGCGACTATCTCAAGCCGGTCGGCGAGCGGCTGCAGCAGCAATTCGGCGATGCGTACAAGGACGCGCCGGAGAGCGAATGGCTGCCGATCTTTCGCGAGCAGGCGGTGGCGGCGATGATGGACATGATCCGCCAGGATCTGGCGCTGCTCGGCATCCACCACGACCTCTTTTCCTCCGAAGCCGAATTGCAGGCCGCGAAGAAGCCCGAAGCCGCCGAGGCTTGGTTGCGCGAGCATGGCTTCGTCTATGACGGCGTGCTCGAAGCCCCCAAGGGCAAAGCTCCGCCGGAGGACTGGGAGCCTGTCGAACTGCCGCTGTTCCGCTCCACGCAATTCGGCGACGATCAGGACCGCCCGATCAAGAAGTCGAACGGTGCGTGGACCTATTTCGGCGCCGATCTCGCCTACCACCTGCAAAAGGCGCAATCCGCGGACGAGCTGATCGACATCTGGGGCGCGGACCATGCCGGCACGGTCAAGCGCATCAAGGCCGCCGTAGCCGCGCTGTCGGAAGGCGAGGGAAAGGCCATCCCCTTCGACGTGAAGCTGGTGCAGATGGTCCAGCTGATGCGGAACGGCGAGCCGATCAAGATGTCCAAGCGCTCGGGCAATTTCGTCACCATTGCCGACATGGTGGAGGAAGTGGGCAAGGATGTGGTGCGTTTCACCATGCTGACCCGCAAGCCCGAAGCGCAGATGGAATTCGACTTCGCCAAGGTGGTGGAGGCGTCGAAGGACAATCCGGTCTTCTACCTGCAATATGCCCATGCCCGCATCCGCTCGACCATGCGCAAGGCTGGGGTCGAGCCGTCCGGCGAGCATCTCGACCGGCTGGGCGCGGACGAACTCGCGCTGGTGCGCGAAGCGGCACAGTTTCCGCGCATCGTCGAATCCGCCGCCAAGGCGCGCGAGCCGCACCGGATCGCCTTTTTCCTCGGCGATCTTGCTGCCGCCTTCCACAGTTTCTGGAATGCCGGTAACGACGATCCGTCCAAGCGGATCATCCGGGAGGGGGATGCCGAGCTTACCGCAGCGCGCCTGTTCCTCGCCGATGCCGTCGGGCAGGTCATCCGCAACGGGCTCGCCATTCTCGGCGTCGAAGCGGTCGAGGAGATGTGAGCATGGCGGCGACGCCCTATGATAGCGACGACAACTGGGACGACAGCGAAGAGCTGGACCTGGCAGAAGACGAGAGCTTGCCGTGGCTCGAAGCAGCCGAGGACGATGAGCCGCGTGGAGGGTTCGACACCGGTCGCATCGTCCTGATCGGCGTGCTGGCGTTGCTTGCGCTGGCGGTGGTCCTTGGCGGCATCTGGTTCTTCGGCCGCGCGACCTCGGACGAGCCGCCTGCCGACGGCAGCCTGATCGCCGCGCCGGAAGAGCCGTACAAGACGAAACCGGAAAATGAAGGCGGCAAGGTCTTCCCCGGCACTGGCGACTCCAGTTTCGCTGTCGGTGAGGGCGAGACCCGCGAGGGTCGCCTCGCCGATTCGCCACAACAGGCGCAGGCCGAGCGTGAGGGCGAGACCGTGGCCGGTCCTTCGATCGCTTCGACCCTTAGTGACGATGGCGCAGCGGAAAGCCCTGCGACGCGTCCGGCACCTACTCCCATGCCGGCCGCAAGCGGGACTGCCGTGCAGGTCGGCGCCTTCCCCAATCGCGCGGATGCCGAGGCGGCCTGGACCAATCTGACGCGCCAGACCGAAGCGCTGAATGGCGTGCGGCACCGCGTGGTGGAGGCGCAGGTCGACATCGGACGCGTCTATCGCCTGCAGGCTCTGCCGGGTGACCGCGCTGCCGCAAACCGCCTGTGTAACTCGTTGAAGGCAGACGGACTGGCCTGTTTCGTCAAATAAGTGCCGGTTACGTATCGCGCCGAACACGACGCCACAATTTCCACACTTCGCGGGAAGCGAAAGCTTGCCGCTCTCGGGTAAAAGCCGCACTCTGGGCCAATGACGCCAGCAATTTTCGGCATAGCCGGTCTCGAGCTCACGGAAGACGAGCGCGCCTTTTTCAAGGAAGCCGATCCGGCAGGCTATATCCTGTTCGGTCGCAATTGCGAGAACCGGGAGCAATTGCGGCGCCTGACCGACGATTTGCGCAGCATCCATGGGCGCGACCGCCTGATCGTTTCGATCGACCAGGAAGGTGGGCGCGTCGCGCGGATGAGGCCGCCCGAATGGCCGCGCTATCCCGCCGGCGAGGCATTCGCCAGGCTCTTCGAGATCGCGCCGGCCTCTGCCATCGAGGCGATGCGGTGCAATGCCGAGGCCATGGCTCTGGAACTGGCGCTCGCCGGGATCAGTGTCGATTACCACGCACCATTCGATGTCCGGCGACCCGAAACCGTCGAAGCGATCGGCGACCGTGCGCTGGGCAACGAACCGATGCAGGTCGCCGCCCTCGGTCGCGCGCTGCTCGACGGTATGGCGCGGGCGGGTGTCGTCGGCTGCCTCAAGCACATGCCGGGACATGGCCGCGCAATTTGCGACACGCATAAGGAACTGCCGACGGTGGAGGCGAGCGCAGCCGAGCTCGAAACCGATATCGAGCCGTTCCGCACGCTATCCGATCATCCGCTCGGCATGAGCGCGCATATCGTCTTTACCGCGTGGGATGCGGATCGCCCGGCCACGCTATCGAGCAACGTGATCGACGACGTCATCCGCCGGCAGATCGGCTTCGATGGCCTTCTACTGACCGACGACATCGATATGCAAGCGCTCGACGGGACGATCCCCGAGCGTTCCGAACAGGCACTCGCGGCGGGGTGCGATATCGTGCTCAATTGCTGGGCCAAGCGCGACGATATGGAAGGCATCGTCGAACGCTGCGGCACGATGTCGAAGCAGGCGAGCGAGCGGCTGGACCGGGTGCATGCCGCCATGGGCGATCCGTTGGACGCCGTCGAGACGGCGGAGTTGCTGGCCAAACGCGACGCCTTGCTGGCCGTGACCGAGGGCGCGGCGGCGTGACGAGCGACGGACTCCTCTTCGCCGAAGCGGATGCCGAAGACGACTGGGACGGCATCGCCTCCGAGGCGAAAGTGGACGAGAATGCGCTTTATTTGGAGCTCGACGGTTGGGAAGGACCGCTCGATCTGCTGCTCGACTTGGCGCGGCGGCAGAAGGTCGACTTGCGCTCGATTTCGATCCTTTCGCTGGTCGATCAATATCTCGACTACATCGAGCAGGCCGGCGCGCTGAAGCTGGAACTGGCGGCGGACTATCTCGTGATGGCTGCCTGGCTCGCTTATCTCAAATCCGCGATGCTGCTGCCGAAGGACGAGCAGGAGGATCCGAGCCCGGAAGAGCTGGCGCTCAAGCTCCAGCTGCGCCTGCAACGCCTCGGCGCGATGCGCGATGCGGCGGCGCGCCTGATGGGCGGCAACCGCATCGGGCGCGATGTCTTCCTGCGCGGCGCGCCGGAAGGACTGGAGATCGCGCGCAAGACGCTGTGGCAAAGCGACCAGTTCACGCTGATCGAGGCTTATGGCCGGATCAAGGCGCGCACCGTGCCGGCCATCCATATGGTGCGCGAGCGGCCGGTGATGACGCTAGAAAGCGCGCTCGACCGAGTCTCGCACATGCTCGGCGTATCGCTCGACTGGATGGAATTGCGCAGCTTCCTGCCGCCCCATGCCGAGCCGCGCCTGCGCAAGTCGGCGCTGGCTTCCAGCTTCGTCGCCGCGCTGGAACTGGCTCGCCTGGGCAAGGCGGAACTGCAGCAGGAAGAGACCTTCGGTCCGCTCCACCTCAGGCGAGCAGCGGCAAATGGATGATCTTGCCCGCGCGTTGGAGGCTGCGCTGTTCGCCGCCGAAGAACCGATGACCGCCGAGGCGCTGGCGGGTTTCCTCGGCGATGCTGCGCCCGGCGATGTGCGGGAAGCGCTGAGGGCACTGGCTGAGCATTACGGGGAGCGCGGCGTCCGGCTGGTCGAGCGGGCGAAGCGCTGGCATTTCGAAACCGCGCCGGACCTTGCGCATCTGCTGCGGCGAGAGAAGGAGCAGCTACGCCGCCTCAGCCGCGCCGCGACCGAAGTGCTCGCAATCATTGCCTATCACGAGCCGGTCAGCCGCGCGGAAATCGAATCGATTCGAGGCGTGCAGACCAGCGGCGGGACGCTCGACGTGCTGATGGAGGCAGGCTGGGTGAAGATCGCGGGACGGCGCGAAGTGCCCGGACGCCCGACGATTTACGCAACCACGCCTGAATTCCTCGAGCATTTCGGCCTTTCCAGCCGCCGCGACCTGCCCGGTATCGCGGAATTGCGTGCCACCGGACTGCTCGACCCGGTCGATGATGCCTATGAAGACCTGATGGGCGAGGCTGTGACCGATGACGAGGTCCAAGTCACGCCGGACGATAGCTCACTGGCATAGCGTGGCGCACACGCCTATATAGGCAGGACAGCTACGAAAAAGGTTTCATCATGTCGCTCGGTCCCTGGCAACTCATCATCATCGCCATCGTCATCCTCGTCCTGTTCGGGCGCGGGCGTATCTCCGAAATGATGGGCGATTTCGGCAAGGGCATCAAAAGCTTCAAGCAGGGCATGAACGAAGACGACGAGAAGCCGACCGCGCAGATCCAGCACGAGGCGAAGCCTGCCGACGATGGCCTGAAAGACAGCCAGGTCAAGTCGACCACCGACACCAAGTGACCGGCTAGACCGCGGTAGGCTTTCCATGTTCGATATCGGCGCTGCCGAACTGCTGGTGATCGTCGTAGTGGCGATCATCGTGATCGGTCCCAAGGACATGCCCCGGGCGATGCGCACGGCGGGTCGCTGGATCGGCAAGCTGCGCAAGGTATCGGGCCATTTCCGCGCCGGGCTGGACGAGATGGTCCGGCAGGCCGAGATCGAGGACATGGAAAAGGAATGGGCCGACCGCAACAAGCGGATCATGGCCGAATATCCGACCGGCGACGATCCCGCCGGCGGCGCGCCCGACAATCTCGTCCCGCCGCAGATGGAGCCGCTGGCTGCCGCGGACGAAGTGGCCGATCCCGACGCCGCTGCAGAAGCCGCCATCCGCCGCGCGGCGCCGGCAAAAGCGCCGGAGCATGCTCCGCCGGAGACCGACGAGCCTTCGCTGCCGCTCGATCCGCCTCCGCCGCCTGTGAAGGACGCGTGACGTGGCGGTAATCAAGGACATCGACGAAACGCAGGCACCGTTGCTCGACCATCTGATCGAACTGCGCGCTCGGCTGGTACGCTGCATCCTCGCGCTGGTAGTGGCGTTCGGAGTGTGCCTCTATTTCGCCGATCCGATTCTCGGCTTCCTGATCCAGCCGCTCAGGGCCGCCTTTCCGGCCGGGGAAGGCCAGCTGATCTTCACCAAGCTCTACGAAGTGTTCTTTGTCGAGTTGAAGGTCGCTTTATTCGCCGGCTTCTGCCTCAGTTTCCCGATCATTGCCAACCAGCTGTGGGCGTTTGTTGCACCCGGTCTTTACGCGAAGGAGAAGCGGGCTTTCCTGCCGTTCCTGCTCGCGACGCCGATCCTCTTCGGAGCCGGTGCGGCGCTGGCCTATTACGTCGTCATGCCGACGGCTTTCCGCTGGTTCCTTGGTTTCGAGGGCACGGCCGGCGGGCTGGAGATCCAGGCGCTGCCGACGGCGAACGAATATCTCGGCCTCGTGATGCAGTTCATCCTCGCCTTCGGGATGAGCTTCCTGCTGCCGGTGCTGCTCCTGCTGCTGCATCGCGCAGGCATCGTCACCCGCGAGCAGCTGGTCGGCGCGCGCCGTTATGTCATCGTCCTCGTGGTGGCGCTCGCGGCGATCATCACGCCGCCCGATCCCGGCTCGCAATTGCTGCTGGCCGTACCCCTGCTGCTACTCTTCGAAGGTTCGTTGATCCTCATGCGCTTCACCGATCGCAAGAAGACTAAAGACACGCCAGAGCCGGAAGAGCCTCAGTCCGCGTCGTAGACCTTCCGGCCGCCGACCCAGGTCTCCAGCACCTTGGTCGCGCGCAACTGCGCCGGTGTTGCCATCAGAGGGTCCGTATCGACCAGCACGAAATCCGCCCTCTCACCGGGAAGCAGACGACCGAACCGCCCTTCCGCAAATCCCGCATAGGCCGCCCAGGCGGTAAAGCCTGCCAATGCCTGCTCGCGATTGACGCGGTCTTGCGGGCGCCAGCCGCCGAAGGGCTCGCCATTGGCGTCCATGCGTGTCGTCGCGGCGGCCATCCCGGCGAAGGGGTCGGCGCTCTCGACCGGCGCGTCCGAGCCGAAGGCCAGCTTGCCGCTGAGGCCGAGGATCGTGTTCCAGGCATAGGCCCCGTCCAGCCGGTTCGGGCCGAGCCGCGCTTCCGCCATCAGGCGGTCGCTGATCTGGTGGACCGGCTGCATGCTGGCGATGATGCCGTTCTGCCCGAGCTTCGGCAGGTCGACCGGATCGACGATCTGCACATGCTCGATGCGCCAGCGCCGGTCGCCGGGAAAGCTTTCCGCGATCTCGCTGATCGCATTGAGCGCCTCGGCATTGGCGGCGGTGCCGATGGCATGGATGGCGGGCTGGAAATCGCCCTGCGCCGCGCGGACCAGGATGTTTCGCAGCTTGGCCGGGCTGGTCAGCGGCAGGCCGGTGTTGCCCGGATCGTCGGCGTAAGGCTGCTTGAGCCACGCCCCGCGGCTGCCTAGCGCACCGTCGAGATAGAGCTTCACCCCGTTCATCCGCAGCTTGTCGTCATAGAGCCAGGGCGAAGGGCGCGAGCCTGCGATCAGCTCCATCTGGTCAGGCCCAGCGGCATAGCTCATGATGCGCAGCGTCAGCGTGCCGCGATCGCCCGCGCGGCGGAAGGCCTGCCAATCCTCGATCGTCGTGCCCATGTCGGCCACCGCCGTGATACCCTGCCGGTGTAGCACTTTCTGCGCTTCGGCAAAGGCGAGGTCGCGCTCGACCGGGCGCGGCGCGGGGATGGCGCGGTTCATCAGCTCTTCGGCGGCATCGACGAACACGCCGGAAGGCTCTCGAGACTCGGCAAGCCGCTCTATCCGGCCGCCCTCGGGCGACTTCGTCTGCGCGGTGATGCCCGCGGCCTGCAAGGCGAGCGAATTGGCCCAGCCGGCATGACCATCCACGCGCTGAAGATAGACCGGCCGGTCCGAGACCGCGCGGTCCAGCTCAGCCGCCGTCGGAAAACGTCCGAGGCCCCATTGTTCCTGGTTCCAGCCGCGCCCGAGAATCCATGGCCGCGCCTCGTTTTCCGCAGCGAAAGCGGCGATCTTCGCCAGTGCCTCGTCGAGCGAGCGCGTGTCGGACAGATCCAGCGTCAACGCACCGATGCCGACGCCCATCACATGGGCATGCGCATCGATCAGGCCGGGGATCATCACGCGGCCCTGTCCGTCCTCGCGATAATCGGTCTGCGGTTTGTCGTCCCCGCGCTCCAGCAATTGGACGATCTTGCCATCGTCCCCGATCACGAGGCCGGTGAAGCGCTTGACCTCGCCGTCCTCATCGATGGTCAGGCCCTCGACATTGTCTATCAGCACATCGGCGAGTGCCGGCGTCGCCATGGTGCAAGCGAGAAATGCGGTGAGGAATTTCAGTTTCATCGAGCGGCCCCGTGTCATCGTGTTCCGGCGCGATAAGGCATAGCTTGGCGCAGGCAAACCCTTTCCGAGATTGCGCCGACCCCATGCGCGCCGTAGGGGCAGGGCCATGAGCACTGCACACACCGCGAGCGCCCACGACAAGGCGACCGATCTGCTGACCCTCGACGATGTGCGGGCTGCGGCCTCGCGCATCGACGGTGCGGTGGTGAAGACACCGATGCTGCGCTCGCAGACGCTGTCGGAGATTTCCGGGGCGGACATCTGGCTCAAGTTCGAAAACCACCAATTTACCGCGGCCTACAAGGAACGCGGCGCGCTCAACGCCCTGCTGCAACTGACCGAAGAACAGCGGGCGCGCGGCGTGATTGCGGCATCGGCGGGCAATCACTCGCAGGGGCTGAGCTATCACGGGCGGCGGCTTGGCGTGCCGGTAACGATCGTGATGCCGCAGACCACGCCCAGTGTGAAAGTGATGCAGACCGAGAGCGTGGGCGGCAATGTCGAGCTGTACGGCGAGACTTTCGACGAGGCCTATGCCCATGCGCGCAAGCTGGAGAAAGAGCGCGGGCTGACTTTCGTTCACCCCTTCGACCATCCGCATGTCGCGGCCGGGCAGGGGACGGTTGCGCTGGAAATGCTCGAGCAGAAGGCCGATTTCGACTGCCTGGTGGTGCCCATCGGCGGGGGCGGGCTGATGAGCGGCATGGCCACGGTCGCCAAGGCGCTGAACCCGGACATCGAAATGATCGGCGTGCAGGCCGCGCTCTATCCGTCCATGTACTCGGCAGTCACCGGCGACGAACGGCCCTGTGGCGGCGATACGCTGGCCGAGGGCATTGCGGTCAAGGCGCCCGGCGAGTTCACGCGCGAGATCATTCGCGAGCTGGTCGATGAAGTGCTGCTGGTGGAAGAGCCGAAGCTGGAGCATTCGGTCTCGCTGCTGCTCCAGATCGAGAAGACCGTGGTCGAAGGCGCGGGCGCGGCGGGTCTGGCGGCAGTGTTGTCGCATCCTGAGAAGTTCGCCGGCAAGACGGTCGGCCTGGTGCTGTGCGGCGGGAATATCGACACGCGGCTGCTTGCCAATGTGCTGCTACGCGATCTCGCGCGGTCGGGTCGGCTGGCCCGGCTTCAGATCACCTTGCAGGATCGCCCGGGGGCGCTGTTCAAGGTGATGCGCGAATTCGATGCGCACAATGTGAATATCATCGAAATCTATCACCAGCGCATCTTCACCCTGTTGCCCGCCAAGGGGCTGACGGCGGAAATCGAATGCGAGGCGCGCGACGAGGCCCAGATCAACGGTCTCGTGAAAGGCCTGCGGGCCAAGGGCTACGACGTGGAACTGGCCGAACTCGCCTGATTGGCAGCCCATGCTTTTCCACAAATCGCGAGTCGTTCGACGGAGCAAGCCCGCTTTTCATGGTTAAGGGCCTTTTAACCCGGAACCGGAAGCTGCATAACAGAGTCAACAAATCGTAAATGCGACAGAAAGATGCTCTGGCGTATGCCGATTTCGCGATGAAAGGATGCCCGCAACCGTGACAGCACCGATCCGCTTTCCCCGGTTCTTCGTGACGAGCCCTGCGCCCTGTCCGTATCTGCCGGGCAAGAGCGAGCGCAAGGTGTTTACCGAGTTGCGCGGCGACAGTGCCGACGAATTGAACGAGGCTCTCGGGCGGATCGGGTTCCGCCGCAGCCAGACGGTCGCCTATCGCCCGTCCTGCCTCGACTGCCAGGCTTGCGTTTCGGTGCGCGTGGTCGCCAACGAGTTCAAGCCATCCAAGACCCAGCGCCGTGCGCTCAAGGCGAATGACGACCTGATTTCGATCGAATGCCGCCCCTGGGCCACCGACGAGCAGTTCCAACTGTTGCAGAAATACCTTGCATCGCGGCACCCCGGTGGTGGAATGACGCAGATGGAAGATACCGACTTTGCGGATATGGTGGAACACACGCCTGTATCCAGCTATGTCGTTGAATACAGGGAGCCGGGAATCGGCACCGAGCCGGGTCGCCTGGTCGGAGCATGTCTAACGGATTTCCAGGGTGACGGGCTGTCGATGATCTACAGCTTCTATGACCCGGAGCATGAGGATCGGGCTGGGCTTGGGAGTTACATCATTCTTGACCACATCCGCCGCGCTGCCGAGCGCGGGCTGCCCTACGTTTACCTCGGTTACTGGGTCGAAGGTGCGGAGCGGATGCAGTACAAGGTCCGCTATCGCCCGCTCGAAAAGCTCGGCCGCGCAGGCTGGGAACGTATGGGCGACGACGAACAGCGCCGGCTCATCGCTGCAGCCACCGCACCGCGGAGCCGCAAGCGCGACGGTGCGCTTCCTGCCAAGGACGGCAACCCGGCCGAGTACAAGCTCGCCGATTGACCTGCTGCGCCGGGCGTTGGCGCTCGGGATAGCTTCGGCTGCGCTCGTTGCCCAACCCGCACTGGGTCAGGATCGCTCGACCGCGGAGGAACTCGAGGACCTGATTCCCGACAGCGCGCTCGACAACCCCGATGACTGGGCAGCGCAGGGCACCGACGGGCCGCAGGCGGCAGAGCCAGAAGCGTTCGCCGAAATCGAGGCGGACACACCGATTGACGACATCCCCGGCATGGACCTTGTCTGGCCCGAGAACCTCGAGTTCGAGCCCTTGCAGGATCTCGAATCCGAAGAGGACATCGACTTCGTCGACCTGCTGCCCGACAACCCGCGCCTCGCTTTCGACGACGCCGAGACCTTCGAACTGTCCGATTCGCTCGTATTGGCCTTTCCGCAGAAAGAACCGCCGTTTCTCGAGAGCGTAGACTTCGTCGAGCGGTTCGAGGCGCTGTCGACCATCGAGGAACTGGACGACGACGGCGAGGAAAGTGCGGCGCAGGTCGCAGCTCGCGCCAAGGCCGATCAGGAACTGATCGAGAACCTGCTGCGCGTTTATGGCTATTACGATGGGCAGATCATCCGCACACTCGCTTCGCCGGAGCCGGGCGAGGACAATGCCGACACGACCCCGCGCGTTCGCTTCGATGTCATTCCCGGCGACAGGTATCGCTACGGTGCCATCGACCTTGGCCAGCTGCCGACCGCGCCTGATGCGGAGACCTTGCGCGCGGCGTTCGAGATCCAGCCGGGCGACTTCCTGCAGAGCGACACCATCGTGCAGGAACGCTTCGATCTCGACCGCGCGCTCGGCGAAACCGGCTATCCCTTCGCCGAAATCGACGAGCCGGAACTGCTGATCGATCACGAGCGCGAAGAGGGCGACCTCACCATGCCGGTACGTCCGAACGGCAAATATGTGTTCGGCGAAGTCGTCAGCAACGATCCGGATTTCCTGTCTTCGCGGCACCTGGCCTCGATTGCGCGCTTCGATCCGGGCGATGTCTATCAGCGCAGCCTCGATCTCGACCTGCGCCGTGCTGTCACGGCGACGGGTCTCGTCTCGACGGTTTCGGTCACCCCGCGCGAAGTGCAGGCGCCACAAGGCGAAGAGCCGGGCGTGGTGGCGATGGATGTCGAACTGGAACGCGCCAAGGTCCGCACCATTGCGGGCGCGATCGGCTACGGTTCGGAAGAAGGCATCCGGGTCCAGGCAAGTTGGGAGCATCGCAACTTCTTCCCGCCCGAAGGATCGCTGCGCGTGCGCGGGATCGTCGGGACGCAGGAGCAACTCGCCGGGGTGACCTTCCGCCGCAACAATCTCGGCGGCCGCGACAAGGTCCTCACGCTCGACGCCTACGCCTCGACGATCGACAATGCCGCCTATGATGCGAATACCGTCGCGCTGACCGGCACCTATGAGCGGCTGTCGACGCTCCTGTTTCAAAAGCCACTATTCTGGGCCGTCGGCGCGGAAATCCTTGCCACCGACGAGCGCAATCGCATCGTCGACGGGATGCCGCGGCCGCGCCAGACCTATTTCGTCGGCTCGATTTTCGGCCGCGCCACAATCGACACCAGCGATTCGCTTCTCGATCCCACCCGGGGCTATCGCCTGACTGGCTTCCTCGCTCCTGAAACGTCGCGCACGCAGGGCCAGCAATATTACTACCTTCGCAATCAGGCGGACGCCTCGTATTACCAGTCGATTGGCGACCGCTATGTTGTCGCGGCGAGGGCGCGCGTGGCGACCATTCAGGGGGCTAACCTCGTCGGTGTCGCACCGTCACGCAGGCTCTACGCAGGCGGCGGCGGATCGGTGCGCGGCTATGCCTATCGCTCGATCGGACCGAAGAACGAATTCGACGAACCGATCGGCGGGCGCAGCCTCGTCGAGTTTTCGCTCGAGGCGCGGATCGGCACCGGCTTCCTCGACGGCGCGGTGTCGGTCGTGCCCTTCGTGGATGCGGGCAGCGTCTCGACCTCGGCCACGCCGGACTTCGGCGAGATCAAGTTCGGCGCCGGCATCGGTGTGCGTTACACTACGGGCTTCGGCCCGATCCGCGTCGATGTGGGCGTGCCCCTCAATCCCGGACCTGAAGACTCGCCCGTCGCGGTCTATGTCGGACTGGGGCAGGCCTTCTGATGGCAGAGACCACCGAAGTCGACACGGTACCTGCCGCAGAGCCCGCGCCGCGCCGCAAATCGCGACTCGGACGCGCGGGTAAATGGCTGCTCGGGATCGTCGGGGCGATCGTCCTGCTGATCGTCGGCGCGGCGATCGTGCTGAACACGCCGCTGGGCGAGCGGTTTCTCGCCAAGCAGATCGGCGAACGGACGCTGCCGAACGGGCTCAATATCCAGATCGGGCGGATCGAGGGGAACCTCTACGGTGCTGCCGTGCTGCACGACGTGCGCCTGTCCGACCCGCAGGGCGTGTTCATGACCATCCCGCGTGCCGAGGTAGACTGGAACCCCGGGGCGTGGCTGAACAACCGGCTGGAAATCGATAGCTTCGCAGCGCGACGCGCCAATTTGCGACGTTTGCCGGAATTCATTCCGAGCGAGGAAGAAGGGCCGATCCTGCCCGGTTTCGACATCTCGATCGACGAGTTCGAAATCGACAATCTGATGCTCGCACCCGGCATTGCCGGCGACACGGCGCAGCGCGTCGACCTAGCCGGAGAAGTGCAGGTCACCGACCGAAGGTTGATGCTCGAGGCAGACGGTCGTTTGGGCCAGCAGGACCGCATCGCACTGTTGCTCGATGCCGAGCCCGATGGCGACAATTTCGATCTGTCGCTCGATCTCGACGCGGCAGCCGACGGGCCGGTCGTGGCCCTGGCGGGGCTGGACGAGGCCTATCAGGCCCGAGTGCGCGGATCCGGCACCTGGAGCGCGTGGAACGGCGGTCTGCTCCTGCGCAGCGAAACGGATCGCGTCGCCGCGCTGAAAATCACCAATCGCAGCGGACGCTTCGGCCTCGTCGGCAAGCTCGACCCTTCGGCCTTCCTCGAAGGCCTGTCGCTGGCAGCGCTCGGCAGCGATGTCGCGATCAAATCCTCCGCCACTATCGAAAACCGCATCTTCGACGGGCGCACGCAGCTGCTCGGAACCGGCATCCGGCTCGATGCCGAGGGCGCGATCGATCTCTCCGAGAACCGCGCCGACGACCTGGTCGTGCAGGGTTTCCTGCGCGACCCCAATCTCTTCGGGCCCGACCTCGCGATCCGCGGCGGCAAGTTGAACGCCACTATCGACGGGGCATTCTCCGACCTGACTATCGTGCACGATCTGACGGTCGATGAACTCGATGCGAGCGGAACCGTTCTGGCGAATGTCCGGCAGCAGGGCACCGCGACCTACGACGGTACGCGCTGGACCCTGCCGCTCAATCTCGCCGTCGGCCGCGTCACCAGCGGCAATGCGCTCGTCGATCCTCGCCTCGTCAACGGACGCGGCGAGGGGACAATCGTGCTCAGCGGCTCGCAATTGCTGGCAGACGACCTGCGGATCGCCTTCCCCGGCCTTGGTGCGAACCTTGCGCTGCGGGGCAACCTCGACAGCGGCAGCTACCAGATCCGCGGGCCGGTGCGCGCCGACCGGCTGGTGCTCGACAATGTCGGCACGGCAGGCGGCACGGCCGTTATCGACCTGACCCTCGCGTCGGGAGCGCCGTGGCGCGTGTCCGCTGATCTCGATGCGCGAATCTCGCCCGTCACGAACGACACGCTGGCCAATCTCGCCGGTACGCCGATCCGTGTGCGCGGCGGGCTGGCCATCGGCGGGGATCGCCCTCTCGTATTCGACAACGTCCGGCTCGACGCGAGCAAGCTCGCCATGCGACTGAACGGCAGCGTGCGGGACGGCACCACCAGCATCGCAGGCAGCGGGCGGCATGTGGACTACGGCAATTTTACCGTTGTCGCCGCGCTTCGGGACTCCGGACTCGAGGCGGAACTCGTCTTCGCCGAACCCGTGAGCGGCTTCACGGATGTGCGCGTCGCGATCGCACCGACCGACGAGGGGTTCGCCATCGACACGGAAGGTGGTTCACCGCTCGGGCCGTTCGCAGGTCAGCTCGGCCTGGTCGCGCCGGCAAACGGGCCGACTCGGATCGACGTGGAGACCCTCACCGTCAGCGACACCACCGTCACCGGTGCGCTCACGCTGGTGGATGGCGGCGCACGGGGCGATCTCGCTTTCGTGGGCGGGGGACTCGACGGGACTGTCGCGCTGGCACCGCGCGGTGGCGGCCAGGGTGTCGACGTCGATCTGACCGCACGCAACGCCAGCTTCGGCGGCGCCATCCCCATCCGCATTGCGCGCGCTCGGATCGATGCGACAGGTGTGGTGGGCGAGGGACTCACAACCCTCTCCGGCTCGGCGCGCGGGGCAGGTCTGTCCTACGGTTCGCTGTTCATCGGTCGCTTTGCCGCACAGGGCGAGGTCGAGAATGGGATCGGCAGTGTCGATGCCTCGATTTCCGGTCGCCGCAATGCGCGTTTCGAAATGGATATGAATGCGCGTTTCCGGCCCGAGCAGATCGCCGTGGCTGTGGACGGAACATTCGCTGGCAAGGCGATCGAGATGCCACGCCGTGCTGTGCTGACCAGCACCGAGGCCGGGTGGCGCCTTGCTCCGGCGCAGGTGATCTACGGCGATGGCGGGATGATCGCGGCGGGGCTATTCGGCGGCGAGCGGACCGAGCTCGATCTCAAGCTCGCGCGCATGCCGCTTTCGCTGGTCGATCTGGCGAGTGCGGATACCGGCCTTGGCGGAACGATTTCGGGAACGGTCGAATATCGCGTCGGGCAGGGCGGCTTGCCAGTCGGACTCGCGCGGGTGAGAGTCGACGGGCTGACACGCTCCGGCCTGGTGCTGACTTCTCGTCCGGTCGATTTGTCGCTGGTGGCGCGTCTTACGGAAAGCGATCTCGAGACCCGCGCACTCATGCGTAACGACGACATCCGGCGTGGACGCTTGCAGGCGCGCGTTTCCAGCTTGCCGCAATCGGGCGATTTGCTCGAACGCCTGCGGGCAGGGCGGCTCTTCGGGCAGTTGCGCTACAATGGCGCGGCAGAGAGTCTCTGGCGCCTTGCCGCCATCGATGCCTTCGATCTGACCGGCCCGGTTTCGGTCGCGGCCGACGCCACCGGTACGCTGGCCGATCCGACAGTGCGCGGCTCGGTTACGAGCGATGCGATGCGAGTGCAGAGTTCGCTGTCGGGCACCGACATCCGTAGCGTTGCGATGCGCGGACGGTTTGCCGGTTCGCGGTTGCAACTGACGCGTTTCAGCGGACAAACACCGAATGGCGGCACGGTCAGCGGCAGCGGGATCGTCGATCTGCGCACAATCGGCGAGCCAGTCGAGGGGCGGGTGCTGGAGGTGCGCGGCCCCATCATCGACCTGCGCGCCTCGGCGTCGAATGCGCAGTTGCTGCAGGCGAACGGCCTCAACGCCACCATCAGCGGGCCGCTGCGTATTGTGTCGAACGGACTCGGCGGAACGATTGCGGGTCGGGTGCGTGTCGATCGAGCCAGCTGGCATCTGGGGACTGCGGCGGACGATCTACGCTTGCCGCAGATCGCGACGCGCGAAATCAACACGCCGGCCAATCGCCAGCAGGCCGTCGCGCCTTCGCGGCCTTGGCGCTACCTGATCGACGCGACGGCCACGAGCCGGATCGATGTCGACGGCATGGGGCTCGACAGCGAATGGGGCGCCGACATCATCCTGCGTGGGACGACCGACGATCCGCGCATCGGCGGGCGCGCCGAGGTGGTACGCGGCGATTACACCTTCGCCGGAACGCGCTTCGAGCTTACCCGCGGTCGGATCGAATTCGACGCGAACCAGCCGATAGATCCGCGCCTCGACATCCGCGCGGAAACCGAAACCGACGGCTTGACGGTCGAAGTCAATGTGCGCGGCAGCGCGACCCAGCCGGAGATCGCCTTCAGCTCCAACCCTGCCCTGCCGGAAGAGGAAATCCTCGCCCGCCTGTTGTTCGGCGGATCCGTCACGAGCCTATCGGCAACCGATGCCCTGCAACTCGGCGCGGCACTGGCCAGCCTGCGTGGTGGCGGGGGTATGGACCCGATCAACCAGTTGCGCAGCGCCATCGGGCTCGACCGGCTGCGCATAGTAAGCGCCGATCCCGCTCTAGGTCGCGGAACCGGCGTTGCATTGGGGAAAAATTTCGGGCGCAGGTTCTATGCAGAGATAATCACCGACGGGCGCGGATATAGCGCCACCGAAGTCGAGTTCCGCGTGACGAGTTGGCTGTCGCTCCTCGCGGCTGTCTCGACGGTCGGACGCGAAAGTGTCCTCGCCGAGATCAGCCGGGATTATTAAGCGAGTTCAGGTCAGCCGTTTTCGCTCGGAACCAGTACGGTATCGAGCGGAATCACCACGCCATTGTTCGACGCCACTGGCTCTCCGATGACGCGCGCTTGGGCACCATCGCCGAGTGAAACGGTGAGGTTTTCGCCATCCATTGCAAACGTGACATTGCCTTCGCCCAACGTGGTCATGCTCACCGATCCGCCCTGCGCTTCGATGGCGCTGCGGATGGTTTCCGGCGTGAGGTGGCCAGGCAGAAGGTGATCGCGAACGATCGCGAGCAGAATCGGTTTCTGCTCTTCTTCCGACAAGTCCGCCGACGCTTCGCCGAGCTTCTCGAAAGCCGCATCATTGGGAGCGAGCACGGTGTAGCTTGCCGGCCCATCAAGGATGCCGGCGAGTTCGGTCTCGGTAAGGGCATTTCGCAGGGTCGACACGTCGTTCATGGCACCAAGCGCACCACCGAGCGACTGCGTGCTTTCGTCGCGGGTTTCTGAAAGCGTCTGGGCATCGCCCTCGGCTCCTTCGGAGCAAGCTGCGACGAGAGGCAAGGCAGCCAGCGCTGCCGCGGCAAGCGCGTTCTTAGCGATCGAATTCATGCTATTTTCCTCAGATAAGCAATTCGATCGCCGCGGCGACCAGGCGGGTTTCGGGGTCGACACGATAGACGTAGCCGTCGGAATAGCGGTACATGTTGTCGGGCGTGTCATAGTACCGGTCACGATAGGTATAGGGGACGTTGTAGACATCGTACCCGCGCGGCATCGGCTGGCCGACCTGGAAATCGTCGCCGGTCAGTAGCGCCGCCACCGACGTGATCGCAGCATCTTCCGCATCGTAGCGGTAGATCACATTATCCGCGTAACGATACTGGCCCTGGCGCCCGAGGTCGTAATAATCGACGTAATAGTCGGGGACATTGTAATAGTCGTAGGAATTCGGCCACGGATTGCCGATGGCGAGCGCACCGCCGAGCAGCGGAATATAACCGCTGATCCCGCCACCGCTTCCGAGCCGCAGGAGATACCCGTCGTTATAGGCATAGCGACCGTCGCGATAATTGCTCAGGCCGAACAGGCTCGGGCGATAGGACTGGCCGAACAGGCCGCGATCGTAATACTTCTTCGCCTGGCCCGGAGGCATACAGCCATTGCGCTTCTTCGCCAGACCCGGAGGACAGCCTTCGATATAGCTGCGCGAGCGGTCGATGCGCTGGAAATCGCGACCGTCACGGTAATCGACGCGCGTTACCGAGCGGACGTCACGGTCGCCGCGACGAATGAAGTCATTGCCGTTGCCGTTGTCGCGGTTCACCCGAGCGGCATGCCCATTTCCACTGCTCCGGTCGGCACGGATCGCATTTCCATTCCCATTGCCGTTTCCGTTGCCATTATTGGCCGAACGCTGCGGCCCGCGGTCGCGCTTGACTTGACGGTCGGACCCGCGCTGCTTGGCGGCATTGCCATTCCCGCGAGTGCCGGGATTGGCGTCGCCATTGCCCTTGTTCATCGCGGCAGCAGCCTTGCCGCCGCCACCGTTGCCATTACCATTTCCCGGCTGCGCCATGGCTCCCGACGCGGCAAGCGCAACCGCTGCCGCACCGCACAGAATATAACGCATGTTAAGTCTCCTTTGGCCTTAGCAACGTCGGGTCTGTGCGCGCGGTTCCGACATAACGGAGCGTTTAGCTGGCGTTCATCCGATCGCGGGCGCGGTACAGCCTTGCCTCTTCTTCCCGCCGGCGGACGAGACCTCGCAGGATGCGGCCACCGCCACGATTCCAGCGTGCGAACTCGGCCTCGGCAGCTTCGTAATCCTCGGCGATGTGGCGCTTGGTGAGTGTCGCTCGTGCGATTGCGCCGGTGTTGTAGTGGAAGCTGACCAAAGCATCGAATTGGGCTTGCGTCGTCGGAGCCTTGCCGATGGCTTGCGCGACGTCCTGCGCATGGCGTGCGATATCGCTTTGGAGCCGCGCATCGCATTGCGCCTGCGTCCATACCGTGCCTGGCCCTACGTCCGGGCCCGTAGCGCCCCAGCCGATGGTCCAGGGCGCACCGCCCGTACCGGGGTCCGGATAGGCTTCGACCAGCCCGTCGCGCCGTATTCGCGCGCATCCTTCGAAGCGCTTGATGAGATCGATCCCGCGCTGGCTTACCCTGGGCTGCACGGCGTTGCGACACCCGGTAGCCACGCCGGTCGCTTCGTCGAGCGCGCGGTCGAGCGCATCGACTTCGGATTGGCGCAACCCTCGACCAAGCAGGCGGCGGACGGCATCGAATATGGACTTGCGGTTCATGAAAAGCGCTACTTGCTGCGACAGGAAGCGATGCGACTAGGCAGGAAATGGCGGAGTAGGAAAATGGTTTAGGTGCACATCGCCCAGGCTGGCTGCCCCTTTCGTCACGCATCGGGGAAAATCATTCTGAAGCTTGTCTAGTCCGCATAAGAAAGGGCGCCCGGATCGCTCCGGACGCCCTCCTCGGTGATGGGGTTGCTATGACCGTTAAAGGTTAAGCACTGTAGTAGAGGTCGAATTCCGCCGGGCACGGCGTGGTTTCGACGCGCATGACTTCTTCCCATTTCAGTTCGCAATAAGCGTCGATCTGGTCCTTGGTGAAGACGTCGCCTTGCAGCAGGAACTCGTAATCGGCCTGCAGCGCCTCTAGTGCTTCGCGCAAGCTGCCGCAGACGGTCGGAACCTCGGCGAGCTCTGCCGGCGGCAGGTCGTAAAGGTTCTTGTCCATCGCTTCGCCGGGATGGATCTTGTTCTGGATCCCGTCGAGACCGGCCATCAGCAGCGCGGCATAGGCGAGGTAGGGGTTGGCCATCGCGTCGGGGAAGCGGAATTCCACGCGCTTTGCCTTGTCGCCCGCACCGTAGGGGATGCGGCACGAAGCGGACCGGTTGCGCGCCGAATAGGCCAGCAGCACCGGCGCTTCGAAGCCCGGCACCAGGCGCTTGTAGCTGTTGGTGGTCGGGTTGGTAAAGGCGTTCAGCGCCTTGGCGTGCTTGATGACGCCGCCGATGTAGTAGAGGCAATTTTCGCTCAGGCCGCCATACTGGTTGCCCGCGAACGTCGGCTTGCCATCGTCCCAGATCGACATGTGGGTGTGCATGCCACTGCCGTTATCGTCCCTGATCGGCTTGGGCATGAAGGTCGCCGTTTTGCCATAGGCATGGGCGACCTGGTGCACGACATACTTGTAGATCTGCATGTTGTCGGCGGTTTCGACGAGCGTGCCGAAGGTGAGGCCGAGCTCGTGCTGAGCGGCAGCCACCTCGTGGTGGTGCTTGTCGCAGGGCAGGCCCATTTCGATCATGGTCGCGACCATCTCGCCGCGGATGTCGACGGCGCTGTCGACCGGGGCGACGGGGAAGTAGCCGCCCTTGGCGCGCGGGCGGTGCGCCATGTTGCCAGCTTCGTATTCCTTGCCGCTATTGGTCGGCAGTTCGATATCGTCGATGGCGTAACCCGAACCGGCATAGCCATCCTCGAAGCGGACATCGTCGAACATGAAGAATTCGGCTTCGGGGCCGACGAAGATCGTGTCGCCGATACCGGTCGACTTGAGGAACGCCTCGGCGCGCTTCGCGGTGGTGCGCGGGTCGCGTGCGTACCATTCGCCGGTCGAAGGTTCGACGATATCGCAGAATACGATCAACATAGGTTCGGCACTGAACGGATCGACATAGACCCGCTCGAGATCGGGCTTCAGGATCATGTCGCTTTCGTTGATGACCTTCCAGCCGGCGATCGAGGAACCGTCGAACATCAGGCCGTCTTCGAGCTCGTCCTCGCCCAGTACCTTGGCGACCATGGTCAGGTGCTGCCACTTGCCCTTGGGGTCGGTGAAGCGCAGGTCGACCCACTCGATACCGTCGTCCTTGATCTGTTTGAGGACGTCCTTTGCACTTGCCATGATGTCTTGCCTTTCGTTTGAACGGATGGGTTCGTGGCGCGCCGGTGCGGCACGCCGCGTTAATTTAGATTGCGTCGTTGTCCTTCTCGCCGGTGCGAATGCGCAGCGCGCTCTCGATCGGCGAGACGAAGATCTTTCCGTCGCCGATGCGGCCGGTCTGGGCTGCGGCGGCGATGGCTTCGACGGTACGCTCGGCCACATCGTCGGAGACGACGACTTCGAGCTTCACCTTAGGCAGGAAGTCGACGACATATTCGGCACCGCGATAAAGCTCTGTGTGGCCCTTCTGGCGGCCGAAGCCTTTCGCTTCGGTCACGGTGATCCCGGACACGCCGATTTCGTGCAGCGCCTCCTTCACCTCGTCGAGCTTGAAGGGTTTGATGATCGCTTCGATCTTTTTCACGCTTGCTGGTGTCCCGCCTGCCGAATGGATTGCGCCCTTGGTAAACCGAATGCGCGCCTGCGCGCGGCGTTCCAAGAATCGTGCCAAGCGCGGGATAGTCTTTCCGAGATCGATTCAGCAAGCGGCGGGGCGGATTTGCGTCATTTTCGGGATCGGCTAGGCGGGTTCGGCGAAACCACTTCCCAAGGTCCAGCCCACGGTGCCTAAGGACCGAACGGCGATTGCCTAAGATTTAGGCAGTGGTGAGCTTCAAACCTGCAGTCTCGGGCAGCCCGCACATGAGGTTGAGGTTCTGCACCGCAGCCCCGCTGGCACCCTTGCCAAGGTTATCGAGCTTGGCGACGAGACGGGCATTCCAGCCGCCTTCGTTACCGAATACGAACAGCTCCATGCCGTCCCAAGGCGCAGCTTCAGGCTCTAGCGCCAGTTCGGCCGGTGCGGGTCCCGAACTCACCGACACGACACTCGAGCCATCGTAAAATCCATGCAGCGCATTGCGCAGATCGTCGGCGTGCGGATCGTTTTCCATTGCGCCGAGATGCAGCGGAACTTCCACGATCATCCCGCGGAACACCGGCACCACGGCAGGCGCGAAAAGCACGGAATGCTCAAGGCCCGCGTGTGCTCTCATTTCGGGCAAGTGCTTGTGTGCGAGACCGTAGCCATAGGCGCGAAAGCCCGGCGCGGCGTTGCTTTCATAACGCTCGATCAGCGCCTTGCCGCCACCGGAATAGCCGCTGACCGCATTGACGGTGAAGGGCCAGTCGGCAGGCAGCAACTCGGCCTGAACCAGAGGTGCGACCAAGGCGAGGAAGCCGGTCGGATAGCAGCCCGGATTGCTCACTCGCCGAGCATTGGCCACGCGTTCCTGGCCGACGAGCTCGGGAAAGCCGTAGCACCAGCCTTCTGCCGTGCGGTGCGCGCTCGAGGCGTCGATTATGCGGGTGCCACTGGCCGGATCGACCAGTTCGACTGCCTCGCGCGCTGCGTGGTCGGGCAGGCAGAGAATGGCGATATCCGCCTCGTTCAGCGCTTCACGGCGGGCCGCGGTGTCCTTGCGTCGCGCGTCGTCGAGCGCGATCAGCTCGAACTCGGTGCGATCCTTCACCCGGTCGGCGATTTCGAGGCCTGTCGTGCCGGCGGCCCCGTCGATGAAGATGCGATGCGTCACGCGGCGGGGGCGAGCGCGCCGAGATGGACGTAGCCGCTCGGCCCTTCGGGACCGCAGGCGATCCAGGCCCAGTCGCCCGCGCAATCGAGCAGTTCGATCTCGGTGCCTGCATCGACCGTCGCGCCGTCATCGGCATCGTCGCGCATGACGATCTTGAGCGTCACGGCTTCGCTGCCAACGTGGCGCAGTTGGGGAATTACGTAATGCGCGGCGAGATAGCGACCTGCCAGCGCAATATGCGCCAGATCGCCGCGCAGGGGCAGCGTGCCCGGCGCGGGGCGGTCCACCGGACCTTTCAGTCCGACGATGCCGTCGGGCAATGTGTAGCTTGCAGGCGAGGTCACGCTTCCGGGTAAATCCGTTTCAAGGTTTGGCGGCGCTTAGCTGCGCGGCACCGATCCCGCAAGATTGGCGCGCCTCATGTCCCGCCATAGCGCGCCTTGAGCATGTGGAAGGCCGCGCGCAGGCCATAGGCATCGCCGCCTTTCGGACGGCCGGGCTTGGCGGCAGGACGCCAGGCGAAGGTATCGAAATGCGCCCAGTCGAGCCCTTCGCCGACGAACTTGTCGAGGAACAGTCCGGCCACGCTGGCCCCGGCGAAGGCGTTGCCGTGGGCATTGTTGGTGTCGGCGATGTCCGACGCAAGCCATTCGCGATAAACGTCCGGTAGGGGCAACCGCCAAGGCTCGTCGTCATGGGAACGGCCCGCCTCGATCAGCGCCTGCGCCGTGTCGTCGCGCCGGGTCATCAGGGCTGGATATTCCGGCCCGAGGGCGACGCGCGCTGCGCCGGTCAGCGTCGCGAAATCGATGACGAGGTCCGGTTTTTCCTCGCTCGCGCGGGTCAGCGCATCGCCGAGGATCAAGCGGCCCTCGGCATCGGTATTGCCGATTTCCACCGTCAGGCCCTTGCGCGTTTTCAGGACATCGCCTGGGCGGAAGCTGTTGCCCGAAATCGCGTTCTCGACCGCCGGGACCAGCAGGTGCAACCGAACCTTCAGCCCGGCCTGCATGATCAGGCCGGCAAGCGCGATGGCGTGGGCCGCGCCGCCCATGTCCTTCTTCATCAGCAACATGCCGGAGGAGCTTTTCACGTCGAGCCCGCCTGAATCGAAACAAACGCCCTTGCCGACAATGGCGATGGTGGTGTCGCCCTCATCGCCCCACGTCAGATGCATGATCCGCGGAGCATGGTAACGCGCCGCGGCGCGGCCCACGGCATGGACCATCGGATATTCCTTCTCCAGCGTATCGCCGCGGGTGACCGAAAGCTTGGCCGAATGCGTCTTGGCGAGCGCTTCGCATGCCTCTTCCAATGCCGCCGGGCCCATGTCTTCGGCGGGCGTATTCACCAGGTCGCGCACGAGGCATACGGCCTTGGCCTCGGCAATCGCGGCGTCGATCTTGCCGGCGTCCTTGGTCAGGAGCACGCGCGGGCCGACCGGCTTGTCGGGCTTCTTGTATTTCTCGAAAGTGTACTGTGCGGTCTGCCAGCCGTGCAGGGCCGGGCCCGGCTCTCCGGACGCGCGACGATAGGTGCCTTCGGGTAGTGCCTCGGCCAGCTTGGCCATGCACCAGCTGGACAATTCGTCGGGATTGGCAACGCCGCCGACTGCAAACCAGCTGTCGCCATCGGGGATGATGCCGACCTGGTATCCGCTGCCGTCGAATTTCTGCGCTTCCAAGGCAGCACGCTGGCCGGCGGAGAGCGACTTCGCCCACTCGGCAAAGCCGCCCTTGTCGACCAGATGGATGGCAATTGCGTCCTGCCCCCGGTCGGGCTGGATAAGCGGTGTCGTGTCGGCCATAGGTGGCAAGTCCCCGTTCATTTCGTCTGACGCAAAGGAAGCGCGATGCGAGCGCACCTGTTCCTGATTTCCCTCGCTCTGTCGAGTGCAGCCTGTTCCGATGGCGCCGAGTATGCCGAACGGGCGGGCGTCGCCGAGCGTCCGGCTGCAACGGCCACTGCGACCACATCCGTTACCAAGCGCGAGGCGCCGGCCGTCAACTTCGAAGACAATGCGGATAACAATGGCGACACCCGCGCCTTCGCCTATAGCTGGCCTGCCGAAGCCTCCGCCGTTCCGGGGCTTGCCGAGCGGTTGCAGGCCGAGCGTGACGAGCAGCTCGCCGAGCAGAAGGGCGAGTGGCAGAGCGCGCTTGCCGACTCGCCGCCCGACTGCGTGTCCTGCCGCAACAGGGGTTACGAGAAGAAATGGCTGGTTGTGGCCGATCTGCCCGACTGGCTGAGTCTGAGCGCCGACCTTTATCTCTATACCGGCGGAGCGCATGGCACCTATGGCAAGAGTTCGCTGGTCTGGGACAAATCTGCCGGACGCGGCATGGCCGGTATCGAGCTCTTCAATTCGCCCGTCGATCTCGAGCAAGCCCTCGGGGCGAAGCTGTGCACCGCGTTGAACGAGGCCCGCGCAAAGCGCCGCGGCGGGCCGGTCGAGCGGGATGGCGAATGGCCGAACGACTGCCCGGGACTGGACGAGGCGTCGATCCTGGTGGGTTCCTCCAACGGAGAAACCTTCGACCGGATCGCCGTCTATTTCGGACCATACGTGGCCGGACCCTATGCCGAGGGGGATTACGAGCTCGAATTCCCGGTAACTGCCAGCGTTATCGATGCGGTGAAGCCCCGATATGCCGATGCCTTCCGCGTGAAGCGCTGATTGGCTCGCAATCCGTCGCGGCAATCGCTATGTTGCGCGGATGACAGAATATCAGGTGATCGAAGGCGACCAGACCGTCTACCGCGACGGAACCATCAAGCTGCATGGCGAAGACGGCTTCGTCGGCATGCGCAAGGCGGGCCGGTTGGCAGCCGAGATTCTCGACGAACTGACGACTTTCGTGAAACCCGGCGTGACGACCGGCGAAATCGACGACCTTGTGCGCGGCATGACGCTGGATGCGGGCGCGGTCCCGGCGACCATGGGCTATCGCGGCTATACGCATAGCTGCTGCACCTCGATCAACCATGTGATCTGCCATGGCATCCCCAGTGACAAGGCGCTGAAAGACGGCGACATCGTCAATATCGACGTCACCCCGCTGCTCGACGGGTGGCACGGCGATACCAGCCGCATGTTCTATGCCGGGGAGCCTGCGCTCAAGGCCACGAAGCTGATCGATGTGACTTACGAATGCCTGATGCTGGGGATCGAAGCCGCTGCGAAGCCCGGCGCGCGGCTCGGCGATATCGGTGCCGCGATCGAGGCGCATGCGCGGCAGTTCCGCTACGGCGTGGTGCAGGAGTTCTGCGGCCATGGCCTCGGCCGCCTGTTCCATGATGCGCCCGAAGTCATTCACGCGGCTAAGGCCGGGACCGGGCCGCAACTGAAGCCCGGCATGTTCTTCACCATCGAACCCATGATCAATCTCGGCCGTCCGCACGCGAAAATCCTGCGCGACGGCTGGACCGCCGTGACGCGCGACAAGTCGCTCTCCGCTCAGTTCGAACACTCTATCGCGATTACCGACGACGGGGTGGAAATTTTCACCGAAAGTCCGAAGGGGCTGCACAAGCCGCCCTATTGAGCGGCTAGCCTTCCCGCGCTGATCTGATTGCCGCCCCGGCAGCGAAAGGCGCGATTGCGCAGAGCCCGAGGCTGATTGCCGCGGTGAGGAGCAGTCCACTGCTTTCTGGCCGCGAGAGTGCGCCTGCTCCGAAGATCAGGATCGGCACTGCCAGCGGGATCACCATCAGCCCTGCGAGCGCCGCGCCGCCGCGCAGCGATGCGGTGAGTGCTGCGACGATCAGTCCGACGGCGGCCAAGCCCGGCGTGCCGGCCAGCAAACCGAGGAGTACGGTCCGCAGCGTCTCTCCACCCAGGCCGAGCAGTGCGGCAGCTGGAGGCGTGGCCAGAAGCAGCAATGGTGCGAAGGCGAGCCAATGGGCCAGCAGGCGCGAAGCCATGGCAAGCTCCTCGCTCGCGCCGCGCAGGTGCAATTGGTCGAACACGCCTGCATCGAGATCCGCGGTCACCAGCTTTTCGAGCGGGAGGATCGCCGCGAGCAATGCCGCGACCCAGATTACGCCGCCGCCGGTTCGCGCCAGCAATTGCGCGTCGGGCCCGACGGCGAACGGGTAAAGCATCGCGACGGCGAGGAAGAAGAGCAGCGGCAGCACGCCCGCACCGCCGCGACCGCCCGGCATCAGCAGGCCGAGATCGCGGCGCAGCAAAGTACCGATCATGCGGCGAACTCCGCTAGCGCGATGGTGCGCGGGGAGGGCAGGGCGATCGGCTGGTGGGAGGCGACGATGGCTATCCCGCCGCTCTCGCAATGCTGCGCGATCAGTGCCTCGAAGGCTTTCTGCGCTTGGGTATCCAACCCGTTCAGCGGCTCGTCCAGCAACCAGATCGGACAATTGCGATTGAGCAACCGGGCGAGCGCGGCGCGCTTGCGCTGGCCGGTCGAGAGAAAGTGCACCGGCACGTCGAGCAGGTCGGCGAGGTCGAGCAATTCCATTGCCCGGCCCGTATCGCGGCAGCCGTCGAGCCTCTCCCAGAAGGCCAGCGCCGTGCCCAGCGGCAGCGCCTCGTCCAGCGCCAGCCGTTCGTCTACCAGTCCGATATCGCCGATCGTCTCGACTGCGCCGAAGAAAGGACGCAAAAGCCCGGCGAGGATGCGGATCAGGCTCGACTTGCCGATGCCGTTCGCGCCGGTCACGTGCACTGCCGCACCGCTGTCACATTCGAGACTTAGCCCCCTGAACAGCAGGCGGTCGCCGCGGCGGCAGGCGAGGTCTTTCGCGGCGAGGCGGGCTTGCATGGCGCGCAGCGATAGGCAAAAGCCGCCGCTGTCACAAGCGAGGTGACGAGGTCTTCGAAGGATGAGCAGGATGTCGGTCGAAAAGCTGAGCGAGGAAGAACGCAAGACCTGGCTGAGCGCCTTGCCGAAGTGGTCGCTGGCCCGCGATGGCGATGCGATCGAGCGCAAGTTCGAATTCGACGATTTCTCGCAAGCCTTCGGTTTCATGGCCCGCGTCGCGCTGATCGCGGAAAAGCGCGACCACCATCCCGAATGGTTCAACGTCTACAACAAGGTCGAGATCACGCTCACCACGCACGACGCGGGCGGCTTGAGCCTGCGCGACGTGAAGATGGCGCGCAAGATCGACGCGCTGCTCGGCTAGGCGTTCACCGACCGAGCGGGCGCGCGCTCCCGCGGGTCTGCTTGCGGACCCGGCCCGGCAGCCAACGTGCAGCAAAGGCCATCTGCTTGGCCGTCTTGCCGACAGGCCTATGCAGTTTCTCGCCATGAACGGCGTCCCAGGCAGCCTGCGCGACGTCCAGCACGGGGGTGATCTCCAGCCCGGCGTCAGTGACGCGTTGCCGAATACCCTCGTTGGTCTGCGCGTTGGGCGTCTGGTCGAGCAGCGGCGTGTCGATGAAACTGGGCATCAGCGAGCGGACCCTGATCCCGTCCTCCGCCCACTCGCCATCGAGGCTTTCGGTGATCCCGCGAACGCCGAACTTGGTTGCCGAATAGACGCTGGCACCCGGCGTGCCGTAAATTCCGGCCGCACTCGCCGTGTTGAGCAGGCACGAGCCCGGGGCGGTCTTCCTGAGGTGCGGATAGGCCGCCTGCGCGCCGAACAGCACGCCCTTGAGATTAATGTCGAGACAGCGTTCGATTTCCTCGGTCGAATTCTCGACGAGCGAGCCGCCGACGGGGATGCCGGCATTGTTGAAGACCACATCGATGCGTCCGCCTGTCGCGGTGGCGAACCCATCGAGAGCCTCGTCCCAGGCAGCGCGGTCGCGAACATCGAGTTTGTGGCTGTAAGTGAAGCCGTTGTCGATCTGGTGCAGCGTGTCGCCCATGCCGGTGACGTCGATGTCGCCGACGCCGACGAACCAGTCGCGTGCCCCGAAATAAGTCGCGACCGCGCGGCCGATGCCCGACCCGCCGCCGGTTATGAATATCGCTTTACGGTCCGCCATGTCTCTCTCCTCGAGCGCGCTACAGCGCGGCATTGTTGTAAGTGTGCCAAGTGAAAATCGCCATGGCTCCGCGATAAGGTCGCCATTGCTCGCCCAGCGTGCGCGTTTCCTTCTCGCTCGGCCGTGCGGGCAAGTCCAGCAAGCGCCCGACCGCTTCCTGAACGGCGAGGTCACCCGCAGGCCAGATGTCCTGGCGGCCTTCCGCGAACAGCAGGTAGATTTCCGCCGACCAGCGGCCGATGCCCTTGATCCGGGTGAGTTCGGCAATCGCCTCCTCGTCGTCTTCCGGCAGGTTGTCGAGGCTCAGCTCATTACTCGCGACCAGCTCGCACAGTGACCGCGCAAAACCTTGCTTCTGCCGTGAGAGCCCGCAGGCGCGCAGCGTGTCGAAGTCGCGATCTAGCAGATCCTGGGGGTACATCTCCTCGCCCAGCTCGGCCTCCAGCTTGTTCCACACCGAGGCAGCGGCCGGCACGCTGACTTGCTGGCCCACGATGGTGCGAAGCAGCGTGCGATAGCCGGTCGGCCTGATCCGCTCCTCGGGATAGCCGCAGCGCTTCAGCACCGCCGCGACGGTCGCATCGTCGCGCGCAACCGCATTTAGTTGCTCCCGTAATTGTGCATTCGTCAGGCCCATGGCGGCGCGTGCTTGCCTTCCTGCGTTCGATTGAATAGCAGCCGCCTGCATAGGTCGGGCCAGTGGCCCATTGCAACCGAGGAAGCATTCATGCCCAAGCTGATCGTCACCACCCGCGAAGGCGAAACCTCCGAAATCGAGGTCGATGACGGACTGACCGTGATGGAAGCCATCCGCGATAACGGCTTCGACGAATTGCTGGCCCTGTGCGGCGGCTGCTGTAGCTGCGCGACCTGCCATGTGCATGTCGATCAGGCCTTTGCCGACAAGCTGCCGGAAATGAGCGAGGACGAGGACGATTTGCTCGAGTCCACCGATCACCGCACCGACGGCTCGCGCCTGGGGTGCCAAATCCCGTTTACGGCGGAACTGGATGGCCTGAAAGTGACGATCGCACCGGAGGATTGAGGTTTTAGTTTGTTGGCTGCGGTCAGGACACCCGTCCGACCCTTGCGGCGGCACCAGCCCACTCCCCCACGGCACGGTATTGTATGGGTGGCCGGGTGGGGGAGTGGGCTGGTGCCGCAAACCTTCGACGGATGTCGAAGGCGCACCCACCAAGGTTCTCCCTTTCCGATGTGCAAGCGCTTGTAGTTTGCGCGCCAGCCTACCCGCGCCTACCTCACCCGACATGACAGCAATTCCCGTACGCGAGCATACGCTCGATCTCATCGGCAACACGCCGCTGGTCCGCTTGGAAGGGCCGAGCGCGGAGGCCGGTTGCGACATTTTCGGCAAATGCGAGTTCGCCAATCCCGGCGCCTCGGTGAAGGATCGCGCCGCGCTCTACATCATCCGCGATGCGGAAGCGCGCGGCGAGCTGAAGCCCGGCGGCACGGTGGTCGAGGGCACGGCCGGCAACACCGGTATCGGGATCGCACTGGTCGCCAATGCGCTGGGCTATCGCACGATCATCGTGATGCCGGACAACCAGAGCCGCGAGAAGATGCAGACCATCCGCGCATTGGGCGCGGAACTGGTAACCGTGCCGCCGACCAAATATGCCGATCCCAATCACTTCCAGCACGTCTCGCGGCGCATGGCCGAGGAGACGGAAGGCGCGATCTGGGCTGGCCAGTTCGACAATACCGCCAATCGCAAGGCGCATATCGAAGGAACGGCAAAGGAGCTGTGGCAGCAGCTCGACGGCCGGATCGACGGCTTCACCTGCGCGGCGGGCACCGGCGGCACCATCGCCGGGGTCGGCATGGGCCTCAAGGAATTCGACGAGACTGTGCAGATCGCGCTGACCGACCCGCATGGCGCGGCGCTTTACAACTACTTCGCGAATGGCGAGCTGAAAGCGGAAGGCTCCTCGGTCGCCGAAGGGATCGGCCAAGGTCGGATCACCGGCAATCTCGAAGGCGCGCCGATCGATACGCAGTTCCGCGTGTCGGACGAGGAGGGCCTCCACTGGGTCGCCCGCCTGCTGCGCGAGGAGGGGCTGTGCCTCGGCCTGTCCTCCGGCATCAATGTCGCCGGCGCCATCGCGCTGGGCAAGCAGCTGGTGGCCGAGGGGCGGGATAACCCGCGCGTCGCCACGATCCTGTGCGATACCGGCTTCCGCTATCTTTCGACGCTCTACGATTCCGAATGGCTGGCATCGAAAGACCTGCCCGTCTTCGATTGGTTGCAGGGCGACGATTGACCGCATGGCGGGTTGCGGCGTATTGCTGCGAGAGATGGCGCAATTCGTCGATATGAGCCGCAAGCCGGATACCGGCGAGGTGTCGGACATTCCCGGCAACCGCGCCCGGCGCGAGCGCAATCTCCAGCGCCTGCAGATCGGCGGGACGGGCATCGCCATGATGGTCCTGCTGGTCGCGCTGGCTAGCGTGGTTAGCAATCGCGCGGCGCAGACCGATGCGACGGCCGTGCCAGAGGCGGCACCGACCACCGAACCGACACAGGCAATGCCGCAGAACGACCCGCTGGCCGAGGCCGGCGTCGTGCCCGAACTCCCGGCAGAGCCCACTACCGCGGCGACCGGGACTCCGTCGCCTGCCGCGCCGGAGCAGGATTTCGATGCGCCCCAACTGCAACAGCCTTAAGGCTGCGCTGCCAGGTCTGGCGTTGGCACTTGCCGCCTGCGGCCAGAGCGTTGCGCCGTCGGATAGCGCCGCCGAAACGGAGCAGCTTCACCTGTTCTCCACGCTGCCGATCTATTGGGGAAGCGGCGGGGATGTGGCCACCCTCCTCGATACCGCGCAGGAAAAGGATTGGGTGCGTGAGCAACTGGAGCGCAGTTTTGCGCTTACTCCGCTCGACGCACTCGAGCCAGAAAACCTCGCAAATGTCGACCGGCTGCTGCTGGCGCAGCCCCGGCCGCTCGCTCCATCGGAAAACGTCGCGCTCGACGAGTGGCTGCGCGGTGGTGGGCGCTTGTTGATCTTCGCAGATCCGTTGCTGACACGGCATAGCGAGTTTTCCATCGGCGACAGACGCCGCCCGCAGGACGTCGTGTTGATTTCACCGATCCTGAAGCGGTGGGGGCTGGAGCTGCAATTCGACGAGACGCAGCCTGTCGGCGAACGCTGGGTCGATACCTATGACGGGGAGTTTCCCGTGAACCTCCCCGGCCAGTTCCTGCAAGTGGAGGCGAGCGCGCCGTCCCAATGCACCGTTTCGGAGGGCGGCTTGCTGGCCCAATGCGAGGTCGGCGAAGGCCGCGTGACCCTGCTGGCCGATGCGGCCATACTCGATTGGGAAGGGGAGGGTGATTTGCCTCTACGGCGCAGGGCGGCGCTCGACGAACTGGTAGCGGCTGCGCTCGATTTCTGACCACGGGAAATTGCGGGAGCGAGTCGGGGAGCGCGCGGGAAACTGCGCGCAGCTCACCGGAATTGCGTGTGTTTCCAGCGACCTCGTTAGCAAAGCGGTAAGAGTTTCGAGAGTGTAGTCGGAAAAATAAGCGAGGAAAAATAATACTTTACGGGCTTATCCCGTGAAATCCCGCAATTTTCCCTTCCATCCCCGCCCGTCCCGCGATAAATCCTCGGGACATCGGACAAGGCTGTCTATGCGCGCACCGCTCGCGAGGGGTGCAGCTCGCCCATGCACGTGGGCGAGGGGGAGGAAGTCTTGCTCGGGGGAGATGTTAAACGCGCATTCGGGAACTGGGGCAGGTGACTTTCGGAGGGTACAGCGGACAAGCCTATTCGCCTGCGGGCGACAAGGGCCGCTTTGTGCTTCCGCCGCTGTTCCGCAAAGCCGTCAAGGAAAGCAGCGACGGCCGCGTCCTCTGCCTCATGAAGCACCCGGCGTGGAATTGCCTCGTCGGCTTTGGCCTCAGTCGCAAGGAAGAGCTCGACGCCCAGCTCGATCGTGAGGAAGAAATCGCCGTTCGCGTCGGCAAGGATTTCGATCGCGACACGCGCGCCAGCCAGCTGTTCGGCTTCCTCGAAGTGCCTTTCGACGACAGCGGCCGTTTTGTCATGCCGGACCACCTGCGCAGCCTCGCCCGGATCGAGGAAGGTCTCTATTTCCAGGGTGGCGGACGCTTTTTCACGCTGTGGAACCCGGACGAGCTCGCCAAGATGGGCGACGACTGGGCCAGCGCCAAGGCCGCCTGCGACAGCCTGCTCGCCGATGGGAAGGCCAAATCCGGCAAGGGTGGCGGCAAATGAGCCGCGCCCCGCACGTTCCAGTCCTCCTCGACGAGGTGATCGAAGCGCTCGACCCGCAGCCGGGCGACGTCGTGATCGACGCGACCTTCGGCGCGGGCGGCTATACGCGCGCGCTGCTGGAACGCGGCGCGACGGTGCATGCTTTCGACCGGGATCCCGATGCAATCGCTTCGGGTCGCAACTGGCGCGAGACGGGGGAAAACCCGCCGCGCCTTATTCTCCACCCGCACCGTTTCTCCGAAATGCTCGACGTCATGACATCGGCCGGTGTGGCGCGAGTCGACGGGATCGTGATGGATATCGGCGTGTCGTCCATGCAGCTTGACCAGGCTGAACGCGGCTTTGCCTTTTCCGCCGACGGCCCGCTCGACATGCGAATGAGCCAGGAGGGCGAGAGCGCCGCAGATTTCCTCAACAGCGCCGACGAGAGCGCGATTGCGGATGTCATCTACCAGTATGGCGAGGAGCGCCAATCGCGCCGCGTCGCGCGTGCGATCGTGGCTGCACGCCCGTTAGAAACAACCGGCGATCTCGCCCGCGTCGTGCGCAAGGCGCTGGGCCACAAGCCGCACGACAAGAAGGACCCGGCCACCCGCACGTTCCAGGCCATCAGAATTCACGTGAACGGCGAGCTCGACGAACTGTCCCAAGGCCTGTCGGCTGCCGAACACCTGCTGCGCGAAGGGGGCCGCCTTGCGGTGGTCAGCTTCCACAGCCTCGAAGACCGGATCGTCAAGCGCTTCCTGCGCGAGGCATCCTCGACCCCGAGCGCCTCGCGTCACGTCCCACTGGCGGCGCTTGGCGATCCGGTCTTCTCTCCCGTCAGCAAGGCGATCAAGCCGGGCGCGGCGGAAATCGAGCGCAATCCGCGCGCGCGCTCGTCCGTCCTGCGTCATGCGGTGCGTACCGCCACACCTGCGAGGGAAGCGGCATGATCGCCGGCGGATCCCGGCTGCGCCAGATCGGCTGGGCGCTGGTCCTCGCCGTGTGCTTCGGCCTGCTCCTCGCGCTCACCTTCAAGGTTAATGCGGTGAAAAGCCAGGTGCGCCTGACCGAACGCCACATCATCGCAGCCCAGCACGACAAGCTGATGCTGGAAACCGAGTTCCAGACCCGCGCCAGCCAGCAGCAACTGGCCAACTGGAACGCGATCGAATTCGGCTATGGTCCGCCCCGCGCCGACCAATACCTTGAAAGCGAACGCCAGCTTGCTGCGCTCGGCACGCCCCGGGGGCTCGATGCGCCCTCGCCGGTGCGCGTCGCGCTCAACCGGCCGCCGCGTGAGGAGCAAGGTTTGCTGGCCGACTGGCTCGGCGACGATCCCGAAGCCGGCACGCGGGCCGTTCGCCCTACCACGCGTGAATTTGCCTCCACGGATCTTGCGCAGCGGCTGACCCGCCCGGTTGCAGCTGCCGGAGTTTCCGAGGTGGCCCGGTGAACGCCCTCGCGGGCTATGGTCCCGCGATCGCGGCAGGGCGCACGGGTCACGGGGCGGTCAGCATGGCCGTCGCCTCTGGCCGCGTGCAGCTCGTCACGCTGCGCCAGCGCTCGCTGACGGTCGCCCGCTGGCGGGTCCTGTGGATCGCGCTGGGCTTCGCTTTCGTGGCGCTAATGGCGCTGCTGCGCCTCGGCTATCTCGGCATGTCCGACAGCGCATCCCGCGCGACCTCGCTGGAGGAAGCGCTGCTGCCCCCGCGCGGCGAGATCGTCGACCGCAACGGCATTCCGATGGCGCGCGCTTTCCCGGCCTATGCGCTGTGGTTCAATCCGAAAGCGCTGGGCGAGGACGGCGATCCGCTGGTGCGCGATCCAGCAGAGGTTGCTGCCAAACTCAAGGCGATCTTCCCCGATATGGACGAGAGCCGCGTCGCCAAGCAGCTCGCCGGCGGCCAACAGGGCTACCTGCGCCGCCGTGTGCTGCCGGAAGACGCCAACCGCGTGCAGGAAATCGGCGAACTCGCGCTCGAAATGCCGATGGAAAACGATCGCCACTATCCGCAAGGCTCGATGGCGGCCCATGTGCTCGGCTATGTCGCCGCCGACGGCAAGGGCCGCGTCGGCATGGAGCAGGTGCTCGATACGCAGCTGAACGATCCGGCGACCCGCGGGACGCCTGCCGCGCTGTCGATCGATGTGCGTGTGCAGGGCGCGCTGGAAGATGAGTTGCGTCGGGGCATGAAGCTGGTCGATGCGCAGGGCGGCGCGGGCATCGTGCTCGATGTCGATACCGGCGAAGTGCTGGCGCTGGCCTCACTGCCGGAGTTCGATCCGAACAAGATCGATGAGCGCGGGCAGAGCCTGATGTTCAACCGCGTGACCAACCAGGTTTACGAGCTCGGCTCCACCTTCAAGCCGCTCTCGGTCGCAGCGGCGATCGATGCCGGCGTGGTGCGGGACTTTTCCAGGCGGTACGACGCGACCCCGGTCAAGGTCGGTCGTTTCTCAATCAAGGACCTGCATTCGAAGGGCAATACGCTCAACGTCGTCGAGACGCTGGTCTACTCGTCGAACACCGTCACGGCGCGGATCGCCGACGATCTCGGCCCTGAACGCATGCGTCGCTACATGATCGACATGGGGCTGAACGAGCGACCGTTTATCGAGCTGCCGGCCAAGGGTTTCCCGATCTGGCCGGGCGAAAACTGGCCGCGCCTGCGGAACATGACCGTGAGTTATGGCCACGGTATCGCGGTGACGCCGCTTCATCTTGCCAGTGCTTATGCTGCCATGGTGAATGGTGGCATCTGGCGGCCAGCGACCCTGCACAAGGTCGAGCCGGGCGCAGCGCCGAAGGGCCGCCGCGTATTCAAGGCCTCGACCTCCAGTCGCATGCGTCAGCTGTTGCGCGCAATCACCGTGTTCGGAACGGGCAAGAACGCCGATGCGCATGGCTATCGTGTGGGCGGGAAGACCGGTTCGGCGGAAAAGCCGGGCGGCAGCGCAGGCTATCGCCGCACGGCACTGGTCTCCACCTTCGCGGCTGCCTTCCCGATGGATCGCCCGCGCTACGTCGTCATTGCCATGCTCGACGAGCCGCGCGGGACTGTCGCGTCGAGCTATCAGCGCACGGCCGGCTGGACCGCCGCCCCGATCGTCGGCCGTCTGGTGCCGCGCATCGGCCCGCTGATCGGCGTGCGACCCGACGAGACCCGCGATGTCGATATCTCCGACATTCGCCCTCTCATTCCGGGGAAGACGTCATGAAGCTGGCGAAACTCTGCGCGGCGGCGGACCTCGATTGCGGCGGCAGCGATGCCGAAGTTACCGGCTTTGCGATCGACAATCGCAAGGTCGCGCCCGGCACGGTTTTCGGTGCGTTCCAAGGCACGCAGGTCAATGGCGAGGACTTCATTCCCGCCGCAATCGAAGGGGGTGCCATCGCTGTGGTCACGCGGCCCGAAGCAAAGGTCGACGGCGCGGTCCACATCGCCGAACCCGAACCACGCCGCGCCTTCGCCCGGCTCGCCTCGCGCTATTTCACGCCGGTGCCGGAGCATATCGTCGCGGTGACCGGCACCAACGGCAAGACCTCCACCGTCGAGATGACGCGCCAGATCTGGCGCATGACCGGAGAACGGGCGGCCAGCATCGGCACGCTCGGCGTCACCACGCCGGACGAGAGCGTCTCCACCGGGCTCACCACGCCCGATATCGTGACGTTCCTGTCGAACCTCAGCGGCCTTGCGCGCGAAGGCGTGACGCATGTCGCCTACGAAGCATCCAGCCACGGCCTCTCGCAATTCCGCAACGAGGGCATCCCGGTAGAAGCCGCCGCTTTCACAAACTTCAGTCGCGACCACCTCGATTACCATGCCGACATGGAAGACTATTTCGCGGCCAAGATGCGGCTGTTCGACGAGGTCGTCTCCGATTGTGCCACTGCAGTCGTCTGGATGGGTTCCGGCGAAAGCGGCTGGAATGCGCGGGTCGTCGACCGTGCCGAGAAGCGCGGGCTGACCGTGATGACCGTCGGCGAGCAGGGGACGGACATCCGCCTGACCTCTCGCGAGCCGACCCACCTGGGCCAGGTGCTGACGGTCGAACATGAGGGGCAGGAGCGCAAGATAACCCTGCCGCTGATCGGCGCTTATCAGGTTTCTAATGCGCTGTGCGCTGCGGGCCTTGCTCTTGCTACGGGCACGAGTGTCTCGGGCGTGTGGGATGCGGTATCGCGCTTGCAGCCGGTGCGCGGACGGCTCGAACGCGCCGTGATCTCGCCTAGCGGTGCCCCGGTCTACATCGATTATGCCCACACGCCCGACGCGCTCGAAGCAGCCATCGCGGCGCTGCGGCCGCATGTCACGGGCAGGCTGATCACCGTCTTCGGTGCAGGCGGGGACCGCGACCATGGCAAGCGCGCGCCGATGGGTGAGGCTGCGGCAAAGGCCAGCGATGTCGTCATCGTGACGGACGACAATCCCCGCGGCGAAACTGCTGCGGATATCCGCGCAGGCGTACTTGAGGGCGCGCCGCAAGCGCGCGAAATAGGCGGTCGTCGCGAAGCCATCAAAGCAGCCATCGCCGAAGCGGGCGGCGAGGATATCGTCCTCGTCGCCGGCAAGGGACATGAAACGGGTCAGATCATCGGGTCGGGAGAATACATGCGGGTGCTGCCCTTCGACGACGTGGAAGTCGCGCGCGAATGCGCTGCCGAAATCGCGGGAGAGCAGGCATGAGCGCCGCCATCCTGCGCCATCCCGCCTATGTCGAATGGCCTGCCGATCCGCGCGACCGCCTGCCGCTGACGCTGTGGGACGCACAGAGCATTGCCGAAGCCGTCGGCGGCACGGCGAGCCATGATTTCCAGGTCGCAGGCGTCGAGATGGACAGCCGCGATGTCGTGAATGGCGACCTCTTCGTCGCGCTCAAGGGCGAAGCGATGGACGGGCACCGTTTCCTCGACAAGGCCTTCGCCAATGGCGCTGCCGGGGCCATCGTCGATCGCCCGGTCGACTGGCCGCACATCCTGGTCGAAGACACGACCGAAGCGCTGAAGGCCCTCGCCAAGGCAGCGCGCGCCCGCACCGAGGCCAAGATCATCGGCGTGACGGGTTCGGTCGGCAAGACCGGGGTCAAGGAAGCGATTTTCACCGCGCTCGAACGCGCCAGTCGTGGTGCGGCGCACCGTTCGATCCGCAGCTACAACAACCATGTCGGCGTCCCGCTCAGCCTGGCACGGATGCCCGCGCGCAGCCGCTTCGGCATCTTCGAGATGGGCATGAACAACGCTCGCGAGATCGAGGGGCTGACGATGCAGGTTCGCCCGCATGTCGCGGTCATCACCACCATCGCGCCGGCGCATATCGAGAATCTTGGGTCGATGGAGGCCATCGCCGCTGCGAAGGCGGAGATCTTTGTGGGGCTGGAGAGCGGCGGCACTGCCGTCATCCCGACCGACACTCCGCATTACGAACAGCTGAAATCCGCCGCCGAGCAAGTCGGCGCCAGGGTGATGAGCTTCGGTACCGCACGCCATGCCGACATGCGGCTGCTCGACGCAATTCCCAGCGCCAATGGCGGCAGCCTCGTGACCTGCGAATTTCCCGAAGGACGGCTGTGCTACACGGTGGCCGAGCCGGGCGAACATTGGGTCGCCAATTCGCTCGCCGTCATGGCGGCAGTGCGCGCGGCGGGCGGCGATCTCGCCGCGGCAGGCCTCGCGCTCGCCGAAATGGGCGGCCTCAAGGGCCGCGGTGCGCGCCACGGCATTGTCGCTCCGGGCGGCAAGGCGCTGCTGATCGACGAAAGCTACAATGCGAACCCTGCCAGCATGCGCGCCACTCTGGCGCAGCTTGGCCAGACGCCCTCGGGCCGCCGCATCGCCGTGTTGGGGTCGATGAAGGAGCTGGGCGACTTCGGGCCGAAGTTCCACGCCGGCCTCGCCGAACCGCTGCTCGCCGCGGACATCGATTATGCGGTGCTGGTCGGCGACGAGATGGGCGTGCTCGCGCGCGAACTGGGGAAACCGCAGAGCGACGTGCTTGGCAAGCCCATTGCGTGGGCGCATTGCCGTAGTGCCGAAGAGGCCATCGAACTGCTCGAGAATTTCGGCGTCGTCGCTGGCGATGCCGTGCTGGTCAAAGGCTCCAATTCGGTCGGCCTCGGTCGGCTCGTGGATCACTTCACCCGCGCCGGATAGGCGCGACAAGAGGCGCATTTGCTTTACCTGCTTGCCGAATGGCTGAACTTCGAGGGCATCGCCAACCTCGTGCGCTATCAGACGTTCCGCGCCGGGGCGACGCTGATGACGGCGCTGGTGATCGGCCTGCTGATCGGACCGCGCTTCATCGCCATGCTGCGCGTGCGCCAGGGCAAGGGGCAGCCGATACGCACCGACGGGCCGCAAAGCCACCTCGCCAAGGTCGGCACGCCGACGATGGGCGGGCTGATGATCCTGATCAGCCTGTCGCTGGCCGTGCTGATCTGGATGGACCTCAAGAACCCGTTCATCTGGGCGTGCCTTGCCGTGACGCTGGGCTTCGGCCTGATCGGCTTCCTCGACGATTACGACAAGGTATCGAAGTCCAGTCACAAGGGCGTTTCCGCCCGGACGCGGCTGCTGGCTGAATTCCTGGTCGCGGGTGCGGCGAGCTACATCGTCGTCAGCCAGATCAACACCTTCGTCTACGTCCCCTTCGTGAACGACTTCGGAGTCGAACTGGGGCCGTTCTATTACCTGTTCGCAGCCATCGTGATTGTGGGCGCTGGGAATGCGGTTAACCTGACCGACGGGCTGGACGGGCTCGCGACCATGCCGGTGATCATCGCGGCGGGCACTTTCGCGCTGATCGCCTATCTCGTCGGGCGCGTGGACTATTCCGAATATCTCGGCATCCCGCATGTCGAGGGCGCGGGTGAGCTGGCGATCTTCTGCGCGGCGATCATGGGCGCTGGGCTGGCGTTCCTGTGGTTCAATGCGCCGCCTGCCGCCGTTTTCATGGGCGACACCGGATCGCTGGCGCTGGGTGGCGCGCTCGGCGCGATTGCCGTGGCCACGCGTCACGAGGTCGTGCTGGCGATCGTCGGCGGACTGTTCGTGTTCGAGGCACTTTCGGTCATCATCCAGGTCTTCTGGTTCAAGCGGACCGGCAAGCGCGTGTTCCGCATGGCCCCGATCCACCACCATTTCGAGCAGCTCGGCTGGTCGGAAAGCAAGGTGGTGATCCGCTTCTGGATCGTCTCGATCATCCTCGCGCTGATGGGCCTGGCGACGCTGAAGCTGCGATGATCACGTCGACCGCCTGGAAGGACAAACGCTACGCGGTGCTCGGCCTCGCGCGGTCCGGCCGGGCGACGGTCGAGGCGCTGCTGGCGAGCGGGGCCGAAGTGCTCGCATGGGACAGCCGCGAGGAAGCGCGCGCCGAGTTCGCGGATCGCGTCGAACTGGCCGATCCGGTCGAGGCTGATTTGTCCGGCTTCGCAGGCGTGGTCGTCAGCCCCGGCGTCCCGCTCAACACCCACCCGATCAAGCCGCATGCCGACAGCTTCGGCGTGCCGGTGATCGGCGATATCGAACTCTTCGCGCAGGCGAGGCTGGAACTGCCGCCGCACAAGGTTGTCGGCATCACCGGCACCAACGGCAAGTCGACCACCACCGCGCTGGTCCACCACATCCTAAAGACCGCAGGCGTGCCGACCACGATGGGCGGCAACATCGGCCTGCCGATCTTGGAGCAGGAGCCTTTGCCAGAGGGCGGGGTCTATGTGCTGGAGCTGTCGAGCTACCAGATCGACCTGACCTATTCGCTCGATTGCGACGTGGCGGTGCTGCTGAATATCACGCCGGATCACCTCGATCGGTATGATGGCAGCTTCGAAGCGTACCTGCATTCCAAAGCTCGGCTTTTCGACATGCAGACCGACGAAAGTGCGTCGGTCATCGGTGGAAACACAGAGGTCCATTCCCGCATCACTGATCTGTTCGAAGATGGAGCGATCCAGAACAGAGCACGCTCCGGGTTTTCCGAACCCGACCCCCGGTCGATTTCCGAGCATCTGCCGAATTCGCTTTCCGGGCCTCACAATACTGAGAATGCGAGTAAGGCAATGCTTGTATGCGAGCTGCTCGGCATTAGTGATCGCGCAATCTTGCAGGCGTTCTCGAACTTTGGGGGCCTCCCGCACCGCATGGAGCGGGTCGCCGAAATCTCCGGCGTCGCCTATGTCAACGATAGCAAGGGCACCAACACCGCCGCTTCCGCGCCTGCGCTCGCCGCGTTCGACAACATCCACTGGATCCTTGGCGGGCTCGCCAAGGAGCCGGGGCTGGGCGAATGCGAGGCCGAGCTGGGCCGTGTTAAAGCCGCCTACACCATCGGTACGGCCGGGCCAGATTTTGCTGCGCTGCTGGAAGACCGCGTGCCGGTCACACCGTGCGAAACGCTCGACCGCGCTGTGACTCGCGCCGCAAGTCGCGCCGTGAGCGGCGATACCGTCCTCCTCTCTCCCGCCTGTGCCAGCTTCGACCAGTATCGCGATTTCGAAGCGCGCGGCGAGCATTTCCGCGAGCTGGTGGAGGCCCTGAAATGAGCACCACCATGCAACCCTATGTCCCCGGCAAGCGCCAGCCCGCGCATATGCCCAAGGGCCGCCTTTCGCGCTGGTCGGAACTCAAGATATGGTGGCGCGAGATCGACCGCGTGCTGCTGTTCCTGATCCTGCTGCTGATGAGCTTCGGCACCATCGCCGTCGCCGCCGCCAGCCCCGCCACGGCCAATCGCCTGTCTACCAACAGCGAGACGATCGATCCGCTGTACTTCTTCTACCGCCATATCGCCTGGCAGGTGCTCGGCATCTCGACCATGCTCGGCGTGTCGATGCTGACCCGCGACAATGCGCGGCGGCTCGGCATCGTCATTGCGGCGACGATGCTGTTCTTCCTGTTCCTGACGCCGCTGATCGGGGTCGAGATAAACGGCGCGAAACGCTGGATCAGGATCGGCATGCAGTTCCAGCCGTCCGAATTCCTCAAGCCCGGTTTCGCCATCGCCATGGCGTGGATCTTCGCCTGGCGGTTGCGCGATCCGAACCTCCCGGTGCTCGGCATCGCGACCGGCATTTTGGGGCTGATCGCGGCGCTGATGATGATGCAGCCGAACCTCGGCGGCACGATCCTGTTCGCCGGCGTGTGGTTCGTGATGGTGGTGCTGTCCGGCGTCGATGCCAAGCGCATCGGTTTCGTCATCGGCGGCGGGATCGCAGGGATTACCGCAGCCTATTTCCTCTACGACAACGCCCGCCACCGCATCGACAGTTTCCTCGGCGGTGGCACGGCTTACGACCAGGTGGACCTTGCCAGTCGCACGCTGCTGGCCGGTGGCTGGACTGGTGCCGGCTATGGGCTCGGCATTCGCAAGATGAGCCTGCCCGAAGCGCATACCGACTATATCTTCAGCGTGATCGGCGAGGAATTCGGCCTGCTCGCCTGTGCGGTGATTGTAGTTCTCTACCTCGCGATTGTAATGCGCGTGCTGATGCGGCTGGTGGACGAGGAGGATCTGTTCGCGCTGCTAGCCGGGGCGGGGCTGGTCTCGCTGCTCGGCGGGCAGGCCTTCATCAACATGCTGGTGAACCTCCAGCTGTTCCCTTCCAAGGGCATGACGTTGCCGCTGGTCAGCTATGGCGGTTCCTCGACCATCGCCATCGGCCTGACCGTTGGCCTGCTGCTTGCGGTTACCCGGCGAAATCCATTCCTGAAAAGCCGGACCAAGGGGCTTGGCGAGTGGATGGGAATAGGGCAGGCGGACGCGATGAATTCCCCTTCCGCTCGCCCCGTACGCGAGATCCAGCCATGACTCGCTCCAGCCGCCACTATGTCCTCGCCGCCGGGGGCACCGGCGGGCACCTGCTGCCGGCCTTCGCGCTGGCGACCGAGCTCGACCGCCGCGGGCATCACGTCGCGTTGATCACCGACGAGCGCGGGGCGGAGATCCCCGGCAAGCCTGACTTCATGCCCGCGCATGTCATTCCCGCAGGCCGCTTCGGCAAGAACCCGCTGCAGTGGATCAAGGGCGCGAAGGCGCTGCTCGAGGGCCGGCGGATGGCGCTGCGGTTGTACGAGAGTTTCGAACCAAGCGCGGTGATCGGCTTCGGCGGCTATCCCTCCGCCCCTGCGGTTCTCGCCTCGACCTCCGCCGATATCCCGACCGTCCTGCATGAACAGAACGCCGTGCTCGGCCGCGTCAATCGCCTGTTGGCAGGCCGCGTGCAAGCGATCGCCACGGCCTATCCCGATGTCGGACGGCTGGCGGACAAGCACTCGGACAAAGTCCACCTCGTCGGCAATCCTGTACGCGCGGGCGTGCTTTCGCTACGCGAAGAGCCGTTTCCCGAGTTCACCGAGGACGGCCTGCTGCGCGTGCTCGTGACCGGCGGCAGCCAAGGCGCCCGCGTGCTGTCCGAAGTCGTGCCCGACGGGCTCGCCATGCTGCCGCCCGCGCTGCGCCAGCGCTTGCAGGTGACGCAGCAATGTCGCCCCGAGGACTTGGACGCCGTCCGCGAGCGCTATCGCAATCACGAAATTCCTGCCGAACTCGCGACCTATTTCGAGGACATGGCCACGCGGCTCGCCGATGCGCATCTGTTTATCGGCCGCGCAGGCGCCTCGACCATTGCCGAACTGACCGCGGTGGGCCGCCCGGCAATCCTCATTCCGCTGCCGATCGCGACCGACGACCATCAGGCATCGAATACGCGCGAAATGGCCAAGGCCGGCGGCGCGCGGATGATCCGGCAGGAGCGTTTCTCCGGCAAGGAACTCGCCAAGCAGCTCAAGGCACTCGCCGAAAATCCGCAAGGTTTGAACAGAGCCGCCCATGCCGCATGGAACTGCGGACGGCCCAAAGCAGTCGAGGATCTCGCCGACCTCGTCGAGAGCTCCGGCGGGGCCGACATGATGGACGTCATCCGCGTCGGCGGAAACAATGCGCGCGGCGCAACCCAGGGTACGCCTGCCGGCCAAGGTGCTGCGAAGGAGGCGGCCGAGTGAGGGGCGTACCGACCGATATCGGGACCATCCATTTCGTCGGCATCGGCGGGATCGGCATGTCCGGCATCGCCGAGGTGATGAGCAATCTCGGCTACAGCGTGCAGGGCTCCGACATCAAGGAAAGCCCGGTGATCGAGCGCCTGCGCAGCCGCGGCGTGACGGTGTCGATCGGCCACGCGCCGGAGAATGTCGAAGGCGCGGCAGTGGTGGTGACTTCCACCGCCGTGAAACGGACCAACCCCGAAGTCGCCTTTGCGCTGGAAAACCGCATTCCCGTGGTTCGCCGCGCGGAGATGCTGGCCGAGCTCATGCGCCTCAAATCGACCGTTGCGGTCGCCGGAACCCATGGCAAGACGACTACGACCAGCATGATCGCCGCCCTGCTCGACGCGGGCAAGATCGACCCGACCGTGATCAATGGCGGCATCATCGAGCAATACGGCTCCAACGCGCGGCTCGGCGATAGCGACTGGATGGTGGTCGAAGCCGACGAGAGCGACGGCAGCTTCCTGCGGCTCGACGGCACCATTGCGGTGGTCACGAATATCGATCCCGAACATCTCGACCATTACGGCGATTTCGAGGGGGTGAAGGACGCCTTCGTGGAGTTCATCCACAACGTCCCCTTCTATGGAGCGGCCGTGCTGTGCATCGACCATCCCGAGGTGCAGGCGGTGATCGCCAAGGTGCGCGATCGCAACGTTTTGACCTATGGCTTCAACCTGCAGGCCGACATTTGCGGCGTGAACGTGCGGCCCGACGCGGGCGGCAATTGCTTCGATGTAATCGTGCGCCGACGCGGGCAGGAGGATCGCCGGATCGAGGGCGTGCGCCTGCCGATGCCCGGCCGCCACAACGTCCAGAACGCGCTCGCCGCGATTGCCGTCTCGATCGAGATGGGTTGCCCGGACGAAGTGATCCGCAACGGGTTCAGCCAGTTCGGCGGCGTCCGGCGCCGCTTCACGAAGGTCGGCGAAGTCCCGACGGGTGGCGGCGTCGCGACGATCATCGACGACTATGGCCACCACCCGGTCGAGATCAAGGCGGTGCTCGGCGCGGCCCGCGAAAGTGCGGGGCGGGGGCGTGTCATCGCCGTGGTGCAGCCGCATCGATACACGCGCCTCAACGATCTGATGGACGAATTCCAGACCTGCTTCAACGAAGCAGATCTCGTCTATGTCACGCCCGTTTACGCGGCGGGCGAGGACCCGATTCCCGGCGTCGATGCGCAGGCGCTGGTCGACGGCCTCAAGGCACGCGGACACCGCGCTGTCGCGACGATCGAGGACGAGCAGGACCTTGCCGAAATGCTCGCAGCCGAATTGCAGGAAGGCGATTTTGTGGTCTGTCTCGGCGCAGGCGACATCACCCGTTGGGCTGCCGGCCTGCAAAACCGGATCGCGCTGGCGAGCTGAGCGATGATGATGGACCAACCTGACGACGTGTGGAACTGGGACAGCGGCACGGCCCCCGATTGCGAGGTCGATGGCGGCGTCGCCGCGCCCGTGGCGATCGACGACTTGCGCGGCAAGCTCACCCACGATGCGCCGCTCGCCAAGCTGGTCTGGTTCAAGAGCGGCGGCCATGCCGACTGGCTGTTCGAGCCGGAGGACCTCGACGATCTACGCGTCTTCCTCGAACGGCTCGGGGGCAAGCTGCCGGTGATGGCGCTCGGGCTCGGCTCCAATCTGATCGTGCGCGACGGCGGCGTGCCGGGCGTGGTAATCAAGCTCGGCAAGCCCTTCGCGGATATCGAAACGCATGACGACCATGTGGTCGCTTGCGGGGCAGGGTCGCACGGTATCCTTGTCGCCTCGACGGCGCGCGATGCGGGGATCGCTGGCCTCGAATTCATGCGCGGCATTCCCGGCACGGTCGGCGGCTTCGTGCGCATGAACGGCGGCGCTTACGGGCGCGAGGTCAGCGATGTGTTGATCGACTGCGACGTCATCCTGCCGGGCGGCAATATGGTGACGCTGCCCAAGGCGGACCTGCGATACACCTATCGCCATTCGGCCTTGCCGGACGGCGCGGTGGTGGTCGCAGCGCGCTTCCAGGGCGAGCCGGGCGACCCCGAAGCCATCGGCGCGAAGATGGACGAGATCGCCGAAGCGCGCGAGAACTCGCAGCCGCTCCGCACCAAGACCGGCGGCTCGACTTTCAAGAACCCGCCCGGTCGCAAGGCCTGGGAACTGGTCGATGCGGCGGGCTGCCGCGGTCTGCAGATGGGCGGCGCGCAGGTGAGCGAGAAACACACCAACTTCCTCATCAACGTCGACGACGCGACCAGCGCCGACATCGAAGGTCTCGGCGAGGAAGTGAAACGCCGCGTCTACGAGCATTCGGGCGTCGAACTCGAATGGGAAATCCAGCGTGTGGGGCGGCCTTAGGAACTGACATGGCCGACCTTCCCAAAGACCTGCACATCGCCGTCCTCATGGGTGGCTGGGCGAACGAGCGGCCCGTCAGCCTCATGTCGGGCGAAGGCGTTGCCAAGGCGCTGGAAGAGCGCGGGCATCGCGTGACGCGCATCGACATGGACCGGCAGGTCGCCGCGCGCATCGCCGAGGTCGCGCCCGATGTCGTGTTCAACGCGCTTCACGGCGTGCCCGGCGAGGATGGCACGGTGCAGGGCATGCTCGACCTGATGGGCGTACCTTATACACATTCGGGCCTCGCGACCTCGGTGGTCGCGATCGACAAGCAGCTGACCAAGCAGGCGCTGGTGCCGTACGGTATCCCCATGCCCGGCGGGCGGATCGTCAAGAGTGCCGACTTGCACGAACGCGACCCGCTGCCGCGGCCCTATGTGCTCAAACCCGTCAACGAGGGCAGCAGTGTGGGCGTGGCGATCGTCACCGACGAGAGCGACTACGGCAATCCCATCGCGCGCGATGCCAAGGGGCCGTGGCAGGATTTTTCCGAACTGCTTGCCGAACCCTTTATCAAGGGCCGTGAGATGACGACGGCGGTCGTCGATTTCGCGGACGGGCCGCGCGCGCTCGCGGTGACCGAACTGAAGCCCAAAAGCGGCTTTTACGATTTCGATGCCAAATATACCGACGGGATGACCGATCATATCTGCCCGGCAGACATCCCCGAAAGTATTGAGCGCCTGTGCCGTGAATATGCGCTGAAAGCGCACCAGGTGCTCGGCTGCCGGGGCACCAGCCGCACCGACTTCCGCTGGGACGAGGAACAGGGCGAGGATGGCCTGTTCATCCTCGAGACCAACACCCAGCCCGGCATGACCACGCTCAGCCTTGTACCTGAGCAAGCCAAGCATGTCGGCATGGAGTATGGAGAACTGGTCGAAACCGTAATCGCAGCGGCATTGCGCGACCATGCTGGTAAGGGCCATGCAGGTAAGGGCGGGGGCGATGGCCAGGGTTAGCCGCAAGCCCCAAGGCGTCCGGCGCTCTGCAGCTGCGCGCAACCGCAGCCAGAAGGCTCGCGCCGCGCGCAAGCATACCAGCGGCATTCTCGACCGCATCATGGCCGCGCTGCCTTTCACCGAGGAGCAGTGGCACAAGTTCTTCCTGACTTCGATCATCGTCGCCGGGCTCGCCATTGCGTGGACGGTCGCCAGCTATGCGGGCGTGCCGGAAATGGCCCGCGACGAACTCGCGAAATCGGCCTCGCGCTCCGGCTTCGAGGTCAGCAAGGTGCGCGTCTCCGGCGTCGAGCGGATGAACGAGCAGTTGGTTTACGAACGCGTGCTCGCCCAGCGCGACCGGCCGATGCCGCTGGTCGAACTCGGCGACGTGCGCGACAGCTTGCTGGAGTTGCCCTGGGTCGCCGATGCGCGGGTCTCGCGCCAGCTGCCGGACACGCTGAAGATCGACATCGTCGAGCGCGAGCCGCACGCCGTGCTGCGCAAACCCGACCGGCTGATGCTGGTCGACGGGCAGGGCAACGAACTGGAGCCGATCGCGCGTGAGGCAGCCAAGGGCAAGCTGCTGATCGAGGGGCCCGGTGCGCAGAAGCAGGTCGAGGAATTGGCCCGCCTGCTGGACGCCGCGCCGGCGCTGAAACCGCATATTGCAGGCGCCGAATGGGTCGGCAACCGGCGGTGGAATCTCACCTTCACCAGCGGGCAATTGCTTGCCTTGCCGGAAGGCGATGCGGGCCCGCCTGCGTTGGTCAAGTTCGCCCAGCTCGACGGCATGCACCGGCTGATCGGCGGCAAGCCCATCGCGGTGGACATGCGCGTGCCGGACCGCGTCTATCTGCGCTGCAAGGACGGCCCGTGTCCGACACAGCTTGCACGCAACGGGCGGGCCGAGTGATGGCCGCCCCGACGCCGCGCATTACCCGCGTCTATGGTGCCGTAAATGTCGGCTCGTTCCGTGTGTCGGCCATGATCATGGGCGAGGCCGAGGGCGGCGAAATGGTCGTGCTCGGCTCCAGCCACCGCGCCAGCGAGGGCATCAAGCGGGGCTATGTCACCGACATGCGCGCCGCGAGCCACTCGCTCCGCACCGCGGTTGAAAAGGCCGAGGCCAATGCCAATACTTCGATCTCCAGCGTGTGGATCGGCTGCGCCGGGGCAGGGCTGTCGAGCCGCATCTCCAGCGTCGAGATCGCGATCGGCGGGCGGCGCATCGAAGAAGACGATATCGAGCATCTGCTCCATGCCGCGCGCGACCATCTGCATCCCGACGGGCGCATGGTGCTGCACGCGCAGCCGGCGCATTACATGCTCGACGGCGCGCATGGCGTCGCCAATCCAAAGGGCCTCCATGCCGAGGCTCTGGGCGTCGATGTCCATGTGACTTTCGCCGAAGGCGCACCGGTGCGCAATCTGATCGAGGCGGTGCAGGGCGCACATCTCGAGGTCGAAGGCGTCGTCGCCAGCCCGCTCGCGACAGCCTACGCCTGCCTCTCCGCAGAAGAGCGCGACCTCGGCGTGGCGCTGGTGGAGATCGGCGCGCAGGTGACCAATGTCTCCGTCCACGCCGCGGGCATGCTGCTGGGCTTGCGCTCCATTCCGGTCGGCTCGAACGACATTACCGATGCGCTCTCATCCTCGCTCGGCATCCGCCGGAGCCAGGCGGAGCGGCTGAAGTGCGTCTCCGGCTCGGCGATCGCTACGCCGACCGATCACCGCGAGATGATCCCGGTCGATGGCCCGGGTGACAAGCCCGATGGGAGATTGGCACGCGGCGCGGACGAGCAGAACCGCATCCCGCGCGCGGATCTCGTCGGCACGGTGACCGATCGCCTCGGCGTGATGAGCGGCGAAATTTCGAAGGCGCTCAAGGCGCTCGGCTTCGGTGGTTCGCAGGGCGGGCAGGTCGTCCTGACAGGTGGCGGGGCCGAATTGCACGGCATCGCCGACTTCATGCAGGGCGCGCTTGGCCAGCCGGTGCGGATCGGCAAGCCGCCCGCACTGCAGGGCCTGCCCGAAGCCCACGCCACGCCCGGATTTGCAACGCTGGCGGGCCTGTGCCTCTACGCCGCGGAAGACCCGGTGGACATCCGTTCAATCGGCTCGAACTACCAGTCGACCAGCCGCTATTCGGGCTTCGCTCTGGTGAACCGTGTCGTACAGGCGGTGCGCGAGTATTTCTGATGGTTGAAACCCATGCACAAGAGGGCATTAGGCCTTTGTGGATAAGCTTCTTCTAGGAGTCTTCGCGCGATTCGCTTTGCGCGCGTAATGTGACATAGTGATTTTTCAGAATTCCGACTTTCCGGGGGATACCCAATGAGCATCAATATCGGTCCGGCATCCAGCGACGACCTCCGCCCCAAGATCATGGTGATCGGCGTTGGCGGCGCAGGCGGCAACGCAATCGCCAACATGATGGACGCGGGCATCGAAGGCGTCGACTTCATCGTCAGTAACACCGACGCGCAGGCGCTCAGCTCATCGCCGGCTGAGAAGCGCATCCAGCTCGGCCCGGATATCACCGGCGGCCTGGGCGCTGGGGCACGTCCCGAAGTGGGCAAGGCTGCCGCCGAAGAGACGGTCGAGGACATCGAAGACGCGCTCGACGGTTGCAACATGGTGTTCATCGCGGCCGGTATGGGTGGCGGCACCGGCACCGGTGCCGCTCCGGTCATCGCCGAAGCTGCCCGCAAGAAGGGCGTGCTGACCGTCGGCGTGGTGACCAAGCCGTTCCTGTTCGAAGGCACGCGCCGCATGCGCGCCGCAGAAGCGGGCATCGACGAGCTTCAGAAGCATGTCGATACGCTGATCGTGATCCCCAACCAGAACCTGTTCCTGGTGGCGAGGGCGGAAACGACCTTCAAGGAAGCCTTCATGCTCGCCGACGAGGTGCTGCAGCAGGGCGTGCGCTCGATCACCGACCTCATGGTCATGCCGGGCCTCATCAATCTCGACTTCGCCGACGTCCGCTCGGTGATGCAGGAAATGGGCAAGGCAATGATGGGTACTGGCGAGGGCGAGGGCGACAATCGCGCGCTCGAAGCCGCCGAACGGGCCATCGCCAATCCGCTGCTCGACGGTGTCAGCATGACGGGTGCGAAGGGCGTGATCATCTCGATTATCGGCGGCGAGGACATGAAGCTGCTCGAAGTGGACGAGGCCGCGAACCACATTCGCGAGCTGGTCGACGAAGACGCGAACATCATCTGGGGATCGGCCTTCAATCCCGAGCTCGAAGGCAAGATCCGCGTCTCGGTCGTCGCGACCGGCATCGAGACCGATGGTAGCGCTCAGGCTAGCGCACCGCAGACATTCTCGATGAGCGACAATCGCGCGCCCAAGCGCCCGGTGCTCGACCTGCCGACCGAGACGATCGAAGACGACGAACCCTTCGAATTGTCCGAAGGCCTGTCTGCCGATCCCGATGCCGAAACTGCCGACGCCGACACGCTCGACCTGACGGCGGAAGCGGGCGACGACAGCTCCTCGGTCCTGTCAGACGACCTCGGCTATGGCTCTGCGGATGACGACGAGGAAGAGGACTATGACGATGTCGACGGCATCGTGGATCCGCTCGCCGGCCTGCGCAACGAGGACGGCGAAGTTCCGCCTCCCGCCGAGGACGGCGAATTCGGCAGTGGGTGGGCGGAAGATGCAGGGCAGCCCTCGCCGCTCGACCTGTCGGAGCCGATGGAAGAGGGCGGTCAGGATAGCTCCTATGGCGAAGGCGAGAGTCCGCTTGCCAGCAAGCCGGGCAAGAAGCGCCCGGTCTTGGGCGGAGACGATGGCGGCAGCGATGCCGGTGCCGGCAGCACGCTGTTCGAGCGCATGGCCAACCTCTCGCGCGGTGCCAACAAGCCCGACGATGAGGACGAGGACGAGGACGAGGATGGCGACGGCGGTTCGCTGAACATTCCCCGCTTCCTCGGTCGCCAGAACAACCAGTAAGGCACACATCCACCCGGGCCAGCGCATGTTAAGGCGCGCCCGGGTAAGGGTAGGATCATGGTAACATTATCGCGGATTACGGTTGCAGCGGTTCTGGCCGCTGCAACTGCCGTGCCCACTGCTGCCCACGCGCAGCGGGAGGTGGTCCAGCCCCTGCCGCCCGAGGGCTCCGACCGGTTGAGCGAGGCGCTGAGGCGGCTGGCGCGCAATGCGGCCGATGTATCCGCCCTGCTTGATGCCGGCGAGGCGGCACTGGATGTCGGCGATATCGACGCGGCAATCGGCTTTTTCGGCCGGGCAAAGCAGCTCTCGCCCACCAACAGCCGCATCAGCCTCGGCCTCGGCATGGCCTATGCCCGTTCGCGGCGGCCGATCGAGGCGCTGCGCCTCTTCGCCGAGGCGGAGCGGGCGGGCGTCGCCAACGATCGTATGGCGGAAGACCGCGGGATGGCCTTCATGCTGGTTGGCGACAACCGCAGCGCACAGGACCTGTTCCGGCTGGCATTGGCCCAGGGGGCCGGATCGGAGATCAAGCGCCGCCTCGCACTCAGCTTGGCGATCTCCGGAGAGCGCGAGAGTTTCGAACAGACGCTGCTGCCTTTGCTCGAGGCCCGCGATCTCGCCGCGTTTCGGACACGGGCATTCGGTTTGGCGATCCTGGGCGACACGCGCGAGGCGATCGACATTTCCGATGCGATGCTGCCCGCGCAGATGGCAGGTCGCGTCAGGCCCTATCTCGAATTCATGCCCCGCCTGACCCCGGCACAGCAAGCTGCGGCAGGGACACTCGGCGTGTTTCCGCGTGCGGCCAATATCGGCACCGACGATCCGCAAATCGCCGCCTATGCGCCTGTTGCTCCTGTGCCAGCCACGTCGCAGATCCCGGCAACGACACCGCAGCCTGCGGCGGCTCCTCAGCAGCAGGCCGCCCCGCAACGGCGCGTGGCAGCTCGCCAGGCTCAGAGCATAGCTCCTGCACGCCAGCGACAGGAACGACCGCGCCGGACCGCGACAGTCGGGCCGCGTTCGAGCGAAAATGCGGGGATTGCCCCCGATCTCTCCCCGGCGGCGAGCCGAGCGGCTGAGCAGCGAGCTCCTGCTCCCGCACAAGCTGCGCAAAGTCCCCAGCGAGTGGAAGACGCACCGCGAGCCACCGCCACTCCCGCGATGGCGGCATCGGGGCCAGGGCTGGCAGAGAGCACGCCTGTGGTCATCGCCCGGCAACCGGCGGCTGCGCCAACCGGCATCGAGCCAGCCCCCGCGAACGCCGCTTCACCACCACCACCACCACCGCCGCCACCACCTAGCGAACCGGCACCCACGCTCGAGCAAGCCTTCGCCGGCTTTACCCTCGAGCCGACAACGCCGCGTTCGGCAGCGCAGGGGGCGGTCGACATTACGCGTATCGAGGCACCGCGCGAGAAGGCCGAGCCCGATCCCCCGCCGCCGCCCGCCCATCCTTCGCGGCATTGGGTGCAGGTTGCGACCGGCAAGGACGTGTCGGCGCTCGGTTTCGACTGGCGCCGGATCGCGCGCAAGGCGGACGGGCTGCTGGAGGGCAAGGGGCCGTTCGTAACGCCATGGGGGGAGGCAAACCGCCTGCTTTCCGGGCCCTATCCCGATGCTGGCTCTGCCCGCGAAATGATGAACAAGCTCAAAGGCTTGGATATCGACAGCTTTACCTTCCGCAGTGCCGAAGGCGAAGCGGTCGAGCCCCTCGGCTGATCCACGGCGCGCGCCTTGTGCACAGGGTTTGCACAAGCGAAAACGGTTCTCCCCAGCAGCGACAATCCGCTGGATTGCCAAGCCCCGTGTCCTGTCGGCATCCAGCATCGATGACGTGTGAGGGACAGGCTCGATGAGAACGGCAAGCGAAAGCTACGAGGCGGACGAGGACGCAGCACCGCTCGAGATGCTGGTGGCCCTGTTCGAGGCACGCGGATGGCCTTGCGAAAGCGCGCAGGGCGAAATGAGCGGCGAAATCCAGGGCAGCTGGACGAACTACCAGCTGCGCGGGATCTGGCGGCCGGAAGACATGGTCCTGCAGGTCATCTGCCTGCCGGAAATCCGTGTGCCGGACGGCAAGAAGAAAGCGGCACACGAGCTGGTTGCGCGGATCAACGAGCAACTCTGGCTCGGCCATTTCGACATCTGGTCCAATGGCGGCGTCGTGCTCTATCGCAACGGTACGATGCTGGGCGACGACGGGCTGCTCAGCCTTGCGCAGGCGCAGGCGCTGGTGGAAATCGCGGTCGACGAATGCGACCGCTTTTATCCCGCGTTCCAGTTCGTGTTGTGGGGCGACAAATCGCCTTCCGATGCGCTCAGTGCAGCCATGGTGGATGCCGCGGGCGAGGCCTGATTATCATCAGCGACTATGGTTAATCGGGCAAGCTAGGGCGTTCGTCGGTTTCCCTTGAAATTCGGGGCCCGAATGGCGATATTGCGCGTATGAGAAGCGGCGGGCGTGATCGCCGCTTATGGGAGTAATTCGAAATGGCCAATTGGAACGACAACACCGAGCAGCGGCAGGGCTTCGGCTCCGTGCCCCGCGCGGGCGATGCCGTTACCCGGCAGGAAACCTTCGACGCAGGGCTGCGCAAGCACATGCTGTCGATCTACAATTACATGGCTTCGGGCGTGCTGCTGACCGGCATTGTCGCGCTGCTCACCGCACGTAGCGGGCTGGCGCTGACCTTCGCCGGCGGTCCGCTGATGTGGATCGTGGCGCTTGCGCCGCTGGCTTTCGTCTTCGCGATGAGCTTCGGCGTGAACAAGTTCTCCAGGCCGACGCTGCAGATCATGTTCTGGGCCTTTGCGATCGTCATGGGTCTGTCGCTGTCGACGATCTTCCTCGTCTATACCGGCGAGAGCATCGCGGCGACCTTCTTCGCCACCGCGGGCGCCTTCGCTGGCCTCAGCCTGTTCGGCTACACCACGAAAAAGGACCTGTCGGGCTTCGGCACATTCCTCGTGATGGGCGTGATCGGCCTGCTAATCGCGATGGTCATCAACATTTTCCTGCAGTCGAGCACGCTGGCCTTGGCCGTAAGCTTCCTCGGTGTGCTGATCTTCGCGGGCCTCACCGCCTACGATACGCAGCGCCTGAAGCGCGAGTACCAGTATCTGCGCGGTACCGAGTTCGCCGGCAAGGCGATCATCATGGGCGCGCTCAGCCTCTATCTCGACTTCATCAACATGTTCCTGTTCCTTCTGCGCTTCATGGGAAGCCGCGAGTAATCGCGCTCCACTGATCGCACACAGGATTCGTTTGGACGTGCCCGGGGCGCAATGCGCGCTCCGGGCATTTTCTTTGTCTTTTCCAGCCGCTAAGCATTGCTGCTTCATCCCCGGTCAATCCGGGGCGGGGCAGATTTACGACAGATGTACTTCCAGGAGGGTTCGCCAGCCATGAGCAGCGCCGCACAACCGATACTTCGCATTACCGCCGTTATCGGCACGATCGCTGCCCTCGGCGCCTGTGCGACACCGCCCCCTCCGCCGCCGCCCCCGCCGCCCCCGCCGCCGGTCGAAGCGGTGCCTTATCGCCCAGTGCCGCCCAAGCAGGCGGCCTATGTCATGGATGTCCCCCGCGTCGGCCCGCTGGGTGTGCGCGAGACGGTCAACACCGGCATCAGCGACGACGAGCGGGTGTGGCATTTCCGCTCTGCCTGGAACGTTGCGGCCCTCAATTGCCTCGGTCCGCAATACCAGCCAATTCTGGATGGCTACAGCGATTACATCTCGACGCACGGGCGCGAACTCAAGCGCGTGAACGACCGAATCGACGCCGAATATCGCAAACAGGCCAGCACGCGCCGCGAAGCGATCATGGCGCGCGAGGCGCAAATGACCATGGTCTACAATTATTTCGCCCTGCCGCCCGCGCGCGGCGAGTTCTGCGACACGACGCTGCAGCTTGCGAACCAGTACAACGCGTTGGACGCGGTCGACCCGACTGCCTTTGCCCTGACCAATTTCAGCACGTTCGAGCAGCCGTTCGAGAACTTCTTCCGCGCCTACGAGCAATACGAGCGCGACTCTGCGGCATGGGATGCGCAATACGGGGCGCGCTATGGCTCGTCACAGCCAGGCTATGTCGCCGCGCAGCAGGCGCGTGCTTCGATGGTCGCTCCGCAGCCCGGAATAAGCGATCCCGCGCTACTCACCAATCAGGCGAACGTTCGCGAGACGACTGTCGTCGATCCCGATACGGGCGCGCGAATTCCTGTGGTGCCGGTCGACACGCGCAACGAGTCGACGCCCATCGTCCAGCCGGTCCCGAGCGATGCGGATGAGAACGGCACACCGCAGGATTGAGCGGACCTGCCAGATTTGGTCTGGAAATGGAAGGCGCGCCGCGTTAATTGGCGCGCCTTCCCGGCTCAGGCCGGGGCGCAAGCTGGAACGGGGCCGTAGCTCAGTTGGGAGAGCGCGTCGTTCGCAATGACGAGGTCAGCGGTTCGATTCCGCTCGGCTCCACCAGCTTCACCTCCGCAGCGACAATTCCTGTCCGGCGCGCTAGTGACGCAATATGACCGCACACGCCGATGCCGTCCTCATGCTCGTCGGCGCGGGCCACGCGCATCTCGGAGTGATCGACGACTGGCGCAAGCACGGCCCGCCGCGCGGGCGCACGCTGCTTGTTGAGCCGCTCGATGCGATGCTTTATTCGGGCATGGTGCCGGGCTGGATCGCGGGCGAATATCGCGCCAGTGAGCTCGCCATCCCGTTGGCACCGCTGGTCGAGGAGGCGGGCCTGGAATGGCACCGGGCGCGCCTCGTTCGGATTGATCCGCAGGCGCGCATCGCCCATCTCGACAATGGCGAGACGTTGGCATTCGACATCTGCTCCATCGCGACAGGCGGTGCAGGGCAGGCCAGCGATGTGCTGGGCGCGGACGAGCGCCTGCTCGATATTCGTCCGCTCAGCGGTTTCATCACCCGCTGGCAGTCTCTTCGCGAAACCGAGCTGCACCATCGCCGGATCGCGGTCGTCGGCGGGGGTGCAGGCGGTGTGGAGCTCGCTTTCGGTTTTCGCAATTCGAGCCATTGGCGGGAGTGCAGCGTCACTCTCGCGACCGGTAGCAGTGGCCTATTGCCCGATCACGCCGCGGCGGTGCGAGAGCGAGTCACTGACGAGCTGGAGGTGCAAGGTATCACTATATTGCGCGAGGACGCTGCGATCCGCGATGGCGCGCTGATGGCAGGCGGCCGTTCGCTCGAAGCGCTCGACCTGATCGTAGCCGCGGTCGGCAGCGGCGCGCCCGACTGGCCCGCCGCCAGCGGCCTGCCGGTCGATGAGTATGGGTTCGTGCAGGTCGACGAGCACCAGCGCGTGTGCGGCTTCGAGCATATCCTCGCCGCGGGAGACGTCGCGCGCCGGACCGACCGGAGCGTGCCGCATTCGGGTGTCCATGCCGTCTACACCGGCCCGGTGCTGGCGCGGAACCTGAGGCGAATGTTGGCTGGCAAGTCCCCGCGCCGCAGCTACAGCCCGCGCTTCATGGACTTCTACCTGCTCAACACATGCCGCGGCGAGTCGGTCGCCAGCTACCGGCGGTTCGGCCTGCAATCGCGCTGGCTGCGGCGGGTAAAGGACTGGCTCGACACCCGCTGGATCAGGCGGTTTACGCGCCCAGCCGGTCGATGATCGCCTCGCGCAGGTCCTCCAGCCGGTCGGCATTGTAGCCGAGATCGGAGACCCCGACGCGGCTGACCGAGCGCAGGTCGATCTGCCCGTCCTGGACGCGCGCGACGACATCGTCCTTGAAGCCGAAGGCAAAGGTTTCCGCCACGCCTTCGACCGAGTTCATGCCCGACACGCGGCGCACGTCCGTCAGGCCGATCTCGCCCATGGCTGCCACGATCGCGTCGAAGGCTTCCTCGTCGGTGCGGTTGCCGATCACGATGGGGTCGAGATTGTCGTAGTTTTCCGCAATGAGGTCGGCATGGTTCTTGGCCTTGAGCGCCGCATCGTCGCTGTCGGCCCACATGTCGAGCTCGCCCAGCGGCATGCCGTAATCGTTGATCGGATTGGCATCTATTTCGCCGCGCAGGGTCATGGTGCGAGGCGAGAATTGGGGCGGATCGCGCAGGTCGGTGGAAACGTCGTGGATCGGCGGAACGCTGGCCGCCTGGCTGCGGATCGTGGCGAGGCCCATGAACAGGATCGCCGGAATGACGAGGCCGATGGCCGCTTTCCACCACGGGCCGCGCGGCGTCTTGAAGAAGGCGAATGCCAGCGCGATGATCGCGAATATCGATGCGACGAGCAGCAGGATTACCCCTGCCTCGCGGATCATGAAGCCGAGCCCGGTCTGCCAGGGAATGATGCCGAACTTCGGCCCGAAAGCGGCGAGGGCGAACCAGGCGAGCACCGCCAGCGATAGCCACAGCGACCATTTCGGCAGGCTCTTGCGCCAGACGCGGCGAGGCTTCTCCGTAGCAACCGTCTCGGTCGTGGTTGCGGTTTCGTCGTGGGTGGTCCCCTCGGTTTCGTTATGCTCGTTCATGCTCAGCCTCTCCCCCTGTAGGATGCGACGCCCTGGTCGGGCAGCCAAAGGTCGGCAGGCGGCGAACCGCTCTGCCAGAATACATCGATCGGAATGCCGCCGCGCGGATACCAGTAGCCGCCGATCCGCAGCCACTTGGGCCGCATCTCGTCGAACAACCGCTTGCCGATTCCGACGGTCACATCCTCATGGAAACCATTGTGATTGCGAAAAGAGCCTAGGAACAGCTTCAGGCTCTTCGATTCCACGATCGTCTCGCCGGGCGCATAATCGATCACCAGATGCGCGAAATCGGGCTGGCCGGTCACCGGGCAGAGCGAGGTGAATTCGGGCGCGGCGAAGCGTACCAGATAGAGCTCGCCTGCACGCGGGTTCGGCACGTAGTCGAGTTCCGCCTCTTCGGGCGAGCCCGGCAGCGGGCTGTTCTCGCCGAGGAACCGGGGGCTGTGTGTGTCGCTCATGCCGCGCATCTGCCGTGAAAGGCGGCCCGGCGCAAGGCGGGGCTTGGAAGCGCGCGCTTCAGTACCTATTCAGCGCCGCGCAGCGCATGTGCCTGCTTTTCACGAACGCGCCCGAAACATGCCGACTTTTCGCCTGCCCCTCTTTACCTTGCTGATGAGCCTTTCAGCGCCTGCGATGGCGCAATCGGCGCAGGATTTCTCGCTCCCCCCGGGGCCGACGGCAAGCCCGCGCGCGCAGGGTCCGGTGGACGAGGAAAGTGGCGTAGTCCCGGTCGCCCCCCGCGTCATCAATACGGCGCGCCCGACACCGAGGGCGACGGCGACTGCCACACCGACGCCGACGCCGACCCCCACGCCTAGCGCTACTGCGACTTCGCCACGCGGCGTGGTTAGCCCGCGACCCACGCCCTTGCCGCCGCGCCCGGTCGAGACGGTTCCGGTATCGCCGCGCATCCCTGTGCCCGAAGAGCCGGTGCGGGATTTCCCTCCGGTGCAACCCTCGGACGGCACGCCGCCGATTCCCGCCCCGCCTGCTGCCCCGGACGTTCAGCAGCCGCTGGACGAGGCGGAGATTGCCGGTCCGGCCGAAACCGGCTTCGAGAACGCCGACTGGACCTGGCTGGCGATTGTCGCAGCCGCACTTGCCGCGCTCGGCAGCGGACTCTTTTTCTGGAAGCGTCGAAAAGCTGAAGTGCCTGCACCGCAGATCGAACGGCCCGTTGTCGCGTCGGTGCCGAAAGCCAATGCAGCCACGGCTGCCGATGCGCTGACCATGCGGCTGACGGCGGAAAAGCTTACCCGCAGCGCCATGTTCGCTACACTCAAATATCGCCTGACGCTGGTCAATCGTACCGACGCGGCGCTCTCCGACGTCACTGTAGGGGTCGATCTGGTGTCTGCCAGCGCGGCGAGACCGATGGAACAGCAGGTGGCGACCGCCGAAACCAGCTTTGAGCCGAAACATACGCTGGCCCGCATTGCGCCGCGCCAGAATGTTGCAGTCGAGGGTCAGGTCCAGCTTCCGCTGTCGACCGCGCAGGTCATCATGCAGGGTCGCCATCCGCTACTCGTGCCGCTGATGCGCGTACGGGTCGATGGCGCGGGCGAGGGGGCGCTGGTGAAGACCTTCGTGGTCGGCCAGGGCCAGCCCGATGGCGGGCGAGTCCAACCCTTCCGCCTCGACGAGCCGCCGCGCAGCTATGCGCCGATTGCCCAGCGCGAGCTGGCCTGAAGTCCTGACCGCTGGCTCGACTTGCGCGCCCGGCCCCGCTACGCGCAGCGAATGGATCGCCTCGTTTCGACCGCCTGGATAGCCGAACACCGCAAGGGCGCGGACCTCGTCGTGCTGGATGCGACGATGCACCTGCCGGACAGCGGCCGGGATGCGCGGGCGGAATATCTGGCAGCGCATATTCCTGGCACCCGTTTTCTCGATCTCGCGAGCTTTACCGACGAAAGCTCCGAGGTGCCGAAAGCCCTGCCGAGCGCAGAGCAGTTCGCCGCACGAATGAGCGCGCTGGGTATCGAGCCCGGAAGTCGCGTCGTCCTCTATGACGACAGCGCGATCAAGAGCTCGGCGCGCGCGTGGTTCATCTTCGACCACTACGGCATGGACCAAATCGCGATCCTCGATGGTGGCCTAGCGAAATGGCAGGCCGAGGGCCGAGAAACCTCCACGGGTGATGAGGAATCCAAACAGGTCGATTTCCGCGTTCCGACGCCGCGAGGGTCGGTCCGGAGCAAGGCAGACATGCTCGGCAATTGCGCCACCCGCGAGGCGCAAGTCGTTGATGCCCGAGACGCTGCGCGCTTCGTCGGCGCGCCGGACAGCGGTTCGGACGGACACATTCCCGGTGCGGCGAACCTTCACTTCCCGCGTCTGTTTCGGGAGGACGGCACGTGGAAAGACTGTCCAGCCCTGCGCTCTGAGTTCGCAGAGGCAGGTGTAGACCTAGATCAGCCGGTTGTCGCAAGCTGCAATAGCGGCATGACCGCCTGCGTCCTGCTGTTCGGCATGGGCCTCGCGGGCAAGAACGATGCCGCGCTTTACGATGGCAGCTGGATGGAATGGGGCAGCGATCCTGCGACACCTAAGGAAAGCGGCGCTGATGGAGAATAGGCGCGACGACGCGAAACATGCTACTCGCTTGGTCACGGCAGGCCGCTCGGGCGAGTTCGCGGACCGGGTGGTCAATCCGCCCGTGTGGCGCGCCAGCACGCATCTTTACGAAAACTGCGCAGCGCTGCGGGCCGGGCCGAAGTGCAATGCCGATGGGAAATTCTTCTACGGCCGCCGCGGCGCACCGACGCAATGGGCGCTGAGCGAGGCGCTGACCGAACTCGAACCCGGGGCGGCCGGGACGGTGCTCTATCCCAGCGGTGTCGCCGCGATCGTCGGCGCGCTGATGGCGGTGCTGCGCAGCGGCGACGTGCTGCTCGTCACGGACAATGCCTACGATCCGACGCGCAGCACGGCCATGGGCATTCTGAAGCAGTTCGGCGTGGAGCACCGCTTCTTCGACCCGCTCGACCTCGACGGCTTCCACGCCGCGTTCTGCGACAAGACCCACGCGGTCATGCTGGAAGTGCCCGGCAGCCTCACCATGGAAGTCTGCGACATCCCGGCGCTGGCGGAGATCGCGCGCGAGCGGGGTGCGGTAAGCCTGATCGACAATACCTGGGCCACCTCGCTTGGCTTCCCGGCGCTGCAGCATGGATGCGATATCTCCATCACTTCGTTAACCAAGCATGTCGGCGGCCATTCGGACCTGATGATGGGCTCTGCCAGTGCGGGGGAGCGATGGTATCGTCGCCTGCGAATCACCGCTCAGCAGCTGGGCCATGTGGTATCGCCCGACGATGCGGCGCTGGCGCTGCGCGGCCTGCGGACGATGAAGCTGCGGCTCGACCAGGAAAGTGCCAGCGCACTGGCAATCGCCGAATGGCTCGCAGCGCGCGACGAGGTGGCGCATGTCCTGTGCCCCATGCTGCCGGGCGCATCCGGCCATGAGCTGTGGCAACGCGACTTCGCCGGCGGCTGCGGTCTGCTGAGCTTCGTGATCGCCGGCCGTGACGATGCCGCGCGTTGCCGCCTTATCGACACGCTCGACCTGTTCGGCATCGGCTATAGCTGGGGCGGATACGAAAGCCTCGCGCTGCCGTTCGACGTCGAACCGGTGCGCAGCTGCATGGACTGGCCGAAAGCGGGGTGGGGGCTTGAGGATCGCCAGGCAGTGCGGCTATCCATCGGTCTCGAAGACCCAGCCGACCTCATCGCCGACCTCGAATGCGGCTTTGCGGCGATGAACGAAGGATAGACGTGCAAGGGACAGCCGCCCCGACAGCGACGCCATCGCCAGAGCCGACCCCGGTCGAGCAGGCGTGGAGCCTGGCCGAAGACGCGCCTGAGGAAACCTCCGTGGCTGCCGCCGAGGGCATTCGGGAAGCAGTCAGCTCGAAAAGCGAAACGGCTGGGACGATTCTTGATACGCTCGACGCATTCGCGCTGAGTTTCGGCGATTTCCGCGTTTCGGTGTTCGACATCCTGATTGTCGTCGTGGTGATCTTCGGGGTCCTCGCGCTGGCATGGTTCATCAGCAAGCTGGCCAAGCGCGGCGTGCGCCGCATCACCAAGCTCGACGATACGCAGCAATTGCTGGTCGAGAAGATCGTCACCATCGTGGTGTGGGCCGCGGCGTTCTTCCTCGGGATCGACCTGCTGGGCATCGACCTCACCGCGCTGGCGGTGTTCTCCGGTGCCTTCGGCCTGGCGATCGGTTTCGGCCTGCAGAAGACCTTCGGTAACCTGATTGCCGGGATCATCCTGCTGATGGACAAGTCGATCAAGCCGGGTGACGTCATTGCCGTGGCCGACATGGCGGGCAACGAGACCTTCGGGCAGATCCGCAAGATCGGGGTGCGCGCCGTTTCCGTGACGACCCGCGATCAGCGCGAATATCTGATCCCGAACGAGAACCTGATGATCAATCAGGTCGAAAACTGGTCCTACTCCAGCAAAAACGTGCGCATGCAGGTTTTCGTTGGAGTGAGCTACGAAGCTGACATGGACCTTGCCGAGAAGCTGATGCTCGAGGCCGCGATGGACTGCAATCGCGTTCTGAAGGCCCCGCCGCCAACGGTGTGGATGAGCGAATACGGCGATAATTCCGTCAATTTCACGATCCATTGCTGGATCGACGATCCCGAGGAAGGGGTGGGCAACGTCCGCTCTGCCGTATTGAAAAGGCTGTGGTGGCTATTCAAGGAGAACGGGGTGGAGATTCCCTTCCCGCAGCGCGACATCCATTTGCGCAGCAGCGACCAGCTGGAACGCATTTTCGCGCAGCTCGCCGACGGGCAGCCGAAAGCTTCCAAGGTTACAAAAGAATAGATTGCCGCGCCGGAAGGTTCGATTTCAAAATCTCGCCTACCGTGCCGCACACCCATTCTGATTGGCGCCATGCCGCGATGACCCGCATCTTGGCAGCATGGCACAGACCGGAACCATTTATCTCGTCGGTGCGGGGCCGGGTGATCCCGATCTCCTGACGATACGCGCTGCAAGGCTGATCGAACGTGCGCGAGTGATCGTGCATGACGGCCTCGTCGACCCTGAAATCCTCGCGGTCGCGCGCGAGGATGCGGAATTGATCTCCGTGGCCAAGCGCCGCTCGCACCATACCATGCCGCAGGGCGACATCAGCGACCTGCTGGTGCGCCTCGCGCGCTCGGGCGAGGATGTCGTGCGCCTCAAGGGCGGCGATCCTTTCGTGTTCGGGCGGGGCGGCGAGGAAGCCGAAGTGGCCCGCTCAGCCGGTGTTCCGGTCGAGATCGTGCCCGGCATCAGCGCCGCGAATGGTGCGGCTGCCGCAGCGCAGATCCCGCTGACCCATCGCGATGCCTCCAGCGTCGTCAGCTTCGTTGCGGGTCAGTGCAAGGGGCTGAAGGACCAGGATTGGGCAGGCCTTGCAGGCAAGGGCCGCACGCTGGTGATCTACATGGGCGTGAAGACCGCGCCGCAGATTGCCGAGAAGCTCATGGAAGACGGACTCGCTCCCGACATGCCGGTTGCGGTGATCGAGAACGGGACGCGGCCCGAAATGCGCGTTCTACGCGGGTTGCTCGCCGGGCTGCCCGAACTGGTCGAGCGCGAGAGTGTCGTCAGCCCTGCGCTGATCGTGATCGGCGAGGTCACTGCCCGCGATGCCGAGATGCTTGCCAAGCAGGCACGGGAGGCGGCGCGATGAGGTTGCTTACCGGAAACGATCTCAAGACCGGCGTGGTGACCTGGTGGACCGGCAGCGATTGGTCGATCCACGTCGAAGACGCCGCCGATGTCACCGGCAGCGAGGACGAAACCGCGCGCCGCGAAGAGGCCGCCCGCCGCGTCAACGCGCCTTATGCCATCGATGCGGAAATGCAGGACGGTGTTCCCCGCCCGACGCATATCAAGGAGCGCGTCCGCACGCTCGGCCCCACCGTGCGCCCCGACCTGACCCTCAAACCCGCCGAGCCCGATCTCGGCAACTGGGTGATTTAGGACACGCCAATGTATAAATACGATCAATACGACCAGGCGATGGTCGATGCCCGCGTGGAGGAATTCCGCGACCAGGCCCGCCGCCGCCTCGAAGGCAAGCTGACCGAGGACCAGTTCAAGCCGCTGCGGCTGATGAACGGACTGTACCTCCAGCTCCATGCTTACATGCTGCGCGTCGCCATTCCCTACGGCACGCTCGACAGCCGCCAGATGCACGCACTGGCCGACATCGCGGACAAGTACGATCGCGGTTACGGCCACTTCACAACTCGGCAGAACATCCAGTACAACTGGATCAAGCTGGAAGATGCGGCCGATATTCTCGCCGATCTTTCCAAGGTCGAGATGCATGCCATCCAGACCAGCGGCAATTGCATCCGCAACATCAGCTCCGACCATTTTGCAGGCGCCGCTGCAGACGAGGTCGTCGACCCGCGCCCCTATGCGGAGCTGCTACGCCAATGGTCGAGTTTCCATCCGGAATTCAGCTACCTGCCGCGCAAGTTCAAGATCGCGGTGATCGCTAGCGACACCGATCGCGCAGCCATGCGGTTGCATGACATTGGCATCCAGATCGTGCAGAACGACGCGGGCGACCTGGGCGCGGCCTTCTATGTCGGTGGCGGCATGGGCCGCACCCCGATGATCGCGCCCTGCATCAACGCGTTCGTGCCGCTCGACCGGCTGGTGACTTATGCCGAGGCGTGCCTTCGGGTCTACAATCGCTACGGCCGGCGCGACAACAAGTACAAGGCGCGGATCAAGATCCTTGTCCACGAACTGGGCGCAGAGGAATACGCCCGCCAGGTCGAAGAAGAATTTGCCCATATGCTCGATCAGGGTGTCGAACCGCCCTTCGCAGAACTGGAGCGCATCCGCACCTTCTTCGAGGACCCGCTGTTCGAAGCGGACGCATCGTCCGACATCGACCGGTCGGACCCCGACTTCGCGCTGTGGGTCGATCGCAATACCGTCGCGCACAAGGCGGACGGCTATGCCTCTGCCGTCATCAGCCTCAAGCCGGTCGGCGGCATTCCGGGCGACGCGACGGCCGAGCAGATGCGACTGATGGCCGATCTCGCAAAGGATTACAGCTTCGACGAACTTCGCGTGATGCACACGCAGAACATCGTCCTGCCGCATGTCCGCAAGGCCGATCTCCACGCGTTGTGGACCGCGCTCGACGAGGCAGGGCTGGGCGCGCCCAATCTCGATACGGTGGAGGATATCATCGCATGCCCCGGTCTCGATTATTGCAGCCTTGCCAATGCCCGCTCGATCCCGGTCGCGCAGCGGATTTCGGAGCGGTTCGCCAAGACCGGCAAGACCGAAACGCTCGGCCAACTCAAGCTGAAGATTTCGGGCTGCATCAATGCCTGCGGGCATCACCACGCCGGCCATATCGGCATTCTCGGCGTCGACCGAAAGGGCGTGGAGAACTACCAGCTCCTGCTCGGCGGCAGCGAGGCGGAGGACGTCAGCCTCGCCAAGATCACCGGCCCCGGCTTCGACGAGCATGGCATCGTGGACGCGGTCGAGACGGTCACGACCGTCTACGAACGCGAACGCGAGGACGGCGAGCGTTTCCTCGACACCTACCGCCGCATCGGCATGAACCCCTTCAAGGAGGCGCTTTATGGTTGATTGGACCGCCTGCAACCTTGCGTGGTCGGACAGCCCTGTTCCGGTCGGCAAATCTCTTTGCAACTCGAACGAACTGTCTGGAGGCTGGGATGGCTGAGCTTCTGCGCTATCGCGACGACGAGATGGTCGACCATCCCGCAGTAACGGTCGATGCTTTCCTCGACCAGTCGAATGCCGGCGCCGTGCGGATCGAACCGGGCGACGATGCCCGCGATCTTTTGCCGCACCTCGAACGGTTGGCGCTGGTGGAGGTCAACTTTCCCGCATTCGGAGACGGGCGCGGTTATTCCTCGGCCCGCATCCTGCGCGAGGCCGGATATGACGGCGAATTGCGTGCGGTCGGCGACGTGCTGGTCGACCAGCTCGCCTATATGCGCCGCTGCGGCTTCGATGCCTTCGAACCCGACCAGCAGTTAAACAAGGACGATGTGCAAGCCGCGTTCGAGCGCTGGCCCGAAGTTTACCAGAGCGCGGCCGACGACCGCACACCGATCTGGACGAAACGGCACGCATGAACGAATTGCGCGCCATCGACCGCCTCGACACGGCTCCACGGTTCTCGGAGCACGATGCCATCCGCCTCAATCGCATGTTTCGCGGCTCGGAGACGGAAGAATGGCTGTGCGCGGTGATCGAGGGCAATCTGGCCGGCGACACGGCGATCGTATCCAGCTTCGGCGCCGAAAGCGCCGTGCTGCTGCATCTGGTGTCGCGGATCGATCCCGACGTGCCGGTCCTATTCCTAGAGACCGGAAAGCACTTCCCCGAAACGCTGGCCTATCGCGATGAATTGACCGAGCGCCTCGGCCTCAACCGCATCGACCTCTATCCCGAGATCGCCGATCTGGAAACGCGCGACGAAAGCGGGCTGCGCTGGTCGTACGACCCGGACGGCTGTTGCGAGCTGCGCAAGGTGAAGCCGCTGGCCAAGGCGCTCGCCGATTTCGACGCCAGTTTCACCGGGCGCAAGGCGTTCCAGTCCTCGACGCGCGCCAACCTGCCGCGCTTCGAACTGGACACCTCGGATGCGCAGGGCCGCCTGAAGATCAATCCGCTGATCGACTGGTCGGCCGAGGACATCGTCACCTACTTCGAAGCGCACGACCTGCCGCGCCACCCTCTGGTGGAGCGCGGTTTTCCCTCGATCGGTTGTTCGCCCTGCACCCGCCAGGTGGGCGAGGGCGAAGATCCGCGCGCCGGGCGCTGGGCCGGGTGGGACAAGGTCGAATGCGGCATCCACAAGCCAGGCGAGGAACCGTTCCTCTAACGCCTAGAGCCAGCCCTCTCGGTCGTACCAATCGGCGGTCTGCGCCAAGCCTTCCTCACCAGCGATATGCGGCTCCCATACCGAAGGGGGCACACGCCTTGCCGAGCGTGCAACCCAGTTCGGATGCGCCATATAGCCGACACGGTCTGGCGTGAGCCGTGCCTTGTCGCCCCGCAAAAGGCGATCGGCGCGCGCGCCTGCCAGCATCAACGGCTTCGGCAAATGCGGAGCGAAGACCCGGCGGCCCATCGCGCGACCGATCTCGCGGGCAAGTTCCTTGTGACCCCAGCCGCCCTCGCGCCCGTCGTCGGGTTCGAAGGTCTGGCGGCGCACCAGCGCTGGCGGCGCATCGACGAGGTCGAGCAACAGCCGCGCCAGATCGGCGACGTGGATGATCGAGCTCGCACCGCGCGGCGGCAGGGGTACGAAGCCCCATTTGGCGCTGCGGAACATCTCAAGATAATCGATATCGCGCGGGCCATAGACGCCGGGCGGGCGCACGATCGTCCAGTCGAGACCGCTCGCCTGCACCAGCTCCTCGGCGCGTAACTTGGATGCGCCGTAAGCCGATAGGTCCGGTTCGCGGGCGGAGAGCGAGGACACGAAGACCAGCCGCTTGCATTTCGCCGCCTTCATCGCGGCAATGACGTGGGCCGTGCCGTCGACATTCGCGGTCTCAAAGGCTGCCGGATCCGGCGAATTGGTGAGGCCCGCGACGTGGATCACCGCGTCCGTTCCGCGCGCGAGTGTTTCGAGCGAGGCAGTGTCGGCAAGGCTCCCCTCGATCCACTCGACTTGGCCGCGACCCTTTTGCGCGCGGCGGGTAAGGGCGCGTATCGCGATTTCGCGCTGCGCCGCCGCATCGAGCACGGCTTGCCCGACGAAGCCTGTCGCACCGGTCAAAGCTATCGTCACGCCTGCACCATGTGATCGCGATGGATTACGGCCGCGCGGGGGGCGTAGCCGAGCTTTGCCTCCTGCTGCTCTTCACGCAGGCCGAGGATCGCGCGGCATTCGGCGGCGCTGTATTCGACCAGCCCCTGTCCGAGCCGTTCGCCCCTCGGACCGAAGATCGCGACGAGATCACCGCGTGCAAACTCGCCTTCTATTTCGGCCAACCCCGCAGCGAGAAGGCTGGCGCCTTTGCCGAGCGCTTCGGCGCAGCCAGCGTCGACGGTCAGCACTCCTGCCGGCGCGAGCCGTCCGGCCAGCCATGCCTTGCGCGCGCTGGCATCGGCTTGCGGCGCAAAGACCGTGCCGACACCGGTCTCACGGTACCGACTAAGCGGCGAGAGATGGGCGCCATTGGCGATCACCAGCGAGATCCCCGCCCGCTCCGCAATACGCGCCGCCTGCAATTTGGCGAGCATCCCCCCAGAGCCAAGTCCCGACGACGAAGACGTGTCCGCCATGGCGATAATCTCTGGCGTGACACCTTCCACCCGCTCGAGAAGAGTCGCGTCCTCCTCGCGCGGATCGCGGTCGTAGAGACCGTCGACATCGGACAGCAGGATCACCGCGTCGGCACCCGCGGCCTGCGCCACGCGCGCGGCCAGCCGGTCGTTGTCTCCGAAGCGGATTTCCTCGGTGGCGACACTGTCGTTTTCGTTGACCACCGGGACCGCCCCCGCCTCGATCAGGCGTTGGAGTGTCGCCGAAGCATTTAAGTAGCGCCGCCGGTCTTCCAGATCGCCGAGCGTGACGAGCATCTGCGCGGCAGTAAGATCGTGGCGACCGAGATTTTCCGACCACAGCCGCGCCAGCTCGACCTGGCCGACACTCGCTGCGGCCTGCGCATCGGCGAGGCTGCCGCGTCCGCCTTTCGGCAAGCCCAACCTGGCTGCGCCGAGGGCGATGGCCCCTGAGGACACCACGATGATCTCGGTGCCGAGCGCGCGGAGTGCCGCAAGGTCCTGTACCAGCGTCGCCAGCCAGTCGGCGCGGGCGCAACCGTCCTCCACCAGCAACGCAGAGCCTACCTTGACGACAAGGCGGCGGCTCGCGGTGAGATCGAGAGGGACAGCCCGTGCCATGTGCCTGCAAATTTTCGGTCTAAATCGGCGACCAGTCGGGCGCCTGATCGTCGTCCTCGACTTCTTCGGCATGCGTTTCGGTTGCCGTCCGGTCGGGCAGATAGCCGAGCACGGCATCGAGCAGCTCAGGAATGCCGGCACCCGTCGCACCCGAAACGGTGAAGACCTTGTCGGCCCCCGCGGCGAGCAATTCGTCGGCGAAGCCTTCACCCAGCTCCCGATCGGCAAGGTCGAGCTTGTTCAGCGCAACCAGTTGCGCCTTATCACCCAAGCCTGCGCCATAGGCTTCGAGTTCGTCGTTGACCGTGCGATAGGCCGCGGCGGGATCGTCGCCCGAAATGTCGATCAGGTGGATCAGCACGCGGCAGCGCTCGATATGGCCGAGGAACCGGTCGCCGATCCCCGCGCCGTCGGCTGCGCCCGCGATCAGGCCGGGAATGTCGGCCAGCACGAATTCGCGGCCCCTGTGGCTTACGACACCCAGCTTGGGCACCAAAGTGGTGAAGGCGTAGTGGCCGACTTTCGCCTTGGCATTGGAGACCTGGTTGATGAAAGTGCTCTTGCCCGCATTGGGCAGACCTAGCAGGCCGACATCGGCGAGCAGCTTCAGCCGCAGCCAGACCCACATCTCTTCGCCCGGTTCGCCCGGCTGGTGCTGGCGCGGTGCGCGATTGGTGCTCGATTTATAGCTGGCATTGCCGCGCCCACCCATACCGCCTTCGAGGAATACGACGCGCTGGCCGACCTCGGTAAAGTCGGCGAGCACATCCTCCTTGTCCTCGCTCAATACCTGCGTGCCGACGGGGACTTCGATAACGAGATCGGGCGCGCCGGCGCCGGTGCGATCCTTGCCCTGGCCGTGCGTGCCGCGTTTGGCCTTGAAGTGCTGCGCATAACGGAAGTCGATCAGCGTATTGAGACCCTGAACGGCCTCGAACACGATATCGCCGCCCTTGCCGCCGTTGCCGCCGTCGGGACCGCCGTATTCGATATACTTCTCGCGCCGAAAGCTGACGGCACCGGGGCCGCCCGCGCCGGACTTGAGATAGATCTTGGCCTGGTCGAGAAAGTGCATTCCGCGGCCCCTAGTCGTTTTCGCACGATATGGCGAGATCGCAATGCGACGCGATGGGGTGGGTTGCCCAGCGGTTAACAAATGATAACAAAAATCGTCGAAGCGTGGAACGGTTTTTGGGACTGGGCCGTTCGGTCCACACGATAAGGCGGGATAAGGTTAAAAGTCGTCCTGATGCAGAATGTCATGATTGTAGATGACGAGGCGCTTGTGCTGCTCGATCTCGTCCATACCGTCGAAGATCTCGGCTATGCGATCCACTCGGAATCGACGAGTGTAGAGGGTGCGCTGGACTCGCTCGAAAGCGAGATGCCGGACCTGGCTCTGCTGGATATCGATGTGGCAGGCGAACCTGTGTGGCCTGTCGCCCGTGAATTGACGGCCAAGGGCGTGCCGGTGATTTTCGTCAGTGCGAACCTCTCGCACAAGGAACTGTGCCAGGAATTTTCCGACTGCCCGAAGCTCGAGAAGCCGGCGTCGCCTGCTGATATCGGCAACGCCCTCGAAATGGCAGGCGAAATCAAAAGCTGCGCTGCTTGACCCTTTCGCCTTATTGGGTCGGGAACTTCAAAGTCCGGCGATAACCGCCTTCGATTGCATCGCCGCTGGCTTCCCCGCGAAGCTGGCGCGCAGCGGTTTGAACAAGCTTCGTACCGAAGCCCGGGCCGCTGTCGACCTTGTCAACCGGTGCCTGACCGTCTTCCCGCCAGTCGATTGCGACTTCGCCATCCTGATCAATCCAACTTATGTCGATCGAACCGTCGCGGGTTGCTAGCGCTCCGTACTTGGTCGAATTGGTCGCCCATTCATGCAGGATCAGCGCGATCGAGGTGATCTTGTCGTTTCGGATGGTTGTGTCGGGGCCGGACATATCGACCTTCTGACCGGCGAGATTGGGCCGCAAGACCGTGTCTACCAGCCTGGATAGCGGGATCCCGCCGTCGGCCGCGTCGCCGGCCTCGTTGGTGAGCGAATGCGAGCGGCCGAGCGCGTGGATGCGATCACGCAAACCCTCTGCAAATGTGGCGACATCGTCGGCATCGCGCGCGGCGATCGAGACCATGGCCGAGATGACCGAAAACAGGTTCTTCACCCGGTGGTTCATCTCGCGGATCATCAACTCGCGCTGATCGAGCAATTTGTGATCGGCGGAAACATCGAAGGTAACGCCCACGAGTTTTCGTGTGCCGGAAATGTCGATCAGCTTGCCGAGCCCGTGGAGGTGGCGCGTTTCGCCACTTTCGAGCGGCAGACGGAAGACCTCATCGAAATCGCTCTTGCCTTCCATTGCCATGCGCAACGCACGATTGACGCGGTCGCGATCCTCAGGCGGCAGCGAGGCCATGATCGGCTCCATTCTGTCGCCGGGATCGTTCTCGTCGAGGTCGAAAAGATTGCGTTCGGCCGCGTCCAGCAATGTCTTGTCGGTGGAGGGTTCGTACTCCCAAACGCCGATCTTTGCGACCTCCAGTGCGAGCCGCAGCCGCTCGCGTTCCTCGCGCAGGTCCCGTTCGAGCGACAGCGTTTCGGAAACATCGGTGAAGATCAGTGTCGCGCCGTCGAGCTCGCCATCGAGAAGGCGATAGGGGATCGCCTGAAGCACCAGCTCGCGATCCAGCGCACGGGAATGCATCCCTTCTTCGACCTGCAATCCCTGTTTGGCAGCACTCTTCGCCATTTCGACGAAATGATCATCGTCGAGATTGTGCGGCAAAGTGGCGAGCGGTCGCCCGATGTGCTCCTTCGTCAGCGGGAACAGGTCCTCGGCTGCATCGGTAAAGCTTCGCAGCTTGAGGTCTTGATCCACGACCAGAACCGCCAGCTTGGTGCTGTCGAAGAAGTTCTTGAGATCGGCATTTGCCGTGGTCAACTGGTCGACCTTGTTCTTCAGTTCGTCGTTGACGGTCGTCAGCTCCTCGTTGGTAGATTGGAGCTCCTCGTTCATCGACATCATTTCTTCGTTGGAGCTCTTCAGCTCTTCGTTGGTCGTCTCCAGTTCCTCGACTGTGGAACGCAGGCGATGCCTGGTCGCTTGCAGTTCCTCTTCGAGGAATTGTCGCTGGCCGTCTTCGGGATCGAATTCGTCGTAATCGTCGCCAGTGTCCGGTTCGAGGCCGCGGGTCTCGTTTACGACGAACAGGAAGGTCTGGTTGTCGATCGGCTCGCAGACGACGGTCGCCTCCAGCGTGCCGAGATCGGTCACGATCTCGACCTCTTTCACGATTGTGCGGCGTCCGGTGTTCGAGACCTGGCGGATCATCGGCCCGATAAGTTCGCGCAGGCCCGGTCGGGCGAGCGAGGGTACGTGGATCGAACGTTCGAGCCGCTCGGGAAAATCGAGATAGCGTCCTGCGGACCCCCAGCGTTCGAGCAGCATGGCCTCGCGATCGAGCAACAGGCTGACGGGCGAGTAACGCTGCGCCAGCTTCTCCAGCGCGCGGAGCTCCACACCGCCGCGACGCGTGACTTCTTCCCTGTTAGACCTCTGCCTGCTGCGATTTATCTGCCGCGACACATCGCTGGCCAGATTGAGCGTGTAGTTGCCTTTTACGTTCTTGCGCCGGAAAATGCGCGCCGACTGGTCGATGGACTCGAACAGGTCCTCGTGCAGACCGATCGTTTCCGAAGAGCCAAGGAACAGGTAGCCGCTCTCACGCGTGGAGAAATGGAACAGCGGGAACACCAGCTTCTGCAACGCATCGTCGAAATAGATCAGGACGTTGCGGCAGGCGACGAGATCGATTTCGGAATAAGGCGGATCGCGCACGAGGTTGTGGACGCTGAAGCTCACGATGTCCCTGATCTGCGGCGCGATCGTGAACTTCTCCTTGCTTCCATAGATGTACTCATCCTGGAATTGCTTGGGAATGTCCTGAAGCGATGAGAGCGGGTAGACGCCCGAACGCCCGATATCGAGCATCTTGTCGTCGATGTCGGTGGCGAACACCTGCACATAAGGGCGCTTGTCGAACCGCTTGGCCGCGTCCGCAAACAGCATGGCGATGCTGTAGGCTTCTTCGCCGCTGGAGCAACCGGGCACCCAGATCCGCAGCTCTTCGCCGTTCTTGGCCTCTTTGACCATTGGCGAAATGACCAGCTCTTCGAGTTGCTTGAAATGGTCGGAGTCGCGGAAGAAGCGAGTGACATTGATCAGCAAGTCGCTGAACAATGCGCTGCACTCGTTGCCGCTCTCCTGCAGGTGCTTGAGGTAGGCCTTGGTGTCATCGATCCCGAGGACCTGCATCCGGCGAGCGACACGGCGGTTGAGCGTGCTGCGCTTGTAATTGGAAAAATCGTGGCCGACCGCTTCGCGCAGGACATCGCAGATATCGAGCAGTGTATCGGCTTCCTCGAGATCGTTCTCGACGACATCGGCGAGGCCGGCGCGCTGGAAGAACTTCGACAGGTGCTCGACCGTGTCGCGTGGATCGCAGGTGATATCGACCAGCCCGGTGCCGATCGCGGCGGTCGGCATGCCGTCATAGGCGGCAGTGTCGGGTTCCTGCGCGATGCAGATACCCGAATGTTCCTTGATCGCCCGCAGCCCCCGGCTGCCGTCCGCGCCAGTGCCCGAGAGGATCACGCAAGCCGCGCGTTCGCCCTGATCCTTCGCGAGGCTCTCGAAGAAATCATCGATCGGGCGGCGCATACCGCGCTGTTCGGTGAATTCTGTCAGCTCGAGCACACCGTCCTTCACGGCCAGGCCATGGGCTGGCGGAATGACGTAGATGTGGTCGGGTTCTAGCTGTTCGCCGCCTTCTGCCTGCTTAACGGCCATCGGCGTGTAGCGTTCGAGCAGCTGCGCCATCAACGATTCATGCGTGGGATCGAGATGCTGTACGACCACGAAGGCCATGCCGCTCTGGCCGTCGAACCCGCTGAACATGGCGCGCAGGGCCTCGAGACCGCCAGCCGACGCGCCCACGCCGACGATCGCGAATTCGCCCGACCGTGCGGGCTTGCTTGCGGGTGCGCTCTCCTTCATTCCATTCTTGCCCTTGCAATGATGGAATAGCTCGATGCTAGCGCGTCGAAGCTGCCCAAAAGTGCCCAACTGTCGTCACCGGTCAAGAGGTTGAGCTGCTTCAGGCTTTCCTTGAGAGCGCGATCGTAGAGATCGGGCTCGGATGCCTTGTCGGGATCGATCGGAAACTGCGAGCCGAGCACGAATGTGACCTCATCGTCTTTCTCGAGCTTCGCCATGTACACCAGATCCAGGAATTTCCGCCCATCCTTCGTAACGTTCGGAATGACGAAACGCCCGTCGGGGCTTGTCGGAATCGTGGAGGAATTCCTGCATGTCCTTGCGAACGGCGTCGGGGGACTCGTCCGGCTGGAGGAAGCGGCAATTGCGATCCAGAACCTCGTCCGGGCCATAGCCGGACATGTCGCAGAATGCCTGGTTCACCGCGATCAAACGCATATCCTGCGCTTTCGCGTCCGCGAGGCTCAGCGAAATGCGGCTTTCGGCGAAAGCGCCGCGCAAACCCGCAGGAAGTTCGGCGCTGGTGAAGAAGGTATCCATTGTGCAATTACCTAGGTCGCAGCGCGGCCTTGGCCAAGCGCAAAAGCGCGATCTTGATTTTTGTTAAAAGTGGTGCCGGCTGCAGGAGTCGAACCCGCGGCCCCCTGATTACAAATCAGGTGCTCTACCAGCTGAGCTAAGCCGGCGTATCCATTCTGCCCTGCCGCTTTGCTGATCGAAGGCGGACCCCGAAAAAGCATTGCTCCGCCAGAGCGTCGGAACGTGGCGCGCCACTGCGTCATAACGCGCCGAAAGTCCAGCCCTCCGTGCGCGCTATCTGCGGTGTCATCGCCTCGGGTTGCCAACGGTGCTTCTCGCCGGCGACCTTGCGCAGCCAGGCGGCGCTGAGCAGCGCGTCGGAGGAATGATCGTCGATCGGGCCATTGCCCTTCACCGGAGCAGAGCCCAGCGCGGCGAGTGCCTCGTTCAAATCTTCATAGCTGCGCATCTTGGCGCGCGACGCGCTGCGCCCCGCCTCCATGGCGGCAAGGCTGGTGTAGATTTCGACGATGACCGAGCCTTTACGGGGCAGCGCGTCGATCGGCCAGACCGGCAGCAAGCCGCGCAGGTGATGGAGCATCCGCATGCCCGTCAGGCTGGATTTGCCGACCTGCGCCGCGCCGACAAGGTTGAAATTCGAATAGGGCTTGCAGCCCATCGCTGCCTGCGCCTGCTCGGTCACGCGGAAGCGCCCGCGCCCATGCGCCGCATCATCACAGCCGAAGTGTCTGCCCGTATCCGTACCGTTGCGGAAATACGGGGCGTACTTCGGATGCTCGACAAAGGACTGGACGCCGAAATGCTCGTCCTTGCGGCAGATGTCGTCGATCAGTGTCCATAGGGCCGGAGCATCCGGCAGAGAGACTGTGTTTTTCGGAAAATACGCGCCGCAATCGGCGTGCGGCAGGCCGATTCCGAGATCGAGGCCTACCAGCGTGTTCTTCGGCAGGTCCTCGCGCAGCACGGTGAACACTTCCTCGCGGCTCCAGCGATGGTCGATCAGCACCGGCGCGCCGCCGCCTGCTTTGGCCACCGCCAGCGCGATGCCCTTGTGCTTGCGCCCCTTCGCGCCCGACCAGTCGATGGCGAGGAAGTTGTCGAACTTGCGGATTACGAATGCCTCTCGTTTCTCAGTTTATCCCAGTAATCGAGCCGCTTTTTCACCTCGCGCTCGAAACCGCGATCGACGGGCATGTAATATTCCTGCGGCTCCATCTCGTCGGGCCAGTAATTGTCGCCGGAGAAGCCCTCGTCGGAATTGTGATCGTAGCTGTAGCCCGCGCCGTAACCGATATCCTTCATCAGTTTGGTCGGCGCGTTGAGGATGTTCTGCGGCGGCATGAGGCTGCCCGTTTCCTTGGCCGATTTGAACGAGGCCTTCTGCGCCTTGTAGACCGCGTTCGATTTCGGCGCGGTGGCGAGATAGGTGCAGGCCTGCACCAGGGCGAGCTCGCCTTCGGGGCTGCCGAGGAATTCATAGGCGTCTTTCGCCGCCATGCACTGCACCAGCGCCTGCGGATCGGCCAGACCGATATCCTCCACCGCCATGCGGATCAGGCGGCGGGCGAGGAAGCGCGGTTCTTCGCCCGCGGTAAGCATGCGCGCGAGGTAGTAAAGGCTCGCCTGCACATCGCTGCCACGCACCGCCTTGTGCAGTGCGGAGATGAGATTGTAATGCCCCTCGCGGTCCTTGTCGTAGACCGCGACGCGGCGTTGCAGGAACTGCCCGAGCGCGGCGGGATCGAGCGGGTCGTCCATTCTTGCGTTGTAGAGCGTTTCAGCCTGGTTGAGCAGGAACCGCCCGTCGCCATCGGCACTGGCGACCAGCGCATCGCGCGCTTCTGGAGTGAGGGGGAGGGCGCCTTCCAGCTCTTCCGCCTTGTCGAGCAGCGAACCCAGCGCTTCGTGATCGAGCCGCTGGAGGATCAGCACCTGCGCGCGGCTGAGCAGCGCGGCGTTGAGCGCGAAGCTGGGGTTCTCGGTCGTCGCGCCGACCAGCGTGACCGTGCCCCGCTCCACGAAGGGCAGGAAGCCGTCCTGCTGGGCGCGGTTGAAGCGATGGATCTCGTCCACGAACAATAGCGTGCGCTGTCCGGCTGCAGCGGCCTTGTCGGCGGCAGCGAAGGCTTTCTTGAGGTCGGCAACGCCGCTGAACACGGCGCTGACGCTCTCGAAGCGCATTCCGACGCTGTCGGCCAGCAGCCGCGCGATCGTCGTTTTCCCGGTGCCGGGTGGCCCCCATAAGACCATGCTGGACAGGCGGCCAGCCGCCACCATTCGCCCAATGGCGCCTTCGGGGCCGGTCAAATGATCCTGCCCGACCACCTCGTCGAGCGCGCGCGGACGCAGCCGGTCGGCCAACGGCGCATCCTCGCGCGGCGGATCGGTATCGGCGGTCGCCGGGAGGCTGTCGGGGAAAAGATCGGCCATTGGTCGGCTGACATAGGGGTTTCGTCGAACTTTTGCAGGGGGCTCTTGCGAGCGCGGCTGGAAGATATATCTTAGTCATATCTAACAGGAGTTATGATATGACTGGCAAAGACGACCGCGACGAACCGCTGGAAGGCAACATCCCCGACCATCCCGAAGGCGAGGATTTCGACGTCGACGTCGATATCGAGGTGGATGTCGAACCCGACCGCGACGGTTCGTATCGTCGGACTTATAGCGCGTCGGGTTTTTTCGGACCGGAAGGCGTATTCGGACCCAAGGGTCCCTTCGGTCCCGACGGCCCCTTCGGCCCGAACGGACCCTTCGGCAGCGGCTCTGGCAGGTCCGGCAAGAAGCACCGCGCGCGCCGCCGTCGCATGTTCGCTGCGGGTGAATTGCGCCTGCTGCTGTTGCATCTGATCGCGGAAGAACCGCGCCACGGTTACGAGCTTATCAAGGCGGTGGAAGACATGACCGGCGGTAATTACTCGCCCAGCCCAGGCACGGTCTATCCGACGCTCTCGCTCCTCGAGGACGAGGGGCTGATCCGCGAGGTCGATGGCGACGAGCCGCGCAAGGCCTATCGCGCGACCGAGAAAGGGCGTGGCGAGTTGGTCGATCGCAAAGACGAGATCGAGAGCCTTGTCGAGCGGATCGAGGGGCAGCGCCTGCGCCGCGCGAAATCCGGCAAGGCCTTCGCCACGCCGGAAATGTTCCGCGCGGTAGGCAATCTCGCGACCGTGTTGAAGAACCGCGCCAAGAGCGGCCAGCTCGACGAGAACACCATGCGCGAAATCGTCGACCTGGTGGACGATTTGGCGAAGAAGATCGAGCGGCTCTGAGCCTGCCACGCTTGCCTCTCGGCCGATCCTCGCTAAGCTGCGCGGCGAGGGTCGGCAGAGGGGAAAACGAACTATGACGGAAGCTGTCAAGACACCGTGGCACCTGTGGCTGGTCGGCATCGTTTCGCTGCTGTGGAATGCCATCGGCGCGTATGATTACACGATGACCAACCTGCGGAACCAGGCCTATCTCGACTCCATGGGCTATCCGGCAGAGGGCATCGCCTATCTCGATGCCTTCCCTATCTGGGCGCATAGCGGCTGGGCGCTGGGCGTCTGGGGGGCGGTGATCGGATCGGTGCTGCTGCTGATGCGAAGCCGCTTTGCGGTGTGGTCGTTTGCCTTGTCGATCGTCGGCATAGCCTCGACGACGCTTTACGAAGCGGGCTCCGACGTGCCGCCCGAACTCGCCGAATTGCAGCCGGGCTGGTTCCCGATCCTGTTGTGGAGCATTGCGGTGTTCCTGATGGTCTATGCGATCAGCATGCGGCGTAAGGGCGTGCTGCGTTGAACAAGCCTAAGCGTTGCGCTGCTCGAGCAGGCGCAGGTAGGTATCGACCACCACCCGGTTGATCGCGTCCCACGAATATTCGCCAGCGGCGCGTGCTCCGGCCTCGCCATGGCGCGCGCGCAACTCCGGGTTCTTGCAGTAAGGGGCGAGCGCCTCTGCGAATTCGCGCGGCTTGCCTGCCTCGACCAGACGGCCGGTCTCCCAGTCTTCGACCAGGCTGGCGCTTCCGGTCGCGCCGGCAGCGACGACCGGCAGCCCGCAGGCCATTGCCTCCAGCGTGACGTTACCGAAGGTCTCGGTGACCGACGGATTTAGGAAGATGTCGCCGCTCGCCAGCGCCCGGCCCAGGTCCGCACCGCCCTGGAAACCGACGAAGGTTCCGCCGGGCAGGGTTTTTTCGAACCATCCGCGCGCCGGACCGTCGCCGATTACCAGCACCTTGTGCGGTACCTGCTCCTTACGCAGCTCGACGATAGTATCGGCGAAGATATCGAGACCCTTCTCCATGACCAGTCGGCCGAGGAAGACGATGGCCAAATCGTCGTCCGCCAGCCCCTGGGTGCGGCGCCACTCTCTATCGCGCTTGGAGGGGTGAAAAATCGTCCGGTCGACCCCGCGCGACCAGATCGAAATGTCGCGATGCATGCGCTGTTCGTGCAACGTGTCGACCATGCTCTGCGAAGGCGTTACCAGCGCGTCGCACTTGCGATAGAGATTGCGAAGGTATGTCTCGACCACCGGTTCGAGAAAGCCGAGCTTATAGTAGCGCGGATAGGTTTCGAAGCGCGTGTGCACCGAACCGAGCACGGGAATGTCGCGTTTGCGCGCCCACTCGACCGCTGCTCTAGCACTGAAATCCGGCGACGAGATGTGCATCATATTGGGCCGGAAGTCTTCCAGATCGCGGCGCACCTCGTCATTCAGTCCATAGGGGATGCGATATTCCGAGCGGCCCGGGATGGGCACGGAGGGCAGGCTGACCAAATCGCCCTGCGGTTCGAAAGCGGGCGTGTCGATAGTCGGTGAGTAGACGCGCAATGCGACACCTTGGCGGAGCAGGAACTCTGCCAGCCTGTTCAGTGCCTTGTTCGCGCCATCCACGGTCATGTTGTAGTTGCCGCTGAACATGGCGATGCGAAGGTCGGATGCGTTCATCGTCGCGGGCCATAGGGTGCAGGCGAGCGTTTGGCGAGAGGAGGAAGGTTGGTTGGGCGGAGTTTTGGCTGGGTGCGGGACGCGCATCCGCGCTTTCCTTTCGGCACCAGCCCACTCCCCCACCCGGCCACCCACGACACGGTATTCTATGGGTGGTCGGGTGGGGGAGTGGGCTGGTGCCGAACACCTTCGACGGATGTCGAAGGCGCACGCAACAAAAACGGACCCATTCCGCACAGCCTGCGTTGACCCAGCGAACCCCAAGCCTGTCGATGCATTCCTATTTCGCATTGACTACGCTGCCCGCAAGATTATTGCCGCCCACGGGCCACGCGGTCCCAACGCCGCGCGTGCTCTCTGCAAGGAGAGAATACATGACTGCCGAACCGACGCTCAAGCCTGAGCGCCCTTTCTTTTCGTCCGGACCGACTGCCAAGCACAAGGGCTGGTCCGCATCCAATCTCAAAACCGAATCGCTCGGCCGCTCGCATCGCAGCGCCCTCGGCAAGTCGCGGCTGAAATACGCCATCGACCTGTCGAAGGAGATGCTCGGCGTGCCCGAGGACTACCTTGTCGGCATCATGCCGGCCTCGGATACCGGCGCGCTGGAATGCGCGATGTGGACGATGCTGCGGCCCGATCGCCCGGCAACCGTCGCGGCATGGGAAAGCTTCGGCAACGTCTGGATCCAGGACGCGGTCAAGCAGCTCAAGCTGCCCAAACTGACAACACTCGACGCCGAGTACGGCGAAATCCCGGACCTCGCATCCATCCCGCAGGAAAACGACGTCGTCTTCACCTGGAACGGCACGACGTCTGGCGCGAAAATACCGAACACCGACTGGCTCGCCCCAGGTCGCGAGGGCGTGACGATCAACGACGCGACCAGCGCCGTTTTCGCGATGGAGATGGATTGGGCCAAACTCGATGCCACGACCTACAGCTGGCAGAAGGTGATGGGTTCGGAAGCCCAGCACGGCATGCTGATCCTCAGTCCCAAAGCTGTCGAGCGGATCGAGAGCTACGATTCCGAATGGCCGCTGCCCAAGCTCTTCCGGCTAAAGAAGGGTGGCAAGATCAACACCGGCATCTTCCAAGGCGCGACCATCAACACGCCCTCCATGCTGGCGACCGAAGACTATATCGACGCGCTGGAATGGGCGCAGGCGATGGGCGGCCGCAAGGCTATGTTCGAACGCGCGGACGCCAATGCGAAGATCGTGCTCGACTGGATCGAGGCGACCCCGTGGCTGCGCAATATGGTCTCCGATCCTGCCAAGCGCACCAACACCGGCGTATGCTTCGTCTTCCAGGGCGAGTGGTACGATGGCCTGTCCGACGAGGACAAGGCGGGCGTTCCCAAGAAGATCGTCAAGCTGCTCGAAGAGCGCGATGTCGGTTACGACTTCAACGGCTATCGTGACGCGCCCCCTTCGCTGCGCATCTGGTGCGGCGGCACGGTCGAGCAGGAAGACCTCAAGCGTCTCCTGCCGTGGATCGAATGGGCCTACGAGACTGTCAAGGCGGGCTAACAGGCGCTGTCCCAGCGGAAGCTGGGACCGCTTCCCGCACGTTCCGACATTTCCGATAACGATCCCGGCATTCGCTGGGATGACGAGGTTAGCAAAATGACCAAACCCCCAATGAAACCCCGGGTCCTCATTAGCGACAAGATGGACCCGAACGCCGCGCGGATCTTCGAAGAGCGCGGCTGCGATGTCGATGTCATCACCGGAGAAACGCCGGAAGAACTGAAAGCACGCATCGGCGAGTACGATGGGCTCGCCATCCGCTCCTCCACCAAGGTGACGCCCGAAATCCTCGACGCCGCGACCAACCTCAAGGTCATCGGCCGCGCCGGGATCGGTGTCGATAATGTCGATATTCCCTATGCCAGTTCCAAGGGGGTGGTGGTGATGAACACGCCCTTCGGCAATTCGATCACCACCGCCGAACACGCCGTGGCGATGATGTTCGCGCTCGCCCGCCAGATCCCCCAGGCCAATGCGCGTACGCAAGCCGGCGAGTGGCCCAAGAACGACTTCATGGGCGTCGAGCTGACCGGCAAGACGCTCGGCCTGATCGGCGCGGGCAACATCGGCTCAATCGTCGCCGCCCGCGCGCAGGGTCTGCGGATGAAGGTGATCGCGTTCGACCCCTTCCTGACCGAGGAACGCGCGGTGGAAATCGGGGTCGAGAAGGTCGATCTCGATACTCTGCTGGGCCGTGCCGATTTCATCACACTGCACACCCCGTTGACCGACGAGACGCGCAACATCCTGTCGCAGGAAAACCTCGCCAAGACCAAGCAGGGCGTGCGCATCGTCAATTGCGCGCGCGGCGGGTTGATCGACGAAGCGGCGCTGGCCGAGGCGCTCGACAGCGGCCAGGTCGCAGGCGCGGCGCTGGACGTGTTCCAGACCGAACCGGCGAAGGAATCGCCGCTATTCGGCAAGCCGAACTTCATCTGCACACCTCACCTTGGTGCGTCGACCACCGAAGCGCAGGTCAACGTCGCGCTGCAGGTGGCTGAGCAGATGGCCGACTACCTCGTCAACGGCGGCGTCACCAATGCGCTCAACATGCCGAGCCTCAGCGCCGAGGAAGCGCCGAAGCTCAAGCCCTACATGGGCCTCGCCGAAAATCTCGGCAGCCTCGTCGGGCAGCTGGCGCATGGCAATCTGACCAAGATCAGCATCGAGCGCGAGGGCGCGGCGGCGCAGCTGTCCGGCAAGCCTATCGAAGGCGCGGTGCTGGCGGGGCTGATGCGCCAGTATTCCGACACGGTGAACATGGTCAACGCGCCCTATCTCGCCAAGGAGCGGGGCCTCGACATCCGCTCCATCCGGCACGAAAAGGAAGGTGCCTACAACACGCTGATCCGCGTGACCGTGGGCACGGAGCAGGGCGATCGCTCGGTCGCCGGGACGCTGTTCGGCGCCGACGCACCGCGCCTGACCGAGATGTTCGGCGTGCGGATCGAGGCCGAGCTGAAAGGCTACATGCTCTACATCGTCAACGAGGACGCGCCCGGCTTCATCGGCCGCATCGGTTCGCTGTTGGGCGAGAACGGCATCAACATCGGCACCTTCAACCTCGGCCGCCGCGCGGCGGGCGGGGAAGCCACCCTGCTGTTGAGCGTCGACCAGCCGATCCCCGATGAGGTCGTGAAACAGGCCTGCGCGCTCGAAGGCGTGAAGACCGTGATGCCTCTGGCGTTCTGATCGACATTGGGGCAGGGGGCCGCCGCGATGACAAATCAAGACGACCTCCTGCCCGTTGGGCTCGAAGATGCGCTGCCAACGCGGTCCCGGGCCATAGTCCAGGCCATGCGTGCCGTGCTGGATAGCATGGACTCGCATGGCTACGACCGCGTGCGGCCGCCGCTGGTGGAGTTCGAGAAGTCGCTCGCCGGCCGGATGGAGGGCGTGGCTACGCGGCGTATGGTGCGCTTCACCGATCCCGACAGCCTACGCACGCTTGCGCTGCGAAGCGATATGACGGTGCAGGTCGGGCGCATCGCCGCGACCAGCCTAGCAGAGGCGCCGCGACCCCTGCGGCTTTGCTACGCAGGCGATGTCGCTCTGCTGAAGGCAGACCAGCTCGACCCGGCACGCCAGCGCCTGCAGATGGGCGCGGAACTCGTTGGTAGCGACAGCGTCACCGCGGCGAGCGAGATCGTGAACGTCGCCATCGACGCGCTCGAAGCGGCGGGCGTTGCGAATATCTCGCTCGATTTCACGCTGCCCGATCTGGTCGATACGCTGGCCGAGAAGGCGCTGCCGCTCGATGCCGGACGGCGCGAGGCGGTCCGCCGCGAACTCGACACCAAGGATGCCGGCGGGCTTTCGGCAGTCGGCGGCGAAGCTTACCTGCCACTCCTATACGCAACCGGCCCCTTGCCCGACGCCATCGAAAAGCTCGCCGCGATCGATGCGGGCGGGGCGCTTGCCAGCCGGATCTCGGGCCTGCGGGAAATCGCCGCATCGGTCGGCGACCGCGCCCGCTTGACGCTCGACCCCACCGAACGGCACGGCTTCGAATACCAGAGCTGGTTCGGCTTCACGCTCTACGGCGAAGGCGCGCGTGGCGCGCTGGGGCGTGGCGGGACTTACGTGATCAAGGGCAGCGACGAGGAAGCAACGGGCTTCTCGCTCTATATCGACCCCCTGCTCGATGCGCTCGGCGACCGTCCTCTACAGCCGCGCAAGACCCTGTACCTTCCCATCGGCCACGACCGCAACGTCGCCGCTCGCCTGCGCGCGATCGGCTGGCGCACGCTAGCCGCAATCACGGGTGAGGAAGATGCGGCGGAGCTAGGATGCACACATCGCCTGGACGGGGCCGAAGCCGTTCCCCTCTAGCCGTCGACCGGCTCCCATTTCGGGTGCTTTTCCATGATCGCGGTGAATAGCCTGGAGGATACCAGCGTCTCCAACCAGGCTTGCAAGTGCGGCATCCGATCGGCGGCGAACCGTTCGCGGTCGTGATTGGCGAACTGCCGTACGAAGGGAAATATCGCAATGTCGGCGAAACCGCGCTCGTCGCCGCATAGATAGGTTGACGCAGCGAGGCGCTGATCGAGCTCGGCGAGGATTTCGACCGCAGCGGCGCGGTGCCGGTCGGAGTCGGCACTCTCATAGCGGGTTGCGTACTTGTAACGGTCGAGATGGTGCTTGAACGGGCCGTCATTGGCAGCGACCAGCGCCGGATCGTCGCGGTCGAGCCAACCATCGGGATCGTTCTGCGCCAGGGCGTGGCGCATGATGTCGAGGCTCTCTTCCAGCACTTCGCCTTTAGCCGTCACGAGAACCGGCACTGTTCCCTTGGGCGACACCTCCAGCATTGCGGCGGGCTTGTCGCGAAGCACGACCTCGCGGTGTTCGTAGGTAAGTCCACTGACATGAAGCGCCATCCGGGCGCGCATTGCGTAGGGGCAGCGGCGGAAGCTGTAGAGGATCGCCTCAGTCATTGTCGCTCGCATTGTCGCGCCGCCCGACGTGTTCTTCGCCGCGCTCTGCTGCAAGGCGTTCCTGACGCTGGCGCTCGGCATAGCGGGCGCGCTGCTCGTCGCTACGCTCGGCGAAACAGCGCGGGCAGCTGACGCCTTCCTCGTACCGCTCGTCCGCGCGGTCGGCTTCGCTCACCGGGCGGCGGCAGGCGCGGCACAGGGTGTGGTCTCCCGGTGCAAGGCCGTGACCGACGCTGACCCGCTCGTCGAAGACGAAGCATTCGCCCTGCCACAGGCTTTGCTCCGCGGGCACGGTCTCGAGATATTTGAGGATGCCGCCCTTGAGGTGGAACACCTCGTCCACGCCCTCGGCCATGGCAAAGGCCGTCGATTTTTCACAGCGGATGCCGCCGGTGCAGAACATTGCGATTTTCGGTGTGCGGCCTGCTGCCTCCAGTTCGGCGCGCTTGCCGCGGAACCACTCGGGAAACTCGCGGAAACTCCTCGTCTGCGGGTCGATTGCCCCGGCGAAGGTGCCGATCTGCACCTCGTAATCGTTGCGCGTGTCGATCACGACCGTATCGGGATCGGCGATAAGCGCATTCCAGTCCTGCGGATCGATATAGGTGCCGACGCCCTCCAGAGGGTCGAGATCGGGCTGGCCCATGGTGACGATCTCCTGCTTCAGGCGCACTTTCATGCGGTTGAAGGGCATTGCCTCGGCCTGCGAGAACTTGACCTCCAACTCCGTGCAACCGGGCAGTTGCCGGACACGGTCGAGCACGGTGTCGATGCCGTCCGCGCTTCCCGCAATCGTTCCGTTGATCCCCTCGCGCGCGAGCAACAGCGTCCCTCGCACACCCTGCGCCTCGCACAGGGCGAGAAGGTCCGGCCGGATTGCGGCGGGATCATCGAAGCGCGTGAAGTGATAGAGCGCGGCTATGCGGACGGGATGCGACATGGCGGCAGCGCCGATAGCAGGCGCGCGCGCCTTTCGCATCCCTTCCGTTGGCGGGTCAGTCGTTGAACTTGCCCGGTTCCGGCCCGAGCCGACCTTCGCTGTCGTCCAGTGCGTCGAGCTTCGCCATCTGTTCGTCAGAAAGCTCAATATCGAGCGCGGTGAAGTTGGCGCGGATGTGATCGGGGTTCGTCGAACGCGGGATCGGGCACAGGCCGTGCTGGATATGCCAGCGCAGGACGACGGCGCTCGGGTCCTGGCCGGTTTCATCGGCCACCGATTTCACCGCATCGCTGTCCATGCCGCCGCCCTGGCCGAGCGGGGACCAGCTCTGGGTCACGATGCCCATCTCGTCATGCACCTTGCGCATTTCGCGCTGCTGGAAGCCGGGGTGCAGTTCGATCTGGTTGAGCGCGGGGACGACGCCAGTCTCGTCGACGATGCGCTTCAAATCTTCCTCGCGGAAGTTCGAGACGCCGATGCTCTTTGCCTTGCCCTGGTCGCGCAGTTCGATCAGCGCTTTCCACGTATCGACGAACAGGCCCTTGTCGGGGCAGGGCCAGTGGATCAGCAACATGTCGACGTGGTCGCGCCCCAGCCGCTCGAGACATTTTTCCGCCGCCTTCAGCGTGCGGTCGTACCCCTGGCTCTCGTTCCAGATCTTGGTCTGCAGGAAGATGTCGGCCCAGTCGCCGATGCCTTTCCCTACGCCGCGTTCGTTCTGGTAGATCGCCGCCGTATCGACCAGCCAGTAACCGGTTTCGAGCGCGGTCTTAATTGCCTCGGGCGCCTCCTCCTCTTCAATCTGATATGTGCCGAAGCCGAGCAGCGGAATCTGGCGGTCGTCGTTGAGGGTGAGAGTGGGATAGTCGGTCATGCTGTCTCCTTTGCCCTACCAATGGAACAGCACGCCGATGTTTCCGCCGCTAGATCGCGCTAGGCAGGAAACCGAGATCGGGTGAGGCGAAATTGCCGATGTTTGGCGAGACGCTTGGCATTTCCGATGGCGACACGCCGAACCATTTCGCCAGTGTGGCGGAATATTCGTCTACCGAGGTCGAGGGCAGGAGCCGTCCCTGATCGACCTGGTCTGCGGTTTCGATGGAGACGTGCGGCGCGGTGCCATAGAACCGCCCGCCATTGACCGCGCCGCCCAGGATCAGATGGTGACTGCCCCAGCCATGGTCCGAGCCATCGCCGTTCGAGGTCAGCGTGCGGCCGAAATCCGATGCCGTAAAGGTCGTCACCTTGTCGGCTACACCTATCTCCGCCGTAGCGCGGAAAAAGCTGTCGAGTGCACTGTCGAGCTGCGCGAGCAGGGCAGGATGCTCGCCCGACAGCCCGTCGTGGGTATCGAAGCCGCCCATCGCGACCATGAAAACCTGCCGTTTGACGCCCAGCGCCCTGCGCGCCGCGATCAGGCGCGCGACGAGGTTGAGTTGCTCGCCCAAGGCGTTGCCTTCTTCGAACTGCGTCGACAGGGAAACGCTGTCGAGGGCGGAATTGACGAAGCCGCCATATTCGATCGAGCGCGCCATCATCTGCGCATAGTCGTTGGCGAGCACATGGCCGTCGTGCTGGCCGAGGATGGTCTTGAGCGCAGTTCCGGCGGCGCGCGAGCCCATCAGCCAGCCATCATAGCCCCAGATCTCTACCGCGCCCGATCCGGTCACCTGATACGGCGCATAATTCTCGCCCGCCAGGAAGACCGCATTGCCGCTTGCGTTTATACCGGTGAACATGGCGTTGGTATTGTGCGACTGGGCAAGGTCGGCCATCCGCCCGCCCCAACCGCTCTGCGCACCTTCGGGGAGGGAAGACTGCCAGGTCGATTGTTGGTCGTTATGGCTGAACAGCTTGGCCGGCCGCGGATAGCGCACCGTGTCGTCGCTATCGTATTGCGCGCGCGTCAACGGGGCGATCAGCGGCCCGACATTGAGCAGCGGCGCCATCTTCCCCGCATCGAAGCGCGCCTTCATGCGCGGCATGGTCGGCGCGAGCGCATAGGTGAGGTCGTCGGTCAGCGTCTGCCCGCCGACAGGGTTCAGCACGGTCGCGCCGAGCTGGGATCGGCCCAGGCCAACCCCGCTGCCGTCCGACGCAAGCCCGCGGATCGCGCGATACTTCGCGTAATTGGTGCTGTCGTATGGGATCAGCGTATTGTTGTGGTCATTACCGCCCAAGAGGAAGACGCAAACCAGCGCCTTGTAGCCGTCGGCCGAACTGAAGGCGGCCGCTTCGCCGATCCCGGCGAGGCCCAGCGCGTAGCTGGAAGCAGCACCGAGCGAGGCCAGCTGGGCCGAACGCCTAAGGAAAGCGCGGCGGGAAACTTCGGGCAGTTTTCCGATGAACATCGCGTCCCTCCTCAGCGCTGGATCAGATAGTCGTAGGACGCCATGACCAGCAGCACGGCGATGTGGATGCGCTCGAGCTTCTCCTCCTCGCTGCTGTCCCGGGTGACGGAAAGGCTATCGAGTGCGGGCAAGATCGCATCGCGCGTTGCTCCGGTCAGCTGATAGCCGGTGAGTAGCAGGTCGAGCCGGTCGAGCAGTTTTGCGCTGTCGTGCGCGATGGCGAGTTCATCGCGATAGCGCGGTTGCACATCGCGCGAATGCCACCCCCGCCCGCGGATGACCTGGCTCATGAAATTGACGTAGGCGGCGACAGTGGTTTCGTTCACCAGCTGGAATTCGGGCGCGACCATGTCGTTGGCGGCGGCCTGCGAATTGGTTGCCGAATAGCCGGGGCGAAAGAAATTGAAGACCGACGGCGAGCGTAAGGGCGATTGGCTGAGCGACCACACCGGATGGTCCGTCCCGCCGATCTCCCACATCCCGCTTTGCGAACGGAGGCCGAAAGTTCGGCCCCACTGGACGTAGCGCAGCATGGGTTCGCGCAGCTTGCCGAAGCGCGGATCCGTGTGGCTGGTCTGGGAGAGCGCCTCTTCATCGAGCAGGATGGCCTTGAACACCGCTCGCAGATTGCCGCGCTTCCCATTGGTGTCGGCTTCGAACACCTGCGCGACGCGCCGGACATAGGCCGGGCTGGGATTGCTGGTGACCAGCCGCTGGATCATTTGATTGCAGAAGAACGGCGCGACATTCGGATGCCTCCACAGCGTATTCATTGCCAGTCGCATGCCGGCCTTCGCATCGGTGTTCGGCGGGATCACCGTACCGAGGAACCGCTTCTCCTCCGGCGCATGGTAATCTTTTCCGCGCGAATAGCGCCATTTGTTCGAGTCTGCCGTCATCGGCAGCATCGCGACATCGCACTCCGGAATTTCCCACGGGGAACTATTGGGATTGGGGTGCATCCGCGTTTGCGAGAAATCGAGGTCGTAGCCGGTGAAGACATTCGAAATGCCCGTCACGTCCTCGTTGCTATAGGTCTCGATCGGGTTGCCTGCACCATCGCGCTTCACCGTTCCGTCGAGATTGAGTTGGTAGAGGCCGATGGAGAACAGTTGCATCACCTCGCGTCCGAAATTCTCGTCGGGCACGCGTCCGGTTTCGGCATCCGCCTTGCGATTGCCGAGCGTGTTGAGGAAGGTCCCCATCACCGGCATCAGCGTGATCGCTTCCAAGAGCTCGCGATAATTGCCAAAGGCGTGCAAATTGAGCGTGTCCCAGTAAGCGCCCATGCCCTGGCTGCGCCAGATCAGGTTCTCGACGCCATTGGTGGAGACGACGAAGAATTCCGACAGGGCCAGCGCAATGCGCTTGCGAACGCCGCAGCCGCCCGAAAACAGCTGGCTCCAGATCATCGCATCGGCGGGCCAGGTGCGGAAATAAAGCTCGTCATTGTCGATGCGGTTGAAATTCTTCGCTTCGAAAAACTCCTTCGCGGATTGCGCGTTCGCGGCGTCCATCTGGCGGTCGAGCCAGAACTCGTACCCGTGGTTTTCGACGGTCGAAATATCGTTCTCTGTCGCCGAGAGCGATGCGCGCAGCACGAAGCGCGCGGCCTGTGCCTTGGAAATATCGGTTTCAAGGAGAGGCGAGGTGCCATCGGTGCTGCCGCCGCCGATACCGAACACGCCGCCGGAGCCTTCGCTGCCGCAGGCCGCCGTCGCCAGCGCCGCCGCCGAGACCCCTGCCGTTCGCATCGTCGATCCGCGCGTTTCGCTTGCTTCGGGCGGCAGGTCGTCACCTGCGAAATCCTCGCACAGCAATGCGCGCTGCGACCCTGCGCTATCGACCATGTCTTCGCTCCCGTCCGGGACGCGCCGCGATCCATTTCGGCCCGTCCGCAGAAGGTCCTCGCAGGCTTTCCTGCCCAAAGACCAACCAACCCTGCTTAACGCGAAAGAAACTATATCGCGCTCAGCGCCGACCTCCCTGGGAGCGGCCTACTATCCGCCCTTGCCGTGGCACGACCCGTCGCCTAGGTGCGCCCCGCGCTGTGCAAGGCGCGTGCTCCGGCGAAAGGAAATGCATTGGCCAACGTCACCGTGATCGGCGCCCAGTGGGGCGATGAGGGCAAGGGCAAGATCGTCGACTGGCTGGCCAGCCGCGCCGATGCCGTCGTGCGTTTCCAGGGCGGGCACAATGCCGGCCACACGCTGGTGATCGACGGGACCACCTACAAGCTGTCGCTGCTGCCGAGCGGCATCGTGTCCGGCACGCTGAGCGTGATCGGCAACGGGGTGGTGCTCGACCCCTGGGCGCTCAAGTCCGAGATCGAGAAGATCGAGGGGCAGGGCGTAAAGGTCACTGCCGACAATCTCGCCGTGGCGGACAACTGCCCGCTCATCCTGCCGATCCACCGCGACCTCGATGGTCTGCGCGAGGCGGCTGCCGGTTCGGGCAAGATCGGCACCACCGGGCGCGGCATCGGCCCGGCATACGAGGACAAGGTCGGTCGCCGCGCGATCCGCGTGTGCGACCTGGCGCATCTCGGCGCGCTGGAGCCGCAGCTCGACCGCTTGTGCGCGCATCACGATGCGCTACGCGCCGGTTTCGACCAGCCGCCGGTCGATCGCGAGGCGCTGCTGCAGGAATTGCGCGAGATCGCCGATTTCGTGCTGCAATATGCACAGCCTGTCTGGAAGCGCCTGAAGAAGGTCCGCAAGGCAGGCGCGAAGATCCTGTTCGAGGGTGCGCAGGGCGTGCTGCTCGATATCGACCACGGCACTTATCCCTTCGTCACCAGCTCCAATACCGTCAGCGGTACCGCGGCGGCAGGTAGCGGCCTCGGCCCGAATGCGACCGGATATGTGCTCGGCATCGTCAAGGCCTACACCACCCGCGTCGGCAGCGGCCCGTTCCCGACCGAGCTCGGGGACGAGATCGGCAAGGGGCTGGGCGAACGGGGCCATGAGTTCGGAACCGTCACCGGCCGCCAGCGCCGTGTCGGCTGGTTCGACGCAGTGATCGTGCGCCAGAGCTGCGCGATCAGCGGCGTGACCGGCATTGCGCTGACCAAGATCGACGTGCTCGACGGGCTCGACGAGGTGAAGATCTGCACCGGCTATCGCCTGCGCGGGCAAGTGTTCGATCATTTCCCCAGCCACGCCGCCGACCAGGCCGCAGTCGAGCCGATTTACGAGACCATGGAAGGCTGGAAGGAAAGCACCGCCGGCGCGCGCAGCTTCGCCGATCTGCCGGCCAATGCGGTGAAGTACATCCAGCGCGTGCAGGAGCTGATCGAAACGCCCGTCGCACTGGTCTCGACCAGCCCGGAGCGCGACGACACGATCCTGATGCGCGATCCGTTCATGGACTGATTGGCGTGGTGGTGGCAGGATGAGCGCCATGCGCTGGCTCGCCATCATGTTGCTCTCGCTATCGCTGCCCGGCGCATCGCCCGCGTCGTCGCAACAGGTGCGCGAGGGCGAGGTCGCGGACTTCATCCTGATCGACAAGTCGGAGCGGACGCTATGGGTCTATCAGGGCGCAAACGTCATCCGCACCTATCACGGCTTGCAATTCGGCGACCGGCCGATCGGCCACAAGCAATTCGAGGGCGACGAGCGCACGCCCGAGGGCCGCTATACGATCACCTATGGCAACCGGCAGTCGAGCTACTTCCTCTCGCTCTACATCGATTATCCCAACGCCGCCGACCGGGCTTTTGCACGAGCGCGCGGACGTTCGCCGGGCGGGCTGATCTTCATCCACGGCCAGCCCATCGGCCTGCTCAACGACCAGCGTGTTCCGGGCGACTGGACCGACGGCTGCATCGCGCTGACCAATGCAGAAATCGCCGAGCTGTGGAGCCTGGTACCCGACGGCACCCCGATCGAAATCCGCGCCTGAGTCTTGACCTGATCCGCATTTGTTCTCATCCTGTTCGGTAACGAAACAGGAGCGCGATTCGATGCAGGCGGATTTCAGTTACGAGCCGGTGTGCAATTCCGCCGGGTGCCAGATCGGCGTCACCGTCCTGGCGGACCGCGCGCATATCCGAGGCGAGCTGCGCGACGATGCGGAGGCGGCAGGCTTTCGCGTGCTGCATTCCATGTCGCTGGCGGATTATGCGAACGGCGCGATTACCGCGCTGGGCGATGTGCTGCTGGTCGATTGCGCAGAGGATACGGCGGAAGTGCTGGCGTTGCTTTCGCGGCTCGACATGCGGGCGGGCAAGGCGGGCACGCAGATGGTCGTTTCGACCACCATGGGCGCGCTCGATGCGATCTTCGGGTGCTTTTCCTCTTCCGCGCCGCAGATCCTCGTCGATCCCTGCCGGTCGGAGCGGGTGATCGCGATCGGGCGCGTGCTGGCGCATGTGCCGAACCTGCGCCTGCGCGAACTGGGCGAGGAAGACCGGATGCTGCTGCTGCGCCTGACCGAGCAGGTTGGGCGCATGGCGGAACGGCTGGAAAGGACCGCGCCTGGCCAGCGGGCAACAGGCGGGGCGTTCCGGCTGGAAGCGCCGCAGCCCGGGTGGCGCAGTGAAGACGATGCTTATGTCCGGCAGCGTCCGGCAACCAATCGCCCGCGCCTGCCCGATGCAGGCCATATCCGGCAGATCATCAAACACCGTCAGGCGCGTGCGCGCTATTTCGATGGCGACCTGTTCGCGGACCCGGCCTGGGACATGCTGCTCGACCTCGCGGCGGCGCGGGCGGAAGGCACCAAGGTCTGCGTGACCTCGCTCTGCATCGCCTCGGGTGTCCCGGCGACGACGGCGCTGCGCTGGATCGGCCAGATGGTCGAGACCGGATTGCTGGTGCGGGTGGCCGACCCTGAGGACAAGAGGCGTGCGCATATAGCGCTGTCCGAAGACACCGCCGATGCCATGGCCCGCTATTTTGCGGACATAGCTGCCGTTTCGCCGGAGATGGTAGCCGCCTAGGCGCGGCGCAGGATGACGGTCAGCCCCTCGGCAGGCGGATCGGCGGGCAGGGCGATGCGCACTGCATCGGCGCGAGCGCGGATCAGGATAGCCTCGGTCAGATCGGGATCGTGCAGCACCGTGTCGGCGCGGCCCAGAACGCGTGCCTGGCGCAAGGTGAGATCTTCGGGATCGTCGCTCACAAGTGTGAAGTCGAGGACCTCGCCGTTTGCTTCGGGTGCTGCGTCCTTCAGCCATCCGTCGACCGCCATGGGATCGCTCGTCTCGAACGGATCGAGCGCGCCGCCTTCGCCCAGCGCGGTGTCGAGCGCGTGGCGGCGGGTGTCGGCATCGGAATATCGGCGACGGATCGCATCGCGTGAGCCTTCGAGCGCCTTTGCCAGCGCGCCGAGCGATTGAGGCAAGAGCGCTTCCAATCGCAGCCGTAAATGCTTGGCCAGCCCCGCCGAGGCTCCGCCAGTGCTCACCGCCACCAGCACCGGGTCGCGGTCGAGCACGCTGGGCAGGGTGAAATCGCACAAGTCCGGCCGGTCGGCGACGTTGACCAGCAGGCCTGCGCGCTTCAGCCGCAAGGCCGCCGCCTCGGCAGCGCGCTCGTCCTCCAGCGCGACGAAGCCGATCTTGGCGTGATGGGCTTCGGTCTCGGCGCAGGGTATGCCGCCCGCCCGCGTCACCAGCCGCGCCTTGGCCTCGGCCATGTCCCCGCTGCCGACGACCACCACGCGCGTGCCCGCGATGCGGTGGAAGAGCGGCAGGCTATGCACGGCGCGCCTGCATCAGCCGAGCCACTCCGGCACGCGTTCCGCATCCATGATCGCGCTCGCGGCGATCCGGTCCGCGACCACCGCGTATTTGTCCCCGTCAACCAGCACTTCGGCCACGAAGCCGCGCGAATTGTAGCTGCTCGCCATGGTCGCGCCATAGGCGCCCGCCGTGCGGAACACCGCGAGATCGCCCGCGACCAGCGCATCGCATTCGCGATCCATGGCGAAGGTGTCGCCGGTCTCGCAAATCGGGCCGACGATATGCGCTGTCATCCGGTCGCCGCTTGGCGCGACGGCGTCGAAATCGTGCCAGGCGCCGTACATGGCGGGGCGGGCAAGGTCGTTCATCGCCGCATCGACCACTACGAAGGGCGGGCCGTTGCCGCTGCGCTTGGAGCGGATGACGCGGGTCAGCAGCACACCGGCATTGCCCGCGATCACGCGGCCCGGTTCGAACATGAGACGCACGTCCCAGTCCTTCGTCGCCTGAGCGACCATCGCGCCGTATTCTGCGGGTGCGGGCAGCGTTTCCCCCGCCTTGTACGGCACGCCGAGCCCGCCGCCGAGATCGGCATGAGTGACCGTGCAGCCTTGCGCGCGCAGTTCCACGATCAGCGCGCCGACCTTGGTGAACGCGGTTTCAAGCGGTTTCAGATCGCCGAGCTGGCTGCCGATATGCACCGCGACGCCGCGCATATCGAGTCCGTCTTCTTCCGCCAGCCGCGCATATATTTCCGCCGCCCGGTCGAGCGGCACGCCGAACTTGTTCTCGCGCTTGCCGGTGGAGATCTTCTCATGCGTGCGCGCGTCGACATCGGGGTTTACCCGCAGCGCGCAGGCCGCCCGCTTGCCATGCCGCTCGGCGATGGCGGCGAGCTCGTAGCCTTCTTCCTCGCTCTCGATATTGAACTGTCCGATGCCCGCCTGGAGGCCTTGCAGCAGCTCGGCGTGGGTCTTGCCAACGCCGGAAAACACGATGTCTTCGGGCTTCATCCCGGCCTTGAGCGCGCGCGTCAGCTCGCCGCCGGAGACCACGTCCGCGCCATAGCCCTCGTTCGCCAGCACTTTCAGCACGGCGAGGTTCGGGTTCGATTTCACCGCAAAAGCGATGTGCGGATTGTCGAGCTGGCCCAGTGCATCGCGGAACACGCGGGCATGGCGGGTCAGCGTGGCGCGCGAATAGACATAGACCGGCGTGCCGACCTCTTCGGCAATGCGCGGCAGGGGCACGTCTTCGGCATGGAGCACGCCGTCGCGAAGCTGGAAATGGTCCATGGCCAGCGCCTCTGCCGAATTCGCGTGGGCGAGTCGAGCAAGCTGTGCTTTTCGGCTGAGAACCTACTCGGGTGGCAGGTCGAAGGGATCGTCCTCGCGCTCTTCGGAGCGGGTGCGCAGCTCTACCGATCGATCGGGCGCGGCCTGTGGATCGAGCAAGAGCAGTTCGTCCGCGCTCGGCTGGACTTCCGCACCGTAAGGGGCGGGCGGCAGCGCAGCGCCCTCGACCGGCGCGAGGTCGGCCTTTTGCCCGCAGGCGGCGAGCGCAAGCGCGCAAGCAAGAATCGACAATCTCTTCATCTAGGCATCCATTCCCAGCGCCTCGCGCGCGGCCTGAACCTGCACCTTTACCTGTTCGGGCGCGGTTCCGCCATAGGAGCTGCGCGAAGCGACCGAGGCATCGACCGACAGCGCTTCGTAAACGCGCTCGTCGATCCGCTGGTCGATCGCCTTGAGCACATCCAGCGGCAACTGGTCGAGCGCCACGCCGTCGGTCTCTGCACGCTTCACGGCAGCGCCGGTAATGTGGTGCGCCTCGCGGAAGGGAATGTCGGCCTCGCGCACCAGCCAGTCGGCAAGGTCGGTGGCGGTGGCATAGCCGAGTTCTGCCGCTTCGCGCATGCGCCCGGTCTTGAACTCGCTGTCCGCCACCATGCCGGTCATCGCGGCGATGCTCAGCGCCATCAGGCCGTGCGCCTCGAACACCGGCGGCTTGTCGTCCTGCATGTCCTTGGAATAGGCGAGCGGCAGGCCCTTCATCGTCACCATCAGCGCGGTGGCGCAGCCGATCACGCGGCCCGCGTGGCCGCGCACCAGTTCGGCGGCGTCGGGGTTCTTCTTCTGCGGCATGATGGAACTGCCGGTGGAAAGCGTATCCGGCATCCGCACGAAGCCGAAGGGCTGGCTGGCCCAGATGATGAACTCCTCCGCCAGCCGCGACAGGTGCAGCGCGCACTGGCTCGCGGCCATCAGGTAGTCGAGTGCGAAGTCGCGGTCGGAGACGGCATCGAGGCTGTTGCGCGTCGGCCGGTCGAAGCCGAGCGCCTGCGTAGTCGCCTCGCGGTCGATCGGGAAGCCGGTTCCGGCCAGCGCCGCACTGCCGAGCGGGCTTTCGTTCATCCGGGCCCGCGCATCGGCAAACCGGCTGCGGTCGCGCGCGATCATCTCGTAATAGGCCATGAGGTGATGGCCGAGTGTAACCGGCTGTGCAGTCTGCAAATGGGTGAAGCCGGGCATGATGCTGGCCGCATGCTCGCCGGCGCGCGTCACCAGCGCCTGTTGCAGTGCCAGCAATCCCGCATCGATCTGGTCGAGCGCGTCGCGCACCCACAAGCGAAAATCGGTCGCCACCTGGTCGTTGCGGCTGCGCGCCGTGTGGAGCCGCCCTGCCGCCGGACCGATCAGCTCGGCGAGGCGGCTCTCGGTGGTCATGTGGATGTCTTCGAGGTCCCAGTCCTCCGGCACGCCCTCGCGTGAATATTCGGCGGCGACCTTGTCGAGCCCCCCGGCGATCGTCGACATGTCTTCGGCGGTCACGATCCCCTGCGCGCCCAGCATGGCGACATGCGCCTTGCTAGCTTCGATATCGTGCCGCCACAGTGCCTTGTCGAACGGGATCGAGGCGTTGATTTCGCGCATGATCGCGCTAGGCCCTTCGGCGAACCTGCCGCCCCACATGGCATTGGAGCCCGAATTGTCCCGCTTCTCGCTCACTGCTGCATTCACCCTGGGTCTGCTTGTCGCCGCTTGCGATAGGGGGCCGCCGGAAGCGGCGCAAGAAAGCACGGCTACGCAAGCGCCAACCGGCGAGATCGACCGTGCCCAGGCAGGCACGCTGATGCCGGCAAGCAATGTGCGCAATCTCGACAACAGCGTGCTGAACATGGGCGCTTTGCAGGGCACGCCGGTGCTGGTGAACCTGTGGGCGACGTGGTGCGCGCCATGCGTGAAGGAAATGCCGCTGCTCGACGAGCTTGCCGTCGATTACGTTGGTCGCCTGCGGGTGCTGACAGTGAGTCAGGACATGCAGGGTGCAGAGCGGGTAGGGCCGTTCTTCGCCGAGCAAGATTACTCGATGCTCGAGCCTTGGATGGACCCCGACGGCGAACTCGGGACGGCGATCGGCGGCGGCGTCATGCCGACGACCGTACTCTACGATGCGATGGGACAGGAAATCTGGCGCGTCGCGGGCGATTACGACTGGTCGAGCGAAGACGCGCGCGCCGCGATCGACGAGGCGATCGGGGAATAGCGACAGATTTTTGCGGGATGGTGGTGGGCGATGACAGGCTCGAACTGCCGACCCTCTCGGTGTAAACGAGATGCTCTACCAACTGAGCTAATCGCCCCAACCACAGGTGCCGCCGGTGTGGCGGTCCGCTGCACATAGCGCCGCAAATCTTAAAATCAATTGCCGAGATCGCCAAACGGCAGCTAGGCGGCGCGCATGACCACCAGGCTCACCGTTCTCGCCACTGGCGGCACCATCGCCGGGATCGCGGGCAATGCGATCGCGCAGGATTATCGCGCGGGCGAGATCGGGATCGAAGAGTATCTCGAACGCGTGGGCGGCCTGGGCCTGGAAGCAGAGCTTTCGGGCCGCCAGATCGCCAATATCGATTCGGCCGATATCGGCCCGCAGGTGTATAACCCGTTGCACCGCGCAATCGTGGAAGCGCTGGACGATCCCGACTGCTCGGGCGTGATCGTCACGCATGGTACCGATACGCTGGAGGAAACCGCGTTCCTACTCGACCTGACGTTGCCATCGACCAAGCCGGTGGTGGTGGTGGGCGCAATGCGCCCGGCGGATGCCGTCGGCTATGACGGGCTGCGAAATTTCGCCAACGCCGTCCGCGTGGCTTGCGACGTGAACGCAGCAGGGCGTGGCACGCTGGTGGTGATGGGGGACCGCGTGTTCGCCGCCCGCGACGTGCGCAAGGTCCGCACGCGCGGTTCGGAAGCGTTTCGCGGTTTCCCCCGCGAATCGATTGCGCTGGTCACACCCGGCACGCTCGAATGGTTCGGTGCGCCGTGGGGCGACCGCGAGGAGGCGCGCTTTGCATGGTGCGACGATTTGCCGGAGGTGACGGTGGTTTATGTCCACGCCGGGCAGGATGCCGACGCAGTTAAGTGCCAGCTGGGCGAGGCCACACGCGGCGTCGTCGTCGCGGGCGTGGGCGAGGGCAATATGCCCGAGCCCGTACGCCAGGCATTGGTCCAGGCCGCAGCTTCGGGTGTCGCGGTGGTCCGCGCCAGCCGTGCCGACGAGGGGCTGGTGGATCGCGAGCCGGAGGACGATGCCAACGGCTTCGTCGCAGCCCGCGCGCTCAACCCGCAGAAGGCGCGGATACTATTGCAGCTATTGCTGGCGAGCGGCGAGACCGATCCCGCCGCCCTCCAGCGTGCCTTCGACGGGCGCTAAGCGTTACCCGTTCGGCGTCACGAGATATTTCTCGCCGGTCTTCATCTGCCGATAGTCGAGGATCGCGTCCTTCTTCAGCATGCCTTCGAGATCGACCTTGCTCTTGTAGCTGCTGGCAAAGGTAGTCGTGAGGTTGTCGAGCACGCGCTTACGCATGCGGCCGACGGTTTCCATGCCCGCAGTCTGCAGGAACGGGGTCAGCAGCCAGCCCGAGAGCGTCCAGCCGAAGCCATAGCTCGGTGTCAGCGTGGTCGGGCCGAAGTCGAGGCGGCCATAGATGAACATGCGCTTCTGCTGGTTGGAGCCATAGCGTGAATATTCTGTCATCTTGCCGACCGCGACCTGCTCCATCGCCTTGAAGCAATGATCGACCATCTTGCCGCCGCCGATCGGATCGAAGCCATAGAAGGCGTCGGTCTCGTCGATCGCGGATTTAAGCTGATCCATGAAATCGTCGTCGGACGAGTTCACCACATGGCTTGCGTCGAGGCCCTTCAGCAGATCGACCTGATCGGGTTTGCGCACGATGTTGACGAGGCCGAGGCCGTCTTCCTGGCAGATCTTCACCAGCATCTGGCCAAGGTTCGACGCGCCGACCGTGTGGAGGATCGACTTCGCGCCGTCCATCTTGGCATTCTCGGCAAAACCAAGCGCAGTCATCGGATTGACGAAGCTCGACGCGCCGTCCTCCGCGCTGTGATCGCCCAGCGGCAGGCACATGGCGGCATCGGCGATGGCATATTGGGAATAGGCGCTGCCCGGAACACAGGCGACGCGCTGGCCCATCAGGGCCTTGGCCATGTCGCTGTCACCGGTCGCGACGACCGTGCCCGCGCCCTCGTTACCCGCCGGCAGACGCTGTCCGTGGCGCGCCTTCTGGCCGCTGTTGAACGGTTCCGGCATCTTGGCGACGACCTTGCCCGGCGAATAGTCGGCATTCTCGAAATCGGCGGCACCGGTCAGGATCGCGAGATCCGACGGGTTGATCGGCGCCGCCTCCATCTTGACGAGGACCTGGTTGCCGGTCGGATCGGGAAACTCGCTATCGGCGATCTCGACAGTCAGCGTGCCGTCGCTCGTGAGCGTGGTAAAAAGCTGCTTTCCGGTGGTCGTCATGTCGATCTCCTCTGTTGTCATTGCGAGGAGCCGGAGGCGACGCGGCAATCCAGCTCCCGGGACTGGATGCTTCGCTACGCTCGCAATGACGGGAATGAAAGGGTTGCGCGAACAAACTAATCGCGCGGATAAGTCGCCTCGACGAAGTAGAGCCCGTGCGGCGGGGCGTTCAGGCCGAGCGCCTGGCGGTCCTTAGCTTCCAGCGCCTCGGCCACCTGCTCCTCGCGCCACCGGCCCATGCCGACCAGCGCGAGGCAGCCGACCATGCTGCGCACCTGATGGTGGAGGAAGCTGCGCGCCGCGGCGTGGATGCGGACTTCCTCGCCCCATTGTGTTCTGGCCCGCTCGACATCCAGCCGGTCGAGTGTCTTGACCGGACTGTCCGACTGGCAATGGACCGAGCGGAAGGTGGTGAAATCGTGCAGGCCCACCAGCGCCTGCGCCGCGCGGTGCATGGCCTCGTGGTCGAGCGGCGTGCCGAGCTGCCACAGCCGGTCCTTCTCCAGCGTCAGCGGCGCGCGGCGATTGGCGATGCGATAGACATAGCTGCGACCGGTGCAGGAAAAACGCGCATGCCAGTCGTCGGGAACGATCTCGCAATGGGTCACGGCGATCGGATCGGGCCTAAGATGCGCGTTCAGTGCCTCCATCAGGCGGAAGGGCGCGATATCCTTGGCGATATCCATGTGGCTACGCATGGCGAGCGCGTGGACGCCGGTATCGGTGCGGCCCGCGCTGTGGAGGCGCACGTCCTCTCCCAGAATGCGGAACGCGGCTTCCTCGACCGCCTGTTGCACGCTTGGCCCGTCCTTCTGGCGCTGCAGGCCGAAGAAGGGCGTGCCGTCGAATTCGAGGGTGAGGGCGAAGCGGGTCATGCTCTCACGAGTAAACAATCTGAACTCACCCCAGCACCATCCCCTTCGCCACGGCATTGCCGCGCAAGAAGGTATCGAGGTCCATTTTCGGCTTGCCCGCGCGCTGCAATCCGACCGGGCGGATCGCCCCTTCTCTGCAGGCGATACAGAGGCGGTCGTCAAGCACTTCACCGGGCGCGCCGCTGCCTTCGGCGAGTTCCGCCCGCAGCAGCTTGACCCGCTGTCCGTCGACTTCGCACCATGCGCCCGGAAAGGGCGAGAGGCCATGCACATGGCGCACCAGCTCCGGGGCAGGGCGATTCCAGTCGATCAGCGCCTCGGCCTTGTCGATTTTCTCAGCGTAGGTTGCCTCGGCGTCGTCCTGCTCCAGCGGATGCAGCATCTCGATATCGATCAACGTGCCGACCATCAGCTGGGCGCCGATTTCGGCCAGTTCCTCGGTCAATTCGCCGGTCGTCTTCTCCTCGATCGGGGTGCGCGCCATCGTCAGCATGGGACCGGTGTCGAGCCCTGCCTCCATCTGCATGATCGTGACGCCGGTCACCGGATCGCCCGCCATCACCGCGCGGTGGATCGGAGCGGCCCCGCGCCAGCGCGGCAGGATCGACGCATGGACGTTGAGGCAGCCGTGCTCCGGCGCGTCCAGGATCGGTTGGGGCAGGATCAGGCCGTAGGCGGCGACCACCCCCACATCGGCCTCAAGTGCGGCGAAAGCTTCCTGCTCTTCAGCAGATTTCAGGGATTTGGGATGCCGCACCTCGATCCCGAGATCCTCGGCCCGCTGGTGCACCGGGGTGCGGGTCAGTTCCTTGCCGCGCCGCCCGCCCGGCCGCGGCGGCTGGGTGTAGACACAGACCACCTCATGCGCCGCATCGACCAGCGCCTGCAGCGTCGGCACGGCAAAATCCGGGCTACCCATGAAGACAATCCGCACCTATCTATTCTCCGTTCGCCCTGAGCTTGTCGAAGGGCCGTACTTCACTTTCGGTGCGGCGCTAGAGGAAAGTGCAGGGCTTCGACAAGCTCAGCCCGAACGGATTTCTTCTCGAACACCATGGCTTCACAGGAAATCGAAACCCTCGCATCGGCGCTGGCCCGCCTGCCCGGCCTCGGCCCGCGCAGCGCGCGCCGGGCGGTGCTGTGGCTGGTCAAGCGGCGCGAGACGGCGCTCCCCGCACTGCTCGACGCACTGGCGACCGTCGGCGAGGCGCTGGTCGAGTGCGAGACCTGCGGCAATGTCGACACGCGCAACCCCTGCGCCATCTGCGCCGACCCGCGCCGCGACGGAAAGAGCCTGTGCGTGGTGGAGGATGTGGCTGACCTGTGGGCGCTCGACCGCGCGAAGCTGTTTACCGGGCGCTACCATGTGCTCGGCGGCAAGCTGTCGGCCCTTGACGGTGTGCGGCCCGAGGACCTCAACATCGCCAGTCTGATGGCGCGGGTCGAAGAGGGAGGGGTGGACGAAATCGTCCTCGCCATGAACGCCACGCTGGAGGGCCAGACCACCGCGCATTACCTTGCCGAACGGCTTGAGGCGTTCCCCGTGCGGATAACCCAGCTGGCGCATGGTTTGCCTGTTGGCGGGGAGCTGGATTACCTCGACGAGGGCACGCTGGCGCAGGCGCTGCGGGCGCGGCGGCCTGTTTGAGGTTCTGTCTGCGTGCGGGCCGGACATCCGTCCGCCCCTTGCGGCGGCACCGGCCCACGCCTTCACCCGGCCACCCACGGCACGGTATTCTATGGGTGGCCGGGTGGGGGCGTGGGGTGGCGCCGCAAGCTATCGACGGATGTCGATAGCGCACCCAACAAAGACTCCGGGAGGGGGCGTGGGATGGAACAGCCAAGGAAAGTGTGGATGCGCTTTCCGCACGCAACAAACATTGAACATTCCTGCGCGCCAGACTATCTGATCCCCCATGGCTATCCGTGAAATTCTCGAAGTGCCGGATCCCCGGCTCAAGGTCGTGTCCGAGCCCGTCACCGAGTTCGACGACGAGTTGAAGACGCTCGTCTCCGACATGTTCGAAACCATGTACGATGCGCCCGGCATCGGGCTTGCCGCGATCCAGGTCGGTGTGCCCAAGCGCGTGCTGGTGATCGACCTCCAGCCCGAGGACACCGAGGCCGAGGGCGAGGTCTGCAATCACGGTGGGCACGAACACGTGCACTATCCGGTGAAGAAGGAGCCGCGCGTTTTCATCAACCCGGAAATCCTCGACCCGGCGGATGAGCTGGCGACTTATCAGGAAGGCTGCCTTTCGGTCCCGGATATCTTCGCCGATGTCGACCGTCCGGCCACCTGCCGCGTGCGGTATCAGGACCTCGAAGGCGAGACCCACGAAGAAGACCTCGACGGGTTGATGGCCACCTGCATCCAGCACGAGATGGACCACCTCGAGGGAATCCTCTTCATCGACCACCTCTCGCGCCTCAAGCGCAACATGGCTATAAAGAAGCTGAAAAAGCTGCGCGAAGCGGCGTAGTTTGTTTGGCCTCAAGCGCCGGCGGCCGCATCCGCGGCCTTAGGCTATCCTCGCTCACGCGACCTGAAGGTCGCATCGCTGCGGCCGGCCAGTCGGCCTTGCCTCACCTTAGGCTCGGTTCTCTGGGAGAGGATAGAATGGCCCAAGGACGCCTCTCTTGGAGCACCGGGCCGGCGGGAGGCCCGGCAAGCGCGCCGCAGCGGGCGCGGCTTGCCGCGCGTGTAGCGAGGACGAACCCGCGGATGCGGGTTCGCAAACAAATAAACCCCTACACCGCGTCCAGCATCGCATCCCGCGCCTTCACGCAGTCCTCGACCACTTCGTGGCACATCCGCGCGCAGCGTTGGCAGTGCGGGTTATCGTGCTTGTCGCATTCCTCGGCGCAGACCTTGCAGGCGAGGATGCAGGCTTCGAGCAGCGACTTGATCACCGCCGTATTGCCATGCGTGCGCCGCGCCGCGACCGTGCTGACCGCCTGGCAGATATCCGAAGCGTCGGAGCACTTGCGGATGCATTCGGACATATCGCCATTTTCCGCGTTGCAGGCATCGACGCAGCTGCTGGCGATCGCCGCGCAATACATCGCGTGCTTGACTGCTTCGCCCAGTTCCTCGGTGTAGTCGGCTCCCACGGCGGGATGGTCCTGAATCATTTCCTTGATCGACATAGAATATCTCCTCTTTGCATGAGGAGCGCGCGGCTGTGGGGATAGTTCCGACCAGGACTTTTCCGCAGGCCTCGTTCCAGCTATGTTCCGGCGCATGGATATGACTGTTCTCATCGTCGCCGTCGCCGCGCTCCTGATCGGGGTGGTGCTCGGCTGGTTCGCTGGGTCGCGACCGGCAGCCGACTGGAAAGCCCGCCATGGCGAGCGCGATGCCGAGGCGAAGGAGCTGGACGAAAAGTTCCGCCGTGCCATCGTGGAGCTGGAAAATGCGACCGTGCGCGCGACCCGCGCCGATGCGCTCGATGGCGAATTGCGGGAAACCCGCGCCGCGCATGAAACGGCGCTCGACGCCTTGCGGCGCGACAATGCCGCGCTCGGGTCCGAACTGGCGACGCTCAAGGAAAAAACCGCCAATTTCGACGAGCAGAAACGCTTGCTGGTCGAGGCGCGCGAGGAATTGCTCAAGGAATTCCAGAACACCGGCACCGCCGTTCTGTCGAAGGCGCAGGAGGATTTCCTCAAGCGCGCGAACGAACGCTTCGGCCACTCCGAAAAGACCAGCGAGGAAAAGTTGCGCGCGCTGCTCGATCCGGTGGGCAAGCGGCTGGAGGCGTACGAGAAGCAGGTCGCCGCGCTGGAGGAAAAGCGCACCGATGCTTTCGGGCGGCTCTACCAGCAGATCACCGAGATGCAGCGCGGACAGGAAGAGGTCCGGCGCGAGGCGCAGCGGCTCGGCAACAGCCTGACCAATGCCCCCAAGGCGCGTGGCCGCTGGGGCGAGCGGGCGCTGCAGAACGTGCTCGAGCAATGCGGATTGTCGGAGCATACCGATTTCAACCTCGAACATTCGATCGAGACCGAGGACGGGCGGCTGCGCCCCGATGCGGTGGTGCATGTGCCGGGGCAGAAGAAGCTGGTGATCGACGCCAAGGTCTCGCTCAATGCCTATCAGGCCGCGTTCGAAGCGGATGACGACGACGAGCGCGGGCGGCATCTCGACCTGCATGCCAAGTCCATGCGCAACCACGTCCAGACGCTCGGCAGCAAGAGCTACCAGAGCCAGTTCGACGACACGCCCGACTATGTCGTGATGTTCGTCCCCGGCGAGCATTTCGTCGCCGCCGCGCTGGAGCACGATCCGGAGCTGTGGGACTTCGCCTTCCGCAACAAGGTGCTGCTGGCGACGCCCACCAACCTCGTCGCTATCGCGCGTACGGTGGCGCAGGTGTGGCGGCAGGACACGATCGCGCAGGAAGCGGTGGAGATCGGCAAGGCCGGGGCCGAGCTCTACGATCGCTTGGCCGTGGCCGCCGAACACATGAAACGCGTCGGTGGTGGCCTCGAAAGCGCGGTCAACAATTACAACAAGTTCGTCGGCAGCTTCGAACGCAACGTGCTGACTTCGGGCAGGCGGCTGGCCGAACGCGGCATCGAAATCGGCAAGCGCGAGATCGAGGAGGTGCCGAAGGTGGAGGCAACCCCGCGGTACAACTCAGAGGACGCGGCGCAGATCGAAGACGGCACTGGCGAGGGGCGCGACGCGGCGGAGTAAATGTCCACCCCTCGGAAACACCATTTCTTACCGGAGTGGTATCTCTCTCGCTGGAAAAAACAGTTCAATGGGGAAGATGTAATATGGGAATTCGCACGCGTTGGCCCGCGCCAACAACTTCGTTCGCGATATAGGCATCCTGCAGCAACAGGCTACGCGAAGGATCTCTACACGATCCCCACGCAAGGGCATGAAGATCCGTCCGCTTTAGAAACGAAGCTTCTCCAAGTCATTGATGATCGCGGAGCAAAGGCTGTTATGATGGCGGAGGTGAACCAAAAGGCGGGTCCCGAAGATAAAATCGGACTTGTTCGGTTCATAATATCGATGATCCACCGCTCACCTGAGCGGATCGGATTTCTTGAGAAAAAGCTCACTCAGAGACTAGCGGACAATCCGCTCTTCGCTGACGTAACGGACAGTTCGTTCCGAGGTGGTGCCTTGGATGTGTTCGTAGACTTGGTCCAATCATCCCTAATGATTAATCGGATGATGGAACTGTCCGTATTCGTCATCACAATTGGCGAAGGAGGTCACGACCTGCTTACAGGTGACAGTCCGATAATGATGTCCAATGGCCTAGCGCACGAGGACGCATTCATTATGCTGCCGACTGGGCCAAGAACTCTGATTATGCTCGCTCAATACAAGGCGGTTCCAGATCATCTTGCCAGCCATGACGGCAAGGTACTTTCCAAAGCGATGAATGATGCAATAGCCGTGCAGGCTAAGAGGCTAGTCTTTGGGCCTGACAAAAAGCAGCAAAGATTTATCGATAATCGCCTGAACCGAGCGCAGCTACAGAAGTCTGATGCGGTTGATCCGATCACCGGTCTCGTGAAATGGAAAATCTAGCAGTCGCTCCAGCGGCTGTCCCATGTCCGCCTTTCCTACACGCCCCGCATCTGCTCCACCCTTGCGGATGCCGAAAGCGCCCGCTCATCGCATCCGCCGCAAGCCGCCGTTCTTTCACCCCGTCCTCCTGCGCTCGCGCGAGGACGGGTGGACCGTCGTGCGGCAGTGCGAGTTTCTCGCGCAGCTATACCTGACCGGCTCGGTTGCCCTGGCGGCCCGCAATGTCGGCATGTCCCGGGCGTCGGCCTATCGCTTGCGTGAGCGGGCCGGGGCAGAGGGGTTCGCGCATGCCTGGGATGCGGTGCTGACGCCTCCGGGTTCGGGGCGGCTGTCCGGGCCGAAAGTGGATTGGCGGAAGGTGACACATCGGACGCTCGCGGAGCGGGTCGAGTGGGGGCTGGTGCAGCCGGTGCTCCATCAGGGCCGCATGACCGCGATCCGCCGGAAAGCCGACAATTCCGCGCTTTTGCGTCTGTTGGGCCGCTCCGAAGCGGGGTCCAGCCAAAAGCAAAAAGAGGAGGCGGGGCGATGAGTCTGCAGTTTTTCAAAACACCCCTGTCAGTGGTCCATGTCGTTGGTGGCTCAGCCCTCCAGCCCCGCCAGGACCTCGTACCCCAGCACTGCCGCCGCGACCGCCGCGTTGAGGCTGTCGGCGCGGCCTTTCATCGGCATGGTCACGCGCAAGTCGCAGGCCATTTCGTAGGCTTCGGGCAAGCCGCGGCTTTCGTTGCCGACCATGACGAAGCAGGGCGCGGCATAGGGCGCGCCGCGATATGGCCGGGCCTCGCGCAGGCTCGCGGCGACGAGTTGGCCCGCTCCGCCGCGCAGCCAGCTCTCGAATTCGCTCCATTCGGCGCGCGCGATGGCTTGCGTGAACACCGCGCCCATGCTGGCGCGCACCGCTTCGACGCTGAAGGGGTCGGCGCAATCGTCGATCAGGATCAGCCCGCCTGCGCCGATCGCATCGCCAGTGCGCAGCATGGTGCCGAGATTGCCCGGATCGCGCAGCGCCTGGGCGACCAGCCAGATATCGGCGCGGCTGCGGTCGAGGTTTGCCAGCGCGGTGTCGAATTCGGCGAAGACGCCCGCGACCGCTTGCGGATTGTCCTTGCCGGTGATCTTGGAGAGGATGTCGGGCGAGGTCTCGATCACCTCGCCGCCCGCCGCTGCGACTGCCGTTTCCAGCTCGGCCAGCAGCGGATGCGGATCGCGGCCCGTCGCCAGCACCAGCACTTCGGGCAAATGCCCGCATTCGCGCGCATCGGTCAGCAGGCGCAGGCCCTCGGCGAGGAACTTGCCCGCGGCCTTGCGGTGCTTCTTCTCGCGCAGCGCCCGCAGCGCCTTGACGGTGGGGTTGGAAAAGCCGGTGATGAGGCGGCGCGGATGGGTGTCGCTCGGGGCCATCGTCACGGCTCCCCGAAACCGTCCTCGATCATGGCGGAGAGGGTACTCATCGCCTCCTCGCTGCCGTCACCAGACACGATCAGCTCGATCGTGTCGCCCTTGGCGGCGCCGAGCATCATGAGGCCGAGGATGGAGCCGCCCGCCGCCTCGTTCTCACCCTTGGCGACGCGCACCTGGCAGCCTTCCGGCAATTCGGCGACCGCACCGACGAATTTGGCGCTCGCGCGCGCGTGCAGGCCGCGCTGGTTGACCACCGTTAGGGTGCGGCGGAGCTGGCTCAAGAGGTGGCGGCCTTCGCGCTATCGAGATCCTGGCCGAGGAACTCGCTCGCCACCGTGATGTAGTTGCGGCCCGCAGTCTGCGCGGCGTGCACCGCGTCGACCACGCCCATGCTCTTGCGCGCACCGGCGAGGCGGATGAGCATTGGCAGGTTGATGCCCGCGATCACCTCGATCCGGCCCGTGTCGAGCAGCGAGATGGCGAGGTTGGAGGGCGTGCCGCCGAACAGGTCGGTGAGGATGATGGCCCCGTCGCCCGTGTCCACCTTGGCGATCGCATCGGCGATGTCCTGGCGGCGGCGCTCCATATCGTCATTGGGGCCGATGCAGATGGTCGCAACGCTGTCCTGCTTGCCCACCACATGCTCCATCGCGTCGATGAAGTGCTCGGCCAAATTGCCGTGGGTGACGAGAATCATGCCAATCATGCGTGGGCGTATCCGATAATTACCCTTGGAAGGTTACGTGCCGGATCCTGAACCATCAATGGCGGCCAGAATCAACGCCGTTCGAGCGGATCGGCGGGCCGGCTCCCCAGATTGCGATGGATGACGGTGGGCGAAAACCCCTCGGCGCGCAAGACCGCGGCGGCCCGCTCGGCGCTATAGACGGAGCGGTGTCTCCCTCCGGTACAGCCGAAGGCGATGTTGAGATAACTGCGGTCCTGGGCGGCATAGCGGGGCAGCAGTTCGCGCAGCAGGTCGGCGATGCGGCCGAAGGCCGGTTCGAAAGCGGGATCGGCCTCGATATGCGCGGCCACTTCTGGGTCGAGCCCGGTCTTCTCGCGCAGGCCCTCGATCCAGTGCGGGTTATCGACGAAGCGCATGTCGAACAGCAGGTCCGCCAGGGGCGGCGTGCCGCGCGCGAAGCCGAAACTGGAGATGGTGACGGTCATCTCGCGCTCGGCGCTGCTGGCGAATTGCTCGCGCACCTCCTGCTGCAGCTGGTTGGTGGAGAAGTCGCTGGTGTCGATGACGATGTCGGCCCAGCGCCGCAGAGGCTCCAGCAGCTCGCGCTCGGCCTTGATCCCGTCGAGCACGGGGCGACCACGGGCCATGGGGTGCGGACGGCGGGTCTCGTTGTAGCGGCGCTCCAGCTCGCCGCCGGCACAGTCGATGAACAGAGTCGTAACCTCGACATCGCCGCGAGCTGCGAGCTGCTTGCACATCTCGATGATCTCGGAGGGGACGAAGCCGCGCGTGCGCGAATCGAAGCCGATGGCGAGCTGGCTGCCCTCGTCCTCATTGCCGAGCAACCCGCCGAGCAGGCGTACGGGGAAGTTGTCGATCGCTTCCCAGCCGATGTCTTCCAGCACCTGCAGCGCTGTCGACTTGCCCGCGCCGGAAAGGCCGGTGACAAGCAGGACGCGCTGGCGCGGGGAAGTGGGGGAATCGGCAGTCATTGCGTGAGCCTTGTCGCTGCTTGCGCTTCGCTTGGAAAGGGCAGGCCATGCTTTGCCAGCGCATATTCGGCGCGCAGAGCCTGCGTCGCATCGCCTGGAGCGAAGGTCAGCACCGGCACAGAAATACTGGCCATTTGCCGCGTCGAAACGTCCATCGGAAAGCGCGGGGCGTCGGGATCGAGCTGGAGGATGAGGGCCACTGGAGCATGCGTCGTCGGCAACTCCACCAAGCCGATATTGCGGACTTCGATTAGCCCGCTGGTATTAGGTGGAGGCGCGCCAATTAGTGCGCCGTCCTCTTGCACGAGCTCGATCGCATCGTCGCCGATCAGCACTGCGCCACGGTCGATGAGTGCAAGTGCGAGCGAGGACTTGCCGAGGCCCGGTGCACCCTCGATCAGCAGCGCCCGCCCGCCGATGGCAACGGCTGTAACATTCGCGAGAACCTGTTTGCTCATCGCCGCGTGGGTAAGCCGAACACGAGGCAGGCGCCCGGCTCACCATCCTGCCGCGAGGTCGCGACCAGCGTGCCGTCATGCGCCTCCGCGATCGTCCGCGCGATGGCGAGGCCAAGCCCGGAATGCTTGCCGAAGTCCTCGCCCTCGGGCCGGTCGGAATGGAACCGCTGGAACACTTTCTCGCGCTTTTCCTCGGGAATGCCCGGGCCTTCGTCGCAGATGGTCAGGGTGATCCAGCCATCATGTCGCTCCAACACTGCGTCGATCCGGCCCCGTGGTGGGGAAAAAGAAACGGCATTGTCGAGCAGGTTGTCGATCACTCGCTCCAGCCGCACCGGAACGCCTGCGACGACCAGCGGCTCCTCTGGAATTGCTAGCGCAATCGTGCGGCCCTCGTTCTCTTCGCGCTCCTCGCGGCTGGCGACGATGTTCGACAGGAGCGCCTTGAGGTCCACCGTCTCGAATTCGGCGCGCGACATTTCCGCATCGATGCGGCTCGCGTCGGAGATTTCCGTTACCAGCCGGTCGATCCGCTGGACGTCGTGCGTCGCAATGTCGAGCAACTGAGCGCGCAGTTGCGGGTCCTCGACCTTGGCCAGCGACTCGGTCGCACTGCGCAGCGAGGCCAGCGGATTCTTGATCTCGTGCGCGACATCGGCGGCGAAGCTTTCGACCGCGTCGATCCGTTGGCGCAGAGCCCCGGTCATGTCCGAGAAAGCGCGGGCGAGCATGCCGATTTCGTCGCGCCGGTCGGGCAGGCGCGGCACTTCGACCTGCCGGTCGCGACCTTGCCGCACGCGGACGGCGGCCTGCACCAACTCGCGCAAAGGCCGCACGATGGTGCGCGCGAGAAACAGCGACAGCAACGTGGAGACAAGCAGCGCCAGCAGCACGACGGCGAGCACAGTAGAGCGTGCCGCGCGTACGCTTTCGGTAATGTCGACCGGATTGCGGGTCAGCAGCAGCGTATCGCCGTCCAGCCCGACGGGCGCGGCGGCATTGATGACATGCGTGCCGTCGGGCGCATCGCGCAGCACGATCTGCGTCAGGCTCTCCTCGCGGGCCCGCACCAACTCCGGCCAGCCCGAAGCGTCGTCGGTTGCGGGCTCGACATAGTCGGGCAGGGCAGGCGCGCCGACGATACGATCGAACCCGCGGTCGAGGCGCAGGGCGAGGTCGGTCTGGTCGACCTCGGACGGCTCGGGTAGGTCGAAACTCGGCGGGGCGAGGGCGAAACTATCCGATTCCAGATTGCCCTCCGGGCCGTAGACCCGGAGGCGCAAGCGCTGCTCCTTGCCGATCTGGATCAGCAGCGCTTCCTGCCGCTGGACTGTCGCCCCGGCGAGCGCTTCCGCGGTGATCTGCGCCTCGACCAGCGCGAGCTTGAACCGCTCGTCGAGCAGCTGCTTGCGGTACGCATCGAGATAAAGAACGCCGCCTCCCAGCAGCACCAGCGGTAATACGTTTACGAACAGAATGCGGCTGGTGAGCGACAGGCGGTGCGACCAGCGCAGCTGGCCGAACCGGTCGCTACGCAGGACATTGGTTCTGTCGGACTCGCCCGGTCGCTGATCAGCCATCACTGAAGCTGTAGCCGGCGCCGTAGAGCGTTTCGATGGCGGAGAATTCGGGATCGACCCGGCGGAACTTGCGCCGCATGCGCTTGATATGGCTATCCACCGTGCGATCGTCGACGAACACATCGTCGGGATAGGCGGCATCCATCAGCTGGTTGCGGCTCTTGATAACGCCCGGCCGCACGGCGAGCGCTTCCAGCAGCAGGAACTCCGTCACCGTCAGTGAAACCGGCCGGTCCTCCCAGGTCACATGATGGCGCGCCGGGTCCATGTGCAAGCGACCGCGATCGATCTTCTCGGAAGTGTCTGCGGGCACCGCATCGCTCATCACCAGCGGTCGGCGCGCATCGCTGCGGCGCAGGATCGCGTGGATGCGGGCAAGCAGCAGGCGCAGGCTGAAGGGTTTGGCGATATAGTCGTCCGCGCCCATCTGCAGCCCGGCGGCCTCGTCCGCCTCGTCGTCCTTGCTGGTCAGGAAGATCACCGGCAACGCCGATTCCTCGCGCAGGCGACGAAGCAATTCCATGCCGTCCATCTTGGGCATCTTGATGTCGAAGATCGCAAGGTCGGGCGGATTGTTGAGCAGGGCCCCGAGCGCCGCCTCGCCATCCGAATAGAGCCGCGTGGCGAACCCTTCCGCCTGCAGCGCGATCGACACCGTGGTGAGGATGTTGCGGTCGTCGTCGACAAGCGCAATCACGCGCTGGTCGGGGTCCTGCGGGTTCGCACCCTGGATCGCATCGCTGTTCATGCCCCGTGCCTAATCCGATTACCCGTGCAAAACAACGCAGGCTGTGCCCGCCTAAGCCAGAATTTGCCGCTGTCCGGTTTGACGCAGGGGCGGTGGGCCATTACAGGCTCACACGAGCACCGCGCATTCGTATGCGCGGATGATTCCATCACAGTAACGCACTCGCGCGCTGGAGATTTTTCGGTGACCACCCCGCTTTCGACTTCGCTTTCCGACCAGGGCATCGCCACCGATGCCACGATCCACCCGAACCTGACCGCGGAAGAGCTGACCGCTGCTGCGCTGGAGAATGGCGAAGGCCGCAAGGCGAAGGACGGGCCGCTCGTGGTAGAGACCGGCAAGCACACCGGCCGCAGCGCGAACGACAAGTTCATCGTCCGCGACGGCGAGACCGAAGACACAGTATGGTGGGACAACAACGCTTCGATGCAGCCGGAGCATTTCGCTGCGCTTAAAGAGGACTTCATGGCTTCGCTCGGCGAGAAGAGCGATCTCTATGTCGCCGACCTATTCGGCGGATCGCAGCCCGAATATCGTGTGAACGTGCGCGTAATCAACGAGCTTGCGTGGCACAACCAGTTCATCCGCACGCTGCTGGTCCGCCCGACCGCCGCCGAACTCGACGGGTTCGAGCCGGAATACACCATCATCGACCTGCCGAGCTTCCAGGCTGACCCGGCACGCCATGGTACGCGCAGCGAGACGGTGATCGCGGTCAATCTTTCGGAAAAGCTGATCCTGATCGGCGGCACGAAATATGCCGGCGAGATGAAGAAGAGCGTGTTCGGCATCCTCAATTACCTGCTGCCCGCCCAAGGCGTGATGCCGATGCACTGCTCGGCCAATATCGGCCCCGACGGCAAGAGTGCGGTGTTCTTCGGCCTGTCCGGCACAGGCAAGACGACGCTGTCCGCCGATGCCAGCCGCACGCTGATCGGCGACGACGAGCATGGCTGGTCGGACACGGCGGTCTTCAATTTCGAAGGCGGCTGCTACGCCAAGATGA
>JAPYPR010000098.1 GCA_029937545.1 Erythrobacter sp. | reverse complement strand
CGTGAATCACATCCTCATCGCGCTGTGAATCCTATTTATGGGTCCGGACCCTAGTAGAGCAGTTTGGATAACGGGTTCCACATACCCCCGCTTATCGGGAGGGACTATCAGCAACGGACGGTCGACAACCGTAAACGAAGAGGTTTACCGATCGATCCATTCGTTCGGCAATTTCAGGGCTGTAGCCAGCTTCAGTTATGCCCAGCGCGGCACGACGAAACGGAGACAGGATCACCGCCGAAACGAATTGCTCAGCGGCAAAATCGGGATCTGACACGGCAATCTCGCCTTTTTCGTTCGCTCTCTGCAACACTCTGACCACCAGTTTCGTGGTGCGGATGAACCCGAACTCATAGACTTTATTTGCAAGTGCGGGGAACCGCGTGGCCTCCCCCAGCACGACGCGCTCCATCGCGACATGCACATCGGAAAGCATCCACGAGAGTAACTTTTCGGCTAAGGCCACAAGATCGCCAGTGACATCGCCAAGGTCCGGTATGTCCTGTTCGAGAGCGTTCAGCCGATCGTGGATTTCCGTCAGGATCACAGTCTCGAACAGTGCCGATTTGCCCTTGTACCGAGAATACAGGGTTCGTTTTGATATCGCCGCTTTCTCGGCAATGCGATCGGTTGTTGTTCTGACGAAACCTTCTTCCAAGAAGGCTTGACGAGCGGTCCGAAGTATCTTTCTCGACAGAGCCCTCGAAGCTTGGCGGGTAGGCCTACCCATTCAACCTGATCCCATCACCCGGCACGCACTTCTCTCCGCCAACGTGATTACAATGTCTCGCCATCGCCGCCATCCTAAAGGAGGCAGAGGCGTTAGCCAACAGTTTCGCAAGTGACATGACCCCCTGATTTTCCTCCACGCTGGATTAGAATCCGCCCCTGAGAGAAGGACGGACGAGATAAAGCGAACGAGGTTTACAGAGGAGCAGATCATTGGCGTGCTGAAGGAGGCGGAGGCGGGAGCGAAGACCGCCGACCTGGCCCGGCGGCACGGTGTATCTGAAGCGACGATCTACAATTGGAAGGCGAAGTATGGCGGGCTGGAGGTGTCCGAGGCCAAGCGGCTGCGCTCGCTCGAGGACGAGAACGGCCGGCTCGAGCGGTTGCTAGCCGATGCGATGCTGGACAACGCCGCGCTGAAGGATCTCCTGACAAAAAAGTTCTGACGCCCGCCGCGAAGCGGGAAGCTGTTGCTCATCTCCTGGCATGCCACGGGATGAGCGAGCGGCGGGCGTGCCGTGTCATCGATGCCGATCGCAAGAGCGTGCGCTCCCGTTCCACCCGGGACGATGACGCTGGTCTGCGTGAGAAGCTGCGCGAGCTGGCCAACCAGCGTCGCCGGTTCGGCTATCG
>JAPYPR010000097.1 GCA_029937545.1 Erythrobacter sp. | reverse complement strand
TGTAGGGTTCCGGATGATCAAATGAGCTATAGGAGTTATCCTCTGCTCGCAGCCAGAGAGCTTCTACAGCAATTCATTCGGGAGCAGGTTCATGGACATCAAGCTGCATAAGCAAGCGACCACGACACCAAAAATCCGTGCCGAGATCCAGGCAGCACCCTCCAGCATCACGGATAGCGAGTTGGCCCGTCAGTATGGCGTATCCGACTCGACCATACGCCGCTGGCGATACCGCGACGATGTCCATGACCGGCCGCATACACGCCACAACCTGCTGGCCACGCTCACTACCGAGCAGGAAGACGTGCTGATCGCCGCCCGTGAATTCCTTCGTCTCGGCCTGGATGACCTCCTCGTCGTGGCACGTGAGTTCCTGAACCCTCGACTGTCCCGCTCAGGCCTGCATCGCATGCTCAAGCGCCGCGAGGTGCCAACACTGGCAGAACTGGCCCGTCAGGATGCCGGAGATGATGGCAAGCCTCGGCACAAGCCCTTCAAGGACTACGAGCCGGGGTACGTGCATATCGACATCAAGTACCTGCCCCAGATGCCTGACGAGCAGCAGAAACGCTACCTGTACGTGGCCATCGATCGGGCAACGCGCTGGGTGTATTTGGAAGTCAGACACAGCCAGTCCGCGAAGGATGCACGGACGTTCATGAAGCGGGTGGAAGAGAAGAGCCCCTTCAAGATTCAGACAGTGCTGACCGACAACGGCAAGTCCTTCACGGATCGCTTCACAAGGGCCGGTGAACGCAAGCCCAGCGGCCGTCACCCCTTCGACCAAGAGTGCCAGGCCCATGGTATCGACCATCGCCTGATCAAGCCGGGAAGGCCGCAGACGAACGGTATGGTAGAACGCTTCAACGGCCGCATCAGCGACGTGCTGGCGACCCGGCGATATACCTCAGGCGAGGACCTGGAGCAGACTCTCAAACGCTACGCTTGGCTGTACAATCACCACATCCCTCAGAAGGCACTGCATCATCAATCACCGATCACGGCGATGAAGGAGTGGCAGACCAAGCGACCTGAGTTATTTACCAAACGGGTTGTCAATCACGCGGGACCCGACACCTACGGCTTAATCTATCATCCGGCCTCTTACAATTAGCAACAGCAAAAGGGTTTCTTGCAAGGACAAAACCATTATGAGAATGCTTGTGAGTCCATACAGCATTCTTTAACACTAAAACAGCCCCTGGTTTTACCTTTGCATTCTGTATAAGCTCGTGAGAATGATCTATTTCTTTTGGCTTGTAACTCATAAGGAAGTGCCACAAATCCAAGTCTGCCTGAGTGTCCGGCTCTCTCACTTGGTGCACGACGTGGATATTGGGATGAGCATCAAGAGCACGCAATAAAAG
>JAPYPR010000096.1 GCA_029937545.1 Erythrobacter sp. | reverse complement strand
CCTGTCCTATTCATGAGTTCGCCGGATGGCGTTGTGCGGCCTTTGAGCCTGCGGCGGCGATGTGATGCGGACGAGCGCGATGGTCGGCAGTTTCACCGAGACAGGATCAATGGGCTTTTCGAGGTTGGTGTCAGGCGGGTTCAGAGCGTGTGCGGCAGGGCCGCGCCCGCTATGTTGGCGCAGTTCGGAGGCCATTGGCGACGGCCTTGAAGATCCGCGCATCAGGGCAAGCTGACGCGAAGGCCACGCGGATGCGCGAGGCGCTCTCGATGACGCGGGCGGCGACTTTGAGCAACCGTAGGCGCAAGGTGGCGAACTCTGCCCTGGCCAATGACGCGACTTTCGGGACGGCGTATCGGATGCGCCACAGCAGCCAGTAGGCAGCCGTGTGGAGAATGAGGCGCATCTGGTTGGCATTGGCCGAGCGGCACGAGGTGCGGTCGCTGGCGAGTTGGGTCTTGTGCATCTTGATGAGGTTTTCGGCCTGACCGCGCGCGCAGTAGAGCGTGTCGTAGATGTGCTCGGCCGAGCCTTCGGTCAGCGAGGTGACGACATAGCGGATGTCCATGCCCAGCGTGCTGGCCTCGATCCGGGCGACGACGCGGCGCTGGCTGTTCCAACTCTTCGCGCCATAGCGGGTCTCGGCATAGGCTCGAAGGACCGGAACCTGGGCCTCGGCGCGGCGGACCGCACAGGCATCGGCCGCGGCAACGATGTCCGGGTTCGCGCGTAGCGTGGCGTTGGTCGGCAGACCGAACACATAATCGACCCCGGCCGCCTCGCAGAAAGCCATGACCTCGGGGCGGCCATAGTGTCCGTCGCCCCGGATGGTGATGCGGGTGTCGGGCCAGTGCCGGCGGATGTGGCGCACCAGGCGCCGGATGTGACCGACCGCTTCGACGCCCGACGGGGTCTTGCCGGTGCGCAGCAGCATGGCGACCGGGCGGCCGGTCGCGGTGTCATAAACGTGGATCGGCAGGAAGCAGCGCTCACCGTGATGCCCGTTCCAGAAGGAGAGCTGCTGATAGCCGTGCACGACATCGCAGGTGTCATCGATGTCCAGCGTCACCGCCGCCGGCGCGGCAGGATAGCTGGCACAGTAGACGCCGATCATCGCGGCCATCATTTTGGCCAACTCGCGCGTGGTCGGTGCATTCTCCCACCGGCTCATCGTCGGTTGACTGGCCAGCCCCGCGCCCGATTCCGGCAATTTGCCCAGCGCCAGGCGGAACCCCGGATCATCGCGCAAGGCATCGAGGTCATCGGCATCCTCGTAACCGCACGCGATCGCGAATACCCGGGCGCGCAGGATGTCATCGAGACGATGGACCACTCGGGTCGGGTCACGCGGATCGGCAATGCATGCCGCAAGCTGCCGACAAATCCCCATCGCGCGCTCGGCCTGCGCCAGCAAC
>JAPYPR010000051.1 GCA_029937545.1 Erythrobacter sp. | reverse complement strand
TACATATAGCGGCCAGTCTTTCCCTCTAGATTAGTTAGACAATCAATCTCTTCTGCCGCTACAACTACAGGTGGTAGCAACGACCCTACTTACAAGAGCGGCCGTATTCTCTTGTAAGGGCAGTTAGCGGGTTTTATATGCCCGCAATGATTCTAACTGCTTCGATCCTTTGCTGTCCCCTACGTCGACAACGGCCCTCGACGACAACGTTAACAACGACAGCGACAGCAACGGCGACCTCAATGCCAACACCTCAACGTGAGGCATTTTTGCCAGAGAGGTCGGTAGAGTAGTGCCGAAACTACTCGTATTGTGCCGTGTTTACGTGTATTCCGTTCCCGGAAGAGGGAAAAAGGAGGGGAAGTATTGACAAGGCAGACTTCAAGACCCTCGAAAGCCCTCGAAACGCACGGTAATTGGATGTAACGACACGGAGAAGCTGAAGCCTCTTAGAAAAGAGGACTTTGCAGCTGAAAGGGACGCCCGGAAGAAAGGAGAAGACGTAATAAAGGGGGTTTGCTGGATCCCCGTTGTTACGGACGGATACGCCTCGACTCTTCTCCCTTCAGGACCCTCCTACTGTAGGATGGACCTCCCTTCTTCCCCAGAAGTCGGCCCTACCAATAGTGGTAGTGGTGGCGACCCCAGCAGCCAGGATGAGAACCCTATACCCGTTGATACTGATCCTTTCAGTGTGTTGCATAACATTTCGCTCTTCACACAGTCCAATAGTGTCGCTATCGGACAGCTTAGCGAGATGTTACGAACATATGCGCATATCAGCGAACAACGTCATAGCGTTACAGGTAATACTCCTGCTACGCAAGGGCCAAAGATACGTGAACCACGCGCGTATGATGGCGACCGTAGTAATGGTCAACTCGACGACCATATACGGGACGTTACGAACTGGATCAACTTTTATGATCGACGAGGACACTGGACGAGTGAACGTGAGAAGGTAGAAATGGCGTCCACCTATCTCACAGGACGTATGCATCGGATGTATACGTTGACTCACGGTTCTATACTCACTGTTACTGAATACCTTATATGGTTACGCGAGACCTTTAAGGATAACAATGAGCAATCCCGACTGCGTGACCAGTGGCATGCATGTGTCCAGGGCGACCGCCCTACCATGGAATATGCTCAAGACCTGATTTACCTTGCGGCTCGTATCCAGCCGGAAAAGGCCGCATCAGAGATTAAGGAGCATTTTCGCACTGGCCTAGATGATGCTATCCAAATAGGAATGGCAGAACACCCCGAATGGGACGACCTAGCCTTATTTGAATACATCAAGTGTGCTGATCGGCAACAGCAGGTTGAGACTGCTAAAGCATCTGTCCGTAAGAGAGTGGGACAACGTGGAACAGGTCGCATCCTTGCTCTCTCTGGAACACCTCGTCGAGGTGATACACGGAAACCAGCACATTTTACTATGGCACATACTACCGCGGTGCCTAGTAAAGGTACGAAAGAATGGCGGGACTGGTGTCGGAAGAATGCTGCTTGCTTCGGATGTGGCTCTACCGATCATCAGCTCCGTAGCTGTACGAAATCGGCGCCAACCACCCGTAAGGGTCCGCCCTATCGAGGTCGGGGAGGCTTTGGTGCTCGACAACTCCAGCAAGGTAGAGAGGTTAGAAAGCCTCAACCACAATGGAAAAACAAAGGAAAACCGGACGGTTCCGGAAGGTTGCGAGCTATTGCGGGACCTTACACCGGTCAGCAGGAATTACAGGTAGATGGAGGAGTACAGCAGACGATTAGGTCAACAACCCAACAACAGAATCAAAAGGTAGAGAGGTTAGAAAGCCTCAACCACAATGGAAAAACAAAGGAAAACCGGACGGTTCCGGAAGGTTGCGAGCTATTGCGGGACCTTACACCGGTCAGCAGGAATTACAGGTAGATGGAGGAGTACAGCAGACGATTAGGTCAACAACCCAACAACAGAATCAAAAGGATTCTGACCAATTCGATCAATTACGCAAAGTAGAACAGGTCTACACCCTCAAGACGTACCTACAGGATGCCGCTGCCTGTCAGTTACGAGGTATTGCGAGTACAGCTCAAACTTCCATACCTATACGAGTCCTAGTTGACTCGGGGGCCACGGAGCAGTACCTCTCGACAGATATTGCTCGTAAGCTACAGGTAGAAATCGTAACCGACCCTTCACCGTATTGGGTTCAAGTCGCCAACGGTACACACGTCGCCAGCCTAGGAAGAGCTCGCTTTACGCTCCGTATCCATCAGTATTCTGTGGATATAACGGCCCGTGTACTTGAAATTCCAGGTTATGACTTAATCCTTGGCTTCGAATGGTTACGAATCGCTAATCCTGAAATCGATTGGCAACAAATGAGGATTCAGGTCCGCGACAAATCTGGAATACTCCACACACTTTCTCCTATCGACGCGAACCCTACCAACTCAATTCGTACTGATACGGATACTACGCAGCTATTAAGCCTACGTGCGACCCTCAGAGCTATTGGAAAAAGAACGACTAGTCTTTTCCTAGGATGTATCAAGGGTGCCCAGCCTCGGCAAGATCTCCCTACTACCCCTGGGGAACCAGTTCAACTAGCAATTACGGATCAAAACAAACCAATACATGCCCTTTTGGAACGGTTTAAGGGACTTTTCAAGGAAGAACTCCCTACTACTCTTCCCCCAACACGTCAAGATGACCACCGTATTCATACGGGTGATTCCGAGCCGATTAACATTAATGCGTACCCTCTCTCCCCGATACATATCGCGGAGCAGAGCCGACAAATTACGCAGATGTTACAACAGGGTATTATTCGTGAATCCACGTCCCCATGGGGATTTCCTGTCCTATTTGTTAAGAAACCAGGGGGTAAGTGGAGGATGTGTGTCGATTACCGAGCGTTAAACGCTGTTACGACTAAGAACGGTTATCCTCTACCCCGAATCCAGGAGTGCCTTGATCTCATCGGGAATGCAACATTCCTATCAAAACTGGATCTTACGCAAGGCTACTACCAGATCCAGGTACACCCTGATAGTCGCGAGAAGACTGCGTTTAATACGCGAGAAGGTAAATTCGAATACTGCGCCATGCCCTTCGGACTCTGCAACGCGCCAGCTACGTTTCAGGCGTTAATGAACCGTATCCTACGGGAATATATCGCAAAGTTCGTGATTGTGTATCTGGATGATATACTTATCTACTCCTATACCCTCCAGGAACACTTACGACATCTTACGAGAGTTTTCGAGACACTCGAGAAGAATTCTCTGTACGTCAAACCCTCTAAGTGTCACTTCCTTATGGAAGAGCTCGAGTTTTGTGGCCATACTATTGGAAACGGACGGATTCGACCCCTTGCGTCGAAGGTCGATATCATTCTCCAATGGCCAGTTCCTACCAACGTACACGAACTTCGACAGTTCCTTGGTTTAGCCTCATACTATCGTAGGTATATACGAGGCTTTGCGCGTACTTGCGTTCCGTTATTCCTACTTCTACAGGAGGCGGATGTGGAGGAAAGAAAACGTAAGTTTCGGAAAATTAGGTGGAACGCTGCCGCGGAAGACGCTTTTCAATCTTTAAAGCAAGCCCTTACGAATGCACCCGTCTTGATGCAGCCAGATACGACACGACCATTTTTTATTGAGACGGATGCTAGTGAGTGGGCTATCGGTGGAGTTTTACTTCAAGAGGATTACGACTCAAAACGCCTACATCCTGTTGCTTACGAAGGACGAAAACTCACACCCGCGGAAATCAATTATCCTGTCCATGAGAAGGAACTACTTGCGATCAAATACGCCTTGAATGCGTGGCGTATTTATATTGAGAACGACCATCCGATCACAATCTTCACAGATCACGAAAGCTTGAAATACCTCCAAACGATGCGAAACCCTACGAAACGACTCGCTCGTTGGATCGCTGATTTCTCTGAATATAACTTGAAGATTTGCTATCGTAAGGGTTCTGAAATGGTTGCTCCGGATGCAATTAGTCGACGTCCTGACCTTATGGGACAAGGACCGCGGAACCTTGCGGCCCAATTCACCGCGTTACGCGGCCTTGATGAGGATGAGTGGGCTGAAGCTATGACCCAATTACTTCAGAAAGGCCAACAACCACCTAAGCGTATTCGCTCGAAACTATACGAAGATCGATTCTTGTTTACAGTTAAGGAGGATACCCTCTATCGTGTTGAGAACGACGTCAAAAGCCCTTATATCCCAATACCCTTCCGTACGGACTTTCTCGAACGGATGCATACTGAATACGGACATCTCGGATATCCTGGTATTCTTGGTGTCATCCAAGGACGAGGGTGGTGGTCCTCTCTTCAAGAAGATATACGTACCTTTACGCGTGGTTGCCCGCAGTGCCAGGTTTCTCAGCGTAGTCGGCCAGGACAAGAGAGGGAACAACCATATACCCTTAACAAGGAAACCCTACAAATATTCGATAGGTGGGCGATTGATCTCATCGGTATTCTACCGAAAACGCCCGCAGGCAACCGTTGGATTATTACAGCAATCGAGTATCTTACTGGATGGCCAGTAGCGCTCGCCGTACCTGATGCAAAAGCTGAGACAATTGCAAAGTTCCTCCATGACCATATTACGATGATTTACGGAGCACCGCGCGAGATTCTCTCGGATAACGGACAAAACCTAACAAGAGAGGTAATGACCCATTATATCTCACTACTCAAGACGAAACATCGCGTAACGACACCTTATCATCCGCGAACAAACGGAAAAGTTGAGAACTTTAATGGATTCCTAGGGATGACGTTAACACGCCTCCTTACGAACCAACCTACTATCTTATGGGACCAATACTTACCTCAAGCCTTATTTGCCGCACGAATTAGGATTCACGTAACGACCAAGAAATCTCCGTATTACCTCTTATTCGGCTGTCAACCAAGACTTCCAACTGATGGGAATGATCCTCGACCGCTGGATATCTCGGAAGATTGGGAAGCAACTTTACGAAGAATCGAGACATTACAACACGCTCGTATGCAAGCGAATCGACGCTTAATCGACCGTGCTATCGCAGCCGGCAAGGTTCGAAAGGAACTCGTTAAGGAAAGCCCTCTCACTATCAATCAATGGGTTTTAGTGAGAGCTGAAGAACGCAATAAATTCGAAGGACGCTGGTTCGGTCCGTATCGAATAGTAAAAGCTATGCCGTTAGGAACATACCGACTAGCTGACCCAAAAGGTAATGAACTAAGGACATTAATTAACGGTCAGAGACTTATCCCAGCCCGATTACGAGGGGATCGAGTCGAAAGTCTCTGGAACTCATCGAAAATCCAAGGAAGACTGCGTAAACAAGTTATCCAAGTGGATGCTGCTAGCCCGGAAGTAGCTGAACTCTTTGAATAGGAGCAAAGCAATACTCCTTCTTACGAGGAGTTAGCCACTATTCCGCCTGATATAACTAAACGTCCAGGAGTACGTTTCGATCAGGTAGAGGAGGAAGGCCGACAAGAGACTCCAACATTACAGTCCCAACCCTTACAGTCCGATACGATTGAAATCGACTGGGATCAAGATCAAGGAGATGAGACTACGTTGGAAGGAAAAGAAATAACACTTAACTCTCCTCCTGAGATTGCAGCAGAAGACATTGAAACTGATCATCATGATCCGTCGGATACGCACTCTTTCGATCTAGAACCTCCTGTCACGACTGATAGTATGGAGGGCATTGAAAGAGCTACGCCTATTCCAACATGGCAAAAGGAATTAGCAGCAAGTATTGCTCAACACCAACGGGATACAACTCGTTACGGTCTACGACCTCAGCCTACGAAGAAGAGGCTGGATGATAGAGAGTAAACGAGACTACGACTACAGTCCTTACCGAAGTTTACGACGTCTTACTGAGAGAAACGATATTTTTATGCAATTGTTCCATTGCTACCTGTTACGCTGTGTTTCGTATGGACACGCACTCTTTCCCAGGGAAAGAGGTCACCTCACGGTGACGAACAAACACACGCAGTTACAGGCCTTTACGACCTCTTTCAGGCCGTTGCCCTCATGGGCGAGGAATGATCACCGGACACACCGGCCGACGCACTATTGCGATCAGTTACGAAAGGTTTCATGCGGATTACGAATACTTACGATTTGCCTTTGCCTTTGTCTTTGCGCTCCTTCCTGTCATTGCTATCAGTTACGAACTGATACGAAAAACAACGAAAACTTACTTGGTGCGTTTGCGTGGCTTAGCCGTGTCATGACGTTCTGGCACGTTAGCACACGTAACGGAGCGGAACGGACAGTACTTACTTTGATTGAGAGAACAGTCTGCAGCACGCTGGCCCCAGTGACAGCAGGCACAAGCTGTTTCGTACGGTTACGAACGGTCACAAAGGAATACGGATTACTTACCACCGTTGAGCTCTCCAGCGACCGAGCGACACGAAGAGAAGGGACCTTGCGAATTACCACATTGGATACAGGCTGTTACTGTTAGTTACTGACGGATGCGAAAGGAACGAAGGGAAACTTACTGGGATTGTTGACGGTGCCGACCGATTGCATATAGTATGCCTCAGCATAACCGGTACGGTCTGTTACGAGCGTCAACGAACAGTTTCGAATAAAAGAAGAAAGGGTCACTTACGATTGATTGCATACTGAGACTGGTCGGGAGTACGTCGAAATACGACGGGTTGCGTGTTGGGATGATTCGCAACTAACCGACCCAAGCGACGCGAGGTCGCGGTGATGGTGAAGTTGGTCGACACATTGTGTTGCACATTGTTGCTGGCCATTGCGGATTGTTGCAGATTGCTGCGAAAGTGTTAATTGAAGATTGAAAAGGAGGTCTTACCGAAACGAAGCGAAAGCTTTCGAAACGACCTGCAACAACCATGAAT
>JAPYPR010000018.1 GCA_029937545.1 Erythrobacter sp. | reverse complement strand
ACATGCAGCAGTTGCGCTTGCGCCACAGCAGGTAGCCGAAGTCCTCGCCCTTGACGGGGTAGCTGCGGCCCGCGTCAGGCGGCAGCGTCGAGGCGCCGATCGACGAGCAGGCATATTTCCCGCTGACCGTCGAAATCGGGTTCGTCATCTGGATGCGGTATTGCGACTTCTTGAGAATGGGCTGGATGTATTTTCCGCAGAGTGCCTTCGAACCTGCAGTGCCCCAGGCCAGCCCTTGCCGGTGCATCTTGAACAGCAGGCGTTCGGCCGCGAGACGCGACGACTGAACGGGCGAATTGTGCGCCGCGATGTTGCCGTTCATCGGGAACATCGGTCCATTGCACCCTGAGCACCAGAACATCTCGTCGACGGGCAGCTTGGCGGTGGCCGCGGCGCAATCGCCGGCGCAGGCCGCGACCGCGAGCGGATTGGCGAACAGCGCGACTTCCGGGTTGATAAGGGTGGTGAGAGTGTCATCGTTCCACAGGGGATCGATCTCGGTCATGTAGGCGATGTCAAAACTGGCGCTCTCGAAGCACAGGAAGTCCGTCAGGATCTCCATCCAGTAGAGCAGCGGATAGACGTAGTAGTGCGCCTGCCAGTTGGCGGTGTTCGCTGCTCGCCCGCCCCCGAGCTCCGGGCCGGTGTATTGGCCGTGTCCGATATCGAGCCCGGGATCGAGCTTCATTCCACCGAGATTGGGGAAGCACCACGGCTTGGTCGTGACGTCGACGAGCCGGGCCGGCTCCCAGAATCCGATTGCCAGTCCGATGCGGGGCACCGGCGAACCGCAAGCACAGACCGGCAAGGCGGGGTTGCTTGTGTCGGGACGACCCGGCCACAGCTTCGCGCCGCCCAGCGAAATCGGAAACAGGCAGCTCCAGCAGATATCGGTGATCGGGTTGACGAACTTGCCTTCGCAACGGCCTGCGGCCTGCGCCGGTGCCGGCAACAGGGCAAGCGCGAGCGCGGCGAGCATGGAAGCCAGGAGCCGCCGGATCATGACGCCGTCTCCGCGGGGCGGTCGGACGCCTCCCCGAGTTCATCGAGGTAGCGGTTATCGGCCCGGTTCTTGGTGACGACATAGATCGGTACGAGCACCGCGATGACGAGCAGCTCGGCCGCGATCATCCCCCCAGCCACGTTCCCGATCGCGGCACGTAGGGGGGCAAGCGCCGCGATCGAGCCGACGAGCAGCCCGCAGGCCACCAGAATGGTCATGCGCATCGACTTCAGCGCGCGGGTTTCCGGCGCGGCCATCGGTGTGCGGAGCAGGTCAAGCCAGAGCGGCATCAGGCACCGCCCTTCGGTTTCGGAGCGAGCAGCTCTTGGATGCGGAGCGCTTCGCCCTCCTGGCTGACGACAGCGGGAACATGCGAGATGCCGAAGTGCTGCGTCAGCTTGCCCTGCTGGTCGAAGAAGAAGCGGCGCTTGTATTCGCCCATGCGGTCGAACGGCGATCCGGCCACGAAGATGATCTTCGCCTTGGTCGACTCCCATTTGGAGGTCGCCCAGGCAATCTGTGCAGGATCCCGACCGTCGACGAAGACCAGATCGGTCTTCAACTGAACGAGCCCAAGCGGATTGACCTTCGTTCCCCGCGCCGCGATCAGGTTGCCTTTCGCATCCCGGATATCGTCGGCGACGACGATCGACGGGTCGAACAGCCACGCGCGCGGCTCCTGCGTTGCGCCGAGTCCCGCCACCGGCTGCGGGTTGCGCACGCGATATTCCGTCTTGGCCGCGAGCTCCTTTTGCATCCGCGCAATACCGCCGCTCGCCTCGAGCGACTTCAGCTTGGCGTCGATCGTGGTCAGAAGATCGGGCTCGATCACCGGCCAGGTCTGCCCCATCACGCCATGGTCGCGCGCCATAGCGCTCATGACGAATGGCGGCACGGTGGAAAGACTGAGCAAGGTCACGCCCGTCGCGAGGATCGCTGCCGTTCTCACAGGATGGGTGACCCAGTGCCGAGGATAGCCTTGCGGCAGGCGAAGCCGATTTCGGCATAGCGGCTGTCGAACCCGTCGGGGTGTGGCGTGCCGACGTAATAGCACCCTTCGGGGACTACCCCGGTCGGGCCGCGGTGCAGGATCTCGCCGAACCGCGAGCGTGGCTTCATGTGCGCCACGCGCTTGCCGTCGACATAGACCCATTCGCCCCGATGCTCGACCACCGCGCCAGGCATCCCGATCACCTGCTTCCCGAAGGGGCCTTGATCAGGCCCGAAATGCCGGCGGACCAGCTCACCCTGCGGCGGCGTGAAGAACACATATTCGCCTTTGGCCGGGACTTTGTTCTCGCTCACGAAGAATGCCCAATTCGGCAGGCTCTCGCTCGCGTTGACCATGAACGCATGGCTCTCCTGCCACGCGGTCAGGCTGTTGTAGCTGGCCATAAGGACAGCCGCCAAGGCGACCGCGCCCCACTGACGGATGCGCTTCTCCCGGCGTCCCGCAGGTGCGACGGAAACGGCGGCGGTGGCCATCTTGCCCCTCCCCTCGCCCGCTTACTGACCGAAGCCCATCGGGGCTGGAGCTGCCGGGCTGGGCGCCGGCATCGCGGCCGCCGCAGGCATCGGCACCTTGGCGTAGATGCTCTTGCGCACCTGATCGGTGATGTCCGGCACGTTCGACGACAGGACCGCCTCGCCCACCAGGACCGTCGTGCCGTCCTCACCGCGGCGCTTGAGCTCGCTGCCGAGCGCCGCCATGAACGCCTGCGTCTGCTGCGTGACGGCTTCCGGCGGCGCTGCGCTGCGCGCCTGGGCCTGCACATACTCACCGACGAGCTGCTGCAACCGAACGCTCGCCATCGGCACCGCTTCGGGCGGCGCCATGATCGACTTCGTCACCCACGCACCCCAGAGCAGGGCAACAATGACCGCCGCCGCGATCGCGAACGCCGACGGCGGCAGGCCCTTTGCACCATTGTCGCGACGGGGTTTTGGCGCGGAAGGAAGGACAGGCGCGGTGAGCGTCGAGGGCAGGTCGAGCTCGGGCTGACGCGGCGCGATCGGCGTCGTGGTGTCGCGGGATAGGGTCATCGTGTCGGTCATGGCCTGTCCTTTCGGGCCGGGGCTGGGGTGACGAAAATGGCCAGCAGCGAGCGGAAGCGCGCGGTGGCAACGATCAGGAACAGGACGGTCGAAACCGTTCCGACGATCGAGAGGAAGGAGTCGCGGCGAAGCGTGTCGGCGGCCGTGAAACGGTTCCCGAGATTGGCGAGCTGCGCGAAGAACCCGTCCGCGCTTATGTTGCCCAGAGCGAGGAAGAACAGGACGTAGATCCCCATCGCCGCCAGCGACGTCACCGCGAGCCACCCAGCGAAGCGCAGCGCGACGTAGCAGGCGTCCGCGAATAACCGACGCGCCGCGTGCGAGCGTAGAGAGGCCGGGCGCGACGACGGCAGAGGTTCATCCATTGGGAGGATCCTCGGCGCCGGCGCAGCTCTGTCGGTGCGGGACAGGACGAAGGCCGGGGCGTTCATTCCGCCGCCTCCAGCGCGTAGCCATGCTGCGCTTCGGGGAAGGCAACCCTCTCGATCGCCTCGTCCATGGTGAAGCCGTCTTCGATCAGCTGCTCGATCTGGCCGAAGGTTACCGGCGACGACGAATACAGCGTGGCCGAGAAGGGATCGAGGACGAGGCGGCCGACAGCGAGCGTGTCCGGCCCCTTGATCATGATGTCGGAATACTCGACCCCGTTGCGCTTCAGCGAGCGAAGCAACGATTCGGTATAGGGATCCATGTCGAACCGGTCGTGCTTCTGGAAGTCCGAGATCGTCTCAGCCTTCTGCTGCAGAATGACCGACCAGTCGGAGTTTTCGAGCGCGGCGAGCGAGCCTTCCGACTTGTAATAGTCGTTCAGCGACTGTGTGGCGGTGATGAGCGATGCGCCGTACTTCCGGCAGGTACGACTGTAGGTCTCGACGAAATCGGCCATCGAGCCGCCGCGGAGCATTTGCCACGCTTCGTCGATCAGCAAAGCCTTCGGAATCTGGCGATCGATCCGCCGCATCGTCTGCGACGAGAGGAACATGATCGCGGTCAGCACCACCGATCGCAGCTCCTCGCGGCTCGACAGGTCCGATAGCTCGAAGACCGTCATGGCGGCCGACATGTCGACCGTTGCCTCGCCGATGAAGAAGCGGCCGTATGTCCCGCGCGACGAGAACGGGAACATGGCCGTGGCGAGATCCTCGGCCTGGGGCGTCCCGATCTCGTTTAGAATGGCGATCACGCCGTCGATCGATCCGTTCCGACCGTGCTGTTCCCATTCCCTGTTCACGGCATTGTCGATCAGGCCCCGCTCGGTGTCGTTCAGGCGATCGATGTGGCGACCCATCTGGCCGATGATCGACTTGAGCATCGCCAGTGCATCGACGAGATAATCCTCGTCCTCGGCGATCATCGAGACGTCGATCATCGAGAAGGGATTGAGGCTGAAGCCGTCGCGCAGGCGAAACTCGACGAAATTGCCGCCGAGCATCTTGCCCATGTGTTCGAACGAACGTCCGTCGTCGATGACGATGACGCGAGCGCCGATGCCGGCGAGGGCCGCGCACAGCTCCTGCAGCGCGACCGACTTGCCCGAGCCCGACTTGCCGAACACCGCGACGTTGTGGTTGCCCGCCTTGTTCTCGAACGGCGACCAGAAGAACGGCTGACCGCGGCGGCCGATGAACATCAGATGCGGCATGTTGCCGCCCAGGAACTCGCCCTGCAACGGCGCGATGTTCGCCGCCGTGGTGGTGAGCATGGTGCGAAAGCGCTTCATCCGCTTCAGGTCATCATCCAGATCGTTGGCAAGGGTCATGGGCAGAATGCTCATGAATGACATCATCTGGAGAAAGCGCTCGTCGAGGAGATCCCAACCCGCCGCCTTATACATCGACTTGATCGTGCGCTCGTTTGCGTCGCCGCGCCCTTTCGGGCTCATGATGCCGACCGTGTAATAGGCCTGGACCACCTTGCGACCGAGACGCAGCTGCTGAGTCACTTCCTCCCATTCCCGGCTCTGGTCCTTGAGCTGGGGAAGCAACCGGGCCGACTTGCTGTCGGCAAGGCTTGAGGTCCGCATGAATTTGTAGCCCGCCTTCGACGACGCGGCATCCTCGTCCTGATACCGGAGGCACAGGCTCGTCACGGTCGGGCAGCCCGGACGGAGCTTGTCCGAGAACATGTCGCCGATCAGCTTCTGCGAATCCCAAGGCGCCCACCGCTTCGGGAAGTTGCGGACCGAGAAAAAGCGATAGTCGAACGTATCGGGGCGGATCTCCTCATACTCGGTATCGCCGGCAAGCGTTGTGACTGCGCGCAAGGGTTCGACCGACACGAGAATGCGGTCAGGGCCAACGACCGTTTGGACGTCCCGACGAACACACTGATCAGCTATCGGATCGAGCTCGGAATACTCCACCTGATGATCGGACACGTCGAATGCGGGAGCGGTGAGATCGTCGATCAGCGCCATAAGTTCGATTGGCGAGAACCGCACGACCGAGATATCGATCGATTGCAGCAGCGAGGTGATGCTTTCGCGGACCGTGATCAGCTCATCGAGCGTGCCCTTGCCGAGCTTGAACGACACCGAGAGGATCACGCGGTGTTGCCGGACGTGAAAGGGTCCGTCAGCAGAGAGCGAAGTCCACGCCGCTTCTGCGAGAAACTTGGAGCGATGCTCGGCGATCTTGCGGTGAACGCCGCCGGCGGCGAAGCGCGGAAGCGCGTAGCGGGCGATTGTCTGCCCGACGCGCGGGCTCTGAAACGCGAGGATCTGGACGCGCGATGCGGGCGGCAATCCCTCGGACAAGAACTGCGCGAGGATCTCGCCGGTGCGCTCATCGGCTCCGACCAGCGGTGCGACCTCGAGCGTGAAGCCGATCGAGTTGGTCTGGTAGAATATCTCGGTCTTGCGGTCGAAACTGCGGTACGGCAGCCACTGCGCAAGCATCGGCGCGCCGTGGCCTGGCGTTCCTTCGTCCGGCGCGCGATCATCACCGAGCAGGCGGGCGATGAACCCTCGTTTGGAGGCCATGCGTCAATCCTCCACTTTGGGATTGAAGGCCGCGGGCCGGTTGACCACTCCGACCTGAGCGACCTTCGGTTCGGTTGCCGCAACGGGGGCAGGGCCGGCGCCAACGGACGGGCGTCCGCCCTTGGCCGCGCCGCGCGCCCGCGCCGCCGCAACAGCAGCAGGGCTCGGCATGTTTGGATCGAGCGCGCTCACCTGCTTGGGTGCGTCGTCCAACGCCGCCTGGTCGAGCTGCGCGAGGACGTCGGGGCTGACCGTCAGGTTGACCGTGCTGGCGAGAGGAACGCCGTGCGTCGCGCTCGCCTGCATCCACGATCCATTGTCGACGACTGCGCGCACCACGCTGGTTTCGTGGTAGCGCCCACCGCCATCGACGTGGCCGGGAAACACGATCCGCAGCACCTTCTGGCCGACGGGCACCGGCGAGCCGGCGGTCGCGACTTGCTGAGAGGCGTTCGCGGCGACGACCGCGGGACGGCCCTCGGGGGCCGGGCGAAAAGGGCCAGCGGGGATGTAGCTGGCATCGCCGGTGATCTCGGCGAGGGCCCGATCGTCGATCACCGTGGCCGGAGCGCATGTCCCCTGTCCGACCGCTCCGCACGCGAAGCTGCCGTTGATGTTGGTCCCCAGCGTCGTGCAGCCCGCCAGCGCGGCGATCGCGCCGCAAAGGCCGACGACAGCCTGCGCGCTTGGACGACGACGCCACTCGCTGACCGGGCAGGCGGGAAGGCGGATTACGGACGGACGAACGCTGCGCTTCATGATGCGTCTCCCTTGAGCCAGGCAATCAGGGCCGCGCGCGGTCGGTAGCCCTCGAGGACAGCGCCGTCGGCGCGGACGAGGACGGGCGTGCCCGTGAAACCATGCTTCTTCGCGAAGGCCTCGTTCTCATCGAGGCCCGTCGTGTCGCACTGGCCGCTGCCCTGCACCGGCTCCTGCGCGTATGCCGCCCGAACCGCGCGCGGCTGATCCTTGGCGCACAGGACGCGATCGGCCACGTCGCGCGTGCCGAGGACCGATATCGGACGCTCGACGACGGTGACGTTCATGCCCTCGAGCTGCTGCGAAAGGGCGCGGCAATAGCCGCAATGAAAGTCCGAGAAGACCGTCAGCGTCGGACCGCCGCGCTTCCACACGATCGCGCCCTTGTCCGACAGCTTCGACAGATCGACCTTCTGCGCCGGCGCCGCCTGGACTTCACGGCGCGCCCCGCCCGCAGCCAGACTGGCCGCGTCGCCGCTGGCACCGCCCGCTGCCGCCTTGGCGGCGCCACCAACGAGCATGTCGGGGTTCAGGTCGAGCAGGCGGGCCGCGGTTAGATCCTGGCGCGTCTGCATGTCGTACACGCGGCCGATGACCAGATACCGTGCGGAGGGGTCGACGTAGAACAGGTTGTCGCCGGCGACGACCTCGCAGAGCGAGCCGATCTTCTTGCAATCGACCGCGGTTACCTGCGTCTTGGGAAGCCGGGCCTTCAGCAGCTCGGCGACGTCGGGGGCCGATGTGGTAGCCGTAACGCCGACCATCATCGAGAGGGCAGCGAGACCGGCCTGGGTTGAATTGAGCATGGGTTTCGGCCCTTTCAGTTCTGGATGAAGACGCCGTCGAGGAAGACGATCTCGACATCGATGCCGGTCGGCATTTCGATGATCGGCTGATACTGCTCGGCGCGCTCGATCAGGTACTTCGACACGGTCTTGCCGCTTTCGTCCGCGCCGCCGCCAAGTGCGCGCAGGCCGACGTTCCCGATGCTCGGATCGCGATCGACGTTTCCATTGCCACCGAGCCCGATGGTCTGAAGCGGCATATTCAGAGACTCATTCAGAGCTCGACCGGCACCACCGACCAGACCTGCGAAGAAGGCCTGCATAGCGAGCGAACCTTCCCGGCTCACCACCCTGCCCCGCACACCCGTCTTGCCGGCGAAGCTGATGAAGCCCTTGACGTCCGACACCGCGAACCGACCGTTCGCCTGCGGACAGGTCATCCGCTGCAGCTTCACATAGACCTTCTCGCTGGAGAGATCGCCGCGCGCCGCACCGTTGACCAAGCATCCTTCGATACGCGTCGTCAGGAGCTTGCCGTCCCGATAGACCGATCGCGCAGGACCGGTGATGCGCAGGACGACCGGCAGCGGGTCCGTCTGGGAATTGACGCCCGCCGAGGCGTCGACCCCGACGATGACGCGCGCCTTGGCGATGGAGTTCGGCGGAAGATAGTTCGGGCTGTCGGTGTAGCTGGTGCTCCCGCCCGAAATCCGCGTCGCATTCCCGCCGGACCCCGTCTCGAAGGACACCATCTTGATGTTGCGCGGGCTGTAGGCGGACACTGCGGCGGCGGCGGCCGCCCCGGCTGCGCTTTGCGCCTGCGGCGGAGCCGCCGCGCCACGCGCCTGAGGCGGAACGCCGTAGTAGGGCATCGCGGCGGGCGGAGGCGCGGATTGGCGCTGCGCGAGCTGTTGGCGAAGCTGGGCGTTCTCCTGCTCGTAGGCCCCCATGACCCGCTGGCCGTCGGACGCCATGCCTTGGTTCTCGGCTTGCAGCGCGGCGATCTGCGATTGCAACGCATCCATCTGACGGGCCTGCCCGTCGACCGACTTCAGCTGGTTCTGCATGCCCTGCATCTGGGCTTCCGACGCGGCCTGCCATTCGCGCTGCGACATGTTCCGATTGACCATGTCGTCGGTCGCGATCTGGATCTCCTGACCGTTCTCGTCGACCTTCGCCGGGTCATCCTCGCCGTCGTCGAAGATATACATCGACCCGAGAACCAGGGCGACCGCACCGACGCCGCCCATGAGCATCATCTGCTTCTTGCGGACCTCGTCGTTCGTTCCGAAATCCTCGACATCGACGGTATCGTCGCCATCGAGCTGCTTGGGCTTGCGCTTGAAGGGATTGGAGAGGTTCATGGCCGTCCTTCCGTCGTGCTGGCGGCGATCTGTCCTGTTGGGGTGACGATGTACGCGGTCGTGACCGCGCCTGCGGCGAGGTCGGACTCGGCGACGCTGACGGCGATGGCATTGGTCGGTGCCAGCACCTGTTCGTCGAGCTTGACCGGCTTCTTGCCGGTGTTCTCGATCCGGAGCGCCCGTCCGGCCAGATTGAGACCGCGATATTCGGTGATCATCTGGACCTTGAGGTCGCCGACCATCACCGCGTTCATCGACGGCTGACGGATCTCGAACCCGTCGAGCGACTGGCTTTGATACATCGCCTGAACGAGCGCGGCCGAGGTGTCGCGGGGACTCGCCGCGCGCGCCAGCTCGGTCGGCTGCTCGCCGAGGATTTCGCGGTTCTCGACGAAGACCTGTTGGGCACCCTCGCCGCTCAGGCGGCACGCGAACTTGTAAACGTAGCCCTTGGCCGTCGTACCGAAGAACGAAACCCCGGCGTTGTTGTAGCCTTCAGGGACCGAGATGTAGATATCGCCACGGGTCGGCTCGTTGACGACCGAGAAGTCTTCGGTCTCCACCCCTGTCGTCAGTTTCGATACCGAGGCGAACCGGTCATCCTTGAGGCTGACCCGCGTCAGACCGCTTTTGGAGATCGTGCAAGCGACCTCGCTGTTGTCCTTGGCGAGCAGCGTCTCGTCGGCATAAGCCGGAGTGGCCAGGGCGAACAGGCCGACCGCGATCAGCGTTGCGCCGATCCCGCGCGAGGCGATGCACAGGTGCCTCGAGGCGAAGACGGTGCCCGTGCCAAGGCACCCGAAGGCGATCGCGGTCATCATTCTTCACTCCCCAGCGCGTTGCGCTCGGCAGGCTTCACCATCCCAAAGCCCTGCAGCTGCAAAGACAGGCCGGAATATTTCCAGATGAAGCGGAAGCGCTTGATTTCGGCGGTGACGGCTTTCGAGCCGACGACGGTGTGCAGCGTGCCGGAAACCTCCGAGGTCAGGCGCTCGGGGTCCACCTTCATGCTGCTGATCGTGTAATACTGGCTGATGCTCGAACCGCCCTGTTCCTGCACGACCTTCATGAGGTCGCGCTTCAGCGCTCCGTGGGATTCGGGCGCTGCGATCTTGAGCAGCGATTCCATCCAGTAATTGAGATTCTCGGGTGACCGGTTCAGCGCGATAAGCGCCGTGTCACGGGTCACCATTTCCAGATATTCGGGGCTCACGCCTGTCGACGAGATCGTCAGCGGGCTGCGCAGGATGGGCTGGAGGACCACCTCGCGATCGCGGGTCGCGCCGACCATGAAGAGGATCACGACGAGGCCCGCGAGGACGATGGCCGTGATGCCGAGCGCGTTGCGCTGCTTGAGGACGCGCTGGTTTTGCGCAAGTCCGATCGAATAGTCCATATCAGCCCACCATCAGTCGAAGGTGGGAAGGCGGCGTTGCCTTTAGCCCGGTGAAGCTTGCTGGCAGGTACCAGTAGGCCATGTGGAGAACCCACGACGTGGCCTTGCCGGCTTTGAGCTTGCGAAACCCCCACCAGCCAAGAACGGACACCATCAACCCGATCATGATGTGCTGGCTGAGGATGCCCCAGACGAATGGGATCGCCATCGCCAGGAATTCATCCAGCGTCCAGAAGCCGATCAGCTCCGGATCATCGAGATGCGAGTGGATGGTGTACCGGTCCATTGGCTAAGCCGCCTTCCAGATTGCGCCTGCGTCTCAGATCGTCGCGGTGACGGTCGAGGTGACGATCGGAACACCGGTGCCGGCGCCGACGCCGACGGCCACCGGAACGGCGACCTGGCCCAGGCTGAAACGGCCCGAAGCGAGCGCGACGATGCCGCCGGCCAGGCTCATCACGGTGATGATCTTGCCGCCGGAGCCCTCGAGGAAGTCGGTGAACTTCGTCAGGGCGGTGTCGAAGGTGGTGTCGGCACCGGCATACGCGGCGCCGGCGCCGAGGATCATGGCCAGCACCAGTACGGCGAGGCCAAGGAGGATGCCGTTGATCGGCAGCTCCTTCTTCATCGAGAGTGCAGTCATTTGCAGTTCCCCAGGTTTAAGCTCGCGCAGGATTGCGAAGCCGTCGTTAGGGAACGGGAAACCTTTTCGCGGTTCAATCGTATTGAGGGGTCGAGCGACTCGACTCGTCGCACCTTGGCAGCCCCCTTCCCCACCTTGGGAAATTGGCTCTCAAGGAGAGCAGTTGGTTTCGCACTTTGAGGAGCTTTGTTCTTAGGCCAAGCAGTCCGTTTCCGACCCCCTAGGAAGAAAATTCCTCGACACGCCAGAACGTGCTTTCTATTGCAATTATATTGCGTAGAAGGGCACGACGAATCGTGATTCGCGTCGCCTTTTTGGTTGACAGCCACGCCCCCCGTTCGTCATTTTAAGAGCGTTAGGGGGTCGCTTTATGCCCGGTCACGCTTTCCTAGTCTCGCCACACAACGTCGCCCTGCTCGAGGCCTATAAGCATGTGATTCTCGAGGCTTGGCACCGCCAGAATATCACCAACGCCGAGGTCGCTGCCTTTATTGGGCGCGGGACCAGTCTCGTCAGCAAGATCCGCAACGGACGTGCGCCGATCTGCTCCAAGATCGCGAATCTTCTGATCGAACTCTTCGCCCTCGACCGCGCGCGGTTGTTCCTGGCGATCGAGATTGCCGGCAACGGCGATCTCTATTTCGATCCCGCTTTCAAGAACGCTTCCCATGCCGCGGTGGTGTTCCTGCAGGATCTGGTGACCACGCTCGACGCCGATGAGGACGCAGACAAGCGCGCGATATTTGCCGCCTTCTCGAAGCCGACCATCGAGCGCGTCGCGCGCGAGGCTGGTCACAGCGTCGTCGAGCAGTTTTCGGTGCATCTGCACTCGCCCGCCCGTCAGCAGGCCGCAGGTTAACAGATCCTTACTTGCCAGCTGGTTGCGCAGGGACTAGTCCCGAGTCTGAACTAGTTCCGTTGGATTCGAACGGGACGTCAGGCGGAGGTACCTGTGGCATCAGCTCAGCAAAAACGCCAGCAACGCAGCCAGCTGCGCGATCAGGGATTCAAATTCCTGGAAGTCTGCTTGCCCAGCCAGACTGTCGAGCGGATCGATCGGCTTAAGACAGCCCTCGGAGCGGAGTCCCGCAACGAGGTGTTGCTTCACCTAATCCACGGCACCTTAGACGATGCCCGCTTGCCGGCGGACAGCGCCAAGATGGAGCTTGGGATGCAATAAAAAAGGCCCGGTTGCCGCCGGGCCTTTTTTGAAATCCTGTCTGGAGGATCGTCCTGTCGACGCCCCTCATAGAGACAGACCGGATTTGGCGCAAGCGATTTTGCGCACAGCTGAGCTGTGCCTGCTCGCGAACCGCCGAATGAGCCGCCGACCGGAACCTGGTCGGCATGTCGAAGGAAGAAGGAGGGAACGGCCACAGACCAAAAAAAACCCGGCCAGTGGCCGGGCTTTGTGAGGGTGACGCTTGGGAGAGCGACCGGTTGGGTCGTCCCCAGCTGAAATACGCATCGCCTACCTAGGCTCCCGCCCGACAAATGGCAAGTCTGAACCGTGGTTTTCGCGGCGATGGCCTGTGTCTGCGGCCGCTCCTCGATCGCGAGGGAGCGAAGGGATGAGCATTGCCGAAAACGATGTCCGCAGGGGCGTATCAGGAGGAATTGGAAGCCTGTTGCCGATCCTCCCGATGTTCGATTGTGAACCTCTCGGGCTGGAGCTTCCGGCGCCGATTAAAACTGGCGGCGACAGAGCCGAGTGGGAGGGCCTCGTCGGCGCGCGACTTGCCATGCTCCCGGCAATCCCAGACGCCGCGCGCGGGAAGGCCGTCCGCGATCGCGTCCTTCGCGCCGCGCTGTTTCTCGAACGGCATGGCACGGTCTCGCACCCGTCAACGCGCAGCGAATGGCGCAATATCGTCTCGCTCCTGAAGCTCACAGCTTGCGATGCGGACTTCTGGTCTCCGACCGGGCCAGTCGTGGGGATTGACGACGCGCAGCTGCAGGAACGCACCGGCCTACAGAACCCGGGCCGGATGTTCCGCCAGCTGGAGAAGCACGGCCTGGTCATGCGCTGGAACAGCAAACGCAACGGCCGACGGCATTGGCGCCGCAGATTCGACGGCACGGTCGATGCTTCGGGTTGGACCCTCGCCCCTCTCATTTTCCTGGTCGATGCGATCGAACTGCTCGTCGACGAGGAACACGAACGGCTGCGACTGCGCTGCGAGTTGCCCCAGCGGATCACGGTGGCCCTCGAGGCGATCAGGCGCATACTCCTGTCGGGCGCCATTGGCACCGAGGATGCCGTACTAGCCGAGGGCAAGGCGGCCGATCTCGCGAAGGAACGCGACAACTCGCGCAAGGGGCGTCTGGAGCGCCTTCAGGCCGCCGCCGAACACGCCGAAGCGCTTCTCCACGGCCTTCTCTCACAGGCGATCCCTCGCGATCGCGAACTGCCACGGGACGAAAATGGTCCGGTCCAACGAGACGAGTCTGTTCCCGCCTATACAAACGATCACTCAACGTCAGTCACTGTAGATGGCTTGGCAGAAGGACGTAGCGGCGATCGTGGTCCGTCGTCTCAAGCGTCGGAACAGGACGACCGGTTCGGGATCAAGAGAAGCGGGTTTGAATGGACCGAAGTCCCTCACCTCTTCCCCTTCATCGACGGTCTGGTGCAGATCAAAGAGCGCGATATGCGCCGTACCGCCTTTGCGATCGGCGCGATGATCAAGGTCGAGGCCAACACGGTCGATCGAGCCGTGAAGGCGATCGGGGCTGATGCAACCGCCCTGTGCCTCCTCATCGCGGGACAGCACTTCGTCCAAGGCGACATCCGTCGGACCACCGAGATCTACTTCCGCGGAATGCTGAAACGCGCGCGCGAGGATGACCTCAACATCGGGCACACGCTCTTTGGCCGCCGCGAATCGTTGGGTTTGCATCGCGTGAAGAGTAAAACGGGCCCGAGCCTGTGAGCCATCTGTCAACCAGCGAGAAACCATTGGGCGATATGACGGTTAACGGTACAACAACCGCGAGGCTCATCGACGACAATGCCCGTTGCTACCTATCAGGCATGGCTTTCGCTCTACGCGGGCGTCGGTTTGGTCGTAGCGATGTGCGCCGTTTGTGCTGTCGCGAAGACCGGTTACGATCTCCGAACCGGCACGTTGCAGCTGCCCTTCTCGACGTGGCGCGATCGGGTCTTGGCGGCACCCAAACTGTGGTGGCGATGGCAGGTCAATTACCTGACTGGGGCTCCGGTCATTCTCCTGATCGCCGGCCTATACGCTCATCACATCGGGTTCGCGGTGCTCGGCGATGTGTAGGCCAGGACAGCGGCTTGCCTGAATGGGTTTTGCACGACTGACGGTTGATCGGCACGAACGAGCTCGACCTGCCGGGTTGCACCGCTCCACGCGCTCGTGATGGTCGCGACGTAGTTCAGTGTCTCGAGAATCCGTGGCACCGCGCGCCGCTGGCGAACCCGCCCCGGCCCCGCATTGTACGCAGCTAGCGCGAGATCGACACGGCCGAACTCGTCAAGTTGCTCCCGCAGGTACTTCGCACCGCCGCGGAGGTTCTGGACAACGTCCCAGGGGTCGCTCACCCCGAGATAACGTGCGGTGCCCGGCATGAGTTGCGCCAGACCCATCGCGCCCACCGGTGAGAGCGCCGTGCGATTGTACCGGCTCTCTTGGGCGACCAGCGCGTCGAAGAGACCGACGGGGATGTTCTGCTCGCACGCGATCGCGGCGATCAACGGAAACAGGGCAGCTCGTCGCTGCTCGGTGCTTGCGGCGAGATCACCTCGCGGCCGATAGACCGGCTGCGCGCAGTTGCCCGCAACGCTTCCGAGCGAACCCACCGACGGGATCATCATGCGCCCTGTCGGGACGCCGCTCCGCATCCACAGCGGAACGTCGATTCGCGAAGGCTCGACGATGTAATTGGCATCCTGAAGAACTGGCGCACCGATCGCTCCGAAATCGGTCGCGAGCGCATTCTCCAGCGATTGGACTCCAGCAGGTGGCACTTCGGTACGCGGCGACGGCCCCACATTCAGGACTACGCCGGGCTCGGCTCCGTCGAAGTTCATGAGCTGAACTTGCTGAGCACTGACCGGACCTGCGATAACCGCTGACGCCAACAGAACAGTTGCGAATGAGATCTTCATCATCCCGCCCTCCGTGATAGAAAAGGCCGGTTCTTGGCTTCCTGGTCAATCCGGAAAATAATTCCGCCCCCCTCCCCAGTCCGAGGATCGCACCGAGGCCAAAGACAGAGAGGGGTCTGAGCGGGCGAAAGGAGGCGACGATGCCGATTACTGCTCGACCGCCCACCCAGGAACTGGTCAACCTTGTCGGCGCGCTCGGCGGGAAGTGGCACGGCGCGACGGCCATGTGCCGCTGCCCGAGCCATGCCGACGGGGAAGCCAGCCTATCGCTTCGACAGGGTGACAGCGGGATCCTCGTCCACTGTTTCGCCGGCTGTGCCTCGGACGATGTGCTTCGCGAATTGCGCAGGGTTCGACCGGGACAGACCTATTCCCGCCCTGTGATCACCGAGCCGCGCGACCCAGGACTGCTCATCACGCGAATGTGGAGCGAAGGTCGGCCGATCGCCGGTACCGCGGCCGAACGCTATCTGCTGGGGCGGCGCCTCGACCCACGCTTTGCCGACCTGCGCTATCATCCCCGGTGTCCGAAAGGCGCCAAGCCGCTCACGGTCTTCCTGCCCGCGCTGCTCGTCGGCGTTCGCAACGACGTCGGGATCACAGCGATCCAGCGCATTTTCCTGGACCTCGAACGCGGCGGCTATCTCGACAAAATGCTCATCGGCGAGACCGGGACGGGAAGCTGGCGCGGCATGCCGGTCACCGACACGCTCGCGATCGCGGAGGGCTACGAGGACGCGTCGGCCTTCATGCAGCTGCACGGCGTTCCCTGCTGGGCCGCCCTTGGAGCCAAGCGCCTCGGTCTCCTCAGCGTTCCTTCGACTGTGTCGTGCGTGATCCTCGCCGAAGACAACGGGCGCGAAGGCCGCAAAGCTGGCGGAATCGCATTTCGCGCATATCGCGATCAGGGCCTGACAGTCCGGCGAATGCCGCCGCCAAGACGATACGGCGATTGGGCCGAAGTCCTGGCGGATCAGTGAAAGGGGAGAGGGAACGGGAGACTTGAGCCTGGTGTGATCTGCATCGGGCCAGCCCAGGAGTCCCGTCCCATGTCCGATCTCTTCGACGCGGCCGAACAGCGCCGCTCGCCGCCACTTGCCGCCGCCCGCACCTTGGCCGAGCTGATCCTTGCCGACCAGGCCATCACCCGCGCCGTGCTGAACGATGCGATGAAGACCACCCACGGCGGATCCGATGCCGACGGCAAGTGGAGCCAGCGAGACAGCTTCGAAATCCTCGAACACGCTCAGGTGCTCGCACTCCGCGAACGGACTTGTGGAGCGCCCGACCGCACCACGATCGAAACGGCGATCGCCCTCGCCTCCCGCATGCCGACCCAGACAGTTCGCAGCGAGGATCAGCTGGACTGGCAGCAATTCTCGACGCCCGCCGATCTCGCCGCGATGGCTGTCTATCTCGCGCAGCCCCTGCCTGACGACATTGTCCTCGAACCGAGCGCCGGCAACGGCCTTTTGGTCGCTCATCTTCCGCGCGTGAAGGAACTGCATCTCAACGAGCTCGATCCCGCACGCCGGTCGCGACTTGCCGACAGCTTTCCGGGCACCGTCATCACCGGGCACGACGGCGCTGCTATTCCGACGCTGCTGGCAAAATCGGCGCGCCCTTCCCTCATCCTGATGAACCCGCCGTTCTCGCGTTCGCTTGGGCGCGGTGCCGACCATCTTGCAGCGGTCCGCCACCTCGCCGCAGCGATCCGGCATCTGCGGGGCGGAGGCCGCCTGGTCGCGATCATGCCCGACTGGTTCACCACCTCCGCGAAAATGTGCGACATTCTCAAGACGACGCTGGCACCGATGACGGTGCGCACGTCGCTCCGACTGGACCGTGCCTACACGAAGCACGGCACGGGCATCGCCGTCCGTCTCTACGTGATGGACAAGATCCCCGGCGATCGTCTTCCGTCGACCATCCAGCGCCAGACCACGGCCGAGCTGCTCGACACTGTCGAGCCGACCCCGCGCTGTGCCCTCATCCCCGAACGAGCCCCCTCCCCCGCTGCGCCCAAGGCGGTGTCCTTGTTCGGCAGTGCCCGTCGGGCAAAGCCCGCCGAGCCGCGAACCTTCCGCGCACCCGTGCGCAACAACGTCCTGCCGGTCGCCTACGAGGCGCTCGAGACTCCCGCCGCGTTGTTGGAACAGACCGGCGTCTATCTGCCCTATCGGCCGAGCCGGATCGTGTTCACCGCCGCTGGCGAACACCCGACGGCGCTTGTCGAATCGGTGGCGATGGGCTCGATCCCCGCCCCCATCCCCAACCACGTTCCGCACCTGCCCGAGCGGACGGTCAGCGAACGCTTGCTGTCAGCTTCCCAGCTGGAGACTGTCGTGTACGCCGGAAGCGCGTGGACACAGTGGATCCCCGGGAGCTTCCGACCCGACAAGGAAGGCGTCGGGCTGCTGCTCGACGAGAACGGTGCACGGTATCGCAAGGGCTTCTTCCTCGGCGATGGCACCGGCGCCGGCAAGGGCCGCCAGGTAGCCGCGGTCGTTCTTGACAACTGGCTGCAAGGTCGCCGCCGCGCGATCTGGATCTCGAAGAACGAACCTCTCCTCGACGACGCCCGTCGTGACTGGACCGCGCTGGGCGGGATCGCGGCCGACGTGCAATCGCTCTCGCGCTGGAAGATCGATCAACCGATCACGCTCGACGAGGGCGTGCTGTTCGTCAGCTATCCGACGCTGCGCTCGATGCGCGGTGACGCGAGCCGCCTGGAGCAGATCATCCAGTGGGCGGGAGACGATTTCGAGGGCGTCATCGCCTTCGACGAAGCCCACGAGATGGGCGGTGTTGCCGGCGGCGAAGGTGCCATGGGAACCAAGAAGGGTTCGCAGCAGGGCATCGCCGGCGTTCTCCTGCAGAACAGGCTCCCCGCCGCGCGCGTGCTTTACGCCTCGGCCACCGGCGCATCCGAAGTCAACAACCTTGCTTACGCCGTCCGGCTCGGACTGTGGGGTCCGGAAACAGCCTTCGCGAATCGCGAAGCATTCATCTCGTCGATCCGTCAGGGCGGGATCGCGGCCATGGAACTGGTTGCCCGCGACATGAAGGCGACCGGCCTCTACATGGCGCGCGCCCTGTCCTTCGCCGGCGTCGAGTACGAGATCCTGCGGCACGAGCTCACCGAGGAGCAGATCGCGATCTACGACACTTACGCCGACGCATGGAGCATCATCCACCGCAACATGGAGGCCGCGCTCGAACTGACTGGCGTGGTCGACGAACTCGACAAGTCGACGCTCAACTCCGGCGCGAAAGCGGCGGCACGTTCCCGCTTTGAAAGCACGAAGCAGCGTTTCTTCGGGCAGGTACTTTTGGCCATGAAGCTGCCGACCGTGATCGCCGCTGTCGAACAGCATATCGCCGACGGCACCTCGGTCGTGCTGCAGCTTGTCACCACAGCCGAGTCGATCCTGACACGGCGCTTGAACGAGCTGTCTCCGGAAGAACGCGCCGATCCCGAGATTGAGCTCAGCCCGATCGAATACGTCATCGACTACCTCACGCGCGCCTTTCCGACCCGGCAGATGGAGACCTATACGGATGACACGGGCGAGGTCCGCTCGCGGCCGATGTTCGACGCCGCCGGCAATCCCGTCGTCAATCCCGAAGCGGAGGCGAAGCGTGCCGAACTGATCGAGCGTCTGTGCGCCCTCCCCCCGATCAAGGCAGCGCTCGACGCAATCCTCGAACGGTTCGGGCACGACAACGTCGCCGAGGTAACCGGCAGGACCAAGCGTCTCGTGCCCACCGGCCACGGCGGCCAGAAGCTGGAAACACGCACCACCCGGTCGACCCAGGCCGACGCCGCGGCGTTCATGGAAGGCACGAAGCGCATCCTGATCTTCTCGGATGCCGGCGGCACTGGCCGGTCCTATCACGCCAGTCTCGATGTGCCGAACCAGCAGCAGCGCGTTCATCTGCTCCTGGAACCGGGCTGGAGAGCCGACAGGGCCATCCAGGGCCTCGGGCGAACCCACCGGACACATCAGGCCTGCTCACCCCTGTTCCGGCCCGTTACGACGTCCTGCAAGGGCGAGCTGCGCTTCACATCGACGATCGCGCGGCGCCTCGACAGCCTCGGTGCCCTGACGCGCGGCCAACGTCAGACCGGCGGACAGAACCTGTTCGATCCGGCAGACAATCTTGAGAGCGATTATGCGAAGTCGGCGCTCATCACCTGGTTCCATCTCCTTGTCGGGGGCAAGCTGACCAGCATCGACTTCGCCGAATTCACCGAGCGGACCGGTCTGGAGCTCACCGACAGCGACGGGATCCTGAAGGAAGATCTGCCGCCCATCCAGCGCTGGCTCAACCGTCTGCTGGCGCTCCCCATCGGCCTGCAGAACCTGATCTTCGACGAGTTCCTGGCGCTGGTCGAAACACGCGTGGCGGCCGCCCGCGAGGCAGGTACGCTCGACGTGGGTGTCGAGACCATGCCCGTGGAAACCGCGACCGTCCTCGAGGACACAGTGCTTCGCACCGATCCGGTGAGCGGAGCCACCTCGCACCTCCTGACGATCGAAGTCGCACGGCGTCGGCATCCGGTCAGCCTCGAACGCGCGATCCGCATCGCCGAAAGCGACAGCACCGCGCGGTTCCTCAGGAATGGACGTTCGGGCAAGGTCGCCTTGAGCACCAAGGCTCGGTCGGGCATGACCGACGACGGCACATCGGTCCCGCGCATCGAGCTCATGCGGCCGACCCGGCGCGAATATCTCCGCGAGTTCGATATGTTCGAATCCGCGTGGGAACCCTGCTCGCGAAAGACCTTCGAAGAGGGGTGGACCACCGAAGCCGAGGAGGCAGCCACACGGCTCGACCATGAAACCGTCCAGCTGGCGACCGGCCTCCTCCTGCCCATCTGGTCCGCCCTGCCCTCTGACCACCTCGAGGTGAACCGGATCGTCGACGCCGAAGGTCGTTCGTGGCTCGGTCGCATCGTGTTCCCGAAGGACGTCGCGAAGCTGCTGACGACGCTGGGCGTCGAGCAGACCTCGTCGCTCACGCCTGCGCAGATCACGACAGCGGTAGTCGGCGGCAGCGCGATGCCCATCCAGCGGCCCTTCCCCTGCGAGCTGAAACGCTCGCGCGTGAACGGTTCGCCCCGCATCGAAATCGTGGGCGCGCCGGCGAGCCAGCTCCCCTGGCTGAAGTCGCTCGGGTGTTTCAGCGAGATCATCTCGTACCGCACGCGGGTCTTCGTCCCCGCGGAACGCGCTCCGGAGATCATCGAGCGGTTGGTCACCTCCACGAATCCGGAGGCGGCCTGAAGAGGAAAGACGAGGGGGATCGGGAAAGGTGTCCGGTGAAGGTTTCGCCGGGCCATCCACCAGGAGAAGACCGATGACCCAACTGATCCCCCTTTCGAAGCTGCGGCTTTCGGACAGCAATGTCCGCAAGTCGGGCGCCACCTCCATCGAGCAGCTTGCGGCCGACATCGAAGCGCGCGGCGTGCTGCAGAACCTGCTCGTCACCCCGCTGAAGAAGCCGCGCGGCCACTACGCCGTCTTTGCCGGCGGCCGTCGGCTCGCCGCCCTGCAGCTGCTCGTCGAGGGCGCCCGCATCGATCCCAACACCGAGATCGCCTGCAAGGTGCTCGAAGGCGACGAGGCCATGCTCAGCGAAACCTCGCTGGCCGAAAATTTCCAGCGCATGGCGATGACGCCCGCAGACGAATGCCGCGCGTTCCAGCACTTCCTCGGCATGGACGGCGACGTCGATGGCGTCGCGAAGCGGTTCGGCGTAACCCGCCGCTTCGTCGAAGGCCGCCTGCGGCTCGCTGGGCTTGCTGACCCGGTCTTCGAGGCGCTCGCCAAGGGTGAGATGACGCTCGACATGGCGAAAGCCTACGCGTCCACCGACGACCAGGCCAAGCAGGTCCGGATCTACGAGCAGTACGCCCGCTACGGCTACACCACGCCCGACCAGATCCGTCGCGCCATCGCCGGCGACGCCCTGAAGGCGAGCGATCCGATCGCGATCCTCGTCGGCGAAGACGCTTACGTCGCCGCGGGCGGCACCGTCGAGCGCGAGCTGTTCAGCGAGGACGGTGACCGCTGGTCGGACCCGGATATCGCGCGCGAACTGGCGGGCAAGATCATGGAGGCAGAGGCCGAACGGCTCGGGGCGGAATCCGGCCTGGCCTGGATCCGCCCGATCGCCAGCTCGCACATCTACAACGCGACCGCGGACCTTCACCGCGTCACGCTGCCGACCACGCCGCTAACCGAAGCCGAAGAGGCGCGCGTCGAGGAAATCGCGTCGCGCATGGACGACATCGCCGAGCAGATCGAGGCGGGCGGACTCGAAGACACTGCGGCCGCCGCCCTCGAGGAAGAGTATCAGAAGCTCGACCGTGAATACGACGAGCTGCAGGACCGTCCCTCGGTCCTGACCGATGAACTCAAGGCACAGGTCGGCACCTTCCTCACCCTCGCGCCCGACGGCACGATGAAGCTGGAAACCAGCTACTTCAGCGAGACGCCGATCCGCACCGGCGACGACGAGGACGCCGGATCGAGCCGGCAGCGCGGCACCGCGGCAGCGCCCGCCCCGGAAGCCGTGGCACCCGGCGGAAAGCCGCTCAGCGCCCGCCTGTCTGACGAACTGGCCATGCAGCGGCGCGACATTCTCGCCGCGTCGATTCTGGCCAACCCTGCCCTCGCCCTCGATTACGCGCTGTTCGCCATGATCGACGGCAATCGCGGATACGATCGCTATGGCACGACCATGAAGGCGCCGCGGCCGCAGGATCCGGTCATCGGCGGCGAGATGGAGCCGACGCAGGCCCGCATCGCCATCGAACAGGCCCGCGAGGCGCTGGACAGCAGCTGGATCGAGGCTGGTGACGTAGTCGCGCGCTTCGAAGCCTTCCGAGCACTCGAAGACGACGCGAAGGCTGCCTGGCTCGCGGTCATGGTCGCAGGGTCGCTCGAGGCGAAGCCCGAGTATTCGGCGACGACCAATCCGCTCCACGCCCGCCTCGCCACGATCCTCGAGATCGACGTCGCGCAGTGGTGGCGGCCGACGTCGGCCAACTTCTTCGACCGCGTCGCGAAGGGCACGCTGCTCGCGCTTCTGACCGAGGTCGGCGGGACGGTCCTGGCCGCACGCTACAGCGCGTCCAAGAAAGGCGAGGTCTCCTCCGCCTGCGAGAAGATCTTCGCCGGCGAAGCGATCACCGAGACCGAGACCAAGGAAGCGGCCCTTGCCTGGGTGCCCGACGCCATGCGCTTCGACATCGAGCGTCCGACCATCGACGGCCTCTCGGACGACGACGACGAGGCCGACGACACTGGCGAGACTTCGGCCGACGACACGGATCTCGATCCCGATGCCGATAGCAACGAAGATCCGGATGACGATCCCGCCGACGACTTCGGCGATGACATCAACGACTTCGACGTCGAGCATCCCGACGGGGCGCTCGAGCCCGCCGAATAGCCCCCTCGCCTCTCTCCTGGGCGACTTGGCGGCAGCCGCGACACCCCGGCTGCCGCCATTTTTTTCACCGCTTTCCAATCCGCTCGCGCACCCGCGCGAGCCCTTCCCCGCTGAAAGGTTCTCACATGCGCAAGCCTTCACGCATTTCCCGCCCGCGCCGCGACATCGCCAGCGAAATCACGGCCCTTATTCTGTCAAAGCTCGAAGCCGGCGTCTTGCCGTGGGCGAGGCCGTGGGACCGCACCGGCGGCGGCGGCCGCCCGCTCCGACATTGCGGCACCGCCTACACCGGCATCAACACGCTGTTCTTGTGGGCCATGGCCGACGCAAACGGGTATAACAGCCGGTACTGGATGACCTATCGCCAGGCCCAAGAACTCGGCGGTCAGGTCCGCAAGGGCGAAGCCTCGTCGCTGAGCGTGTATTATTCGCAGATCAGCAAGACCGAGACGAACAGGATCACTGGCGAGGAGCAGAACCGCGCGATCCGTTTTCTCAAGGCGTACAACGTCTTCAACGCCGACCAGATCGACGGGCTTCCCGCGCATTACTACCCCACCCCGGCGCCGCCCGAGCCTCGTGAGGAAAGCGCTCACCGCGGCGCTATCGACGCGTTCTTCGACGCAATCCCCGTGGAGGTCCGTCACGGCGGAAACGCGGCGTTCTTCTCACCCGTTGGCGACTACATCCAGATGCCGCCCCGGGGCGCCTTCCATTCGGACGATCTCTACGCGAGCACCCGCGCCCACGAATCCATCCATTGGTCCGGCGGGACTGGCCGTCTCGAACGCAAGTTCGGTAAGCGGTTCGGCGACAACGCCTATGCGTTCGAAGAACTCGTCGCATCGATCGGCCAGTGTCTGGTCTGCGCCGACCTCGGCCTACCGGGCGAACTTCACGACAACCATGCGAGCTATATCGAGCACTGGCTACGGATCCTTAAAGGCGACGCGAGCGCGATCATCCACGCCGCCTCGAAGGCGGAACAGGCGTTCAACTACCTCAAGGCCTTCCGCCCGCCGGAGGAGCCATGCGACGCGGAGAACCATCGCGCAACGGAGATCGAAGAGCCGGCTTAACGCCAACTCGTCAGGACGCCGGTCGGTCCGCATCGGCAGTCTCTTCCTGCTCCACGAGCTTCCTGAAATCCTCGATCGAATTCCACAACGCGCGGTGGCCGCGCTGCTCGGTATACCGCTCGAACCACTCGGCCAATTCCTGGGGAGCCCTGATATACAGGGTCTGAGACGGAGGCGCAGGCGGACGCTTGCGCCCTCCCCTTCCCGCCGCACCGCTCGGCTGCGTATCGGTCTGGCCACGATCGACATAACCAAGCTGCTCGCCGCGCGCCACGGCATCACGCTCGCTGGCCGGATCTACCACGATCGGCCCCCGAGGCAGTCCCGCCTTGTCGATGGTCTTTTCACGCTTCTCTGCGGGCTTTCCGAAACCGAAGCTGCTCATCGGCGGTGATCCTCCTTCAGGCTATCGACAACGGCCTGCGCTAGGCCCTGTGCGTTCTCGATGGCCTTGGGCACACCCGAGGTTTGCGATGGATCGAGCTCGCTCAACCGAAGACCGAATTCATAAATGTCGCGGTACGCCGCACGCTCGACCACGCCGATCGGAAGCATCGGCAGACCGGCTTGCTCGATCGCGCTGGTGATGCGCTTCGACGTCTTCGTGGCGAAGGCGGCGCTGTCGCGGCTTCGTACCAACCGGAACGGGATCTTGCGCTCCACCGCCTCTTCCTCCTCCTGAATGAGGGACACAGCGGCAGCGGCCAGTTCGGCATCGACTGGCGATTGATTGAACGGAACCAGCACCAGGTGCGATCGGATCAACGCGCGCGACATCATCCGGGACGCCGTGCCCTCGAGATCGATGATGACCATGTCATTCTCGTTGGCGAGCTGCGCGATCGTCTCGATCATCGCGGCTTCCTTTGGTTGAGACGTAACAGAATAGGGCAATTCACGCCCCGCTTCGGCACGCTTAGCCGCCCACTTTGTGATGATTCCGTTGGGATCGGCGTCGATCACCGCAACGCTGAGCCCATTTTCGACCAATTGATCGGCAAGGATCATTGCCAATGTTGTTTTCCCCGCACCGCCCTTCGAGTTGCTGACCGAGATCACCGACATACACGCTCCTTATCCCGCAAGCATTTCAGCTTGCAACCATGCAGGCGCAATTGCTTTCGCTCGCGCCTGCGCTTTACCTTGCGCATGCGCATTACCTAGCGCTTTCGCTTTTGCAAGCCCTTGCGCTAGTGCTTGCGCTTTAGCTTGCGCAATGGCCTGCGCAATTGCTTACGCATACCCAATCGCAATGCTTGCGCACTTGCTTGCACGTTTGCTTGCAGAACACCGGAACGCCAGGAGAGGGGAGGGGGGCGGAAAAGGCGATCAGCTTTGGGAGATCGTCGGTGCCACCCTTCACCAGATACGACTTGCCGTTCCGCTTCGAGCGCGCTCTGCAGCCTGACGCTCTGCGCGTGGTCGCCACCTGCACGATAGCCGTCAACGACGCCATAGCCGACGCGACGAACGCGGGTCTCGATCCGGAGCGCGATCCCGCCGTCCTTCTCCTTGCGCGCCATTTGGGTAGGGTTGCCGCTGGTCAAGACCCCGAAGCGATGCACGATGAGGACCGGGATCTGCGAACCCTATGCCGGAGCCGGATCGCGGCGTTGCGATCGGCCGATGTCCTGATTCCCCTGGTGCGTCGCGGCTTTGCTCATGATGCTCATCTGACCAAGGTCTATCGAAGCGCCGCGCGCGATCGTCTGCGCGCAGTGGCGCACGCGCTGGATCTGGAAGCAGCCGATTACGACCTGAGAACACGCTCCGATCAAGGGCCCGTACCGATCATGGATCTTCAGGCGGATCACTTTCGCGTCACGATTGCGCCCGAACGGTTGATGCCGGGCCGCGAAGTCCGCTGGCTCAGGACCGCGACCCGCAGGGGAGGGTGGGAGGGTTCAGCGACCACCGGCGAGATCGGCCTTCTCGCCGACATCGGTCAATTAGCGCGGACGCTTCGCCGGACGCTCCACCTGCCGGTTGCCGTGCAGCCGGTCATTCTCTAAAGAAAGGATAATACCATGGGATGGCTATCCATGCCCCTGTCGAGCATGCACCCGCATTCGACCCCCAAGGCCTATCTCGATGCGCAGCTAACTTACGAGCGCGTGATCGACGAACCGGCCGAGGCCGAAGGGGAGGGCGGTCCGCTTCCAAGCCGGAAGGGCCTGCGCGTCATCGCGTCGTCGTGCTTGCGCAACAAGGTCTATTACGCCGCGGTGGCACCGACGACCGACGGCGTCGATGGGCCGGTGTTCGCGGTCGTGTGCCTCGTGCGCTGGAATCCGCGCGCCAAGGACGGCTATGTTTTCGCGTACAAGGACATGGACGAGACCGCCGGGCCGAACGAGGCTGAATGCCCGGAGCGTATCCTGGCGCTCCTCTCGCCCACCCAGAACCATTCCGCCCTGCAATGGCGCCGGCGCTGCATCCGCAATCTCGCGCGGCCGACGGCGAAACTCGAGGACGGCATGCGAATACGCTTCGCTTCGCCGATCAAGTTTACCGACGGCTACGAAGGACAGGAGTTCTTTGTCCGGAAGCGCGGGCGCAAGACGGCGCTGGCGATCAGCGAACATGGCTCGGCCCGCTACCGGGTCACAAACATGGCGCGCATGGCCTTTTCGGTCGTGCCGCAAACGAAGGTCCACCGGACGGTATTCTGACCGTCACCCGCCACGATCACCCTCACATCAGGAAGCGAGTTCGATCATGCCCGCCGCATCAACCAACGGCCAGTTCAGCAGAAAGCGCCAGGATCTCTGCAGCCGGACCCATGCCCAGAGGATCGCGGGCCGATTGCTGGATGTCCTCGGCAAGCCGATGGCCGTCATTCACACCGACAACCCGTTGCAGCCCTTTCGGGTCGGCGATCCATCAGAGACCTCGAGAAGGGTGGTGGTCGAGGTGCGCTCGTAACGCGCCCCGACCATCCTCAATCGATTGACCGCTTACTCGGCCAGAGTCGGATCGAGATACCACGAGGCACCCTGCCGGAAATCCCGATCAGGTTTTACCACCGGCCCGTCCGGCTCACTCGCGACGTAAGGCTTGACCAGCGGCATCGTGGCGACGCGGCGCTTGGCCAGCTTGCCAGCGACCTTCCCGCGCGCCTTGAGCAACTCTTCAAGCCACATGAGGTCGTCGAGCATCTGCACGACGCCCCGGCCCGCCAGAATGTAGTAGAGACAGCGCTGGAAATCGTCGCACTCGTTACCGAGGATCATCGACAACTTCAGCTTGGCGCCCGCCACACCCTCGTGAACCCACTCGACCGCTTCGCGCAGTTCGACCGTCGAGAAATAGCTGTCCTCGACATCCATACCGATCGCCGCCGCCGCAAGCATGCGCCGGGTCGAGCGATTGCCTAGGTCGACGCTGGCATCGCGCAGCGTGATATCGAGATCGAACCGATTGATGAATACCGAACGCTTCATGACGAGGGTCTCCTTGTCCATGAACATACGGTGAACAGACTAGACCGTCAACGACCAATGCGGTAGGTGTCGCGCATGTGGTTGGTGCCTCGCCATTCGAGAGGCCTGTCTCTCCGCACGGACGTGCCTGTTGTCGTCCGCGACGCGCTCGTGCGCTGGTACGAAGGGGAGGGCACTGACGCCGATCATCGGGCCAGCGTCACGATGGTGGTCAAAGCGCGGACACACGGCCAGTGGATCGCCTGCGACTGTCTGGGCGGTGAAACGCCGCCGCCATTGATGTCGCCGTCCTACCTGTCCGAGGCAGAAACCTACTACCTTCGGCGGCTGACGAGCACCCGGCAGAAGCGCCCCGAGCATCTGACAGACTGTCCGTTCTACCGCGAGCAGGCCCCACAGCGATTCCGCGAAAAGCGCAGCGCAATCCCTTCGACGATCGATGAGCCGCACGGCCTGTTCAATGCGCACCGCTTGGCGCCGGAGAAGCTGGCGGCCATGCCGGACGACAGTGAACCCGACGACCGAACCCGGGGCGTTGCGATACCGCGTCTCGCGCGCCTGCTGTGGCTCCTCATGGAAATGGCGCACGTCAACGTCGTCGAACCCCTCCCTCCGGATCAAGGACGGGACACTTCGATGGCGAAGGAATTCGCTCGCCTACGCCGCGCTGCAGAGCGACTGGACATCGCGCCAGGTATTCCCCTCGCGAAGCACTTCTACACCCATGTCGACCCCTACGATCGGAATGTGGTGTTCGCCCGCCTGCGCAAAGCCGCGGCGAAATGGCCTTCGGGCCTGGCGCCGCAAGCCTTCCTTGCGCTCTACGCTCTCGACATTTCAGGAACGACCATCACACTCGCCGAAGGCCGCGAGCTCGAGGTCAAAACGCGGGTCCAATATGCCGGAGCGCGGGTCGGACCGCCTTACCTCGTCCTCGTCGTCGTAGGCGAACACAACCCGCGTGACGGCTTTTCCGCGCTCCGCGGCTATGCGCAGCCGATCGCCCGCCCATCCAGCTTCATCGCGGTGCACAACCAGGCCGAGCGTGACGCCGTCATCGGCCTTCTCGACCTTCAGTACCGCTGGCGTCGGCGGCAGATCGACATAGGCTTCAAGCGCCCTCTCTTCGATCTCACCACCAGGGCAGGTCCGCTAAGGCCGGATCTCGTCCTCGACATCCGTGACAACAGTACCGGCGAACTGATCGAGGCGGCGCTCGAAGTCATCGCCAACGACGAACCCGACTACATCGACGCCAAGCAGCGCAAGATCTCCGCGCTGGCCGAGCTGGGCCCAACCGTCTTTGCGCGCGCCGCGACGCTTCGCGACCACGGCATCGAGGCCATCCTGAAGGCGAACCTGGGCATCGGCTGAAAGAGGAGGGGGAAGAGCGGCTCGAATCCAACAGGAGACGAGCCATGGTTCCCTTCACTTCCTCGCCGACGATCGTCCGCGACATCCGCCACGCCCACCTATTCTGCGGGATCGGTGGCGGGGCCATCGGCTTCCAGAAGGCGAGGGTGCGCGTCGGCCCGATGCAGGGTCGATTCGTCTGCGCCGGCGGAATCGACGTCGACCCCGGTGCCATCCGCAATTTCGAGCGGATCAAAGGCACTCCGGGCACCGTCCTCGATCTGTTCGATCGCGAGCAGTATCGCGCCTTCCACGGCGCCGAACCCCCGTCGGACTGGCGCGAGGCCGCGCCGGCAGACATTCGGCGAATCTTCGGCGAAAACGTCGACGTCCTCTTCCAGTCCAGCCCATGCAAGGGCTTCTCTGGCCTCCTGTCCGCCAAGCAGTCGAAAACGGACAAGTACCAAGCGCTGAACCGCCTCGCGCTGCGCGGTGTCTGGCTGACGCTCGAGGCATATCAGGATGACCCCATTCCGATCATCCTGTTCGAGAACGTGCCGCGCATCCTCAATCGCGGCCGCTGGCTCCTTGACCAGATAACCGCGCTGTTCCGCTGCTACGGTTACAGCGTCAACATCGATGTTCACGACTGCGGCATCATCGGAAATCTGGCGCAGAGCCGCAAACGTGCGCTGTTGATCGCCCGCCACACGAAGAAGATCCCGCCGTTCGTCTATCAGCCCCGCCACCATCGCCTTCGCGGCGTCGGCGAAGTGATCGGCAAGCTCCCGCTGCCGGGTGACCCGATCGCGGGGCCTATGCACCGCATCCCGGCGCTGCAGTGGAAGACCTGGCTACGCCTCGCGCTTGTGCCGGCAGGAAAAGACTGGCGCGCGCTCAACGATCTCGCCGTCGTCGACGGCCAGCTGCGCGATTACGGGATCGTGCCCGAAGCCCACCTGCGGGACAACGCCCTTGGCGTAAACGCTTGGACCGACAGCGCGCCCGTCATCACCGGGCAGCGTGCTCCGGGGCAGGGCCGATTTGCCGTCGCGGATCCCCGCCCCGGGGAGGCCTGGCACAACGAGGCCCTAGGGGTTCGGACGTGGGCGGACAGCAGCCGTGTCGTCGCCGGCGCGAGCCGCCCGCACAACGGAGCGCACAGCGTTGCCGACCCCCGACCGGGTTACGGCGCGGGCACCCACCAGAACATTCTGGCTGTCGCCGACTTCGTCCGACCGGCCAAGGCCGTCACGGGTGCTCGTCACCCAGCAGGGGGAGCGCTCTCGGTTGCCGACCCGCGGCCGAATTACGGACCCGCGACGCATCGCCACGTCCTCGGCGTCAACACCTGGTCGGGCGAGCCGACCGGCACGGTAACCGGCGATCCGAAACCCAGCACCGGCGCCTTCTCGGTCGCGGACCCTCGCGTGAATGGCCATGCCCGCAGCGTCCAGCTCGGCGTGCGCCCTTGGGACAAGCCCGCGGCCTGCGTCAAAGGCGACGTCAGCGTCGGAACCGGCCCCTATGCAGTCAGCGACCCGCGTCTGATCGGCGACCGCCCCCGGTATAACAACGTATTCCGCATCGTGCCGTTCGACACCCCGTCACCAGCGGTAGCCGGACCGGGCGGGGCAGCGGGCGGGATTGCTGTCGCGGATCCGCGCGGCGCTACTAGCGAGACCTACAGCAGCCGGAAATACAAGGTTACGCCGTTCTCGGAGAGCAGCCGCGCCGTGATCGGCGCGAGCTCGACGGGCGAGGGTGCCTTCGCCGTCGCCGATCCCCGCCCCAGCTGGGGAAACCAGCGGCATCGCAACATCCTGCGAGTCACACCCTACAGCGACCCGTCGGGAACCATCGCGGGCGGCCACAGCGTCACCGGAGGGCAACCGTGCGTCGCCGACGAACGCCGCGAGCACTACCAGACCGGCGGGCATTACGGTGTCGTCGACTGGAAACAGTCCTCGTACTCCGTGAGCGGATCGGCCTGCCACGACAACGGCTTCAATTCGGTGGCGGACCCGCGCCCGACGGATATCGAGGCCGAGCGCTTCGAGTTGCCCGCCGCCAACGACCGCCTCGTCTGCCGGATCATCGCGACCGACGGCACATGGCATCGGCCGTTCACGACACTCGATCTTGCCGCGCTGCAGGCGCTGTTCGACCCCGAGGAGATCTTCACCGCAGTCCAGGGCGAGCAGGGCATCGAATGGCACTGCCGGGAAGCGTTCGACCTCATCGACGGAAGCGACGTCACCAAGCGCGAATGGATCGGAAACATGGTCCCCGGCGCAGCCGCCACCGGAATGGCCGAGACGATCGGTGAGACGATCCTCCTGGCCGAGCAGGGGGAGACCTTCTTCCTCAGCACCCGGGAGATCTGGGTCAAACCCGGCGCGATGGCTCTGGCGATCGACAACGACCAGTCCGCCTTTCGGCTCGACGCCCTGGGATGAAAGGGAAGGGGGAGGGGGGTGCCCGATCCGGTTGAGGAGACGAGCAATGCACAAGTTTCAATCCGTTCCAGCGCCTGTCGCGACCCTGTGGGGCTCCCCCCAACAGTCCGAGCAGATCCTTCCGGGAGTGTGGGAGGTTCACACCGCCAGCCATGGCGGCATCGTCCTGTCGGAAGAGCGCCAGGCCGCGATGCCTGCTGCGCTGCGACTGGCGGACCCGTTCTACGAAGAGGACGTGGACTGGTGCCTCGCCATCGTTGCTTTCGAAGCTGAATACCGCGCGTCGGGACGTCGATGCGCAGCGCTTCTCGCTGACAATGCGCGATCGAGCCTCCGCGCGTGGCATCCCGACCGGTTCACCGCCTATACCGGCGAAGCGGTACCGGAAGATGCGAGCCCGGTCCTGCAACGACGCGCCGCCTACACCGCGCTGATCGGTGAATTCGTCGTCACAAGCGCCAGCGGCGATTGGGCCGACTGGGTTCCGAAGGGCAAGGTTGGGGTTGTCGCTCGCCGCGTGACCGGCGTCGATGCGCTCGGTTTCGCCCGCTACGCCAACGGAGAGACGATCCAGGGCCTCGTCGACAAGGACGCCTACAACAGTTCGGCGATCAACGGGTTCGACGCGATCGGCGCTGTGCGCATCGATGGCGATGCCCCTGCGACCAAGGAAGTCGCGCTGTGACCGGCGGCATCGGCAACGACTTCGAGATCGCGCGCTCGCTCGTCCTCAGCACGGCCCACATGCACCCCGCGACCGCGCGCGACTGGATGCCCCGGTGCCCCTGGTCGTGCTTCGAAAAGGGCGACTACGGGTGGTTCATGCACGTCTGCAACGACGTCGGCATTACCGAAGCGCATGACGTGCCCCTGGAAATCCGCTCCGCGATCCACGTCGCCAAGCGCGAAGGCTGCCAGTGGATCATGTGGGACTGCGACGGACCTCTTGTCGCGGAGCTCCGCGAATACGATTGGGCGGCGTCGCTGCCGATCGCGGCATGAACGCGCCGGCGTTCCTCACGACGAGGCCGCGGCGCGCGGTGGACGTGCTCGACCTGCGCAACCCGCCCATCGTGCTCGCCTACGGTATCGGAGTCGACTCGACCGCGATGCTCATCGAGCTCGTCGCGCAGGGCCGAAAGCCCGATCTGGTTCTCACCGCGGATACCGGGAGCGAAAAGCCAGCCACTTACGCCTACCTCGACGTCATCCGGCCATGGATGGCCGCGCACGGCATCGACTTTCGGGTCTGCCGCTACGTCCCGCAGCGCTTCAAGCACTGGCCGCCCTACATGAGCCTGCTCGAGAACGTGCTGACCAACGCCACGCTGCCGTCGATCAGCCTCGGCCGACACAGCTGCAGCCTCAAATGGAAGATCGCGCCCCAGGACAAGTTCGTCGAGACATGGCAGCCGGCCATCGACGCATGGGCGCGCAGCCAGAAGGTCATCCGCCTGATCGGCTACGATGCGTCGCCGGCGGACACGCGGCGTCACGCGCATGCGCTTACCATCCCAAGCGACCGCTTCGAATGCCGTTACCCCTTGCGGGAATGGGGCTGGACGCGCGACGATTGCATCGCTCGGATCGAGGCCGAAGGCCTCCCGGTCCCGCCGAAATCGGCCTGCTTCATGTGCTGCGGCTCGCAGCCTGACGAGATCCGCGACCTCCCTGCATGGTGCCTGCGGCTCATCGTCCTGATCGAGGCCCGGGCCGCGCCGCGGCTCCGCACCGTGGAAGGCCTCTGGCGCACCACAACCAAGAAGCGACCTGGACGAATGACCGACTTCATCCGCGCGGAGCAGCTGCTCCCTGAGGGCGAGATCGATCGCATCGCGCACGAGGCGCCGACTGCGCTGCGGCTCTTTCAGGACGCCGCGGCCGACATCCCGCTCCCGGAACGCCCGCACCTGGCGGACTGGATCTCCCAATTCAACGCACAGCTGGAGCTGGCCGCATGATCAGCGAAACACTCACTCGCGCCGAACAGATCGCACGCCTTAACGACCGCGCGCGCCAAGGTCTCGATCGAACCGCACTCGTCAACTTCACCCGGGCATGCCTTGCTGAGTTCTGCTCGGACGACACGCCGAGCGGGCTGCTCGCCCAGGCCGAGATGATGAAAGCCATGCGTCAGCACGCTTTCGTCAACGATGCCCATGGCGAGCGCGACTTCGGGCAGATGACGTTCCACGACACGCCCGTGTGGTTCAAGATCGATTATTACGACATCGATCTCGAATACGGCAGCGAGGATCCCGCTGATGCCAGCATCACGCGCCGGGTCATCACCATCATGCTTCCGAGCGACTACTGATGCGCCCGCTCCGCCCCGCCACGCAAGCCGAGGCCGATGCAGCGGCCGCGACGATCGCCGCACTCCGCATCGCACGCGACCACGCCCGCAAGGCCGGCTCGCCGCGAACACTCGCGCGGATCCGCCTCGCCCTCACCAGCGCCGAAGGTGCGCAGCGCCACGCGCTGCACCGGCGCAATCGCACGACCGAGAAATCGGCCCAGACCACGATCGGACAGATCCATGACTGACCCTGCAGGAACCTACCGCGAACTCGCCGAACGCTACGGGCTCGACATCGAGACCATCGGCGGCGGCGCGCAGATGCTCTCCCGCTACTTCGCCAGCGGAACCGGCGTTCACGTCACCTGCCTCGATGGCGGCGGACTTCCGGCGAGCGACAACTGGCATATCGGGGTCCACCCCGCCAACTGGGATGGTGACGGCGGCAGTCTCCTGTTCGAGCGCCGCTCTGACGACGGCGGCGCGCGGTCCTTCCCTGACACGATCGACGCTGCCCTGTGGACGGCGGAATACGGTCGACGTTCGATCGGCGCACTCACGGAGGAATATGCGGCATTCCTCAAGGAGGAAGGCTTGCCCGAGCTGTCCGCCGACGAACTGCTCCACGAAGACCTGAAGCCCAATCAGCGCCGCTATGTCAGCGCGTTTCTGGTCCGCTGGTCGGATGCCGAAAGCGAAGCACAAGACACGATCGCGCTGGCGACGTACAACATTGCCACAGGAGGGCGGATTACCATGAGCCGACGCGACATCCCGATCAAAGACGGCGAGCGCCGTGCCGTGCGCGCCGTCGTCGGTTACGACCGCCCGCTCGAAACATTCTTCGCCCAAGTGTTCGAAACTGATGCCGACGGCGAGGAAGACGCTTTCCTCTGGCAGGGCACTTTTCCGGGCGAACTTCCAACACCCCGCTCCGCGATCGCCCTCATCGAGCCTTTCTGTGACGTCCCTGCAGACCTCGCTGCCGCGCTCGAGACCGACCGGCTCAAGACGCTCGCCCAGCAGGATTCGCCCGGCCAGGCCGAAGCGAAACGCCTCCTGATCCGCGGCGAACCCGCCCAGCCACGACCGAGCGAACCGAAGGACTGAAGGGGAGGGGGATTGGTCCGACGATCCAGAGGAGGATCGCAGGAGACCCCCCATGCCCATCACGATCGACCTTGGCGGCGCCCCCGCCAACGAAGACTGTGCCCAGCTCGGCCACACACCCGATTTCGCCGCCGTCAATCGCCTGGAGGTCGACGCCTACCGCGCCGCCCTGATTGCGCTGTTCGGAACGCCGCCCGAAGGCTGCGCCCTCACCGCGCAGCCCAATCACCACGATTTCGGAACCTACACCACGCTCGCCTTCGTGATCGGGGACGACGCCGACCTTGGTCCGGCAAGAGCGTATGCCGAGGCCGTCGAAGATGGCATCGGCTCCTGGCTCGAAGCCGGAATGGCGCCGCCGGTCACTTACGACGACGCCGAGGCCGTCTGCCACAAGGCGAGCATCGCGGACGTCGTGCTCGGCGCCCTGCAGACCACGCGACCTGATGCGCGCGGGAATTTCCCCCTGCCGGCGTTCGCCACCATCCACCGCAACCTCTCCGGCGCTTACCCGGACGAGGCCGTCCGCTTCGCCGCTCTCATGGGAGAACCCGCATGACGACCAACACCCAGCCCACCGCGCGCCTTCGCACCGCTCCGCGCGACGATGCGCCCTCGCTGATGCTGGCGGCGGTTTGCGCGGTCGCGGTCCTGAACGGGATCAGCACGATCGTCGTGTTCTACGACGGGTGCGGCGACGAAGGGCAGATCCACAGCATCGTCCTGCAGGGACCAGCGGACCACGATGGCACCGCACCGGAACTGCCGATGCCCGAAATGCCATGCACGTCCTGGTCAGTTCCCTTCCGCGGCGACGCATTCGAGGTCGACACGACCTTCGCCCAAGCGATCGACGATCTCGGCCTCGAGATGCTGGCCCAGAAGCACAACGGTTGGGAGGACGGCGACGGCGCCTTCGGCGAGCTCACCATCGACATCGCCGCGCGCAAGGCCGTCCTCGAACACAGCGTTCGGATCACCGAGACCGAGTGCTTCACCCACGAATGGGAGGGCTGACCGATGTCGCACTGCTACTACCATTGCCTGTCGTCGGTTCGCCGCTGGGGCGGACGGGTCGAGGATTATCGGGCGCTTCACGACTGGTTCGACCAGTCCAAGGCGATCATCGCCGACCCCCGGCACCGTGCGCTGCGTCACCATGCCGAAGGCATCTTCATGCTGGAGACGATCTTCGGCCAGACGATCGTCAACAGCGACGGCCGCATCGTGCCGGTCCGCCTGATCGGCGAGCAGCACGTCATCGAGGATCTCGGACGCGTCCCCTCCTTCGCCGATTGGGCCCGCGAGATACGGCCCGCCAGCTGGATGCTCCGCGCGAATCCGCAAGGCTCGCCGGGCCTCGACCCCGACATCATCACCGTCACCGTGAAGGGAGAGGCCGATGCTGACCGACTCTGAGCGCTTCGCGTTCACCGCGCACCGCATCCACGCCTTCGAGACGACCGGCAACGCCTACGATGCGACGCAGATCGACGAGGCGATCGAGACCGGCGACACGCTGCTCGTACACGCCGAAGGCGTCGTCGCGGTCGCTATGACCTGGCCGTTCGCCATCACCACCGCGCACGGCCACCTGCACAGCATGGCGCCGTCGAAGGACGGCGACACACTAGAGATCGTCGCCGAATCGCTGAAGGTCGAGCCTGGCGCCATCCGCCGTGCGGCCGAGTTCGCGCGGCAGCTCGGTTTCGAAATCGACCCCGCCGTCGCCCCCCTTCTCGCCTGACGGCAACCGGAGACCCACCGTGGCAAACAACTATCTTCAGGCCGCATTCGCGGTCACCGTTACCGCGTCCGAAGCCCGCCTGATCGCCGCGGTCCAGCGCGCGATCGAGGCCATCGACAACGGCGTCGAGGGCGATGAAGCCACCGCCTTCGTGGCGGACCTCGGCCCCGAATTCGCGACCGCTTTCCCGGGCGGTGATGCCGACCCGTTCGCCGGCGTCATGACGATCTTTCCCGACGCGGATTTTCCCTGTCTCGACGCCGACATCACCATTGAGGACGGACCCGAGGCCGACACCAAGATCGTGAGCTTCACCGGTGACCAGTTCGGCGTCGAACAGGTCGCGAACCTGCTGTTCGCGTGCGCCAAGTCCGCGTTGCCGCTCGGATTCCAGTACGCCTACACCTGCGATCGGCTTCGCCACGACGAGTTCGGCGGTGGGGCCATCGTGATCACCCAAGCCGGGATCCGCTACCACAGCACATCCGATATCCTGCGCGCCGGCCTCGACGGCACACCTACCGACGAAGGCCGTTCGGGCTTCGTGCTCGCCACGCGCGACCCCGAGCATGGCTTGTCGTTCTGGAACAACGAAACCGGTTTCGGACGATTGGCTGAAGCGACCGTTTTTTCCAAGGCCGAGGCCGCCGCGTTCGACAAGCCGATTGCGCACGACGAACCCGAATGGCTCGCATGCCCGGCAGGGTCGCCGTGACCGCCGTCAGCCGTATCGTCCTTCCCGCGGCCAGCGCAATCCCCCCAATCGCGCTCCCGCCGGAGATCGAGCGGGCACTGCGGGACGGTGCCTGGGCCGTATTCAACCTCTCGGGCGGCAAGGATTCCTCGGCCGCGCTGTTCGCGACCATGTTGGCGCTGGATGCCATCGGGCATCCGCGCTCCCGGCGCATAGCGGTCCATGCCGACCTCGGCCGCGCCGAATGGGACAGCACCCCTGATATGGTCGAAGCGCTGGCCGTGCGCGCGGGAATCCGGCTGCACGTTCGCCGCCGCCGCGGAGGTGACTTGATCGACCGCTGGGAACAGCGCTTCGCCAACGGGAAAGCCCGTTACGAGAATCTCGAGATCTACAACCTCATCGGTCCGTGGTCCTCGGCCTCACTCCGATTCTGCACGTCAGAGCAGAAGGCGCAGGTGCTTGGGCCCTTCCTCGCACGCGAATTCGCCGGCGAAACGATCGTCCAGATCATCGGCATCCGACGCGACGAGAGCGCCGCGCGCAGCAAGGCGCCGGAATGGAAGCCCGACGACCGCTTCGCGAGGCCGGGGAACGCCAACGGCACCGCCATGATGGTGTGGCACCCGATCGTCCATTGGGCGACCGATCAGGTCTTCGCGCTGCATGACGCCCTCGGGATCCCGCTCCACGAAGCCTACACCTGCTACGGCTCCACTCGCCTATCATGCCGCTACTGCGTGCTGCAGTCCCTGGCAGACGCCAAGGCGTCGGCTTCAGCGCCGACCAATCGCGAAGCGCTCTTGCAGTTGGTCGACCTCGAGGCACGCTCGACCTTTTCGTTTCAGCCCGCGCGATGGCTCGCCGACACCGCACCGCATCTGCTCCCCACGACGCTGCGGGCGGATATCGAGCGCGCGAAGCGCGACGCGGCCGAGCGCCGCGCGCTGGAGGCTGCGATGCCCGCCGATCTGCGGTTCTGCAAAGGCTGGCCACCCCGCCTGCCGACGCTCGACGAGGCAACCCGGATCGCGGCGTCCCGAGCATCGATCCTGGCACGCCACCGCCTCGACAATCGCTTCAGCGATGCCCGCGCCGTGCGCGGCCGCTTCGAGCAGCTGATGCTCGCCAAGCCCGCCTGATCCTCTCAACACGGAGAAGTCCCATGCCCGATATCACCGAACTGCCCGTCATGCGGGCGGCCGACGCAACCGCGATCGGCTTCGCACAGTTCAATGACGTTCCGCACAAGGTGATCGACATTCCCGACGGGGGATTCACCCTGACCACCAAGACGAGCGACGGCAATCGCGTCACCTTCTACTTCGGACCCTACGAGACCGGCGGCCCACCGGCGTTTATCGACATCCAGTACCACGATCGCGGCTCGACGATTCCGAACGCGAACGGCGGGCAGTCGCCCACCTTCGACTGCTTTGCCATCACCCGGGGCGGCACCCACGTCGTCGACAGCCGCAAGCTCGAAGAGGCCAAGAAGCCCTCGATCCTCGTGATGCTCCTCGAGCGCCTCGGAGCGCCGTCGTGAAGGAACCAGAGTATCACCGGATGATCGCCGCCCGCGATGCTGTCCGCGCGCGCCTTAACGGCTTGCAGGACCGTCTTCGCCGCGATGCCGCACGCTCCGCCAATTCGCCAGCGGCGCATCGTGGTGACAGCGGATGGCGCAAGACCGATGAGGTCGAATACCAAGATTCACTGGCGCGCCTGCAGCACGCCCATCGGTCGGACATCGGTGCGCTGACCGCCAAGCTGGACCGCCAGCAGGCGGCGATCCGAGCATTCATCATTCGCAACCCCAGCTGACGCGGACGAAAGGCAAGGGGGAACGGCAGATTGCTCCGGAACGGATGCAATAGCTCACAAGCGACAAGTAAACCGCCGCAAGCGACTGGATTGCCTCGCTTTGAGACAATCTGTTCGCAGTCGCACAAGGACTCTTGTCAATCGTGAATTTGTTCTGAACATACAGATCGAAAGGATACGGCAATGCACCGGGTCCACCACTTCGCTTCCTCCGCGGCGGCGCTGTCCGCGCTCCGCGACAATCAGGTTGAACCCCAAGACGTGCTTCTCGTCACAGACGAATGCGTCGTGGCAACGGCGGGGCCTACACCCTTCGCCGTGACTGTCGAGGCCGGGAGCTTCGCCGTCCTCGACGATGCTGCGGCCGACGACAACGGGATGATCGCCGGGGTACCGATGGACACCGTCGTCAAGGCCGTCGACGAAGCCGTTCGGCATTACATGCCGCTCGCCGATCCGTTCGTGCCTTACGCAACGCTTCCGCTGCGGTCGTCGGGATGTGCGCTCGCGCACAGCTTCACCTTCGACGAGATCCTGCTGGTCGCCGAAGCGATCAACCATCGGGCCCGCAGGTTTGCGGAGAAGCTCGCACAGTCTCCGGATGACCATGTCGCACGGTCGGTCTGGATCGCCAGCATCGCCCAGCTGGAGACGGCACGCCACAAGTTGCTCGAGGGCAGCTTCGGTCCAGGGGCGGGGGAGGGCTCACCGGCACTCCCAGCGTGACGCGCGGACCCGGCGTCGGTCAAGGATCGGCGGTCCCCCCAATTTTCACGTCGCGGTCTCTTGCGAGCCCGCCGCCTTAGAAAATCGGTTCCCCCACCGCCCGCCATGCGGCGCGACGGGCTGCGCCCGATCGCGTCCCTGACCTCCTGGTCCCGCGCGTCCTGCCGGAACCCTCGTCAGATCAAGGAGGTTACCATGACGAACATGCCAATCGACTTCTTCCGCGCGCTGCGTTCTGCTAAGATCAGTGCAGACGAAGCCCAGAAGGTGGTCGAAAGTCTCGAAGGACACATCGCCGTGAAGATCAGCGAAGCCAATGCCAGCCTCGTCGGCGAACTGAAATCCATGCGCAAGGACATGGGCACACTTCGGTGGCTGCAGGTTACCGCGATCTCGCTCAGCGTCATTGCTGGAACCATCGGGGGCTACGCCGCCGCGATCATCAAGTGATCCAAGGGGGCTTCGGCCCCCTTTTTTGTTCGTCCTCTTCGATCAGCCCTGACAACTCCTGAACTGCCCCAAGGCAGACCCGTCGCCGCGCGAGACGCGCGGACGCCGGACGGGCGCGCGAGGCGCGCCCTGCTCGGCCTGAAGAGGCCGAGGAGAGGAGTGGGATTGAGAGAGGTGTCGAAGACAGGGTGTCCGAGACGCCAACCAGGAGAACTACCATGAACATCGGTTCCATCAAGCAGAACGACAACGGCATCTACATGGGCCGCATCTCGACCCTCGCCGTGGCGATGACGATCGCGCTCCGCCCGGTGAACAGCCCAAACCCGAAGGCGCCGCGCTTCGAGGTCCACGCGCTCGGCCCCAACCGCAACTGGGTGCAGGTCGGCGCGCTCTTCGAGCTCCACTCGAACAACACCGGCGAAGCGTTCCTCAACGGCCGCATCGACGACCCGTCGCTGGCTGCGCCGCTGCAGGTCTCGTGCTTCCGCCAGGACGACGGCAGCTACAACGTGGTCTGGTCGCGCCCGACCCGTCGCCGCGACGTCTCGCAGCAGCTGGCCGCGAAGACGGACGAGCTGCCGCCCTTCGGCGACGACGCCGGCGACGCCGGTGACACCAGCGGCGCTCCCGCCGACGGCCTCGGCGAATCCACCGCCGAATTCGCCGGCTGACCTCCCCGGTGTGGGCGGGACCGCTCCCCGCCCGCCTGCACCCCCTCGGGGTCCGTCTCTCCCCCCGGAGACGGACCCCTTTCTTT
>JAPYPR010000095.1 GCA_029937545.1 Erythrobacter sp. | reverse complement strand
GACGATCGATTTGCACGTCAGAACCGCTACGAGCCTCCACCAGAGTTTCCTCTGGCTTCACCCTATTCAGGCATAGTTCACCATCTTTCGGGTCCCAACAGCTATGCTCTTACTCAAATCCATCCGAAGACATCAGGATCGGTCGATGATGCACCCAAAGGGCTCTCACCTACGTTCACTTTCATTACGCGTACGGGTTTTACACCCAAACACTCGCATAGACGTTAGACTCCTTGGTCCGTGTTTCAAGACGGGCGGCTTAAGGTCATTATGCCAGCATCCTAGTCAAAGACGCAGTCCTCAGTCTGGACAGGCAGTATCAACCAAGACTATAACACACAACCGAAGCTGTGCCACTTTTCTTAGCTATTATCCTGCCATCCAAACTGATGCTGGCCTGGTAAAACCAAGTCTGACCTCAAGCCCTTCCCTTTCAACAATTTCACGTACTTTTTCACTCTCTTTTCAAAGTTCTTTTCATCTTTCCTTCACAGTACTTGTTCGCTATCGGTCTCTCGCCAATATTTAGCTTTAGATGGAATTTACCACCCACTTAGAGCTGCATTCCCAAACAACTCGACTCGTCGAAGGAACTTTACATGGAATTGGGCACCTTGTCGCACGGGATTCTCACCCTCTGTGACGTCCTGTTCCAAGAAACATAGACAAAGGCCAAAACCAAAGATACCTTCTTCAAATTACAACTCGGACACCGAAGGTGCCAGATTTCAAATTTGAGCTATTGCCGCTTCACTCGCCGCTACTAAGGCAATCCCTGTTGGTTTCTTTTCCTCCGCTTATTGATATGCTTAAGTTCAGCGGGTATTCTTACCTGATTTGAGGTCAAACTTGTTTGTTGTTGTAAGGCCGAGCCGTTACTAGAAATTTACCACCAGCACTTCAACGAGTTGGATAAACCTAATACATTGAATAACCAGTTAGTACTATCCAGTACACTCTTGCCAATACTTTTCAAGCAAACGCCTAGTCCGACTAAGAGTATCACTCAATACCAAACCCAAAGGTTTGAGAGAGAAATGACGCTCAAACAGGCATGCCTTATGGAATACCATAAGGCGCAATGTGCGTTCAAAGATTCGATGATTCACGAAAATCTGCAATTCATATTACTTATCGCATTTCGCTGCGTTCTTCATCGATGCGAGAACCAAGAGATCCGTTGTTGAAAGTTTTGAAGATTATTTTGAATTTAATCAAACAAATTGACAAAAATATTAAAATAACAATTCAATTAAAAATTGAAGTTTACTGAATCCTCTGGCCCAGCGTTAGCCAAGCCAAAGCAATAGTTCTTTTAAAAAAAATCACTGTGTGTAAGGTGTTATTCTCGCCGCGCAGTTAAGCGCTGGCAAGATATAATAACTGTAATGATCCTTCCGCAGGTTCACCTACGGAAACCTTGTTACGACTTTTACTT
>JAPYPR010000050.1 GCA_029937545.1 Erythrobacter sp. | reverse complement strand
GGCTGGTCGGACACGGCGGTCTTCAATTTCGAAGGCGGCTGCTACGCCAAGATGATCCGCCTCGACCCCGTTAGCGAGCCGGAAATCTACGCGACGACCAAGATGGAGGGCACGGTCCTCGAAAACGTCGTGATGAACGATGCGGGCGAGATCGATCTCGACGACAACAGCCTCGCGGAGAACACCCGCGGTGCCTATCCGCTGTCGTCCATCCCCAACACCAGCGCCGACAATCTCGGCCCGCCGCCGTCGAACGTCATCATGCTGACCGCCGATGCCTTCGGCGTACTGCCTCCGATCGCGCGGCTCACGCCCGACCAGGCGATGTATCACTTCCTGTCGGGTTACACGGCCAAAGTCGCCGGCACGGAAATCGGCGTGACCGAGCCGACCGCAACCTTCAGCACCTGCTTCGGCGCGCCCTTCATGCCGCGCCACCCGAGCGTTTACGGCAACCTCCTGAAGAAGCGTATTGCCGAGGGCGAAGTGCATTGCTGGCTGGTCAATACCGGCTGGACAGGCGGCAAGTACGGCGTCGGCCATCGCATGCCCATCAAGGCCACCCGCGCGCTGCTCAACGCCGCGCTCGACGGGTCGCTCAACGACGCGGAATTCCGCAAGGATCCGAACTTCGGTTTCGAAGTCCCAGTGAGTGTACCTGGCGTCGACAGCCAGATCCTCGACCCACGCTCGACCTGGGACGACAAAGACGAATACGACCGCACCGCGCACAAGCTGGTGCAGCTGTTCGTGGATAATTTCGAACCTTTCGCCGCCCATGTCGACCAGGGCGTGCGCGACGCGGCTCCCGCAGCCGCCTGACGCTTCATCGGTTGGAGAGGAGAGCCCCGCGAATGTAATGTCGACGGGATCTCGCAAGAAAGCCCCGGCCGGGAAACCGGACCGGGGCTTTTTCTTGGCCCGGCTGGAGGTGAGGCTCGACCGCTCCGCCTGCTCCTTCATCTTGCGCTCAGCATGGTCCGACCAAAGGATTGAGGATGAACATGGTCCTCAGAGTTGCCGCCGCTGCCGTCGCTCTCGCATCGCTACAGGGAGCGATGGCGCAGGAAACGGCGCCAGTCGTGGCGGAGCAGGCCTATTCCGGCCCGGTGGTCTATCGCGCCGAGGTCGTCGCCGAATACCCGCATGACGCCGCCGCGTTTACGCAAGGACTGCTGTGGCATGAAGGCGCGCTGTTCGAGAGCACCGGGCGGGTCGGGCAGTCGGTGATCCGCAAGGTCGATCTGGAGACCGGCGAGGTGCTGCGCGAAACAGCCCTTCCGCCGAGCCAGTTCGGCGAGGGTCTGGCCCATTGGGACGGCGCGCTCATCAGCCTGACCTGGCGCGACGGCGCGATCCATCGTTGGGATGCGGAAACTTTAGAGCCTTTAGCGACGCGTGAGGGCTATCCGCTCGATGGGTGGGGGCTAACGACATCCGAGGAAGGGCTGATCCACTCCGATGGAAGCGCGACCTTGCGGGTGCTCGATCCAGAGAGCTACGACGTCGTCCGCACCATCGACGTGACACTGAACGGCCGCCAGCTGCGCCGCCTGAACGAACTCGAGATGATCGATGGGCTGGTCTACGCCAATATCTGGGAGACGCCCTATATCGTCGCAATCGATCCGGCGGATGGCGTCGTGAAGCGCCTGATCGACCTGACCGATCTGGTGGCTTCGTTGCCTGTAGATGGGCGCGATGCCGTCCTCAATGGTATAGCGTGGGACGCGGAAAAGCGGCGCCTCTTCGTCACGGGCAAGCTTTGGCCCAAGCTATACGAGATCGCGCTGGTCGAAACCGACGCACAGGTGCGCTAGGCACTCCCAGATCTCGCTGGCAGGCGCAGCGAGTTTGTCGACATAGTCTATCGCGAGCGGCGCTTTGGCAGAGAAGCGCTATTGGTCCGATCCGGTATCGTCGTCCCTGGCCGCATCGGCGATTGCCGTGGCCAGATCGAGGGTTGCGCCCGGGTTCCAAGCGGTGCCTTCCTCGACCCCGGCCATCGCTTCGTAGAAGCGCCGGGCCGTTTGTGCCACTCCTCCGCCGTGAGGATCGTTGGCGATCGGTGCGATGGTCTGACGGGCGATGGCGATCTTGCCTTCGCTGGCCTGCATCATCGCCGCATTCATGCGCAGGCTCTTGTCGAACGGGGCAAGCTGCATTGCCTGTTCCAGGGCGAGACGTGCCTTTTCGTTCGGTTCCTCGCCGCGCTCCACGAAGCTGCGATAATAATACATCAGCGGGATCGGATGATCGTCTTCGAGCCGGTTCAGCGCGGAAAAGGGCGCCATCGCGGCAGTATAGGCAGCATCCTCGTCGGTTGCCGACGCCGCCTGGCGGAAAAGGGCATAGCCTTTCTGCACATAAGCATTCTTGCGTCTGGGATCGTTTGCGAGAGCCCTGTCTGCTGCGGCAATCGCCTCTCCGTCATTGCCGGCATCGTATTCCGCTTCGGCCAGCGCGGTCAGCACTCCGGCATCGCGGGGATATTGCGCTGCGATCTCGCGGATTTCGGGAAGAATTGCCAGAGCCTCTTCCCGATCGACGCCGCGCTGTGAGCGAATGCGCAGGGGCATCACTTCGCCTTCGCCTTCCGAGAGTTGGCGCACGGTGACCGCATTCGTCGGCAGCATGTTCGCGTCCAGTGTCCAGACGTTCATCCGGCGCTGGTCGATATAGCGATCGAGTTCCTTTTGCAGGGTATCGAGATCGCCGAAAGCGTCGATGGCGGCTTTGCGCGGAGCTTCCCCTTCCGCGATGTCGACCATATAGTCTCGCAGCTGGCCGCTGCGCTCTTTGTTGAAATAAAGATAGTGGTAGAGTGCCCAGGCGCGACCATAGAACGCGTCGAACCGTTTGCCCTTGTTCTTTTCGTAAAGCTCCGGATCGATCAGCTCTTCCACGCTGACATCCTTGGCATAAGCAAGCTCCGCCGCACGGTGATAGGCCGGAGCCCCGATCTGCAAGCCACCATCCTTTTCGAACTTGGCGGATGCGAAGAATTCGGCTGCACCTTCGTTGATCCAGCGCGGCATGGCAAAGGGCGCGGCCGAAATCAGAAAATGGTGCGCGTACTCGTGAAGCAGGACCGTGACAGAAAAATCGGTCTCGCGTCCGCGCATGTTGATTTCCGGAACGAAGGCTCGCGAAGCGCCGGCGCGGGGGATGTAGAATCCGGCGACGTTCTTGGCATTTTCACCGGCAAGCTTGCGGATCTTGCCCTCGCTGCCGACGACGAAAATGGTGACGCGATTGGAAGGGCTGGGTTTCGTATTTTCCCGCATCTGCAGCAGGCTCATCGCCGAATGGTAGCGCTCCAGCGCCTCGGCGAATTCCTGCACATCTTTCGCCCGGTCGTCGGCGTAGACGACGAAGTGATCGGACTCCGCCACGTGCCAATCGGCCTGCGCCGGAACAGACAAACCGAGCGCAAGCGCAAATGCCAAGCTGAAACGTTTCATATCGACCCCCCGATGTCATTCGTCTCGGGTATGACACGTGACTGTTAGTATGGGAACCGGACCTCGCGGTTTATTTCAAGCGCCAGCCCGTTCGATATACCGCCCGACGTTTTTCTCCAGCACGTCCATCGGGACATTGCCGCCGAGCACCACTGCATCGTTGAACGCCTTGAAATCGTAGGCCGCGCCCAAGGCGCTTTCCGCACGGGCGCGCTGGTCGACGATGCGACTGTGTCCGAGCTTATAGCCGGTCGCCTGGCCGGGCCAGCTGCAATAGCGATCCACTTCGCTTTCGACCTCGTCGGGCTTGCTGCCGTTGCGCTCGACGAAAAAGCGCACGGCCTGCTCGCGGCTCCAGCCCTTGGCGTGGAGACCGGTGTCGACGACCATGCGGCAGGCGCGGAAGGCGAGGCTCTGGAGATAGCCGAGGCGGCCAACGGCAAAGTCCTCATAGGTGCCGAGCTCGTCTGCCAGTTGCTCGCCGTAGAGCGCCCAGCCCTCGCTGAAGGGGTTGAACGCCAGGATCGAGCGGATCAGCGGCAGGCGGTTTGAAAATTCGCCTTCCCAGACATGGCCGGGAATGGTCTCGTGATAGGTGAGGTCGGCCAAGTCGTATTTGCGGTGCAGGTCGGTGGTCCGCAGGTTTATCCAGAAGCGACCCGGGGTGGTGCCGTCCTTGCTGCCCGCACCGCCATAGGCACCCGGTGCGCCGACTTCCTCGGCAGGCGGGATACGCTTAACCTCCAAGTTGGGATCGACCAACGTATTGAAGGCGCGCGGCATCTGGGCCTTGATCCAGTTCACCCGGTCCCCGATGAACTCCATGATCTCCTCGCGGCCCGGATCGCCCTGCGCGAATTTGTAGCGTGGATCGGCTCCCAGGCCCTGCATGCGCTCGCCCACGCTGCCGCTGGTATAGCCGATCTCCCGCAGGATGGGGTCCATCCGCGCGTGAAGGGCTTCCAGTTCTTCGAGACCCTGGCGGTGAATATCGTCTGCGGAGAGAGTCGTTGTGGTGCTGGAGCGCAGCGCCCAGGCGTAGAAGTCGTCGCCCTGCGGCCGCGCGGAGATACCCGGCGCATCGGTGGCCACGGCGCGCTCGGCCTTCAATTCGGCCAGCTGGCGGGAAAGCGCCTCGGCAATCGGGCCGGTTTCGAGCGCCATCGCACGATCTGCGCAGACTTCGGGCAAATCGCTGGCGCTCAATTTGGCGCGCAGGTCGTCGGCAAACAGCTCGCCCTTCCCGGCGCTCGCGATGGTCTGTTCCATCTGGCGGATCGCCTTGTCGAGCAGGAAGGCAGGCGGCACAACACCCATGCCGCGGGCGGCGCGAATGCGCTCCAGCTCTCCGTCGAAAACCGACGGAATCTGCTCCATCCGCGCAATGTATGCGTCGGCATCATCGGCATTCGCCACGTTGTGGGAGGATTGCATGAAGCGCGGCAGGGCAAGGTATTCGCCCACATTCTGGATCACGACATAAGGCGCGGTGCGCCAATTCCCGACGGGCGTGTCGCCGTAGGGCAGGGCGAAACCGTCGAGTGCCAAAGCATAGGCGCTCTCGACGACTTCGAAACTGGTCAGCTGGTCGGCATCGAGCAGCTCGCGCGGATAGGCGCGGGTCATCTCGAGATCGCGCCGCAGCGTGGCAGCATAAGCCGCTTGCCCCGCGGGCGACTGGTCTTCCAGCTGGCTGCGCAGCGCGGCATGGCTGCCGGTATCCACACCTAGCGAAGTCGCTCGCTCGGGTTCATGCGCAAGGAGGTTGTAGCCGACCTGGTCGAGCCATTCGTCCGGCGTGACGTTGACGGGGGCCGATGTCCCATCGGCGGCATATGTCGCGCATCCCGACAAGGTAAGCGCGGTCGTTGCGCCAAGCCCGGCGAGGGCCTGGCGGCGGGTGATCTCGTAGCCTTGTGAAGTCATGACGGCGGTGTGCGCCGCCGGTCATGACCTGTCAAATGGGCTGCGGCGAAATCAGTCGCGCAGGTCTGCCGGGACCTTGCCGCCATTGGCCGCAAGCTCGTTCAGCACGCGCTTGTGCAGCCACATATTGTCTTCGGCGCTGCCCGAATAATCTTCGCGGCCCAATTCCTGCGCCAGCGCCTTGCGGCTTTCGTAATCGGAATCGATGTTCAGCAGCTTCATCAGATCGACGATGGAGGTGCGCCAGTTCAGGCGGTCCGCGCCGGACATGGAGTCGAGATGATTCTCGACGTCGACCACCGGGGTGGCCTTCTTCTCGACGACCGGAGCATTGGCCCAGGCATTGCCGGGATTGGTCTTCGGCGCGCCGGAGGGAGCGGTCTGCGGCGCTTCCTGTGCCTTCGCATCCTTGCCGAAAATCGCGTCCTTGATCTTGCCGAAAATGCTCATGATCGTCTCCTTTCCCTTGGCAACGAGCGGGGTGCGACCCCGTTCCGCCGTGGAAGCTCTCCGCAAGCTTGCGAGCCGCGCGTGTCGCGCTATGGGAAGGCGATGCTCGATGCTGTCCTTTCGCTCACCGTTCTTGCTGCAATTTTGCTGCTGCTCGGCGCCTTTTTCCTGTGGCGGCGGACCGGCAATGTGAAGAACGCGCTGCTGATGGTGCTGCTGGCTTTCGTGGCACTCATGAACGTGGCGATCTGGACGCTGCCCGATGCCGGGGGCGAGGCCCCGCTCGAAAAGCTCGAGCAGGGCGCTCGCTAGGGAGCATCACTCGGGCAGCTGCCAGAGGACGGAGCCCGTGTAGCTTCCGGCCACCGGCTCGCCATTGCCGCCACGCGCGGGCTCGAAGCGGGCGCGCTTGCTGACGAGGCTGCAAGTCGCCGCGTCCAGCTCGCTATGTCCGGTCGAGCCGGTGACGGTGCAGTTCGACACGCGGCCATTGGCGGCGATTTCGAGGCGGAATTTGGCAACTCCTGTCAATTCGCGGCGGGCCCAGCTCGAGCGATAGTCGTTGTTCGACAGCCAGCCCCCGGGATCGTTCTTCGGACGGGCGGATACCGGCTCGAAGCTGGGCGTGGGAGCAGGTGGTGCTGGTTTCGGCAGCACGATCTCGCCGCGTCCGGGCTGCCAGCTTGGAATCGGCGGCGGCATCAGGTCCGTCGTATCGATGATCGGCGGCGTCGGCTTCAGATCGAGCTTGGGCACCGGGGTGAATACCGGCGGGTTGGCGCTCTCTTTCGGCGCAACCGCATCTTCCGGTGGCGCAGGGGGAGGAGGCGGGGGCGGCGTGTCCGGAATATTGCGACCCTCTATAGGTGTCAGAATTTCGGGCAGGTTGCCGCTAACGGTCAGGCCGAAAACCAGCAACGCGCCGACCCCGGCATGCACGGCCACCACTGCGGCGATGCTTCCGGGCGAGGCGCGGTTCGAGTGCGTGACATAGGACATGGATGTGCTCCTCTTCCAAAACGGGAGACTTTTTCTGCGACTCCTCGATCTGGCAACGTTACAACATCACAAGCCGAGGTCAAGTTTTATGTAACCTTGTTACATTCGAAGGGAAGCGGTCTGTAGCCCGGGAAGCGGGAATGCGGGCAAGTGTCCGCGAACAAGAGCCGGATCTCCGCCGGCTT
>JAPYPR010000017.1 GCA_029937545.1 Erythrobacter sp. | reverse complement strand
CTTGCGGCCTTGTCGCTTCAACACCACCCCCCTCTCCATCCGCCCCAATAGCCCCTCGCGCCGCCTTCGGTGCGCATGAAGTCCGCGAGCCGGTCCTCGCTGCCGTCGGGGCGGATGCGGGTGACGGTGCGGAGCGCCCGGCCGTAGCGGTCGGTGGGATTGTCCAGCCGGGCGGTCATTTCGAAGGGGCCGCGGTTGAGCCAGGCTTGCAGCGCGCGGGTCGAGGCTTCGGCCTGCGCCGCCTCCGCCGGGCACTCGGCATCCCGCTCCGCCGTGTCGATGCCGACCACGCGCACGCCGGTCTGACCCATCTTGAACGTATCGCCGTCGATCACGCAGTAATAACCTCGCCCGCGCCCGCAGCGGGTGAAGCGCCCCTCGATCACCTGCGGCTCGCTCGACAGGAAACCGGGCGCAGGGACCACGCCGGGCAGGGCGAAGATATAGGATAGCGTCGCCAGCACGATCAGCAGCACGAAGGGTCGCACCGCGACCCACGCCTCCATCCACCCCGACCGCCGCCGCCCGAACTTCGCAGGCCGGACCTTGCGAGCCTTGCGCGATTTGCGACGTTTCGGATCGAAGCGGAGAAGCTTTCCCATCGCGCGAAGCGATAGCGAAGGTGGCACGCTTTGCTAACCACTCGGCATTAGTCCTGCCGCAATGCTCGAATATGCCGTCTATTTCCTGATCGCGATCAACTTCATCGCCTTTGCCGCCTTCGGGTGGGACAAGGCTCAGGCGGAAAGCGGTGGCTGGCGGGTGCGCGAATCCACTCTGGTATCCTTCGCTTTCTTCGGCGGCCTGCCCGGTGCGCTGGCCGGGCGCGCGCTATTCCGCCACAAGACGCGCAAGAAGGCTTTCACCGACAGCCTCTATGGCGCCGCCTTCGCTAGCTGCGGATTGCTGGGATTGGGTTGGTACGTCGTAAGCAGTGCCCCGGAGCCGCTCACGCCCGAACAGCAGGCCCAGCGCGAAGCGGTCATGGCTAGCGCCTATTATCCCGGCTGCGACCAGGTCCGCGCGGCCGGCAAGGCACCGCTACGTTACGGCGAGCCGGGCTATCGCAGCGACATGGACGGCGACGGCGACGGGGTCGCCTGCGAACCGCATTACTGAACGATCGCGCCCTACCACCCCCAGGCAGGCGGCGGCGGAGCGACCGGCGTGCTCGCGTCGATCTCGACACGGAACAGGCGGGTGGGATCGTTCACGCGCGTCAGCTGGTAGGCGAAGTGCGCGTCGGGATCGCTCGCCGGGTCGACCTCGATCCGCCAGACATTGGTGAGCGAGGCGTCCAGTCCTTCGCGCCGGAACAGGGCGATGCTTTCGTCGTCCACCGGAAAGTCCCGTCCACGGGCGCTCCCGCTGCCGAGTTCGGTGGTGCCGCCGTAGAAGGTCACGGCATCGGGCTCGCCATCCTCGTGGCGGTGATCGTGCTTGAGCGTCAGGCGCGTGGTCGTCGTCCGCGCGGCATCGGCGATGGTCGCGCGAGTCACGATCCACGTGCGGCTGCGGTTCCAGACAGGTCGCTCGACTGCCGTCTCCATATCGCTCTCGACATGGAAGGCGATGGCCACGCGGTCTTCGCTGCACTCCGCCCAATGGGCCACCATGCGCTTGCCCGCCCAGTCGGCATCGCGTGCATCCTCGCTGGCGAGGCCGCCTTCATAGGCCTTGCCGCAATGGCTCGAGAGCGCCTGCCAGAACCGGTCCTGCGGCGTGTCGCGCGGTGCGGTGGTGGCGCAGGCGGCGAGGAGGAGGGCGGCGAGGGGTGCTAGCAAGCGGGCCAATGTCATGCCCTCTTGCTACTATGCTCGGCGGAGATTGTAAGCCCGCCGTCCTACCTAAAGCTCAAGCGCGGCGATCGCTGCCGCTGCGGCGTTTCATCGCCCGGCGATCCGTGCAGGAACGACGGTCGCCCTTGCGCCTATCCACGCCTTCGAAAACTACTTGTGCCTGCCTGCGATCGCCCTTGCGGCGGCCGCTTTCCGGCGTGTCCTTGTGAATGCTTGCCATGTCCAATTCCCCAAAAATCGATGATCCCTCCCATGGGATCTTCAGGGCGCCCGTTGTTCTGTAATACGCGATCTTTCGCAGAGAGAGTCTAAGAAAGAGTTTAAATTGTGAAGGTGTCGTTGGAGAGAAAACCCGACATCTCCATTTAAAGGCTTCGGCGATTTCCTACTTGCCTCCAGTCTGCTCTGATGCGACCATGAAATTATCTTGCGCGCCTGTTTCTGTCTCCCGATGGGGGTGAACCGAAGCTCTCGCGCTTTTTGCGCCAGGACAGTGGTCCATGCGGTCCATGTTGCGGTGCTGGCCCTCGGCGAGTCCAACTATTGTCCTACACGGCCCCTCCAGCAGCTTCGCACCAGCCGCGCCGCTTGCCGCCCCAGGGCCGGGCGAGCCCGTCGCGCAGCAGTATGGCGCCCAAGCTCTCGCTATCGCGGGACACGACGCGCAGCTTGCGACCGAAACGATCCTCGTCGCGCCCGTCTGCTGTGCCTGTCAACGAGAACGGAGCGCGGTTCAGCAGCGCCTGCATCCGCTGCGTAGCGAGCGCGCCGAGCCGGGCCTCGCGCGGGCAACTCGGGCGGGAGACTTCGGGCGCGTCGATATCGGCAATGCGGATCTTGGCCCCGCCGAGCCAGATCGTGTCGCCATCGACCACGCAGGTCACCCGCGGCGAGGAGGTGCAAAGCGGGAATTGCGCGTCGATCGTATCGACCGGGTCAGCCGCCAGCGGTGCCGGCGCGTTGAGTGCGAGGCAGGCGAGGGCGAGCGGCAAGGCAAGGCGAAGCATCGCCCGCCTGTGCCGCGGATCGCTGCACTGCCTCTCTCCGGAAGACTACGTAGGGCGGCGCCCCGCGCGCCTAGAACAGCAGCGTTGCGGGATCCGGCATCGGCTCGCGCCGCTGGGCCTTCAGCATGCTCATCACGCTACGTACGCCGAACCAGATGGCGATCAGCGGAAAGAGCAGAAAGCCGATCAGCACGACGCTGAGCAAGGCTGCCACCAGGCTGGCAACGAAGCCGAACCAGAAGGTGCGGATCAGGTAGGTGTAATGGCTCGTCATCCACGGCTCGTGCGATTCGCCCTTCCAGACATGCGCGAGCACGATGCCGACGAGGCCGGTAATTCCGGTAAGGAAGCTGGCGAGATAGAGCAGGCTGACGATGGTCGGGCGATTGGCATCGAAGCCATTGCCACTCGCCGGTCTCCGCTCGCGCTGGCTGGCCGGTATGCCGTCGCCGAACTTGACGCTTCCCCGGTCTTGCTTAGTCTTGTCTTCGTCCATCGATCGTCCCCCCTGTTCGGACAGACTACCGCCCGCTTCGGCCATTGCAAGGCCGGGCCCGGAACGTCGGCGCGGGTTCGCTCATTGGTACGCAAACAGTGGAGACCCGAGAATGTCCGATCCCGTTCCCGATACCAAGCCGCACACCCGCTGGATGTGGGTGGGCATCATCGTCCTGCTGGCCGTGGCGGCCGTCATCATGTTCCTCAATCCCGATGGCGACGAGACGGTCGAGACGATCCCCGACGCTGCGATAACGACGCAGGAAGAACGGCTCAACCAGCCCATCCGCGAAGATGCGAACGTGTCGGGCGTGACGATGGAAGGCGAAGATCCCCTGCTGGGTGACGAGGTCATCGTGGCCGAGGGCGACGAACCCGCCACCGATGCGGCTGCCACCGAGTAAGCGCATCGCCTCGCAAACGGGCTTCCCCCTGTAGCCGCGCCCCGCTAGGGCACGGCTGCATTCAGGAGGCTCCCCATCATGGCCGGTGACACCGCGGCAGGCCGCGACATCCACGCGAAAGCGGAAACGCTGATCGAGGCGCTGCCCTATTTCCAGCGTTATGCGGGGCGCAGCTTCGTGGTGAAATACGGCGGCAACGCCATGGGCGACGAACGCGCCGCGCGCGAATTCGCCGAGGATGTCGTGCTGCTGAAGGCCGTCGGGATCAACCCGGTGGTCGTCCACGGCGGCGGACCGCAGATCGGCGCGATGCTGGAGAAGCTCGGCGTCGAGACGACCTTCGTCGACGGGCTGCGTGTGACCGACAAGCAGACTGCGGACGTCGCAGAGATGGTCCTGTCGGGCGCGATCAACAAGGCGATCGTCGGCTCGATCGCTCGCGCCGGCGGCAAGGCGATCGGCATCAGCGGCAAGGATGGCGGGCTAGTTACCGCAAAGAAGCTGGCGCGGACGGTCAAGGATCCGGACAGCAATATCGAAAAAGCGCTCGACCTCGGCTTCGTCGGCGAACCCGCGAAGGTCGATACGACCGTGCTGGAAACCGCGACGGCGGCGGGCATGATCCCGGTCGTGGCGCCGATCGGCGTCGGCGAGGACGGGCACACCTACAACATCAACGCCGATACGATGGCCGGCGCCCTCGCAGCGGCTCTGAGCGCAGCGCGCCTGCTGCTGCTGACCGACGTAACCGGCGTGCTCGACAAGCAAGGCAATCTGCTGACCGACCTGACCCCTGTCGATATCGCCCGGCTGCGCGACGATGGAACGATCAGCGGCGGGATGATCCCCAAGCTCGAGACCTGCGTCAGCGCGGTAGAGGCGGGCTGCGAAGCTGCCGTCGTGCTCGACGGGCGGGTGCCGCATGCGATGCTGCTCGAATTCTTCACTGCGCGCGGTGCAGGAACGCTCGTCAGTGCGGGATAGCGCTCATTCAAGGCTTGGCGCAGGGTGCGTCAGGCGTGTAGGACACCGGCCATTGGCCGCCAGAAGGGATAACGGGTTCGATGCAGGCTCTGCTCACCATCTACAATATCATCTCCATGCTCGCGAGCGCGCTGATCATGCTGGTCATCATCCAGTTCATCATCGGCTTGCTGTTCGCCTTCAACGTGGTCGGGCGCAACGAATTCCTGATGAGCTTTTACGACGCGATCAACCGGCTGCTCGATCCGCTCTTCCGGCCGATCAGGCGCTTCATGCCGAACACCGGGACGATCGATTTTTCGCCGCTGGTGCTGATCCTGCTGATCAATGTGGTGCTGATCGTGCTCGACGGCATCATCCGGGGCATGGCGTGAGCGAAGCGCAGGTCATCGACGGGAAGGCCTTCGCCGCCAAGCTGCGCGAGCGTGTGGGCGAGCAGGCGGTGAAGTTCGAGGCGGCAACCGGGCGTAAGGCCGGCCTCGCCGTGGTGCTGGTGGGCGAGGATCCGGCGAGCCAGGTCTATGTCCGCTCAAAACATAAGGCGACCGTGGCGGCGGGCATGGAAAGCTTCGAGCATCGCTTGCCTGACGATACGGGCGAGGTCGACCTGTTGGCGCTGGTCGAGCAGCTCAACGCCGACCCGGCCGTGGACGGCATCCTCGTTCAGCTGCCCCTCCCTGACCATCTCGACGAGCAGGCGGTGATCGCCGCGATCAGTCCCGACAAGGACGTCGACGGCTTCCATGTCACGAATGCGGGCCGATTGGCAGTTGGCCAGAGCGGCTTCGTGCCCTGCACTCCGCTCGGCTGCATGATGCTGCTGACCGACCGGCTCGGCGATCTGTCCGGGCTGGAAGCGGTGGTGATCGGTCGCTCGAACATTGTCGGCAAGCCGATGGCGCAATTGCTGCTGGACGCCAATGCGACTGTGACGATAGCGCATAGCCGCACGAAGGACCTGCCGGGCGTGGTCAAGCGCGCCGACATCGTCGTCGCTGCAGTGGGGCGCGCGGAGATGGTCAAGGCTGAATGGCTCAAGGACGGTGCGACCGTGATCGACGTCGGCATTAACCGCCTGCCGCCTGCCGAGGGCGCGGAGAAAGGCCGGCTGGTCGGCGATGTCGATTATGCCGGCGCGCAAGGCGTCGCAGGGGCGATCACTCCGGTGCCGGGCGGGGTCGGCCCGATGACCATCGCCGTGCTGCTCCGCAACACCGTGGTCGCGGCCTTTCGCAACGAAGGGCTGGACCTGCCCGAAGGCACAATATGAGACTGGCGGTGTTCGCCATCGCACTGGCGCTGGCGGGGTGTACCGGTCGCTCCTATTCGGACGACCAGTACCAACGGCTTATGCGTTCGGCGCCGGGGGCTGCTCAGCCGAGCCGGATCGTCGCGCGCGAAAGCGAGATGCTGCGGGCTGCGCAAGACAAGGGCCAGTTTACTGCATCCCTCGAATTCGCTGCTGCGAGCGCGAAGGTCGTGTCCGCATCCGGCGAGTTAGTCGCAGCTGAGTGGTTGCCCAATCTCGACGACAGCGGGCCAATTGCCCCCTGGTCGCCCGCGCTGGTCTGGATGAGCTGCGATGGCGCCTTCGCGGTCAGCCAGGGCCGCTTCCAGAATGCAGCTGGCCAGGTCGGCAGTTATCTGACCTCTTGGCGGCGCGCACGCAGCGGAGACTACGAATGGCTGCATAACGCGGCCGCGCTCGACGATCCCCAGCCGCCACCTGAGGCAACCTCATCCGTGTCCGACCCGAATGCCATTGTGGTCGAGGGACTAGAGTCCATCGATGGCAATGTTAGCGATTGCACCGCGCCGACGAGTGCCGCGCCACCTGTGGCCGAGGATTTGGCACCGACGAACTCGCCAGACGGTACGCTCTCTTGGCGGTGGGGCTATTCCGGCTCTGCCCGTATCTTCCGGCTCTACGCCTTCACCGACGGCGAATGGTCGCTGGTCGTGGACGAGAGTTGGCCCGCCGACTTGCGAGGCGCACGCGCGCAATGACCGCTCTCTTCCTCTCCGCCTTCATCACGCTGTTCGTGGTGATCGACCCGCCGGGCTGTGCGCCTATCTACGCCGGGCTGACCAAGGGTGCGACCTCCGCGCAGCGCCGCAACATGGCGATCCGCGCCTGCGTGATCGCGGCGGCCATTCTGCTGGTCTTCGCCCTGTTCGGCGAACAATTGCTCGGCGCGCTGCATATCGAACTCGACAGCTTCCGCATCGCCGGCGGGCTGATGCTGTTCTGGATTGCCTTCGAGATGGTGTTCGAGAAACGCACCCAGCGGCGCGAGGACCGCGCGCAAAAAGTCGCGGCCACGCCCGAGGTCGAGGATGTCTCGGTCTTCCCGATGGCCATTCCGATGCTCGCCGGCCCCGGCGCGATCGCCGCCATCATGCTGCTGATGAACGAGGCGCAGGGTCTGCAAGGGACGCTGACCGTGCTCGGTGCACTTGGAGCGGTGCTGCTGATCACGATGTTCGCGTTGATCGCCGCCGGGCCACTGATGCGCCTGTTCGGCGACAAGGTCGAAGCCGCCGTCACTCGCGTGCTCGGTGTGTTGCTGGCGGCACTCGCTGCGCAATATGTAATCGACGGACTGCGCGGAAGCTTCGGCCTTTAGACAGAATTCAAGCCTGCAAGCGCGCCCGCAGCGGCTGCAGCTTGCTGCACGTCTAGCGAGGACCATCGGCGGATGCCGTTTGGCAATTATTGCAACGTGACGATCTCGTCGCCGTCGTCGCGCAGGGCGAAGAACTGCATCAGCTGGATCATCAGCTCGCAGCGCTGCGACAGGTTCGGCGCTTCGAGCAGGGCCTGCTTGCTGGCCGCATCGAAGGGAATGATCTGGGCGACGCCATTGATCAGCGTCTCGTCGTCGAGCCGCTGGACCGAATCCCAATCGACCGAATAGCCCTGCAGGTCGGCGAAGCGGCGGGCCTCGAACTCGAAGTTGCCGCGCTCCACGCTGGAGAGAAATTCGTTCTCCGGATCGTCGAGGATTTCCGCCTCGACCTGGCGGAAGGAGGTGGTGACATCGAGCTCCTTCAGCACGCGGAACCGCGCTTCGCCGTCGAGCACGATGTTGTAGCGCCCGTCTTCCAGCGCCTCGACGTCGGCGATCCGGCCGACACACCCGATGTCATACAGCGGTGCGCGATCGGCAGAGCGTTGCGGCTGGATCATGCCGATCAGCCGGTCCTTGGCGAGCGCGCTGCCGACCAGATCGCGATAGCGCGGCTCGAAGATGTGCAGGGGAAGCTGCAAGCCCGGAAACAGGATCGCGCCGGGCAGGGGGAAGATGGACAGCCGCTTCGTCATCGTCATCCGAACAGCAGCTTGGACAGCCGCCGCCTCGTGGCGACGACCCACGGGTCTTCCAGCCCGACCGCTTCGAAAATCTGCAGAAGCTTGGCTTTCGCCGCGCCCTCGTTCCATTCGCGATCGGCTTCGAACATGGCGAGTAGTTCATCGGCAGCCGCATCGCGATCACCGGCGGCGAAGGCAGCCTCGGCATAGTCGTAGCGCGCCTGCATGTCGCCGCCCTCGGCCTTGGCTTTCAGTTCGGCGACCTCACCATCGTCGACCTTGTTGCCGACAAGCTCGAGCGCGCTTTTAGCCTGCTCGATCTGCGGGTCCGACGCGACAGCCGGATTGGTCTCGGCTGCCTGCAGCGCGGCCTGCGCGGTTTCGACCTGTCCGGCCTGCACGAGTGCGCGCACGAGCCCGGCATGCGCTGCCGCATTGTCCGGCGCCATCTGCACGACTTGCCCGAAGATACCCGCCGCGCGCTCCGCATCGCCCTCTGCCAGCACCTGCTCGGCCATTTCGACGAATTGCGTGACATCCTGCTGCTGCGGCGGCTGGCCGCCATCGGCATCGTCGCCCTGCACGGGGATCTGCGCGAGAATTTGGTCGAGCGTCTGCTTCAGCTGCGATTCGGTGCGCGCATTGGTCAGGTCGGCGACCGGCTGCCCCTGGAACATCGCATAGACGGTCGGGATCGACTGCACCTGGAACTGCGCGGCAATGAACTGTTCCTTGTCGACATCGATCTTGCGCAGTTCGACCCCCTTGTCGGCATACTCCGCCGCCACCTTCTCGAGCAGCGGGGCGAGCGCCTTGCACGGGCCGCACCATTCGGCGAAGAAATCGAGAATGATCAGCTTCGACATCGAGGGTTCGACGATGTCCTGCTTGAAACGGTCGACCGCCTTCTGTTCGTCGATGCCCAGACCCATGCTTGCCACGTTAATCCACCCTGTTTGCGTAAATTGGAGTGCGCCCCATGTGGGCATTCGCACGGCAATGTGAAGGAGCAGGGGCCAAGCGACAAGCCTGTCGCAAATTCTGGGTTTTTTTGGCTTGCGGGACTCATGACCCGCTGCTAGTTGGCCGCCTCCCCACCGGGCCATACGGTTCGGCGAGCGTCAGTGAGCGGGCGTAGCTCAGGGGTAGAGCACAACCTTGCCAAGGTTGGGGTCGGGCGTTCGAATCGCCTCGCCCGCTCCATTTTCCTCCGATGACCGATATTTTCGCGGCGATCTGTGCGGTTCGTCGTGCATTGCCGTGCATTCGTCCAAACCTACCGGTTTTGGGTTGCAACGTGAAATGCGGGCGCTATTGAGCTTGTTATGTTGTATCATCATGACCGCATGGCCCTTCTCCTGTCGTCCGTTGCATTCGTCGGGACTACACCCGCTGTCGCTCAGACGACGCAGCAGTCTCCCGAGACCGAAGCCGCCGATCCGAACCGGACGGACGATGTGCATGACCGCCGCCGGGATCCGCAGAACGTCATCATCGTCAGCGCGCAGGGGCTGCGGCAATTCGACCTGCTCGCCGGGACGAGTGTGGTCGAGGACGTGGAACTCCAGCGCAACCTCGATGGCCAGCTGGGCGAAGTTCTCGCCCATCTTCCCGGCGTCTCCGCAACCGGCTTCACGCCCGGCGCCTCGCGCCCGGTCCTGCGCGGGTTCTCCGGCGAACGTGTGAAGGTGCTGGTCGACGGGGTCGGCGCAATCGACGTGTCCAATACGTCCGACGACCACGCGGTTTCGATCGACCCACTGAACGCGGAGAGCATCGAAGTGTTGCGCGGCCCGGCCGTGCTGCTGTTCGGTAGCCAGGCGATCGGCGGCGCGGTCAACGTGATCGACAAGCGCATCCCACGCCGCATTCCGGACGAGCCGGTCCATGTCGACGCGCTCGTCCGCGCGGACACGGCGACCGACCTGCGCGAAGCGGGCGCGTCCGTCGACGTGCCCTTCGGCCAGACCGGACTGGTCGCACATTTCGGCGGCAGCTGGCGCGAGACCGGCGATCTGGAAATCCCCGGCTTCTCGGTCGCACCGGCCCTGCGCGCGGAATTGCTCGAGGAAGCAGCCGAGGAAGAAGCTGAAGGCGAATTCGGGGAGGCGGACGAGCTGCGTGAAGCCGCCGAACAGCGCGGTTTCGTGCCCAACACCTCGAGCGAAACCTGGTCGGCGAACGTCGGCCTCGCTTTCATCGACGGCGACACCAAGCTGGGTGCATCCTTCGGCGTTTACGACACGGCCTATGGCATTCCCGGCCGCCCCGGCGCCGGTCATCATCATGGCCAGGAAGAGGGTGACGAAGAAGAGGAAGGCGAGGAAGAGGGCGAAGAACGCGTCAGCATCGGCCTGCGCCAGTACCGCGCCGATTTGCTGGCCGATCTCGCCCTGGGAGACGGTTTCTTCGAGCGCATGAAATTGCGCGTCGGCTATTCCGATTACACCCATACCGAATTCGAAGGCGACGCGGTCGGCACCGTATTCGATGTCGGCGGTGTCGAAGCGCGCCTGGAAATAGTCCAGAGTACGCAAGGCCGCTGGCGCGGATCGATGGGCGCGCAATATTACGCCCGCGATTTCGATGCCGAAGGGGCGGAGGCCTATGTCGCGCCCAACCGGACCGAGCAATATGCGCTGTTCGCGCTGCAGGAATACGGGAATGGTCCGCTGCAGCTGGAAGGCTCGGCGCGGTTCGAGACGACATCGGTAGATTCGGTCCCGCTGGGTATCGAACGCAATTTCGATACGCTGTCTGGTGCGCTCGGTCTGGCCTACGACGGCCCCGAGGCCTTTCGAGCGGGCGTCAACGTCTCGCGGGTGGCCCGCGCCCCGAGTGCTGAGGAGCTATTCTCCAACGGTCCGCATATTGCGACGCAGGCCTTTGAAATCGGCGATCCCAACCTGGTCACCGAGCGGGCGTGGGGCGGCGAAATTTATGCGCGTGGTCGGCTGGGCAGGGTCCAATTCAGCGTTGCGGCGTATCGGAGCTGGTTCGACAACTATATCTACCTGTCGGAAACCGGCTTCGAGGATGACGATCTGCCGGTGTTCGAATATCTCCAGCAGGATGCGACCTACACCGGCATCGAAGCCGAACTGGCCTACACCTTCTTCGACAATGGCAACTGGAGCTTCGGCACCGAGCTGACCGCAGAGTATGTCCGCGCCAAGCTGGACGATGGCAGCAACGTGCCGCGCATCCCGCCGCTCGGCCTGTCGGGCGCGCTGGAAGCGTCGAGCGAGGCCATCGACGTGCGTGCCGAAGTCGAATGGTACGACGGGCAGGACGATGTCGCGGCCTTCGAGACCCCGACCGACGGCTACACCTTCGTCAATGCATCGGTAGCTTGGCGTCCGCTGCGGGCGAACCCGGCGCTGTCGCTGCTGCTGCAGGCAGACAACATTTTCGACGTGACCGGACGGCGCCACACCAGCTTCACGAAGGATTTCGTGTCGCTGGCTGGCAGGAACTTCATGGCCAGCGTGCGGATGAGCTTCTAGGGCGGGGAACCCTTTGTGGGAGCGGGCGTCCCGCTCCCACGCTCTCACTCCTCGACGGCGAAGGTGAGTTCGGCATGGTCGCGCAGCCGCTCGACCAGTTTCTCGCCGAGGAAATAGCCAGGCGTGCCGACGCTGCCGTCGCCATCGGTTTCGAGCAGCGCCATGCCGGTTTCGGCCAGCATGCGGCTGGTCGAGCCGTAGCCGGGATCGTACTTGCCCTTCACGCCGTAGTGCAGCGTCTGGCCGTCCGGCATCTCGGCCACGAACAGTACGTCGTAGAAGCCGTTCTCGCGCTCTTCGGGCGTCGGACCCTCGCCGGGCTTGGGCGGTTTTGCGCCGAAGGGGTTTTTCATCATGTCGGCCGCCGCCTTGGCAGCCGCCTTGCCCGCGTCGCCGGGGCTGGTCAGCACCATCTCGTCATACCGGAAATCGGTGCCCCATGGATGGTCGAGCAGGAAGTTGGTGCGGTGGACGTTCTTGGTGTTGATCGGTGCCATCACGAAGGGCGCAGCCCATTTGCCGAGGCTCTGCTCGTAGCGCGGGATCATGCCATTGGGCTGATCGGGACCCTCGAAACCGGGCGTCAGCCCGAAGCTGCTGGTGAGGATTGGGACGAGCTTGGGGTTCTTCGCCACCGCTTTCATCGTTTCGGTCAGGCTGGCGACGGTCCCGCCCGATGCGCTGCCTGCCATTCCGCGCACGCGTCCTTTCACGCGCGGTGCGGCGGAAACGAAGCGCTTCTCGGCCTCCTTCTGCGCCATCAGCACGCCGAGATCGAAGGGGATGGAGTCGAACCCGGACGAGAAACAGATACGCGCGCCGCTGGCCTTGGCGGCGTCCATGTGCTCGTCAATTTTCTGGCGCATCCACACCGGCTCGCCGCACAGGTCGGCATAGTCGGTCCCGGTCTTGACGCAGGCCGCGACGAGCTCGTCGCCATAGAGCTGGTAGGGGCCGACGGTCGTCAGCACGACCTTGGTGCGGTTGCACAGCGCCTCGAGGCTGGCCGGGTCGGACGCGTCGGCAACGATCATCGGCGTGGTCGAAGGTGCGCCGATTTCGTCGCGTACCGCTGTCAGCTTGTCTTCACTACGGCCCGCCATCGCCCATTTCGGGCCATCGTCGCGGCTGCCGTATTCGCGGACGAAATGCTCGGCGACGAGGCGGCCGGTGTAACCGGTCGCGCCATAGATGACGATGTCGAATTCCCTGTCGGCCATGTTTCTCTCCTTTGCGCGCTGCATGCGCTTGGCGCACGGGAGAGTCAAAGCCGCGGTAACGTCACCCCGCGCTGGCCCATATATTTGCCGGCCCGGTCCGAATAGGTGACTTCGGGTCGCTCATTGCCCTGCAGGAACAGGAACTGGCACGCGCCCTCGTTGGCGTAGATCTTTGCGGGCAGCGGCGTGGTGTTGGAAAATTCCAGCGTCACATGGCCTTCCCAGCCCGGTTCGAGCGGGGTGACGTTCACGATGATGCCGCAGCGCGCATAGGTGCTCTTGCCGAGGCAGATGACCAGCACGTCTTCCGGGATACGGAAATATTCGACCGTACGGGCAAGGGCAAAGCTGTTGGGCGGGATCACGCACACGTCGGTGTCGCGATCGACGAAGCTGTTGCTGGCGAAATCCTTGGGATCGACCACCGCGCTGTCGACATTGGTGAAGATCTTGAACTCGGGCGCGACCCGCGCATCGTAGCCGAAGCTCGACAACCCGTAGGAAATGCACCCCTCACGCCGCTGCGCCTCCACGAAGGGCTCGATCATGCCCGCGCTCGTCGCCTTGTCGCGGATCCACTTATCGGAAAGAATCGCCATGGCGCGACGATTCCCGAGCCGCGCCCTTACGGCAAGCGGCCCGGATATTTTATCCGCGTCTAGCTCGCCAGCAGCGTCGCGTTGCCGCCCGCCGCCGTCGTGTCGATGCAGACGACACGCTCGGTCGCGAAGCGGGCGACATAATGCGGTCCGCCGGCCTTGGGTCCGGTGCCGGAGAGGCCTTCGCCGCCGAAGGGTTGGCTTTCGACCACCGCGCCGATCTGGTTGCGATTGACGTAGAAATTGCCGACCTTCGCGCGGCTCTCGACGAAGGCGCGCGTGTCGTCGTTGCGGCTGTGGAGGCCGAGCGTCAGGCCATATCCGGTGGCATTGATGTCCTCCACCACGCGGCCGAGATCGCTCGCCTTGTAGCGCACGACATGCAGGATCGGGCCGAAGTTCTCGCGCTTCAGGTCGAGTATCGAATCGAGTTCGATGATCGTCGGCGCGACGAAGCAACCCGCAGCCGCTCCGCGAGGGAGGCGGCGGCGCCAGACATTGCTGCTACCCTTCTTGCGGCGCGCGACATGGCGTTCGAGCGAGCTCTTCGCGTCGGGATCGATGACCGGGCCGATGTCGGTGGCGAGGTGTTCGGGATTGCCGATATGCAGCGCTTCGAACGCGCCGCGTATCATGGTCAGCATCTCGTCGTAGACGTCCTCCTGGATATGGAGGACGCGCAGGGCCGAGCAGCGCTGACCTGCGCTCTGGAACGCGCTGGCGACGACATCGCGCGTCACCTGCTCGGGCAGCGCGGTGGAATCGACGATCATTGCGTTCTGCCCGCCGGTCTCGGCGATCAGCGTGGCGATCGGTCCGTCGCGCGCGGCGAGGCTGCGATTGATCGCTTGTGCGGTCTGGGTCGAGCCGGTGAAGGCAACGCCCGCAATGCGCGGGTCCGACGTGATAAGCTCTCCGACCTCGCCTGCGCCTGGAAGCAGCTGGAAGGCTTCCTCGGGAATGCCGGCTTCGTGACACAGGCGCACTGCGAGCGCTGCGATCAGCGGAGTCTGTTCGGCAGGCTTGGCGACCACCGTGTTGCCCGCGGCCAATGCGGCGGCGGGCGTGCCGATGAAGATCGCCAGCGGGAAGTTCCACGGGCTGATGCAGGCGAAGACGCCGCGCCCGTTCAGGGTCAGGCGGTTTTCCTCACCCGTCGGGCCGGGCAGCAGCATCGGTCCGCTGAACTGGCGGCGCGCCTCATTCGCGTAGAAGCGCAGGAAGTCCACGGCTTCGCGCAGCTCCAGCACCGCATCGAGCAAGGTCTTGCCCGCCTCGCGCTGGCAGAGCGAGAGGAACTCGTCGGTATGCTCCTCGAAGAGGTCGGCTGCGGCTTCCAGCAGTAGCGCGCGCTTTTCGCCGCCGAGCGCGTTCCAGCCCGGCTGGATATCCTCGGCGCGCGTGATCGCTTCCTCGACCTCGAAGTCCAGCGCATCGCGGCGCGTGCCGACTTCGGCGGACAAATCGTGCGGTTTGTTGATCGGAGCGACTTCGCCCTCGGCGCTCGAGCGGAAGGTCGGCTCGGCGACCCAATGCTTGCGGTCGAGCTCGGCCAGGCGACTCAGCAGCGGTTCCAGCACCAGTGGGTCCGACAGGTCCACCCCGGCCGAATTCTTCCGGTCCGGGAAGATGTCTTCAGGCAGCGGGATCGTCGGGTTGCGATAAGGATCGAGCGCCGCCAGCTCGGCAACCGGATCGGTAGCCAGGTCTGCTGCCGGAACGTCGGCATCCGCCATGCGGTTGACGAAGCTGCTGTTCGCCCCGTTCTCAAGCAGGCGGCGTACAAGATATGCGAGCAGGTCCTTATGCGTGCCGGTTGGCGCATAGATGCGCACATTGGTGCGCCGGTTGCCCTCCATCTGCGCGAGAGCGCCATAGACGTCCTCGCCCATGCCGTGCAGCCGCTGGAATTCGAAGGTCTTGTGGCTTTGGTGGCCTACCGCTTCGCTACTTGAGGCCTTGGCCGCCATCGCCTTGATCGAGCCGATGGTGTACGCATTATGCGTAGCGAAGGCGGGATAGATCGCATCGTTGGCCGCGAGCAATTTGTCCGCACAGGCCAGGAAGCTGACGTCGGTCGCGATCTTGCGCGTGAACACCGGGAAATCGCTCAGCCCGCCGACGTGGGCGAGCTTGATTTCCGTGTCCCAATAGGCGCCTTTGACGAGGCGGACGAAGAACTTGCGATCGTGCTTGCGGGCCAGCCGGGCGACCCATTCGCACAGCGGCACGCCGCGCTTCTGATAGGCCTGGATGGCCATGCCGAAGCCTTCCCAGCGCGTGCCGTCGGCGCGGGTGAACAGGCTGTCGTCGCGTGCCAGCGCTTCGATGATGTCCATCGACATCTCGAGTCGGTCGGCCTCCTCGGCATCGATGGTGAAATGGATATTCGCATCGCGGGCCATTTCCGCCAGGTCGCGCACGATCGGCAGGAGGTCGGCGATGGCGAGGTCGGCATGCATGAACGTGTATTTCGGGTGCAGCGCCGACAGCTTGACCGAGATGCCGGGCGACGTCGCGAGATTGCCGGTGGACTCGTGCGCCAGCCGCTCGATCGCCTTTTGGTAGTTGACCCGGTAGCGTTCCGCATCCGCATAGGTCATTGCCGCTTCGCCCAGCATGTCGAAGCTGTGCGTCAGTCCGCGCGCCCGTTCCGGCGCAGCGCGCTTCAGCGATTCCTGGATCGTCCGGCCATAGACGAACTGGCCGCCAAGGATGCGCATGGCCTGCAAGGTCGCCTTGCGGATGACAGGCTCGCCCAGGCGGTTGACCGCACCCTTGAGCGTGCGGCGCATACCCTTCTGCGCTTCTTCCGGCCGCTCCAGCACTTCGCCCGTCAGCATCAGCGAGAAGGTGGCGGCGTTGACGAAGGTGGAGGAGCTTTCGCCCATATGCTCCGCCCAGTCGATATCGCCGATCTTGTCGCGGATCAGCGCGTCGGCGGTGGTCGCATCGGGCACGCGCAGCAGCGCTTCGGCAAGGCACATCAGCGCCACGCCTTCTTCGGTCGCGAGGCCATACTGGTGGAGGAAAGCATCGATGCCCGAGGCCTTGCGCTTGCGCGCGTCCTCGATCAGCCGGATCGCAATATCCGCAGCCTCGTCATGCAGTTTCGATGCCCGCGAAGCTTCGGCGAGACGCTGCGCGACGCAGGCGTTCTCTTCGGTGCGATAGGCGACGCGCACGTCGTAGCGGGAAATAGGCTTGGGGGCTGGATCTTTCAGGGCCATTCGACTCGCTTATGGTCAGAGGAAGCGCCCCACTTGGACCCGCAACCTTTTGTTTTCAAGCGAAGTCGGCGGTTTCCGTAGCGTTGGCGGCCATCCACTCGCCCACCCGAGCCTGCGCATCGGCAGGCAGGTGCAGCCCGAGCTTGCTGCGCCGCCAGAGCACATCGTCTCCGGTACGCGCATATTCGTGGAGTATGAGGTAGCGCAGCTCCGCCTCGTATAGATTTGCGCCAAGACATTCGCCGAGATCGTCGAGGCTTGCGGCACCTTTCAGGATGGAGGCGAGCCGCGTGCCATAAGCGCGAGTCAGCCGCAGCAGCATCTCCGGTGGCAGGAAGGGGTAGTGCTCGCTCGATTGCCAGAGGAAGCGGGCGAAGTCGCCGTCCTCGAACTCGCCGCCCGGCAGGGAGGCAGTCGCGGTCCACGGCTCGCCGGGAACGGTAATGGCCTCCCCCAGCTTCTCCAGCGCATGCTCGGCCAGCTTGCGGAAGGTGGTGATCTTGCCGCCGTAGACCGACAGGATCGGTGCGCCACCCTCGGCCTCGAGCTCGAACACGTAATCGCGCGTGACAGTGCTATTGCTGGCCGAATTGTCCTCGTACAGCGGGCGCACGCCGGAATAGGTGGAGACGATCTCTTCTCGCGTCACCTGGCTGACGAAATAGCGCGAGGCGGCTTCGCACAGGTAGTCGATCTCCTCATCGGCGATGCGGACTTCGTCGAGATTGCCTTCGTATAGCAGATCCGTGGTGCCGATCAGCGTGAAATCCCGCTCGTAGGGAATGGCGAAGACGATCCGGCCGTCGGGCTGCTGGAAGATGTACGCATGCTCGCCCGGGAAGCGCCGCGACAGGATGATATGGCTGCCCTTGACCAGCCGCAGGTGAGAGGGCGTACCGCTGCCGAGCGCGGCTTTCGCGAGCCGGTCCACGAAAGGTCCCGCCGCATTCACGACGGCTCGCGCCTCTATCTCCCGGTCCCCTCCAGGCGCTTGCAATGTCGCTCGCCAGCCGTCCGCCGATCGCGCCAGTGCGGTGCATTCGGTGCGGGTCAACACGGTCGCCCCGCGCGCCTCGGCATCCATCGCGGCGAGAACCACGAGGCGGGAATCCTCCACCCAGCAATCGGAATATTCGAAGCCCTTCTTCAGGCGATCCTGCAGCACGCCGCGGTGTGGTGAGATGGTCAGGTCCACCGCCTTGCTCCCCGGCAAGCTCATCCGCCCGCCGATATGATCGTAGAGGAACAGGCCGGCGCGCAGCATCCATCGCGGGCGCATGCTCGGCTCGTGCGGCATGACGAAGCGCAGCGGCCAGATGATATGCGGCGCGGCGCGCAGCAGCACTTCCCGCTCGCGCAGGGATTCCGCCACCAGCCGGAATTCGTACATCTCGAGATAGCGCAGGCCGCCGTGCACCAGCTTCGTGCTGGCGGAGGAGGTGTGCGAGGCGAGGTCGTCTTTCTCGACCAGCAGCACGCGCATGCCGCGCCCTGCCGCATCGCGCGCGATACCCGCGCCATTGATGCCGCCGCCGACGACCAGCAGGTCGTAAGGTTGGCTCATCCCCTGCCCAGCAGGCGACCTGCCACCGCGTCCAGCCTGGCGACCAGCGCCTTGTCGTGCTTGTCCGGGGCCGTTATCACCGCGTCGGCGAGCGCTTGGTCGATCGGCGAGGGATTGCGCTTCTTCGGCAGGCCCTTGCAGAAGATCTCGACCGCCTTGCGCGCGATGGCAGCATTGGCATTCATCTGCTTGACGATCTCGGCGACATCGACGCTTTCCGCATCGTCGCGCCAGCTGTCGTAATCCGTCACCATGGTAAGCAGGGCATAGGGCAGCTCCGCCTCCCGCGCGAGTTTCGCTTCGGGCATACCGGTCATGCCGATGACCTCGGCGCCCCAGTTGCGGTAGAGCTTGCTTTCCGCGCGGCTCGAGAACTGCGGGCCTTCCATTGCCAGGTAAGTCGCACCCTCGCTGCAGCCGCCGCCTGCTTTCTCGACGGCTTTGAGCGCGTGTTTCGACAGGCGCGGGCACACCGGTTCGGCCATGCTGACATGGGTGACGAAGCCATCCCCGTAGAAGCTCGCCGGGCGGCCCCTCGTGTTGTCGATGAACTGGTCGACGGTGACGAAGCGACCGGGCGGTAGCTCTTCGGATAGCGAACCCACCGCGCTGATCGCGAGAATGTCGGTGCAGCCCGCCCGCTTGAGCGCATCGATATTGGCGCGTGCGTTGATGCTCGACGGTGCGATGCGGTGGCCGCGCCCGTGCCGGGGCAGGAAGCGGACGCGCACATGGCCGATCGTGCCGCACAGAATCTCGTCCGACGGTTCGCCCCAGGGCGACTTGACCGAAATCCACTGCGCATCTTCCAGCGCATCCATCGCATAGAGGCCGGAGCCTCCGATAATTCCGATGGTCCAGTCGCTCATGCCCGTCGTCCCGCTTGTTGCATCGTTCGCGCATCGGTGAAGCTTCCCACCCGTGCTGTCCAGCCCCTTGCGAAACGCCTGCAACCAGTGCGCGCCGCATGCGTATTCATGGATGACGGGGGCGCGCTCGCCTTGACTTGCGCGGCGCATTCCCGCCGAACGGATCGCGATTTCATGCCGGAGGACACCCGAATGCCCGACCAGACGCTTGCCGTCACGCTTGCCGGCCTCAGCGAGAGATTGCAGGATCTCCATCGGCAGACCGCACTAACCCCGATTTTCAATCCCGTGTTCCAGTTATCGCTCGATATCTCCCGCCGGTTGGAGCGCGACGAAATCGGTATCGCGGACCTTTCCCGGCTGATCGAGGAGCTGGAAGCCAAGTCGCTGGACGCGCGGGCCGGGCGACTGCGCTGCCTCGTCGTGCCGGAAGACGCCGAACAGCGGCTCGAGCGCCAGACGTCGGCGGATGGCGAGTTCGACGCCTTCCGCAATTTCTGGGAGCACCCGCACATGCATGCGGTGTTCACCGCGCACCCGACCTTCCTGCTAACGCCCGACCAGTCCGCTGCGGTGGCGCAGGCGGCATCGCACGGTGGCGGGATCGCGCCCGGCAAAAGCGGCGAGCGGCCCGAGATCACGCTGCGCTATGAACACGAGCGGGCGATGTCCGCCATCGCCAATGCGCAGGACGCACGCGACCGCATCGTGGGTAAGGCATTGGATACTGCGCATGAGAAATGGCCGAGCCGGTGGTTCGATTTCACCCCGCTGCCGTTCCGCTTCGCCACCTGGGTCGGCTACGACATGGACGGGCGGACCGATATCAAGTGGTACACCTCGATCGCCTTCCGCCTCGCCGAAAAAGCGCAGCGGCTCGAGCGCTACGCTGCGCAGCTCGAAGCGATCGACGACGACCACGAATTGCTCGGAACGCTGCAGGCCGCGGCGACGCGGACGCGCGTGAGCGCGGATGAGTTCGCCGGAGACTTGTCGGATGCAGGCGCCCTGTCGGCAGCTGCCAACCGCCTGACCGAGGACGGCGAAGACAAATTGCTATCCTTGCGCCAGACCATCGCTCAGCTCGAAGGCGAGGCGGCATCCTTCTCTGCAGAAAAAGCCATCGCCTTGCGCACGCTCACTGCGGCGATGCGCGCCGACGGGCTCGGCATGGGGTGGATCCACTTCCGCGTGAACGCCAAGCAGCTCCACAATGCGATCCGCACGCGGCTGGGCGACGCGGCGGATATCGACCTCGGTAGTCGCGGTGCGCTTGCTGCGCTGCGCGAACTGATCGCCAATGTGGAACCTGCCACCGCGAACTTCGCCAGTCTGGCGGTCGAAAGCTCGACTGCCGTGCGGCAATTCCTCGTGATGACCCAAATCCTCAAGCACATCGACGCCGATGCGCCGATCCGCATGCTGGTGGCCGAATGCGAGCAGCCCGCGACGGTGCTCGCCGCGCTCTATTTCGCCAAGCTTTTCGGGATCGAGGACAAGGTCGATGTGTCGCCGCTGTTCGAGACCGAGACTGCACTTGAACACGGCGGCCGCTTTCTCGACGCGCTGCTGGCCGAGGACGAATATCGAAAATACGCCAAGCGCCGGGGGCGGATCGCCATCCAGACCGGCTTCTCGGATGCCGGGCGCTTCGTCGGGCAAATCCCGGCCAGCCTTGCGATCGAGCGCCTGCAAGGCCGCCTGGCGCAGGCGATGGAGAATAACGGCCTCAGCGATGTCGCCGCCCTGATTTTCGATACCCATGGCGAAGGGATGGGTCGCGGCGCGCATCCCTCCAGTTTCGAAGATCGCATTGAATGGCCGCTGTCGTCCTGGTCGCAGCGCCGTTTCTCGCGCGCCGGAATCCGGCTGGAACCGGAAGCCAGCTTCCAGGGCGGCGATGGCTATTTGTTCTTCGCCACGCCCGAGCTGGCCCTGGCGACGCTGACCAAGATCGTCGAGCACACGCCCGCTCATACCGATGCGCAAGTACCGACCGATCCTTTCTATCGCCGCACCGATCTCAGCCTCGATTTCTATCGCGCGATCAAGGAGCATCAGCGCGACCATCTGGAAAGCCGGACCTACAGCCGCGCCGTGACTGCCTTCGGCCTCGGCCTGCTGAACACAACCGGCAGCCGCGTATCGCGCCGCCAGTCGGACCTCTCCGCCGATCGCGAGATGAGCCTGCGGCAGATCCGCGCGATCCCGCACAATTCGATCCTCCAGCAGCTCGGCTATCCGGTGAATATCATCGCCGGGATCGGCAGCGCTGCGGAGGGGAATATCGAGGATATCGCCACACTGCTCAACGAAAGCGCGCGCGGGCGGCAGATCATGCGGCTGGTTCGTGCCTCCAATTCGCTGGCGAGCATCAAGACCGTGGCTGCCTATGGCGAGTTGTTCAATTCGGCGTATTGGGCAAGCCGACCCTATCGCGGGACCGAAGATCATCTTGGCGAAGCGTGCGAGGCGCTGGCGGAATATCTCATTTCGGACGATCGCAACGGGGTCTTCCGCCGCCTTGCCTCGCGTCTGCGCGTCGACGCGCTCAAGCTCCACCGCCTGTTCGAGCTCGTGCCCAATGAAGAGCCGCATCCGGATCGCGAGAACGTGCGCAGGATCATCGGTGTGCTTCAGGCGGTGCGCCTTGCACTGCTCCAGCACATGTTCCTGAAAGCGGTCTCGGTCCCGGCCTTCAGCCGGGCGAACGACATCAGCAGGACCGATGTGCTGGAAATGGTCTTCTCGCTCCGCATCGACGACGCTTTGGCGCAATTGCGGCGCGCCTATCCGGTCAGCTTCCCGCGCAAGGACGATTTCTCGATGGAAGAGGCCGGCGAATATCCGCGCGGACAGGGCGAAGGATACGCCGACATTCGCGAGCGCTATATCGACCCGATCGACGATGCCTATGCGCTGTGCCTGCGTATTTCGACCTGCATCGCCAACGAGTTCGGCGCGCACGGCTGATTGATTCGCCAGCGATTTGGCCTATCCTGCCCGAAATCCATCGGGTGGGGGACCGGATTGTGATCTATATTCTTATCTGCATTGGCGCAGTGCTGCTGGGCCTTGCTGTTTTTCTTGCGACTGCGTTCAAGATCGTGCGGCGGGGTGCGCTGACCTTCGAGATCGACGGCTTTTACACCCATGTGATGGATGGCGATCCCGGCCCGATCATTCGCGACGTCCAGCGCGACGCGACTGCGGCGCTGGAATGCAAGCTCGACGATCCGCTGAACTGCTCCATCAAGGAAGCGGTCGAATGCCATGTCGAAGCCGAGGCACCGGAGTGCAACGTCCTGTTGCTGTCGGGCGGCGGCCAATGGGGCGCGTTCGGCGCAGGGTTGTTCAAGCGTTTGAGCGAACAGAGCGGTCCCCAGGAACTGGGGCTGGAAGGAATCGGCGTCATCACCGGTATCTCGACCGGTTCGCTGCAGGCGCTGATGCTGATGGTGGCTCTCGATCCCAAGCAGACGCCCGAGATGCGCCGCCATGCGCTCGACCGGCTGGTCTGGGGCTATTCGCCCGAGAAGGAGAGCGAGGTCGTGCGCCATACGGGCCTCGCTCTGGTACCCTTATTCGGGTCGGCCGCAGGCACTGGGCCGCTACGCAAGCGGATCGTCGAGGCGCTATGTCCCGACGGGGATTGCAAGCTCGTCGAGGCCATCGGCAAGTCCAGCATCGCGGGTTACGCCGGCTTCGTGGACGCCGACGACGGCAGTTTCCGCTACGCCGATTTGCGCGAGCTGGTGAACAAGGCGCCGAGTCTCGATAAAGCGGCCGAGGCGCTGGCGGCGGCGACCATGGCGTCGTCGGCCATGCCGGTTTTCCATCAGCAGCTGCGGGTGGCCGGGTCGAACGGCAAGGCGGTGTCGCTATATGACGGTGGTGTGCGGCGCTCGGTTTTCTTCGACCGGACCATGGCGATCGTCGATCGGCAGGTGCGCAAGGAAATGGCGTCGCATGGGGTGACCAGGGCCTCCACCACGTCGCAAGAGAGCTTTGCCGAGGAATATCGCAAGACCGCGCCCAAGGTCTACGTCGTCCGCAACGGGCCGACGGTGCGTAAGCCTGCGCCCGAGTTGAACCGCAAGTCCGGTCCGCTCAAGAATGGCCAGCGCGGCTACGACCTGCTCGTCAACGAAAGCGAGATCGGCGCGATCGCGGCGCTGCGCCTCGGCAATCCCTATGGCGAAATCCTGCTGACCACGGCCGACATGTACGATACTTTCCCGAGCACCGTCGGCGAGAACTTCAAGGATGACGAAATGTTCAAGCCTGCCTTCATGGCGCGACTGCGTGATCTCGGCCGGTTCAAGGCGGATCGCAAGGATGGCCCCTGGTGGGCGCTCAGCACGCTCGAAAAGTAAGGGTCGGATATCCGGACAAAGACTGTTGGTGCGGTCGAGAAGACTCGAACTTCCACGGGTTATTCACCCACAACGACCTCAACGTTGCGCGTCTACCAGTTCCGCCACGACCGCACACAGTCTGCATCGGGAGCGCGTGAATCGCACGCCGTCCCGCCGGTAGGAGCGCGCCACTAGCAGCGCCGCCATGCGCTCGCAAGCACCTTTGTGGAGGGGTCAGGCCTGCTCAGTGCGGGGCCCAGCCGATATCTGCGAAGACGGCCGATTTCGGGACGTCAGTGACAGCTTCGTTGATGGTCATTTCCTCACCCGGAGCCAGCGTCGGCTGAGGCGGGTTGACGACCCAGCTGTAAACCTGCCGCTCCCGCTGGTCGAGCAGCACGATCAGGATCGGTGGGACATTGCGGCTTTCGCGCGCAGAGTTGCTCACCACGATCTTCGCACCGAAGAACTCCGTGCCGTTGGGCAGTGTGCGCCGCTCCTGCTCCTCGACGGGGAAGGACAGTTCGAGATCGGGCTGTGCCTGGCCGAACAGAGGCTTCGACACGGGCACCCAGTCCGGCAGGCCGACGTAATTCACCGTGAGGATCGTTCCTACCGCCAACAGCGCGAAGACCGCCGCGGCGATCGTCCACATCCTGGTGATGTTGCGGCGCGGGCGGAACGGCGGAGCATGGTCGAAGCTGGACGAGCTGTCGTCCGTATCTTCCGGTTCGGGCGCGGGCGGCAAATCGTCCTGCACCTCGCCATAAGGTGGTTCTGTTTCGTCGAAGTCCGGCCCATAGCGCTGTTCTGCGGCAGGTACGGAACCGCCATAGCTGAAGTCCGAGGTGGCGGCGGCTGGTGCTTCCGCAGTCTCGGTAGCCGGTTGCGGGGCAGGCGCGGGCTTGGGGGCCGGCTTCGGTGCCGGCGACGATTTCGGTGCGCCAGTCGAAGGTGGCGCAGGCACCGCGGCAGCTGCTGCGATCTGTTCCGCATCCGGTCCGTCCTGGTACCAACTGTGCTTGCATTTCGCGCAGCGCACCGTCCGACCTTCGATCCCGATGGCGCTATCGGGCACCACATACCGGGTCGAACAGGCGGGACAGGCGATGATCATGGTGAAGGCCTGCTTAGGGCGGCTGGCGAATCACGACAAGCGAGAGGCCTGTTCGCAACCCCGCAGGGCGGCTTTTTTCCACATCGATGCGCGGTTATAGGTCTTGGCGACCATGAACGGTGCCACCAAACCTCCCTCGATCCGGGCCGAACGCGCGTGAGCATGCCGGAAAGCGAAATCGTGCAGTTCGACAATGTCGGCCTGCGCTACGGCACCGATCGCGAAATTCTCTCGAACATTTCCTTCACCCTGTTTCCAGGCCGGTTCTATTTTCTCACCGGGGCGAGCGGGGCGGGCAAGACCTCGCTCCTCAAGCTGCTCTATCTCGCGCAGCGCCCGTCGCGCGGGGCGATCCGCATGTTCGGCACCGATGTCATCACCCTGCCGCGCGAGCGATTGCCCGCCTATCGCAGGCGGATGGGCGTGGTGTTCCAGGACTTCAGGCTGGTCGATCACCTGAGCGCCTTCGACAATATCGCCCTGCCGTTGCGCGTGTCGGGCGTGCGCGAAGCCGATTTACAAGGGCCGGTCACCGATATGCTCGAATGGGTCGGACTAGGCCACCGCGCCGAGTCGCGCCCCGCTACGCTGTCGGGCGGCGAGCAGCAGCGTGTGGCGATTGCCCGCGCCGTTATCGGTCGCCCCGACATGCTGGTGGCCGACGAGCCGACGGGTAACGTCGATCCGGAAATGGCGCTCAAGCTCATCCGCCTGTTCGAAGCGCTCAATCGCCTGGGCACGATGGTCGTCGTTGCAACGCACGACGTTCACCTGATCCGCAAAGTGCCGGACTCGCTCATCATGCGGCTCGATAAGGGTACGCTCGCCGACCCGACCGGCGCCTTGCGCTATCCGCCCCGACGGGTCGAGGCCGGGCGATGAAGCGCCCTCCCGTCGTAACCCGCGCAGTCGAGCGCGGTCTTTCACCCTTCCGTGGCAAGCGGGCGGCGCACCTCCTGCCGCGCGCCCGGCTGGGCGGGCCGATGCCCTGGGTCATCGCGATTATGGTTGCCATCACGGTCCTTGCGACGGCTGGCGGGCTGGCTCTATCCAATCTTGTGGCGCGCGCGAGCGGGGATCTCGCGGGCAGCGCCACAGTTCAGATCGTCGACCCCGATCCGCGCACGCGCAGCACCCAGGCGGAAGCGGCGCGAGATATCCTTGCTTCCGATCCGGCCGTCGTCAGTGTCGTTGTTCTGCCTGAGGACGAAGTAGAGGCTTTGCTCGAACCTTGGCTCGGTGCAGGGTCCGAGGACGATGCCCTGCCGATCCCCGCGCTGGTCGAACTGCGATTGCGCGACGGTGCAGGCGAACCGGAACTGGACCGGCTCGCCGATCTGTTGGCCGAGGCTGCACCCGATGCGCGGATCGATGCCCAGTCGGACTGGCTCGCGCCTGTGCTTGCGGCGCTCTCCACGTTGCGCTGGATGGCGTTCGGCCTCATCGCCCTGCTTGCCTTCACTGGCGCAGCCGCCGTCTGGCTCGCAGCCCGCAATGCGCTCGGCTCCAATCGCGACACGATCGAGATCGTCCATCTGCTTGGAGGAAACGACGACCAGATCGCACGCATTTTCCAGCGCTCGATCCTGCTCGATGCGCTGGTTGGCGGATTGCTGGGCCTACTGGCCGGATTCGCTGCCGTGCTGCTCATGGGAGCCCAGTTCGCGGTGCTTGATTCCGGCCTGGTTACAGGTGGCGGGCTCGAGAGGCTCGACTGGATGTTGCTTGCGCTGGTTCCGCTTTTCGCCATCGCAATTGCCGTCTACACGGCGCGCATGACCGTCCTCTCCTCCCTCAGGAAAATGCTGTGATCCTGCGTTTCGTTGCTGCCGTAGTACTTGTTTATGCCTTCGGATTTCTCGGCTTCGCGGTGACGCTGCCCCAGCCGCTCGCCGGTGAGCCGACCGATGCGGTGATCGTTCCGACTGGCGGTCCCGGGCGGATCGCGCGCGGTCTCGACATCGTCGATCGGGGTCTCGCCAAGGAACTGTTCGTGTCCGGCGTCGATCCCGAGGTGACAACCGAAGAGTTCGCCGCCCAGTTCGACGTGTCGTCGAGAACGATGGATTGCTGCGTGACGCTGGGCCGCCTTGCGGTCGATACGCGCAGCAATGCGGGGGAGGCGGCGGAATGGCTCAAGGAACACGACTTTTCCTCCGTCCGCCTGGTTACGACCGATTGGCACATGGCCCGCGCGGCAAATGAATTCAGCGGAGCGCTGCCGGAGGGTACGGTGATCGAAAAGGATGCGGTGGTCTCGTCGCCCGAGCTTGCAACGCTGTTCCTCGAATACAACAAGCTGATCGCGGCGGCGGTCTCCCAAGGGCTACCCGTCTGACGCTGCCATGCGATACTTGCGCAATTTCGCTTTCTATTCGGCCTTCTACCTCGGTTCGCTGCTGATCACGTCGGCATCGCTGATCGCTCTGCCGTTCAGCGTCGACCGGTTTCGCTATTTCGTGCGGATGTGGTCGAACTGGCAGCGCTGGTGCCTGACGCACCTGCTCGGCTGCGAGATCGTGATCGAAGGGAGCGGGCCGCTGGAGGAGCCGGTGCTGTACGCGATCAAGCACGAGAGCTTTTTCGAAGCGATCGATGCGCCTGCGCTTTTCGACACCCCCAGCGTATTCGCGAAGGAAGAGCTGTTCCGCATCCCGCTTTGGGGCCGCGCGGCCGCTGCGTTCGGTCTCGTCCCCGTGCAGCGCAATGCCGGCGCGCGGGCGCTGATGCAGATGATCCGCTCGGCCAAGGCGCTGGTGGCGGACGGCCGGCCGCTGGTCATCTTTCCTGAAGGCACCCGCGTGCCGCATGGCGAAGCGAAACCGCTCCAGTCGGGATTCGCCGGGCTTTACAAGATGCTCGGCCTGCCGGTCGTGCCGGTGGCGGTCGACAGCGGGCCGGTCTATCACCGCGGCCTGAAGAAGCCCGGTCGGATCACCTATCGCTTCGGCGAGCCGATCCCGCCGGGCCTTCCGCGAGACGAGATCGAAGTGCGCGTGCGCGAAGCGATCAATGCGCTGAACTGAACGCAGCTCAGGTCCCGGTAAATTCGGGCTTGCGCTTCTGCAGGAAGGCCATGCCGCCCTCCATCGCGTCTTTTGTGCCGCCGGCAATCTTCTGTGATTCGGCTTCGGCGCGCAGCGTACTGCCGAAGTCGGATTGCAACCCGTCGCGCAGCGTCTGCTTCATCAAGCCGAGCGCCACGGTGGGACCATTGGCCAGCCGCTCTGCCAGCGCGTTGGCCTCATCCATCAGCGCATCGTCTTCGACGCATTTGTAGATCAGGCCGATGCGCTCCGCCTCTTCGCCGTGGATCTTCTCGCCCAGCATCATCATCCGCGTGGCCTGCGCCGTGCCGACGAGGCGCGGGAGCACCCAGCTCGATCCGCCGTCCGGCACCAGGCCGATATTGACGAAGGCCTGCAGGAAATACCCGCTCTTGCCCGCCAGCACGAAATCCGCCGCCAGCGCGATCGAGCAACCGACACCGGCTGCAGGGCCCTGCACTGCCGAGACCACCGGCACCGGCAGGCTGGCAAGCGTCTGCACCATCGGATTGTAATGATGCGTCAGCGACCGGAACGCGCCTTCGCCGCCCGTAACGGAGCGTTCGCCCCGCGCCGATAGATCGGCGCCCGAACAGAAGGCGCGGCCTTCGCCGGTCAACAGGACGGCGCGTGCATCCTCCAGATTGCGGACCGCGTCGAAAATCTCGTCCGCCATTTCCGGCGGGCAGGCATTAAGGCGTTCGGGCCGGTTGAGCGTCACCTTCAGGACATTGCCGGTCTTTTCGGTTTTGATCGTTTGATAATCGCTCATTGCTCGGCCTCTCTCGTCTCGTTCGTTCCGGTTTTGCGGTCTGCGTAATCGCGTTCCTAATTGCAACCCATCGCGCAGCTTGGCATGCAGGCCTCAACGCGAGAGGAGAAATACGCAAATGACCGATACCACCAGCCACGGCCCGCTCACCGGCCTCAAGGTCGTCGAATTCCAGGGGATCGGGCCGGGCCCGCATGTCGCCATGCTGCTCGCCGACATGGGTGCCGAGGTCGTGCGGATAGAGCGGCAGGGGTACCAGCCCATGAACCCGGTGGTCGAGCGTGCGCGGCACCGGGTGGCCGTCGATCTGAAGAGCGATGAAGGTAAGCAGTTCTGCCGCGATGCGCTGGCGAAGGCCGATGTGCTGATCGAGGGCTTCCGCCCCGGGGTGATGGAGCGCCTCGGCCTCGGTCCCGATGAGCTGCTGGAAGCCAATCCGCGCCTCGTCTATGGCCGGATGACCGGCTGGGGGCAGGAAGGTCCGCTGGCGCAGGCGGCCGGGCACGATCTCAACTATATCGCGATCACCGGCGCGCTCGATGCGATCGGCAAGAAAGGCGATTTGCCGATCCCGCCGCAGAATCTCGTCGGCGATTTCGGCGGTGGGTCCATGTATTGCGCGCTCGGCATTCTCGCCGCACTCTACGAACGCGAGCGGAGCGGGAAGGGCCAGGTGGTCGATGCCGCGATCGTCGATGGTGTGACCAGCCTGATGAGCTTCTTCTTCGGGCAGCCGCCCAGTTCCTTCCGTACGACCGAGCGCGGCACCGGCCTGCTTGGCGGCGCGGCGCATTTCTACCGCTGCTACGAATGCGCCGATGGCAAGGAAATCAGCGTCGGCGCGATCGAGCCGCAGTTCTATGCCGAGTTGCTTCAGCGCGCCGATGCGCCGGAAAAGCTGCGCGAGGGGCAGATGAACCCGGCGAATTGGGATGATTACGCGCAAGACCTTGCCGCCATGTTCCAGACCAGGACGCAGGCCGAATGGGTCGAGCTGCTCGAAGGCACCGATGCCTGTTTCGCGCCGGTCGTGCCGATGGACGAAGCGCGCGAGCATCCGCACATGAAGGCGCGCGATGCCTATGTCGAACACGGCGGCCACTGGCACACCGCGCCCGCGCCGCGTTTCGACCGGACGCCAAACACGATTCGCGACGCGGCCGAGGACGGCGAAGAGGTGGTGGCGCACTGGCGCGAAGGGGGCTAGTGGCTGCGCGCATAGAGGAGATACCCCATGCGCGACTGCACCAAGTTCTATATCGATGGCCAGTGGGTCGACCCGGTCACGGAAAACACCCAGCCGGTCGAGAACCCGGCGACCGAGGAAACCATCGGCCACATCAGCTTCGGCACCAGGGCCGATGTCGATAAGGCCGTCGCCGCGGCACGCCGCGCATTCGAGAGCTTCTCGCAAACGACCAAGGAAGAGCGGCTCACGCTGTTGCGCGCCATCCAGGCCGAGATCGAGAACCGCAAGGAAGAGCTCGCCACCGCGGTCAGCGACGAAATGGGTGCGCCGATGAGCCTCGCCAACGGTCCGCATGTCGGCCTGCTCGCGGGGCACTGCGCGAAGGCCATCGAGGTGCTCGAAGGGTTCTCGTTCGAGCGGCAGGATGGCCCGACGCTACACGTATGGGAGCCGATCGGCGTGGTCGGCATGATCACTCCGTGGAACTGGCCGCTCAACCAGATCGCCTGCAAGGTTTTCCCCGCACTGGCGACCGGCAACACCATGGTGCTCAAGCCGAGCGAGATCGCGCCCTTCAACGCCTATATTTTTGCCGAGATCATGGATGCGGCCGGTGTTCCGGCGGGCGTGTTCAACCTCGTGAATGGTGACGGGCCGGGCGTGGGCGAAGCGATTTCAGGCCATCCCGATATCGACATGGTCAGTTTTACCGGATCCACCCGTGCAGGCGTGCTGATCGCCAAGAACGCTGCCGACACGGTCAAGCGCGTGGCGCAGGAACTGGGCGGCAAGAGCCCGAATATCGTGCTCGACGACAGCGCTTTTGCCCAGTCGGTTGCAAAGGGGACTGTCGGCATGATGGGCAATTCGGGCCAGACCTGCACCGCCCCCAGCCGCATGCTGGTGCCGCACGCGCGCATGGAGGAGGCCAAGGCGGTTGCGAAGGAAGCCGCCGAGGGCGTGATGCCCGGCGATCCGAAGGGCAATGCCGCCATCGGCCCGGTGGTCAGCCGCACGCAGTGGGACAAGATCCAGGGCTTGATCGAAAAGGGCATCGAAGAAGGCGCCACGCTGGTCGTAGGCGGTCCCGGCAAGCCGGAGGGGCTGGAGACCGGTCACTACGTCAAACCGACCGTATTCGCCGATGTCGATAACGATATGACCATCGCTCGCGAGGAAATTTTCGGGCCGGTCCTGACCATCATCGGTTACGAAGATTACGACGACGCGATCCGCATCGCCAACGATACCGAATACGGACTCGCCAGCGCGATTACGGGAGAGGATATCGAGCAAGCCCGCAGCCTTGCCAGGCGCATCCGCGCAGGCCGGGTCGCGATCAACGGCGGCTACGACATGAATGCGGCTTTCGGCGGCTACAAGAGGTCGGGCAACGGCCGCGAATGGGGCGAGTGGGGCTTCCACGACTTCCTCGAAGTGAAAGCCGTAATGGGGCATAGCTGATGGCGGGCCGGCATTTCGACGAATGGCAGGTGGGCGACCGGATCGAGCACGAGATCCGGCGCACCGTTACCGAGACGGACAATTTGCTCTTCACGACGATGACTCACAATCCGCAGCCGCTGCATCTCGATGCCGAAGCGGCGAAGAAGAGCGAATTCGGCCAGATCCTGGTCAACGGCACCTTCACCTTCTCGCTGATGGTGGGGCTTTCCGTCGGGGACACCACGCTCGGCACGCTGGTCGCCAATCTTGGCTATGACAAGCTGGTCATGCCGAAACCCGTGTTCATCGGCGATACCCTGCACGCGACGAGCGAGGTGATCGGTCTGCGCGAAAGCAAGTCGCGGCCCGGATCGGGCATCGTCACTTTCGTGCACGAGGCGATCAACCAGCGCGGCGAAGTCGTCTGCCGGTGCGAGCGTTCGGCCCTGCTGAAGTCCGCAGCTGCCTGACAGGCAACAACTTTTTCGCTTCTCGCGCGTTGAGGGCGCTGAGGAGAGCAGGATGAGCAAGGAGGTGCCCGAGGGCGTCGAGGAAGTTCTCGGGCAGCTCGACGACCTGACGACGAAGTCGGGCAAGGTCTGCATCAGCGACGTCCTCGACGATTTCGGCGGGCGCAGCTTCGGTCCGTTCATCATGCTGCCGGCTTTGCTGGAGCTCACTCCGGTGGGCGGTATCCCGGGCGTACCCACGTTTCTCGCCGCACTGATCGCGCTCGTCACTGTCCAGCTGCTTATCGGCAAAGAGCACATCTGGATGCCCGGTCTTCTCCAGAACCGGGCGGTCGAAAGCAAGAAATTGCACAAGGGCATCGCCAAGCTCCGCGGCGTCGCTCACTGGCTCGACGAGCATAGCCACGGGCGGCTTAAACCCATGGCCCAGGGCGTTTGGGTGAAGATCGCCGCGCTTGTGGTGATCCTGCTGTGCATGACCGTCCCGCCGCTCGAAGTCCTTCCTTTCGCCAGTAGCGGACCCATGCTGGCGATTGCCGCAATAGGCCTGGCGCTGACGGTGCGCGACGGCGTCGTCATGCTGATCGCGCTGGCGCTCGGCATCGCGGCGATCGGAGGGGGCACCTATTATTACTATTCCTCCGACGAGGAGGAGGGCGGCGACCAGGCGGCAGTGACCTCTATGGTGATCGAGCGCTTTGTTGCCTGAGAGCGAAAATATCGCGGGCGCAGTCGACTTGCCATTCACCGTAGCGATCCTACATTACCGGCGATGAAAGGATTCCGCGCATGAGCGACCAGAACACTCCGCCCGAACCCGAGGGAAATGGCCCGAACCCGTGGGTGAAGAGCCTGATGGTATGGGGCGGTATCTTCCTCGCCCTGCTGATGGTGGTCTCCGCTTTCGGTGGCGGTGGCCAGGGAAGCGGCGCGCAGATCCTCTATTCCGACTTCCGCAGCAAGGTAGCCGAAGGATCGGTCGCCTCGGTGCAGATCTCGGATACCCAGATTACCGGCGAAATGAAAAACGGCGAAGCGTTCACTACCATGCGCGTCCCCGACGATGGATCGCTGACCGAATTGCTCAACGACAACGGCGTGCAATATACGGGCAAGGAAGCCGATAGCGGCAATATTCTGCTCTATGCGCTGATCCAGATCCTGCCCTTCATCCTGATCCTCGGCATCGCTGTGTTCGCACTGCGCCAGGTGCAGAAAGGCGGCGGTGCAGGGGGGGCGATGGGCTTTGGCAAGTCCAAGGCCAAGCTGCTGACCGAACGTCAGGGCAAGGTGACATTCGACGACGTCGCCGGCATCGACGAGGCGCGCGAGGAACTGGAGGAAATCGTCGAGTTCCTCAAGGACCCCAGCCGCTTCTCCAAGCTCGGCGGACAGATTCCCAAGGGTGCGCTGCTGGTCGGCTCACCCGGTACCGGCAAGACTCTGCTGGCCCGTGCCATCGCAGGCGAGGCGGGCGTGCCCTTCTTCACGATTTCGGGGTCGGACTTCGTCGAGATGTTCGTCGGCGTCGGCGCGAGCCGTGTGCGCGACATGTTCGAGCAGGCGAAGAAAAATGCGCCCTGCATCCTCTTCATCGACGAAATCGACGCCGTCGGTCGCAGCCGTGGCCATGGCCTCGGCAATTCGAACGACGAGCGCGAGCAGACGCTGAACCAGCTGCTGGTCGAGATGGACGGCTTCGAAGCGAACGAAGGCATCATCATCATCGCGGCGACCAACCGCCCCGATGTGCTCGACCCCGCGCTGCTGCGCCCGGGCCGTTTCGACCGCCAGGTCGTGGTGCCGGTGCCGGACATCGACGGGCGCGAGAAGATCCTCGCAGTCCATATGAAGAAGCTGCCGCTGGCACCCGACGTGAACCCGCGCACGATCGCGCGCGGCACTCCGGGGTTCTCGGGCGCGGACCTCGCGAACCTCTGCAACGAAGCCGCCCTGCTGGCTGCGCGCCGCAACAAGCGCCTCGTCGCCATGCAGGAATTCGAGGACGCTAAGGACAAGGTCATGATGGGCGCGGAACGCCGGTCCATGGTCATGACCGAGGACGAGAAGAAGATGACCGCCTACCACGAGGCTGGCCATGCGCTGGTTTCGTTGAACGAGCCGGCATCGGACCCGATCCATAAGGCGACGATCATTCCGCGCGGCCGGGCGCTGGGCATGGTAATGCGCCTGCCGGAGCGGGACAGCTACTCCTACCACCGCGACAAGATGCATGCGAACCTCGCCGTCGCTATGGGTGGCCGCGTGGCGGAAGAAATCATCTTCGGTCACGACAAGGTCTCGAGCGGCGCATCGGGCGACATTCAGTACGCCACCGACCTTGCCAAGAACATGGTCACCAAATGGGGCATGTCCGATAAGCTCGGCCCGCTGCAATACGAGCAGAGCCAGGAAGGCTATCTCGGCATGGGCCAGACGGCGCGGACCATGTCGGGCGCGGAAACAAACAAGCTGATCGACGAAGAGATCAAGCGGCTGGTGGAAGAAGGCTTGAAGCGCGCAACCGACATCCTCACCGATCAGGAAGACAAGCTGCACCTGCTTGCCCAGGCGATGCTCGAATACGAAACCTTGACCGGCGATGAAATCGATCAGCTTATGAAGGACGGCAAGCTCAACCGCCCGGACGAACCGAAAGGCCCGATCTCGGTCAAGCCGTCCGCAGGGGCTGCTGTTCCGAAGGCCGGCAAGAAATTCGGTGGCGGCGCCGCGCCGCAACCGGGTTGATAGTTCTGTTACCGGCGTTTAGCCGGGGTTCAGCAAACATCCTTTCTCTATGCGATCATATCTCGTGGCCAGCCTTGGCCTGCTGGCACTTGCAACTTCGGCAAACGCAGGGCCGGCAGACGTGAATGCGCAAGCATTCTATGCCGATGCACAGCAACTCATGGGGAAGGGCGTGCGCGCGATGTTCGACAAGCGCACCAAGCCACGCATGGCGCAGCTCAAGGCCGCAGCGGAATTAGCCAAGACGGAGAACGACCGAGCGACTGCCGGAGAGCGACCGTCGGCGCATGACGCTGGCGCAAGCGTGGCGCGCCGCACTGAATCGCGAACACCCCTGCCGCTGATTGCCGCTGCGGAAACGCAATAGGCAATTCGCGCGTTATAAGAACAGAATATCAGGATTTATGAGGAAATCGCCTTGAACCGTCTCGCTATTGCCAGCCTTGCCGCCATAGCTCTCGCAGGCGTTACTGCCTGCTCCGAACAGACCCAGCAGGATGCCGCGCGCACCGCCGATCTCGCCGAGGACGATGCGCAGGCCAATCTCGAAGTGGCCGGGGAAGCGATCGAGGAGGGGGCGATCGAAGCCTCCGACGCGGTAAGCGAAGGCGCGGCGAATCTGCGCGACAACCTGGAGGCTGGCGACACCGAGGAACCCGGCCCAGCGCCGATCACCGGCGGCGAACCGGCGCGCGACTAAAACGCGCCCAGCAGCAGGAGCAGCTGCAGAAACAGAAGGGCGACGATGTTGATGAAAACCATCAGCACCGCGCAATTGCTTGTAGAAATGTATCGGAGAGATGAAGGCGATCATAATGGGAACATCGCCGTTGGTTCGGCAAAGGAGAATTCCATCATGACTGCAACGAAGCCAGCCGAACGTCCCAATACCGACCCCGTCTCCAATGCAGAGAAGGATCCAGACAACTGGACCACCGGCGACGAGCGCATGACCGGCGCGCAGGCAAGCTATCTCAAAACTCTGTGCGAAGAGGCCGGCTGTCCGGATCGCTACAATCCCGAGCTAACCAAGGCCGATGCATCGAAGATGATCGATGAACTGCAGGCCGAAACCGGCCGCGGGCAATAACCACGAAATAAAAAGGCCGCCCACGAGGCGGCCTTTTCATTCGTATCCTGTTTCCTGCGATCAGCCGTCGTAATCGGCGCCGATCGAGGTGGAACGGGCCGGGGCCGAGGCAGTGATTCGCAGGGCTTCCGCCGACTGGCTGAGCGAGCCGACCTCATCGATTTCGTCATCGTCGTCCGGCAGGATCTTCTGCAGATTGGTGACCGCTGCTTCCTGCAGGTCCTTCGGCTTGACCGACTGCTCGGCAATCTCGCGCAGGGCGACGACCGGGTTCTTGTCGCGATCGCGATCGATGGTCAGTTCCGCACCGCCGGAAATTTCGCGTGCCCGCTGGGCAGCCAGCAGGACGAGATCGAAACGGTTGGGGACCTTATCTACGCAGTCTTCGACGGTAACGCGCGCCATGGGGCACTCCGATGCAAATCAAGTGATTCCGGGAAAGAGCGCAACATAGGTCCGGCGCGGCTTTTCGTCAAGGAATTGCGCCGTGCCGCCAGCCGTTCTAGGCCGGTGGCGCATGGGGAGCGACCAACTCTACGCGCAGCAGGATGCGCAGGCCGTCTGGCAGGACGACGAGCCCTTCGACGTCGACACGCAGGGCCATAGCTTCACCATCTACCCGGCAGGCGAAGACCGGCTCGAAGCACTGGTAGAGCTGATAAACGGCGCGCAAAGCTCGCTCAGGCTGTTCTATTACATGTTCGTCGACGACGAGATCGGCACACGCGTTCGCGATGCGCTGGTCGAAGCGGCCCAGCGCGGAGTGTCGGTTTGCCTGATCGTCGATGGCTTCGGCGAGGACGTGGCCGACGATTTCTTCGATGGATTCAAGGAAGCCGGTGGGCAATACGACCGCTTCATGGCCAAATGGTCGCGCCGCGCACTGATCCGCAATCACCAGAAGATGGCGATCGTCGATGAAAGGGTCGCGATGATCGGCGGCTTCAATATCGAGAAAGCCTACTTCCAAGGGCCGGAAGCAAACGGCTGGCACGATCTGGGCGTGAAGCTGGAAGGGCAGGCGGTCGAGCAGCTCCTGGCCTGGTGGGACGAGCTGGCCGAGTGGGTGGCGCAGCCGCGCGCGCAGTTCCGCTCGATCGTGCGCAAGGTCGCCAAGTGGAACCCGCCCAAGGGTCCGGTGCGCCTGCTGATCGGCGGGCCGACCAAGGGCCTGTCCAGCTGGGCACGCTGCGTTTCGGAGGACCTCGAGAAGGGCGACCGGCTCGACATGGTAATGGCCTATTTCTCGCCGTCGAAGAAAATGCTCGGCCGGATCGGAAACACCGCTCTGCGGGGCGAGACGCGGCTGGTCATGGCCGCCAAGTCCGACAATGGCGCGACCATCGGCGCAACTCGCTCGCTCTATCATTACCTGCTGAACAAGAACGCCAAGATCTGGGAATTCCGCCCCTGCAAGCTGCACATGAAGCTGCTGGTGATCGACGATGCGGTCTATCTCGGCAGCGCCAATTTCGACATGCGCAGTCTCTACGTGAACCTGGAACTGATGCTGCGGATCGAGGACGCGGGTTTCGCCGATCGCATGCGTGACTTTATTGCGCAGCACCACACCGCGTCCAAGCAGATAACTCCGGAAGAGCACCGCAAGCATTCCACACTATGCAACCGGATCCGCTGGAACCTCAGCTGGTTCCTCGTCGCGGTGGTCGATTACAACGTGGCGCGCAGGCTCAACCTTGGCCTGTAGCGGCTAGTCGTAATCCTCGTAATTCCGCACATCGGGGCTGCTGAACTTCGTATATTCGCTGTGGAACAGCAGCGGCACATTGCCGGTCGAACCGTGGCGCTGCTTGGCGACGATCAGTGTCGCCTTGTTGACCAGCTCCAGATGGCGGGCTTCCCAGTCGGCGTATTTCATCCGCACCTCTTCGGACGATGTTTCGTCCGGCGTGTCGGGCTTGGTGGCGTTGTGGTAATATTCGGCGCGGAAGATGAACCACACCATGTCGGCATCCTGCTCGATCGAGCCGGATTCGCGAAGGTCGGCGAGCTGCGGACGCTTGTCCTCGCGCTGTTCGACCTGACGCGATAGCTGCGACAGGGCAATGACCGGGACATGCAGCTCCTTGGCGAGTGTCTTAAGACCACGGCTTATCTCCGAGATCTCGTTCACCCGGTTGTCGCTCGCGCGGCCCGAGCCTTGCAGCAGCTGCAGGTAGTCGACTACCACGAGCCCGATATCGTGCCGCCGCTTCAGCCGCCGCGCGCGGGTCCGCAATGCGCCGATGGTCAGCGCGGGCGTGTCGTCGATATAAAGCGGGAGATCGGTCAGCTCCTGGCTGGCGAAGCTGAGGCGCTGGAACTCCTCGCGGCTGAGCTTGCCCGAGCGCAGCTTTTCGCTGGAAATCTCCGCCTGTTCCGCGAGGATACGGGTGGCGAGCTGGTCGGCGCTCATTTCCAGGCTGAAAAAGGCCACGCCCGCCCCAGGCGAATCCGCGCGGTCGATTCCGTCGCGCTCGTCGCGCATCAGGCGCGAGGCGGCGTTGAAGGCGATATTGGTCGCGAGCGAGGTCTTGCCCATCGCCGGGCGACCCGCGAGGATCACGAGGTCCGAATTGTGGAGGCCGCTGGTCTTGTCGTTGATCGTGTCGAGGCCGGTGGTCTTGCCCGAGAACCTGCCGCCCGAATTCATCGCCGCCTGCACCACCTGCAACGCGCCGAAAGCGGCGGTGCGGAAGCTCTGTGCCTCGCTGCCGGTGCTGGCCCCTTCGGCCACGCGATAGAGATCGGCCTCGGCCTGCTCGATCTTCCGTAGCGGCTCTACCTCGTCCGATGTGTCGAGCGCACCTTCGACCAGCGTGCGGCCGACGCTGACCAATTGGCGCAGCAGGGCGAGATCGTAAATCTGGTCGGCCAGCTCGCGCGGGTGCAGCAAGCCCTGGCCGTCGGCGGTGAGCTGCGCCAGATAGGTCGTGCCGCCTAGCTGCTTGAGCGCTTCGTCGCTCTCGAAATAGGGCTTGAGCGTAACCGGCGTTGCGACCGAATTTCGGTCCAGCAACTTGAGCACCCGCTCGTAGATGCGCTGGTGCACCGGCTCGTGGAAATGATCGGGGACCAGCGGGGTGGTCAGTTCCTCGATCACCTTGTTGTCGATCAGCACCGCGCCGAGAAACGCGGCCTCCGCCTCGAGGTTGGCGGGCAATTGCGTGCCCTTGTCAGCCTTGTCGGCAGTCGAATCGTCGGCGGGGAAGAGGAGATCGGTGTCGGCCATCGGTTCCTGATGACGGGCGGGCACCCCTGCTGGCAAGTTGCAATGCAGCCACTTGCGCTGTGGATATCGGGGACTATTCGCCAAGCCCTTGCCCCGGCCCGCATAAACCTGCGAAAGCAGGTGCGAGCATGACCGATTCCGCTTCCGCCAGTTCCGATCACCGCATCGCCAAGGTCGACCTCGACGAGGAGACGATCATCTGGCGCAATGCCGATATCGAGCAGGAGAGGAAGATCGCGATCTTCGACCTGATCGAAGAAAACACCTTCAAACCGTTGCGCGCAACCGAGCGCGGGGCGGGCGGCCCTTATCACCTGCGGTTGGCGGTGCGCGACGGGCGGCTCTTGATGACGATCGCCGATACATCGGACGAATTGCTCGAGGAACTGCTGCTCGGCCTCGCCCGCTTCCGCCGCCCGATCCGCGAATATTTCGCCATTTGCGACAGCTATTACCAGGCGATCCGCAAGGCGACACCGGCGGAGATCGAGACCATCGATATGGCCCGCCGCGGCGTACACAACCGCGCGGCCGAGCTGCTGATGGAGCGGCTGGAAGGCAAGATCGAAACCGATTTCGCCACCGCACGCAGGCTGTTCACGCTGATCTGCGTGCTGCACATCAAGGGCTGATCGGGTGGCTCGCAGCAAGCGCAAACGCAAGACGAAGCCGCAGGGGCTGTCCGGCGGTGCCAAGGCGGCGCTGCTCCTATTGCTCAGCGTCGGTATCGGCTGCGCGTATTTGTGGTACGACCGGCGCGACTGGCGTCCGGACGAGGCGGAATGGCCGGACCAGGGCGCAATCATCGCCATAAGCGACGGGCCGGTCGCTTTCGATACGTTGAAGGGGCTGGGAGCCAGCTTCGCCTATCTCGAGGCCAGCGACGGCAACGAGAGTCGCGATATTGCCTTCGCGCAGAATTTCTCGCGGGCAAGGGCAGCTGGTCTCGAGGTCGGGGCCGCGCATCGTTTCGACCCTTGCGAGGTGGCGGACGGGCAGTCGGCGAATTTCGTCACCATGGTGCCGCGCGATGCAAGCCTGTTGCCGCCAGCCATTCTGCTGGAGCGCACGGCAGCCGATTGCCCGGAGCGTGTCTCCGACGCTGCGGTCCAGAGCGAGCTGATGACGCTGGTCAACCAGATCGAGGCGCATTCCGGCAAGGCCGCGATCCTCGCGCCGACCGAAGAATTCGAGGAGGCCTACGGCGTGTCGCGCCGAATCGACCGGCAATTATGGCTGACCAGCAGCTGGTTCGAACCCGAATATGGCGCGCGGCCCTGGCTGATGTGGACAGCCAACCGCTGGTACAGGAGCGAAGCGGCTGACGCGCCGCTCCGCTGGGTCGTGGTGCGCCCCCTGTGACGAGGATGAAATGACCGACGACGACCTGATCGCTGCTGCGCGTGACGCTGCCGAGCATTCCTATTCGCCCTATTCCGATTTCGCGGTGGGGGCGGCGCTGCGCTTTGCCGACGGCAGCGTGGTGACTGGCACCAATATCGAGAATGCGAGCTATGGCCTGGCGCTGTGCGCGGAGACGGTCGCGGTGTCAAAAGCCATGGCCGATGGTGTGCGCGGCGGACTGGAGGTAGTCGCGGTGACCGGCCCCGGCACCGCGCCGATCACGCCCTGCGGTCGCTGCCGCCAGATGCTCAACGAACTGGCGCAATTGGGCGGCACCGATCCAGAGATCTTGTGCGTAGGTCCGGACAGCGTGCGCCGCGTCCGGCTGTCGCAACTGCTGCCCGACGCTTTCGGACCGGCAAGCCTGGTATGATCGACCGGAGGCAGGCGCTCGGCAGCATGGGCAGCGCGCTGGTGGCCGCCACGCTGCCTCTCCCGCTGCACGCTGCCTCTCCCGCTGCGCGCAAAGCGCCGCGACTGCGCGTGGGCGACACGGTCGGTCTCGTCGCGCCGGCCAGTGCGCTGACGTTGCCGTGGGAGCTAGATCGGGCGCAGCACTGGATCAGGGGAATGGGACTGGTGCCGAAGCTCGGCCTGCACGTGCGCCAGCAGAACGGGTATCTTGCCGGAACCGACGCGCAGCGGGCCGAGGATTACATGGCGATGGTCGCAGATCCGGACGTGCGCGGCATTTTCGCGGTGCGCGGCGGCTGGGGCGGGGCGCGCATCCTGCCGCTGCTCGACTGGGATGCCATCCGTGCCGATCCCAAGCTGCTGATCGGCTATTCCGACACGACCGCACTGCATCTCGCCATCGCGGCGCGCGCAGGCTTCCCGACGATCCATGGCCCCAACGCCGCCAGCCGGTGGGAGCGCGAGAGCTGGGAGAGTCTGTGGCGGCTGGCCTTCGCTGCGGACACGCCGGTGCTGGGCGGTGCCGAAGCCGAGCAGGGAAGCGGACGGGTGGCACGGACAATCGCCCAAGGAACGGCGAGAGGCCGCTTGCTCGGGGGAAATCTCACCATCCTTTCGACATTGATGGGTACGCCGTGGTTGCCCAGCTTCGACGGTGCGGTGCTGTTTCTTGAGGACGTGAACGAGGATATTTATCGCGTCGACCGGATGCTCCAGCAGCTGCGGCTGGCGGGCGTACTCGGCAAGCTTTCGGGCATCGCGTTTGGCCAATGCACGAGTTGTGGACCCGAAGCGCAAGAGCAGTCGGGTTTCACCCTCGACGACATTCTCGACCACCATCTCGGTGCGCTCGGTATTCCGGCCTTTACCGGTGCGAACATTGGCCACGTCACCCACCAGCTCGCCATGCCGCATGGGGCAGAGGTGGAACTCGACGCCGAGGCGTGCACGCTGCGTCTGCTCGAGCCGGCCGTCGCCTGACCGGACTTACGGGGGCGCGATCCGGCGCTAGTGCGGCGCGCCGAGGGAGTATTTCATGATTTCAACCGCAATGGGAAAAGGCGCTGTCGGCGCCTGCTCAGTCCTGGCGCTTTGGGCTGGCGCAGGACAAGCACAGGAGCGCGCGATGGCGTTCGAGAACGCGACCATCCACACCATGGCCGGCCCTGCGCTCGACAATGCCACGCTGGTTGTCGAGGGCGGCAAGATCGTCGCGGCCGGCACCGATGTGGCCGTCCCCGGAGATGCCGAGCGCCGCAATGCGAGCGGCATGGTCATCATGCCGGGCATCGTCGATACGCATTCCCACATCGGCTCGGTCGCGGGAGCGGATCGCAGCTCGCCGATTCAGCCCGAAGTGCGCGCGATGGATTCGATCAATCCTCGCGATGCCAGCATCGCCAAGGCGCGCTCCGGAGGGGTGACGACGGCCAATGTCATGCCCGGTTCGGGCTGGCTGGTGAGCGGGCAGACCTTCTACATGCGCCTGCGCGATGGCGAGACGATCGAGGACATCGCGTGGTTCTTTCCCGACGGTTCCGTGATGGGCGGTCTCAAGATGGCCAATGGCACCAATCCGATCCGCGAAACGCCCGGCTTCCCGACCACCCGCGCCAAGTCCGCCGCGCTGGTCCGCGCTGCCTTCACCGAGGCGAAGGCCTATTGCGGCGGCGACAAGAAAACGGTCGATCTCGGCAAGGAAGTGCTGTGCGAGGTCCTGTCGGGCAAGCGGCTGGTGCACCACCACACGCACCGCGCCGACGACATCATGACAGTGTTGCGGCTGCAGCGCGAGTTCGGTTTCAAGGTGCTGATCCAGCATGGGATGGAAGCCTGGAAGATGGCAGAGGAACTCGCCGGTGCCGGTATCCCGGTCTCCAACATCCTCGTCGACAGCCCCGGCGGCAAACTGGAAGCACAGGAATCGCGGCTCGATACCGCCGCCACGATGGAGCAGGCCGGCGTGCTGACTTCGCTGCACTCTGATGACGGCATCATCGATTCACGTCTTATGTTCCGGCAGGCCGGCATTGCCGTGCGCGGCGGGATGAGCCGAGAG
>JAPYPR010000049.1 GCA_029937545.1 Erythrobacter sp. | reverse complement strand
AGTACGAGCATGGCTGCTCTGAGAGGCATTAGAATAGCTACAGCCGAGCTTGAGGGGTATGTGACACGTGATCGGGTATTTTAAGCGATTTCTTCGGTGTGAGGACATATCTGTTACAATCTCGTATCAAGGCAGGAGTCATGGTTGCGGAGAAGTTCCTAGTGTCTTGTAAACAGCACTACGATCCACTGAGCTGCAGAAGCACTACTGCGGCACCAAAGGTAAAGTGACGCGTACCAACCCTTACGAGCAACCCGGTTGTACATGTCAAGTGTTGGCTCGCATGTGAAATTCAGCTGCATGATGGAGAAGGTGGATATCTGGTCCAAAATCTACCTCATACGGACCCAAGGCCCGACCTCGTACGATGTTGTGCTAGATTTCAGCTTCAACTCCAAGTGTGACTGGTGCAATCTTGCCATACTGTGATTCCGTTTCAACCAGGTAAAACCCACACGGAAGAGCATCTGCAATTGTCAAGCAAGAAATAGGTCCCTGTCAGGGATATAGGGGCCTTCTGAACAATTTGGTAATATACGGTCTAAGAATAGTGTTCGCTCGACTTTATCCCCGGCTTATACCTGATGCCCATAGGCCGCCCTGCTCTATCGAAGTTGGTATGTTGTGGAGACAGCTTGTTTTGCTGCAGCCAATAGTCGCAACTGCTGAGGGCTTAAAGAATCGTCATCCAGCTTACAGACACGAACAGCAGTCCCTATGATGCCGTTTACCACGGAGTTACCGAACTTGCTAGGGGTTCAGAATGTGAGCCCCTGTGACCACCCAAGCTGTCTTCTATCCATTCAACATCAGAATTCACCGGCCTAAGAGACTAACGCCTCTATAGATAGCTACAGAGCCCAAAAACCCTTGCACCAGTTGTTATCCGGTACCAGGTGTGGAGAACCTCCCTGGGAGCTGCGGGCCATCGGGAATCTAAGGCTTGAATGTGGCCTGTAATACCCAAGTCAGATATTATCTGCACATTCCGCACTAGTTCCTTACGTATCTAGGCAGGGGTACTCTGCTTGGAAGTGTACTCATGACTCTCGGCATAATGGTTGTTTCCAGTAGCGAGGTAGGCGAGACCGGCTTGGCCAGGGGGGTATCGAGTATAAAAGGAAGATAAGCAGCCAACCATTCTCCATCCTTATTCACTACCATCTAAAATCTTTGATTGACGTTATGAGTTCACAATTCCAGAATACGATCGAGGGGGGGGACGATGTACAAGTTAACCAGGTGTAAGTCACGATCATGTATATTGGCCCCCTCTTCAACAAGGACTAATCTTGCTCTTTGTAGACTGCATGGTCATTCCAGAGAGTCAACTCCATCAGATGTGGCCAACAATCTCGACCCTGAGTCGGTATGATATATTTTTCATTTCGGGCTTGCTACTTCAGACTGACCGTTATATCAGGCGTCAATACGAGCCCCTTACCTGGGAGAGGATAGTCGAGTCACCCTACTGCGAAGTAAGCTTGCACTAATCGCCCCAATTTATACTCCACTAACATCTGTAGATTTAGATGACAAGTTCCAGAATTGGGCATCACCGCTTTTTGTGGGGAATTCTGTAGGAGGACAACTTGATAACCCCATTACCATTTCTATTGAGATGGCTCGAGTTTATCAACTTATAACACGAGGTTCTATTCGTGAGTTTGCCTATCATATGCTAATCGCTATTCCTAATCTTCTTTCCTCCTTCTCAGAGGTTATAGAACAACTGCAATCAGAAAAGGGACAGTTAGAATACGACAGTTGGAAATTGCAAGTTGAAAACCAGGGTCTGCAACAAAACAACTGGCAATTACCGATAGAGTGGCACGAAATGAAAGGCGAGTAACTTATTCTCCGATAATCTCAACCGACTGTATGCTTAACTAACTGGTATCACAGCCCGTATATGCTTTTTAGAATCAGAGAATGATGGATTGAAAGGTCGGTTTCACCATTCACTTGAAGACTCTCATAATACTAAGTCTAGCAGTCAAACACAGTGCCTTAGAAAAGAAGGAAATCGAATGGGAGCGTAAGGTTGCATGCCTGGATAAGAGTAATAGCAATCTGCGGGAACAGTTGGACGCTGTGGAGCGTGGATGTACGTCGCAGGGAGAAGTCACGATTGAGACGTGTGCTACACGTAAGATGAAGACAAGGCAGGAGGAAGGGGAAGGCCCGAGCAGGAAAAGGCTCAGGGAAGAATGAAACCGGAGATGTATACGCGTCGTCGTTTTCTTGCTTCTCCCTAATCCTTCCAACTACGATGAAATAGCAAATCACCATCATCAACCTCACATGAGACCAATATTGCACATTGTGGAGGGGCTCGTCCAAGCAACCACCTAACAAGAGAGTTAGCACTTAGGAGGGAAAAAGTATGAAGAACGATTTGATCCCTTCTATAGGTTTCATATCTCTGAAAAATAGAAATCGTTGATTGAAGGGTGGTGAAAAGAATGTATTAGCTATATTTAACAATATTTATTGTTGTTTTCATAGGCGTGTCGTTTGTTTGCAAGATGAGGGGATGCCGACTCTTATATCGAACGAGTGTGCATCCAATAACGTGACTTAGCGACCAAAACCACTAAAATCATGCCGCCTTGCCACAACATTACATCCACGATCAACCCCGACCCTCGTGATGCTGCACTGATTGAAAACCAGCCCCAAGATGTATCTATCGACTAGAGTCAAACAAGTCTTAGACCAGCCATTATATCTATTAAGTCGTCATCCAAAGTGACCGGATATTCTCTCGCATTCCGCCGGACTTATAAAATGCACATGCCCCTGACACACACACGGAGTGCAGCCCTCCTGAAATGGAAGTACCAAGCCCTGCAAGCTGCTGCCTGCTTGGAACGAGGCAGAGGTATGGCGGGTTACTCGGATCATTGCCACGATTGTCACCAAAGCACCTGAACTTATCGCAGGGAATACATTATTAGTAAGGACGATTGGCGCTCCCTTGACGGTTTAGCGAAACCGATTCTTAATAAGCTATAATAGCTACCCATCAAGATAATAGAACATTCTAAAGGGAGAGTTGTAGAGATACAATCTAAGTTTCTATATATTAGGTGTTTTCCTTCTTTCTTATAAGTAGTATAGGGTATCGCAGACTGATAACAATAAACCTTTATACCTAAAATAATCTCAATCTCGACATCAAGGGCACTGGTGACTCGCAGTCACTGACCGGAAGGGTCAATTCCAAGAGCTAAGATGTATCAGTTCTTACTTAGCGCATTCATCTCTGTCCGCCTGAGCCACTCTCGGTGTGGCCGAAGTGCCGCTGTCTTGATCCACGCGATAGCTCTAGTACATGCACACATCCAAGTCCCGTCCACCCCTGGCTGCCAAAGAGGGACAGTGACGCGTCAAACCATTTTCAGACACACCTTCAGTCTTGGGGGACGAGATTAGCAGTGGCGTTTGGCAAGGCAGACTTGGCTCTCAGGAGGACTGTGGTCTCATGGCCTTTGATATAAATACAACGGCTTCTGGACCTCCATTCACTGCCTTCACATGCTGCACCAGTTACACCAGCTTCGCCAACTCCACCAGCTCCACCAACCTCCCCACCTATTCAACCTCCCACCATGCTGCTCATCACCACCTTACTGCGCAGTGTACTCAGTCAGTAATATACACCTGTTTATTTTGAGAGAAAGCTAATATCCTGTAGCTGCAATCTATCATATACGTTGCACATTCTACGAGGTGTGCAGCGGATGCCGAAAACCGATCTTGACTCTTGATTTTGTATACTTGGTCTGGAATAATAGTCTTTTCGTGGTCCCACAGAATATTGCACCCCCTTCGGAACTTTGGTTCCAGATCCCTATGGACAGTCAAACCACTATCATTGGTGTCCATAGCGCCCCATTTTGCTGCCTCTCAACGGGTGAACAGGCGCGTGTATTAGTCGAAGTGATAACACATCTAGCAAAGACTACTGAGTTTTCAAATGCTCATATATGGCTACTGCCTCATCCTGTTCATAAAACCACCACAAGCAATCAAGATGAGAAGTTCGACGGTGTTGTCGTATCCCTCAAGTATAAACGGCATCGGGTCAGTCTTTTGGCAACAACCTTTACTTGTTCACAGCATGAGTAAGTGAACCGGCAGTCTCTAATCACTGTCTCTTTTACTAATTTTGTCTTAGGGAATTTATCTTATCTCCTGATTTAGGAAAGTTCTTGTCACAGATACTTGTTGATTCTGGTGGGCCGCCTGCCTAGCGATCCAAAGGGGGCTCCCGAAGACTTTCGTCAGATGCTGCAGCTTCTAGAACAACAGCGCTGACTATCGACGGACGACATAGAACAAAGGGGTGTCGTTGCTTGGTTTTTTCATGTAATACCACAAGTCACTTCTTACAAACCGTAAACTTGACACCTCCTTCGTGATTCTGTAAGCGATCTTTATTAACGTGATCGATCGGATATAGTCAGGGATAGGCCGAGTCGCTATATATGATTCAAGCACGCCTCGCGCCAGGATACGACTGGCTCTGTCTATATTGTATAGCCCTCGCGATGGTGATATACACTTACTGAAGATGAGTGGCGGACAATCAGTGCTACCACGTGTCTAGAATATCCCTGACACATGACCCCTCACTACGCACGTGGCCGTGAATTATGAAAAAAACTCCTTGGATTTAATGAACGCGAATCAGATTCTTTTAAATTCAACGATCTGAATGAAAATCTGGCTCTTCAAAGTCGTCAATTTCATGAACTTTATAGTAAAATTAGACTGAACTAAACTAAATTGAGCTAAAAAGTTGCCGAAATAAACTCCCCGGACTAATTGCAACACCCTTCAAAATATTCATGAAGAGCTTGAATTAGCTACCGTAGTTCAGTCTAAATAAAATTCATTTCAAGACTTCAAGATACTCAACTTCATATCACAGCCCTATGAAAACGGATAAGAGTTGAATTTTGATGATAGCCGTGACTGAGACGGTGGTCATCCGTTTAGGTGTGGGCTTCTGACTTTTAAATATGCCCACTAGTGTGGCTTCTTGTGAGACTATTGCCTCGTTATAGCTGCCACTCTCTCATATTCATACCGGGCACAGAGCTTTGCATGATCTTTCCGTATTCTGATCTAACCTTCAAGCACGACAATATCAAGAACCATCAGGAAACATCCAAAGCACAACCTCAACTCGGCCCAGCATCCCCATGATACAACATCAACCGAGCTTTGCACGACCCTCACTGCCAGACCTCCAACTTCTCTATTTTCTCCACCACAGATCCCGGGACGACGAAATGTTCAGGACGCAATAATTCCCCATTTAATATACGTCCGAGATGACTACTCGCGAATGCCTGCCCCTTTCGACGCATAGCGAAGACGGCGCGAAGATAAGGGATGGGTGTTCGCGTGAAATTGCAAAGATGGGCCATCTTGGAGTAACAGAATTTGCGATGGGCAGGGGTGATAAATCTGATAGGTCGATGTTAGCTTCATTCCTCATCCCGGTTATTTTTACCAGGCCAAGGACAACTAATAACTTACCCATCGGAAGCGACTTTGACATTTTCAGGAGGAGCCTGGTTACACAAGCCTAGGAAACCGCAAACTTCTAGATATTCCTCAGAGTTCTGGAGGTACAGCTGACCAGCAAACAGATTCAGCTGAACCCCGATTGACGGAGCAGTCCACTCCGCTGGCAGAGCAGGGATCGCGCAGAACTTGAGGTCTTCCAGAGTACAATTCATCAAGCTGAGTCTGGGTGCATAGATGTGTAGGGTGACATTCGCGTTGCGTCGGATGACGGGGAGAAGTTCGTTGGCTTCGTATGGACTGACGATCACACATGGTGTGTCCTTGCAAGCGGGGCGTTTGGTGAGAATCCAATGAACTGCACACAATCAGCAATGTGCTTTCCCGTTGTCATAGGGATTCTAGTGACTTTGCACTAGATCTCTGAAATTGAAACCCACCTGGACGAAGATAATGGTCTAATTTCTCAGCTCGATCCACAGTCTGGGCAAAGTCTGCTGTTACAAGGAGATCTTGGGGCCCTTATTTCCCCATGACATTAGTATAAGAAGAATCGTAGGACTCTGACTGTGAGACTTACAGGCAGGGAATTCGAACAGATCTCCAGCGCTTGTATTGAGAAGCGATGCGAATGCCGATCTGAAAGCAGATGAGAACCTACTAATGGCGCCTGTGGTAGCGAAATCCCGGACATCTTTGTGGACCAGATGAGGTTGTGGGGGCAGTCGGTTTGGGCGCTCGACCTGCTGCTCTCTCTCATTCTCGGGTTGTAGTTCGCGCTCCTGCTCTTCTTGCAGATTTACGCCGCGGAAGGAGTCGAGGCCGAATTCCCAACACTTGTCGCGAATAGCATTAAGTTCACCTTGGAATGGCGAAAGGAGGGGGTCCCCGACGTTTTCATTAATAATAGCTTGCTCATGAGATTTGTCACCTCCGGGTCCATAACGTTGCTCGAGTGTTTGGGCTTCTGCTTCGAGGATCGAAGAAGGGTCTGTTGGAAGACCAGAAAGGGTGGCGCATGCCGCACGCCGTTTGTAGTGGCGCACACCTTGAGCTACCCAAAGTGGAAGAGACTTCTTGGTATATTGCCACTGATAAGGTCAGTAAATTGTTTTTCAAGTGTGCCAATCTCATGAAACGAAACCATTGTTAGAGTCGGAGTTGGGAACTGAAAAAGCGCATACATACCGTGTTTGAGATGCAGTAGATGAGGATGTCTGACACCTCAATGACATCTCCGGCCGTCTTGCCACAACATTGAAGAATCTTCATTTGAATTTCCATAGATGCGCAGAATACGACTGATTGGCCCTTGCCCAACTTCCGAAGTCGCATACATGCTGCGATATTACCTGTTAGTATTGTACATAAGTCCTTGGTAAGGTTCAGTACGTACCTTGAGCAAGTCGGTCCTTGGTAAGATCAGGTCCCAGAGTTACTATAGCGCGGTAATTTGATGGCATCTTCAAATCTGTACCACGTGTGTGGGCCTCATCCCTTTTTAATAACAGTCAAAAAGCGGCTTCGAGCGGTGTATCGGACACTGATGGGGAGTATGCAGGATAGGCCATAGTGTGATACTTACAAGTAAACAAGACAACGATCGATAAGCTTGGCAAACGGAGATATCTGCAGTGGTTCCGTCAAGCCAGTACGACTGACAACACAGATCTCGTTGCGCTCATCCACGTAGATAGCAGCCTGGGCATCAGAAGGGGGCACAATACTCAGCCATTTCCGGGCAACCTCTATACGCACAAGTTAGCAGGTGCATTTGAA
>JAPYPR010000048.1 GCA_029937545.1 Erythrobacter sp. | reverse complement strand
CCTCAACCTCGCCGCCGCGCGTCTATGGCTGAAATCTTATGTCAACACGGCCTAGCCATTTCGCCACGCCCTTCTGCACTGCGAGGTAATATTGCATGCCTGCGCGCATGAAGGGATTGTATTGCCACGCAGGGTCATGGAACCGCTTGTCTTTCGGATGCGGGGCGAGGTCGCTCTTGCCGGTCATGATCTTGATCATGTCCTGCCCCATGTCCTGGCTATGCTTCATCAGGCGCTGGGGGTCCGACGCGGTTTCCCGCAGCATCACGGCCACGGCGCCGAAAATGTCTTCGCGGGTCAGCCCGACCAGGGGGCCGAGAGCGCTGGTGGATTGAGCGGCTTCGTCTTCAAGCTTCGGCATGGGCAGTGTCGTTCCTCTCCAAAGGTATTTTTTCTCTGACCCTGCGGCAGCAACGGGTGATGCGTCCGGCGCGTTCCGAATGCAAGCGCGCTAGAGCGGTCGGCGCGCGGCGATCATGCTGGCGACATCGACGAATTTCTCGCGCGGCGCACCGTCGCGTGCAGCGGCCTTTTCCGCTTGCTCGATGTTCTGCCAGTCCCGGAAGGTCACCACGTCGAGACCACGCTCCTCTACCAGTTCGTCGAAGCCCTCGCGGCCTTTCTTCCGCTCGCCGACGCCGATGTCTTCTTCGACCAGTTCGATGACGCCGTAGCCGTCGGGGCGATTGGTGCCGATGGTACCCGACGGCCCGCGCCGCGCCCAGCCAACGCAGTAGAGCCCGGGCAGGATGCGCCCCTCGTCATTGGCGAAGCGACCGGCCCGCTCGTCGAACGGGACGCCTTCGATGGACGATGAGCAGTAACCGATGCATGTCACAACCAGATCGGCTGGAATGGCGTAAGTTTCTCCCGTTGCCACCGCACGTCCGGCTTCGACTTTGGTCCGCTCGACCTCGACCGAAGCGACCTTGCCGTCCTCGCCGTGAAACGCCTTGGGGCTGGCGAAGAAGTCGAACTCGATCGCGATCGGTTTCTCCCCATGGATGCTTTGCGGGATCGCGGCGAAATCGCGCAGCAGCGTCACCGATTTGCGCAAGCCGGGTTCGAGGATCGCATCGTCATCGACCGGCGGCAGGTCGGCTTTATCGACCTGCGGGCTCGCCCGTTCGAGATGCATGAGTTCGCCCAGTTCCTTGGGTGTCATCATGATCTGGTGCGGGCCGCGTCGTCCGACGATCGTTATGGTCTCGATGTTCGACGCCGCCAGCGCGTCGAGTGCATGGGCGACGATGTCGGAGCCTGCAAATTCCTGCTCTGTCTTCGAGAGGATCCGAGCGACGTCGAGCGCGACATTGCCCATGCCGATCACAACGGCGTGACGGCTCGAGAGGTCTGGCGCCAGGCTGGCAAACTGCGGATGGCCATTATACCAGCCGACGAACGCCGCGCTGCCGAAGACATTCGCAAGTTCGCTACCGTCCAGGTCCAGCTGCCGGTCGTTCGGGGCACCGGTGGCGAGGATGACCGCGTCATAGAGCGACTGCAGTTCCGCTATCGAAACATCGCGACCGACCGAAATATTGCCGACGAAGCGGACGTTCTCCGATAGCGCCGTCTTCTCGTAGCGCCGCGAAACACCCTTGATCGACTGGTGGTCTGGCGCGACGCCGGTCCGGATAAGGCCGTAGGGTACCGGCAATTGGTCGAACACGTCGACCCGGACCTCCTCGCCCCATTTCTTTCTTGCGGCTTCCGCCGTGTAATAGCCTGCAGGCCCCGAGCCCACGATCGCGATATGACGCATCCAGGTCCTCCCCCGAGAAACGTGCAGGCACACTGCACATGCCAGCTCATGCTGGCAAGCGCCTGCCGAAGCCGCGCGTTGGGGACGGCATGCAATGGTTATCCGTTTGGAAAGAAATTCGTCCTAGTGAGGCCAGTCACATGGACTTCGCGCCTCATCCGGCGGGACGTCGACTAGCGAATAGGGACGAAGATGGCCGGTTTTTTCTCGCGCGGCGCGCGGGCAAAGAAAGAAATCGAGGAGGAGGCAGCAGAAAGCGAGCTGAAACTGATCAGCCACGCCGATCTGCGGCGCCGCGTCCAGCTGCTGGATTCGTTCGAGAATGCGGGCCTCGGCTGGTTCTGGGCCACCGACGGGCAGGGCCGCCTGATCTATCTATCCGAAAATGCGATCGAGAAGCTCGGTGACGAGGGCGCATCCCTGATGGGAAAACAGCTCACCGAGGTTTTCGAACCCGAAACCGACGAAAGTCTGGACCAGCAAGTTCAGCGGCCGCTGCCGTTCCTGCTTGGGGCGCGCAACTCGATTTCACAGCTGGTCGTCAAGGTCATCGCCGGCAATCGTGTGCAATGGTGGGAGATCGCCGGCAAACCGCAATTCGATGCCAAGCAGGAATTCGTCGGTTATCGGGGTAGCGCGAAGGACGTTACGGCTACCTTTCAAAGCTCCAAGGATGCCGAGCGGCTGTCGCAGTATGACTCGCTGACCGGTCTTGCGAACCGCCACCGGATGACGAAGCGGCTCACCTCGATCCTCACCGCATTCCGCAATTCCAAGCGCAGCTGCGCGCTGTTGATGCTGGACCTCGACCGGTTCAAACAGGTAAACGACACGTTGGGCCATCCGGCGGGCGACGAATTGCTTCGCCAGGTCGCCGCTCGCATCGAGAAGGTCATCGGCAACCGGGGCGAGATTGGGCGCCTCGGCGGCGACGAGTTCCAAATCATTATTCCCGACCTGGACGATCGGGGCGAGTTGGGTGAACTCGGCCAGCGCCTCATCCAGATGATCTCCCAACCCTATCAAGTCAGCGGATCACGCGCCGTAATCGGGACCTCTGTCGGTATCGCAGTGTCCCCGTATGACGGAGTCGAGACCGACGAATTGGTGAAGGCCGCCGACCTTGCACTTTATGCGGCCAAAGGCGGCGGGCGAGGTCAGTACCGTTTCTACCACATGGATTTTACCGACGGCGCGAAGCACAGGCGGCAAATCGAAGAGGATCTGCGCGACGCACTGGAAGCCGATACTCTGGAAATGTATTACCAGCCGATCGTCGAATCCAAGACGAATAAGCTGAAATGTCTCGAAGCGCTCATGCGGTGGGAGCATGAGGAGCGCGGCTTTATTTCGCCCGGAATCTTCATTCCGGTCGCGGAGGATATCGGACTCATCAAGGATTTAGGCGAATGGGCGCTGCGCCGGGCGTGTTTCCAGGCCAAGGAATGGCCGCTGGACCTGCGGGTCGCGGTCAATGTGTCGGCGATCCAGTTCGCGCGCGACGATTTCCCGGATCTAGTCAAATCGATACTGATGGAATCCACGCTAGAGCCGCATCGCCTCGAACTGGAGATCACCGAAAGCGTCTTCGTCGGCGATGCCGAGCGGACGCAAGAAAAGTTTGAAGAGCTCAAGCGCCTTGGTGTGCGCTTGGCTCTCGACGATTTCGGCACCGGCTACAGCTCGCTCAGCTATTTGCAACATGCGCCCTTCGACAAGATCAAGATCGACCAGAGCTTCGTCCGCGGAGCTACGGAGAAGGGCAACAACAACCCCGCGATCATGAGCGCCATCGTGAATCTGGCCGAGTCCCTTAAGATGGAAACGGTGGCCGAGGGCGTTGAAACGAAGGACGAACTCACTCTCGTGACTGAACGCGGTGCGAGCCACGTGCAGGGTTTCATCTTCTCGCACGCTATCCCGCATGAGGAACTGCTCGAGCGGCTCGAACGCGAAGACGTGTTCTTCCAGCCGCGGGGTCCGGAGAAATATCGCGCCGAACGCAAATCGGTCTATCGCAAGATCAAGCTGATACACGACGACCACGTTTATAACGTGACCTTGCGTAATCTCTCGAAGACCGGTGCCATGATCGAAGGCTTGCTCGAGGTTCCTGTCGACACGCCGGTGGTTCTCAACCTCGGTGGCGGTCAGCTTGCTGTCGCACACGTCAAGCGCTCCGACGGGGCCATTCAGGGCGTGGAGTTCGAGACTCCGCTAATTAGCGATGGGGCCGAGGGGCTCTGCACCCGCCATCGCGTCTCACCCTACCAGATCGAGGCAGCCGGCAAGCCGCTGGCAAGCCTGCCGGAAGACCCGTACGAACTGCTCAAGCTGGAGCTGGCCGGCGGGGGCACGAGGCCGCGCAGCTTCCTCGAGGTCAACACCTCTTCCTCGCGCAAGAAATGATGCTCCGAACAGGATCGCAACCGGTCGGTGTTATCCAAAAAATAACCATTGTCGGCTAGCTCATCTTCATAACGCCATGACCGGTGAGGTAAGCAGAGTATGGGGGCGATGCCCTTCTCGGAACTCTTTAAGGGAAAGAAGCCTTCGGGCACGCGCGGCAGCGCGTCTCCCGAAGGTGTGAGCGCCGACGAAAAAGCTGCCATCGTTGGCGAAATCGAAGACAGCGGCGCCTACGGCTTCTGGAATACCGATGGCCGTGGCAACGTCACGTATCTCAGCCGCTGGATCGTGGAGGCTGTCGGCAAGGAATTCGCCGCGCTCGTCAACCAGCCGATGCAGTATGTCTTCGCGCCGGTCGAAGGCGAAATCGACGGGCGCTCGCTCGGCCTCAAGCTCGGCACGCGCAAGAGCTTTTCGGGGCTGGCGGTCCAGGCGGTGACCGATGGCGGCAAGCTGGTCCTGCGGCTAAGCGGCCGCCCCCTTTACGACGGTGCCGGCGACTTCCTCGGTTTCCGCGGCACCGCCATCGACGTGACCGAGGAATTCGTTGCGGAAGAAGAGGCCAATCGCCTCGCCAAATACGACTCACTCACCGGCCTCGCCAATCGCCACCGCATGGAACAGCGCATCGATTCTACCCTGCATGCGTTCAAGAGCGCAGAACGGGCGGCGGCGCTGATGATGCTCGATCTCGACAAGTTCAAGCAGGTCAACGACACGCTGGGTCATGCCGCCGGCGACCAGCTGCTGCAACAGGTAGCCGACCGCCTGCGCGGAGCGGTGGCTGGCCGCGGCGAAATCGGCCGGCTTGGCGGCGACGAATTCCAGGTCCTCATTCCCGACCTCGACGATCGCGGCGAACTGGGCGAGATCGCCAAGCGCATCATCCAGATCCTTTCGCAGCCTTATTCGGTCGAAGAAGGGCGCTGCACGATCGGCTGCTCGGTCGGCATCGCGGTCGCCCCATACGATGGCGTGGAAAGGGACGAACTGACCCGTGCGGCCGACCTTGCTCTCTATGCCTCGAAGAATGGCGGCCGCGGCCAGTTCCGCTTCTATGCCGGCGACCTCGAGCATGAAGCGACGCTGCGTAAGCGGATGGAAGAAGACCTGGCAGAAGCCATAGAGGCAGGCCATTTCACGCTGGAATACCAACCGGTCGTGTCGCTGGCGGACAACCGGGTCACGGCGCTCGAAGCGCAATACTGCTGGTCCGACGAGGACCGGGGACGTGTGGAGCCCGAAACCTTCTTACCCGTGGCGGAAGGCAGCCGTCTGATCGTTCCGATCGGAGAATGGGGCCTCAGAAGAGCCTGCGAGGATGCGGCGAATTGGCCGGATTCACTGATCGTTTCGCTGCAGATCTCGCCGGTGCAATTCGAAGGCAACGGCTTTGTCGATACGGTCGAGCAAGCGCTCGAGGCGAGCGATCTCGATCCCGCGCGGCTCGAGCTGCGATTGCCGGAATCTGTCCTTCTGGGCGACGGATCGAAGGTCGATGCAGCCCTCGCGCGGCTATTCAAGCTCGGTGTGCGCCTCACGCTCGACCAGTTCGGCAGCGGCCTGTCTTCGCTCAGCTACCTGCGCCGCGCGCCGCTTAACGCGCTCAGGATCGGCGAGGAATTCTTCGAACCCGTCATGGGCAACGACCTCGGCGATATCGATCTGGTCCGCGCCGTAGTCGCTCTCGCAGGTGCCATGGGAATGGAAACCGTCGCCTCGGGCGTCCACGCTATGAAGCTGATGGAAGAATTGAAGCGGCTCGGTGTCTACCATGCCTGCGGCTTCGTATACTCCGGCGCGCTGACGGCAGAGCAGGTGCTGGAAGGCATTGCCGACGGCGACTGGATGATCGCCCCTAGCGATGCAGGAACCCAGCGGGCGACCCGTCGTACGGTTTTTCGCAAGATCGGCCTTATCCACGAGGATCACTATTACGACGTGACGCTGCGCAATCTCTCGCGGACCGGGGCGATGATCCAGGGACTGGAGGATGTGCCTGCAGGGACCATGTTCGTGCTGGACTTCGGGCAAGGCCAGCTCGCCGTATGTACCGTGCGCCGCTCGATGGACGACACGCAGGGCGTGGAGTTCGAGCAGGAACTGGTCGACGACGGGGCGGGGGGGCTGTGCACCCGCCATCGGGTTAGTCCTTACGAGCTGGCGACCGCCGGCGCGCCGCTGCAGGCACTACCGCCGGGTAAATACGCCCCGGCTAACGGCATGGCAGCGGGCGGGTGTTACGCGCAGTTCAAGCTCTCGGCGAATGCGCCGAAGCAACAGGCGGCCTGACCTCTCTTAGGATTCCCGGCATTCAATCGACGAAGCGCCTGAAATAAGCAGACCTGGACCGGACCGGTCCTCGCCGCGAACCTGGGCTTAGGCAAAAAGCGCTTCTCTACACGCATTGCTGCTGACACGGGTCTGGTTCATCGCTAATTGCGCGGGCGATGACCGACTTATCCAAGATCCGCAATTTTTCTATCATCGCACACATCGACCATGGCAAGTCGACGCTGGCCGACCGGCTGATCCAGCATTGCGGCGGGCTGACCGATCGCGAGATGTCCGAGCAAGTACTTGATAACATGGACATCGAGAAGGAGCGCGGGATCACCATCAAGGCGCAGACCGTGCGCCTCGACTACACCGCCAGGGACGGCGAGACCTATGAGCTCAACCTCATGGACACGCCCGGCCACGTCGACTTCGCCTATGAGGTCTCCCGCTCTCTCGCCGCATGCGAAGGCGCGCTGCTGGTGGTGGACGCAGCACAGGGCGTCGAAGCCCAGACCCTCGCCAACGTCTACCAGTCGATCGAGCACGACCACGAGATCGTCCCCGTCATCAACAAGATCGACCTCCCCGCCGCCGAGCCCGACAAGGTTCGCGCCGAGATAGAAGACATCATCGGCCTCGACGCATCCGACGCCGTCCTTACCTCCGCCAAATCCGGCATCGGCATCGAGGACACGCTCGAGGCGCTCGTCGCCCGCATCCCGCCGCCTGCGGGCGACCGCGACGCGCCGCTCAAGGCCATGCTCGTCGACTCCTGGTACGACCCCTACCTCGGCGTCGTCATCCTCGTGCGGGTGATGGACGGGGTCATCACCAAGGGCCTCAACGTCAAGTTCATGCAGGGCGGCACGCAGCACCTGATCGACCGCGTCGGCTGCTTCACGCCCAAGCGCAC
>JAPYPR010000047.1:1643-7393 GCA_029937545.1 Erythrobacter sp. | reverse complement strand
TGTCAGAGTACTCTCGGGGGGGAACCGTTAGATAAGAAGCAAGCCAGCGAATAGCACTAGAGCAGCACGAAGGTATAGGATAGATGGGTTGAAAGTAGTCCTATTGACATCGACTACTCCTGTTGTTACAGGAGGGAAACTCTAGGGGGTGTCAGCAGCTCTTATCATGCTGTAAAGGTGCTGACCACATCATGTGACCGGGCAACTGCCCTGGGGGTGTCCTCGGTGTTTCCTGACAACTGTCCCCCCCCCCAGAAAGGCCTCGTCCCGAGGGCTTGTATTGACGTGATCGAGCCACTCGATCTCTTCTTCAATCCTCTGACAACAGCACCGTCGGGTAGCTATTGTTGTCCAGCATGCTCCTAGCATGTCTCTCGTGAGAGCGTAGGTTTCATTTCGTTGAACTCTCATGCTCTATCGTTGTCGCTGTCGCCTAGCAGGCTATCAGCACCATCTCAGGCATCTCTCAGAAGGTGAGTTGAGCGTGAAGTGAGCGCATTCTCAAGGAATTGCAGCGCTTTTCACCTCACCCCTGCTGGTGAAACTTCACTGCCTATGGCGCTGTCGGCATGGGTGCGGCATGTGGGATTGGTGGCGACTATATAAGTCGGCCATCCCCCCTGATCAATTCCTCTTTTCTTTCTTATCCCTGAGTTCATGATCAGGTGGTCCCGCGTCCTTCTTGTGCTCCCTGCCTGCTTTTCTTCTGCTTCTTGCAAGCGCTTCCTCATCATGTGAGTATTCCTTTTCTTGAACCCTCGGGGTTCATTTAGGTGCGCATGCTAATGGCTTGCTAGGACTGAGCCTGCAACTCCCTTGGTTCGCGTCGGCGAGCTCAAGTACAATGTCTGCCAGCGGTGTGTGCGCTCCTGCGCGAATGACGAACAAGTTCTGGTTGAAACCAGACTTTTCTACGGTTCAGGTATGTCACCTGCTTTTCCCCTGCTTTTCGCATGCTGATTATATTCAGATGCCACGTTGGTTTGTGATACCAGCGAAGGGAAATGTGAATATTGTGCCATTCAAGGCCACGAGTGCAAGTCGGTGAGTTGCTTCTCTGATCCTGATTGACCCTGCTGATGCCCTGCAGATTCCGTTGGATTGTCGGGCAGCAGTGAATACTCTCGTCGATGCAGCTCGGATGTGGTGCAACGTCGAGTACAAGACGACCTTCTCTGGTAAGTCAATCTTCTGGTCTGCTTTGCCCATGCTAACCGCCTGCTTAGGCAAGCGCATTCGCGAAATGGCGACGAAGATCAATGGATGGATGAAAGCCGACGCTCAGAAGAAAGCTGTCGCTCTGGATCTTGGTGGCATCCCGGTTGATCTTGATATGAAAAAATCTCTCAGCATGGCAGAAGCACTCGATTTGCATGTGAAGCGAACTCGCGTCGAAGTGGCTGCTCAAGACGTAAGTTTGATTCCGACCCTGTCAGGTCAACGCTGATCATCTGCGTTTTCAATGCTAGGCTGGCATTGCTCTTCCTCCCTGGCCCGGCCAGGATATGCGGTATCTTCATCCGTCGTTGACGACTCCTGATGCAGTTTAGATGCCTGTGGAAGGATCCAGGACCAAGTTCAAACTTGGTGGCTTGAAACTCGATGGTGTAACGCATGACCCTAGCATAGAGGTCGATGATTCCTGGATGCTTCGGTTTCGCTCGTCCGTCTTCACCAAGGAACGGAAGAAGACCACGCCCAAGTCGAGGAAGGTTGTCTCGAAGGAGCAGGCGAGCGAGATCATGGCTGAAATTGATGGAGTCATGAAAGAGGTTGATGAAGTCATGGAAGAGGTTGATGAAACTGTCACTGCGGATGGTGATGCTGAAGATGAGGTGGAGGTGACCTGATTGCAGTTCTACTGCTAGAGGCATGCTGACGTCCTTGTGTCATCTTGCTTGCGGTCTTGGTTTCTTGGACTAGTTGGAGACTAGTCATCGCTCCCATTGAGCAGTTGAGCAGCATGCTTATAGCATGAAGAGTCCTTGACAGCAACTCTTGTGACCTCAAACTTCCGCATTTCGTTTCAAGTTTTCATCCTCAGGATCTTCTGCTAGATCTCGTCCTTCTAGGAACTCGTTGACGGCGTCGCCGGCATTTAGCAGATGTTCAGCAGGTTCCCAGCTGTCTTCGGCCTCAGAATAGCCCTGCCATCTTACCAAATATTGACGCCCCATCCTGGTCTCTCGGAGATCCAGGATGCGCTCCACTTCCCACTCTTCCTCGCCCTCTATCTCGATAGGCGCAGGCGGTTCGCAGCCTTCTCGCATCAAGTAAGGCTCCAACAGCGAGACATGGAAGGTGTTATGGAGTCTTCCGTACTTCTTGGGCAACGCCAGAGTGTACGCATTTCGACCGATTGCTTTCAATACTTTGAATGGTCCGAGGTAGCGATCTGCCAGCTTACGGCTAGCGCGGCGCAAGCGGATGTTCTTGGATGATAGTAAAACATGATCTCCCGGGGCATAGCTTCGAGGTTTTCGGCCCTTGTTGTAGTACTTGGCCACCGATCGTTGCGCTTGCTCCCAGAATGCTTTTGCTTGCCGAGTCGCTTCCTCCAAGGCTTTCGCCTTGTTCGCCGCGGAGTTGTTTTCTCCTTCCTGCGGCTCGGGCTCCAGATTGCGGTGCATAGTGGGCGAGTATGTGAGTACCAACGAGAACGGAGACTTGTTCGTAGTCTGGTTGATGCTCTGGTTGTAGGCATACTCCCCGCTAGGCAAGAGCATAGCCCAATCATTCTGTTGGTAGTTTACGTAGCAGCGTAAATAGCATTCCAACGTCTGATTCGCCCTCTCCGTCTGCCCATCCGTCTGCGGATGGAAGGCAGTCGAGAATCGCCTCTTGATCGCAAGATAATAGCACAGGGTTCCCCAGTACTGTGATGTCAGGATTGGCCCTCGATCGCTCACGATAGAGCGAGGGACGCCAAACGCCGCAAAAATGTACTCCACCAACAGGTCCCCTAATGCCGCGGCGGAAATCTGGGCATCGCAAGGTATATACTTGACCATCTTAGAGAATCGGCATACGACGACAAGCACAGAGTCGCATGCACTTCCCCTATGACGCGCAGGTGGCAATCCCACGATAAAGTCTAAGGATATATCTTGCCACGGCCGTTCTGGTACCGGCAAAGGTTCCAGCTCGCCGTAAGGCTTGTGTCGCGGTGCTTTCATCCGCTGGCACACATCACACGTGGAGCAGTACTTTCGCACGTTAGTCCACAGCTCCGGCCACCAGTAAAATCTCCTGATGACCTCGTAGGTCCGTTTACGACCAAAATGACCCCCTTGCCATGGGTCGTCATGATTGACCCGTAGGATCTCTCGACGCACTGCCGCGTCATGAGGAACATAGGCGACGCCTGTCCTCCGCACCAGACCAGCACGGTCGATGCTCCAAACCCCTTTCCAGCGGCCCGTCGGGACCTTCCCTGCTGGAAACTTACGCCATTCCTGCTTCTGGCACCAGGAATCCTTGCTCTGCAAGTATAGCATTCCTGTGACGAGTGCACTTGGTATCAGTGCCTCCGTCCTGGGGTTCTCGCCTAGAGGCTCGGCCTCGTCGGCCGACTCGGGTTCTTCATCGGAAGACGACCCTTCGTCACGCTCGCTTTCTGCATGCGTGGGTGGTGCTGGAAGACCCCCCTTGCGAGCCGAAGGCTTCCGTCCTCTGCGTCGAGGAGTACCTTCCCGGAGAGTATTCGGTAACTCGTATGCTTTGTCCTTGCGCGCACCCTGTGGTAGGGTATAGAACTCACTCTCCCTAGGGTTGAGGCTTCTTGCCTTTCCCCTCGTCAGGACTCGGAGTGCCGCCGATTCCTGACCCCGCGTGTAGTCTTCACGCTCGCTGCCTGCTCCCTCGATGCGAGTACGGAGGAGGTCAGCCAAAGGATTACCTACTTTATCCTCGCCACTCATGTGGTCCGGACGACGTGACAGTCCGTCGGCAGGGTTGTCCTTTCCTCGACGGTATTCAATGACAAAGTCAAAGGTGCTTAAGGCCTCCGCCCAGCGTGCCTGTCGCCTGTTGAGCTCCTTTGTCGTCATGAAGTACCGCAAGTTCTGGTGATCGGTTAACACCAGCGTGGGCTTAGCAGTCGCTTCGAGGTAGTGCCGCCACTCCTTGAAGGACTCGACTATAGCCAACATCTCTTGATCAGGGCCCCCGTAGTTCAGCTCGGCTAGGTTCATCTTCCTGGAGAAGAACGCTACGGGTCTCCAAGCGGTTCGACCGCTGCCGCCCTGCGCCTCGTAGGCTTGTGTTAAGATTCCACCGATGGCCTTTCCAGACGCATCGGATTCGACCCGGCATTGCCGCCCTGGGTCGTAGTGGGCTAACACGGAGCCCCGCGTGAAGTAGTCCTTCAGCTCCTGAAACGCGCGCTCGGCGGGCGTCGGGAAGGTAAAGGGTCCGGCCTTACGGCCCTTATCCATTCCTTTCAGGAGATCAGTTAGAGGGGTAGTAACACGCGAGTAGCCTGCTATAAACCCTCTATAGAAGTTCGTGAACCCTAGGAAGACTTGAATCTCATGGTAGGACTTTGGCATCGGCCAGTCCTCGATTGCTTTCACCTTGCTAGGATCCATCTTCACGCCATCGACGCCCACGATGAAACCAAGGAACTCTACCTCGGTCACCGAGAACCGGCATTTCGAACGCTTCACGTACAACTTGTACTTCCGAAGTCGATCGAGGACCAAACGCACGTTCTCCGCATGCTTATCAGGATCTTGACTAAAGATCAAGATATCATCCAAGTACGCAACACAAATAACGTCCAGCAGCCCTTCGAGAGCCTCGTTAATGTATGCTTGGAAAGTTGCGGGTGCGTTGGTCAGCCCAAAGGGCATCACCGTATACTCAAAATGCCCATATCGCGTGCGAAAAGCAGTCTTCCAGACGTCTCTCTCTGCGATAGGGATTCTGTGATATGCGTCCCGCAAGTCTAACTGGGTGTAGACTGCAGCGCCACCGAGACGATCCAACGTCTCGCTAATCAGTGGCAGTGGGTGCCGATTCTTAACGGTCACCCGGTTCAAAGCACGGTAATCGACACAGAGTCGCAGGCTACCGTCTTTCTTCGGTACGAAGAGGATGGGAGCCCCGGCCGGGGACTCACTCTTACGAATCCATCCACGGGCCAAATACTTCTCGAGGTACTCACGTAACACGCGCAGTTCCTCAGCACTGAGAGGGTAAATGGGACCGTAGGGAACATCTTTCCCTTCTCCAATTGGGATAGCATGCTTTACGACGGTATCCAGCGGCAGGCGACCCGCCTCCGCCTCGTCGAAGACATCTCCATATCCCTCAGCCTCTGGCGGTAACGGGCCCTCATCGGAGGTGCTATCCGTATGCTCGCCGCTTGCGGAAGACAACTTGCCTAACAGGACGGAAGATAATCGTATCATTCCTAGGCCATGTTCCTTCCCCAGCCGGATGATCTCCCTCAGGGGCACCAGTTGGACATCGCCTACGCGTGGCAGTCGATGGTTCCAAGCACCCTGTCGCCAGTCGATCTCCGGCTGCACATCCCTGAGCCAGGGATACCCAAGAATCAGATCTGCATCCCGAACATCGGTTGCCACAAAATCATGATCCATTGAGTAGCACGTTCCTCGCGTGTCAATAGCATAGACACGCAGGGTATGCTCGCCGTAGACGTTGATAGCTCGGCCATCAACGGCATGGGCCCTAATCGACGAGTCCCTCGGGGTACTCTGTTCTTCAACAATGATCTTCTGCGA
>JAPYPR010000047.1:0-1543 GCA_029937545.1 Erythrobacter sp. | reverse complement strand
CTGCGAACTCTACTTCCACAGAGCCCGTCAAAGCATTCGGGGTCTCTGCTCGCACGCCTACAGGGGTGTTACCTAGCATACTAGAGGCGCAGTAGGTACTAGGCTTCATTTTTTCGCCCCCTGGTCCTTCTCCTTACGTTTCTCTCGCGAAACGGAGTTGGCTCCCGTGCTATGGGACGGCGGTTGAGGACAGTTCCGCGCAATGTGCCCATATCGCCTACAGCGATGACATTGCAGCCCGGAGGGAGACGCACCTTGAGTGCCACTTACTTGCTGACCCCCAGCGGCCGGCTTGCCTTCAACCTGCTTCGTTTTCGCAGGGGCGTTGCCAAAGCCACGACCAGCTCCGGGTTTGCTGCTAGACTGCGTCTTGCTCGCTTCCCGTTTGTCTCTTCTGTCCTGCCATTTGAGGAGTTCTTCGTGCCGCTGCGCGGCTCGAAGCACCAGCTCCTCACTCTCAATCTCGCGCAACTCGCGCATCACGGACAGGCGGATCTCCGGTTTCAATGCGAGAAGCAGCTCCCAAGCATGCCTCTGTTCTTCAGTCAACCGGGTCACGTCCTGCCTGAGACGTGCAAGTTCTTCTTGAAGCTCGCGCACAGATTGTCCGTCCTTCTGCCTATACCGCCACAGCTGTGACAGCGCTGTGGACATGCGGTTGGCAGGGTCCTGAACGACGTTCCGCAAAAAGTTGGTGAAACCTTCCCATGTCGTGGGCCTGGTCTCCCTCGACTCTCGGAGCCAAGTTGATGCGGCCGTCTCAGCCAGCTCGGTGGCTGCTTGTCGGATGCGCACTTCATCCGGTAGCCCTGGGTCCAAATCAAAGATCAATTGCCACTCGTTTAGGTATTCCTGGAGTTCGCCCAGCGACGCCCCAGTAAACTTCTTGCGAGGTGCAACCTTCAGATGTTTGGGATGGCCCGAGTATAACCCTATACTCGCGGGTCGCTTGCGCACTGGCAGCGTTGTCCCTTCGATCTCGATGGGATTATTCACTTCTTCACCCCTGAATTCTGCCCTTAAGATCTCGATCTCTTTCTGCTTGCGCTGTGCGAGTACCAAGCGTCTCAGCCGCTCGTGCTCTGCGTCGATCGCGTCAAGGTCAAGGTGTACCGCCACTTCTGAGGGTGCGATAGACGGCGCGACCGAAGGAGCCATCGAGGGCGCGATCGAAGAGGGAGGAGTAGGGACCGGCTCGGCCTGGTCCCTTACTCGGTCTTGAGGGGGTGGAGGGGCTGCCGTTGCAGGCCTCGGGCTTGCGTTCGGCGTTCGCGCAGGCTGCGTTCCACTGCTAGCCTCGCCACCTTCAATTGTCGGCAGCGGCTGCGTCGAAGGACCAGCCGCACCCTCCTCATCGGGCGACGCCCGAGAGGACTGCCGAGCACCGCGAGCCTGAGCTCGCCGTCGGGCTGCGCCCGACATGCTCGTCGCGTTAGACGCTTACTCGGCTTGTCTTATCGTCAGGGTTCAGAACAACAGGAGTAGAATTGTCAGAGTACTCTCGGGGGGGAACCGTTAGATAAGAAGCAAGCCAGCGAATAGC
>JAPYPR010000046.1 GCA_029937545.1 Erythrobacter sp. | reverse complement strand
CCGGCTCCTGGCGTGGATACATCAAACACTCGGTATGGGTCCTGTGGACCAACACCGGCAAAACTACTTTTGGAAATACAACGTATTCCAACATGTAGCGATCAAATGGAAATACAAAAGAGTGTGAGATAAGAACAACAGATTAAGCACAAAACAAGTCACACAAAAGAAATAACACACTCTTCCCGGAAGAAAACTGCGGCCGCAGGCTATCCGATTCCCCCTCGGTACCCCTCCGGCCCTTAAGCGAATGACTATGCCGAACAACGGAAGAAAAACAACAAGTGACCTTGGAGCTTCAACGCAGTGATTTCCTTCTGTAACAACGTGCAATTGAGGAAGAATAACAGCTCGATGCGTCATTGATAGCGGTGTAAAGGTGTCGTGATGTGGTGGAAGCAAATGATGCCGCAGCGGCAAACAACAATAGCAAGATATGCTAAGCGAGGGACAATACTACCAGGCAAACACCCCGCAACCCCCCCGATTCAGGCAGGATTCCGTGTTTGCCTGCTATAGGAATCGTATATATGACGCCTTCCCCTCCAGAATTCTTGATTTCTCCCTCAGCAACAACAACAACAACCACACTTGTAAGCATAGGCTCGATCTCCGCCAGAGACAGATCTTCGCTAACTGCTTGATTTTTGTAGTCCATATCAAACCAATCAAGCACTTCACGAGTAAATATTCCCTGTCAAAGACGGTGGCTCAGTGGTATGGAATCTTTGCTGACACAAACAGTGCCTGCACCAATCCCTTCCGGAGCTCTTGTCGCCTCGTACCGCCATCTGTGCATGCGATGCGTGAACGCCCTCAAGACCGACATGAACCACGATTGTCGCTTTGACAACGTCAAGTCCAAGCGCTGCTCGTACTGCGTCGACAAGAAGGAAAGTTGCGTCCCAGTAAGTACCCCCAATTTCTTTTCTGCCCCGCAACCTATCCGCTACCCCCCCGATTCGGGTCCGGTGCTGATAATTGCTGTAGCTTCCAGACTTCGTTGCACTGGAGTACGATGCTCTCGTCAATGCAATTCTCGCCGGTAGCCAAGAAGATGTCACCGCTGCTGCCACGAACCTCATCAACGTCAAGTCCGTTGGCGTAGCTGCTGGACCGAAAACCCCCGAGGATGTCAATGCCGCCCTCTTGAGCGAAATCAAGACCCTTCATCACCGCATCACAGCCCTCGAGACTGACAATTCCGTAAGTTCCCCTCTATTTCTTTTTGCTGAATAGAACTTTTTGCTAAACGAGAGTTTTGTAGGAGATGAAGGGGATGTTGAAGCAGATTCTTTCTGCTGTTACGCCTGCCGCCGCTGCTGTCGCCGCCGCAACCCCTCCGGCTCCCCCCCGGCTCCCGGCTGGTGGGAAGCGAAAGAAGAAGAATGGTGGTGGTGGACGAACCAAGAAGCGCAATGGCGCTGGTCGTTTTACGGCCATTAACGCTGTTGAGGAGGAGGATGATGATGAGGAAGAGGCTGAAGCAAGAACCCCCGCCGAAGCCGCCGCTGCCATCGCCGCCGCCGCCCTTGAGGCCGGTGACATTTACGGGGACGATGCTTGAGGCCCTGTTTCGGATTGGCTTCGTAGGTTGGTTCTTCGTGGTGGCATCTTCTTCATACCCCCGTGCGGGAGTAGCCCCCTGTGGTGAAACCGGCGGCCAGGTCCCTGTTGGGATGTCGTTGCAAGGCCACCTCGTTGGTGCTTTGAATCAGAGGGTAGAAATCTGAATGGAAAATCGTTCTCTTCGTCACCTCTTGACTCTTACTCCCGTGAAAAATGTAAATGTGAAACATGTAAATGAGTGTTGCAAGGAAATACACAAGGAGATCTGACATAGGAAAATAAGCGAGCGTAGGAACCTCCCCCGCTACTCGTCCGAATCGGCGCCGGTAGGCCGCTGGACCCATCCCTCCATCTTCACTTTCAACTTATTGGTATCAATAAGCTCCTGCAAAGCCTTGTTAGGGTTGGCCTTCGTCATTGCGTCAGCAGGATTGCTTGCTCCATCGATCCATCGCATCTCTGTAAGTTCTCGACGTTCATATGACTGACGAATTGACATAATGTCAATCATCAAACGTTTCTCTTTTGTTGTACCGAGCTTGACGATACACTCGTAAAGCGAAAGAGAGTCGGTACAGACGACTGTTGGCAATTGCTTGATTCCAAGTTTGTCAGTTATCATGTTGATAGTGCTTGACAGCGCAATCAACATATCAACTCCTGCTACCATAGCATACAGCTCCGAAGCAAGCACAGCACGAGTTACCCTCTTGCATTTCGTTGAACTCGTGTGTATGATGTTCCCGGTCAGGGTGAACTCCGCAACCCCCTCCGATTCGGTGCCGATAACTAGCACGAACCCGATCTGGGAGCTCAGATCTTTGTTGTTGGCGAAGGATCCGTCAACGAAGACATAAACCTTAGCTGATTGCAGGTCTACGGGGACGTACCGGAGACCCCTCTCCAAGTTGTCCATTTGCCATTGCAGACGTGCATTCAAAGCCTTGATCTCCTCTGCCGTTGGATCTTGATGTTGTGCTGCCACCGAAAGATCAAAGGCAGCTTCCGGTTGGCAAATCGTAGCCAAGTATGCCCCGCGAGCGCGTTGCTCCATGTAGGCTTGCTTGTAATCTTTACTCGCGATGTCTACCAACTCAATTCTTGCCCCTTGACCCTTCTGCGACATGTAGAGACTTTCTCCGTCCATAGTTATTGTGCAGCCATTAAACGTGAGCGGGCCGGTGGGGTTTAGGATCTGTGCCGGCTTCGTCGAAAACCCGGCTCTGTCGATTTCTGCCTGCTCCCTAGCCAAGAACTTGGTATCTCCCAGGATTAAGGTATCATCTGTTTGCATTCCGATAATCCCAATTTCAGGATTATCTGTAGACGTAATGAGCAAGCATGGATCGTACGTAGAAGTCTCCATTTGTAGATTTTTCACGTGATGCTTGTGGTACGTGTTGAACCAGTGGTTTCCTGATTCTGGTATGCCGTATAGCGGGAGTACTACCATAAACACTGTCCCTTCAGGAAACTCTTCTGCGATCTCCTCTGGTGGCCATGCGAAGACTTGCCGAATCAGCTTCGTGTGCGCCTGAACGTAAGCTTGCGTGATATCTCTAATTACCACGTCCGGTTTGGGTAGGTGCCGGAGGCGTTGCAGGTGTCTTACCGCCGCGGCCATGCAGATAATGAGCCTCTGGCTGACTCGTTGGATTGTCGGTGATTGAGTTAATATCTCTTTCTTGCCTTTGTCGTTAAAGGCTTGGATGACGAGTCTTGATTTCTCATACGGCTTCGTCGTCTCCTTTCCTTTGACCTCATCTACCATACGAGACTTGAAAATGCGCTGTCCCCTGAGCCTAGGATCGCTTCGGTGGACTGGGACAAAAACACCCCTCGCGATCAGGGATTCATATTCTATTCTTCGGGACTGTTGGAATGGCTTGCCCGGCGTGGTGATTTTGCCTTCAGCGCGAAGTTTGATCGATAGGTCTTGATCCCTTGTTTCCTTCTCTGTCAAGAATGCTTCGGCATCGTAGTCGTCGTCAATTGTTGGCAAATCCGCGATCTGTTTGGTTCTCGGGATTTCTACTACGAGCCGGTGGGGTTTCGGGGTCGAGTCGGGTTTATCATTCCTCTGAGGCTCCTCATCTGGGACAATTATTGGTGTTGATGGGAGATCCTCTGGCAGCTTTTCTTTTTCTTGTTCGACGCCAGAGTTGTCTGTTTTAAACGGGCGCACAGATGTAGATCTAAACGTGCGTATCAAGTTGTTATCCATCAAGGCCTTAACCGTCTCGCCCTCAATGCCGAGGAATTTATAAGGTCCTCTCCATCCCTTCTTTTCCCTATACACAAGTATCGGATCGTTCAGGGAGAGATCGTGAACATGTGTGGTGCCGGGGCCGTTTCGGGTGCGTAGCGCCTCATTGACCTTCCTAGTTGCCTGGATTTTGCGTATCTCCTTCATCGCTCTCTTAATTGTGGCAGCCCTTTGTTCGACTGTGGGATTAGGAGGGTCTAGTTCCGTCATCCTAGGGTATGCCCCAAATACAAGCAACGTTGGAATCAATCCATTCGGTCCAACTGTATCGTTGATAGCTTTTACAGCCATTTGCAGCCGGTCTGCGTCAGACAATTCCGGTTGCTCTGCTGTAACAATCTCGTAGGCACGGCGCAGAGGACGATGATACCTCTCCACCTTACCAATGGAGTGGTGTGCCTCGACCGGGACAAGTTTGGGGGTGCTGCCAACAGATCTCAATGATGTACGAAACTCCTCAGAGTTAAAGTTAGTCCCGTAGTCGTAGACAACAAAATCTGGTGGGCCAAGATATGTGTCAATCCAAGCTGACTTGAACGCGTTGAACACCACCTTTGCCGTGGCCGAGCCGGCGCCCTTTCGGATGAGTCGCGCCGCCCCAAATCCTGTTGCCTCATCTACCATATGAAGTACCTCACGTTCCCCAAGCTGAACGATATCAATCAATAACGTATGATTGAAATCGATATCGTCTTGAAGTTTGAAGCGAAACCTGTGTGGAGCATCTGCGTGCCTCTGGCAATGCTCACACATCTCTCTGATCCTTAGCATGATATCAGAATCAGGTTTATGGCCTGCTTGCTCAAGCAAATGATGGAGCCGTTGCACCGACGGGTGACCGAACCTACGATGGAGCCTTCGGATTTCCGTTTCCGTAAGGTGGCACATATTGACCGTTCCCGTAGAAGTGTCCAATAATTGGCTATGCTGATCTAGTAATAGCCACGGATGGCCCTTCTTTCGAACGATCAAATGCCTCCTCTTCCCTTGAATCAAGACATTCCGTAAGTTATCGTAGTGTGCACCCATCTTATCGAGTTGCTGTAAGCACACCAAAAACGGTATATCCGCATCAACAATCTGGAATTCCATTTTTCCGGCAGGAGTGTCGACAGTGGCGACTCCTAGAGATTCCCTCGTACCGGCCCCGAATGTTATCCGGCTTTGGCCCGCTTGACTCTCATCGAATTCTACATGCCGAAGACGCTGTAATGCCCGCAATTGATTGATACCTCCCGTATTCTTGTTTGATGCGCCGGTATCAATTAAGAAACCTTGAAAGAAGCGATCTGTCCATTGGATCGTATAAGCGTCGTTCTGTTGAGGTTTCTTTATCATGCTCTCTAGAATATGTACCGCCTTCCGTATTTCCAGTTGATCCTTGACATCTCGTGCGTCATATTTTACTGCACTCGCTGTAAATACAGCTGTGAAGTGGGACGTGGCATCACTATGTTCGTCGCTCGAGTCTGAATCAGCATCGTCACGTTCTGATGGTGCGCCTGAGTCAGAAGAATCCGCGTCATTCCGATCTTTAGTTCTGTCCCGAATACCTTCCGAATCCTGCCCGGCTCGGTCCGCATACGCCAGATATGCTTTGAACGTTCTGTCTGTTGGTTTGATACCTTCGGCCTTGCGTGCAGCAAAGTATCGTGCCTTGGACTCTGCCTTCTCTTCTTCAGTATGACGAGAACTGTGGCAATCTGGCGCCAGGCAAATGATACACCCTGTGTAGCCTGGCCTTGGCTTGAATTTGTCCCCACGTTTATTGCCTTGGGAGAACTTCATCTTACGGTCCGAGTACATTGCCTCGCCTTCCGCGACATAGGCCCGGAGGCGTTTCTGATGGGATTCGGCATAGTTGTCTTGTCGGGATCTTGTCCTGAACGATGTCCTTACTCCCGCTGCGGCTCGGAGACCGTCCATCAATGCAGCAAAAGTAGGAGGTGGTTTAAACAAAGCCTGAGCAAACAGCTCGTTACTTGACACTCCCTGTATAAGCTTGTTACGGAGAGTCTTGTCGTTGTTCATACTCTCGTCCGCTAGGCCTAATTGGAGGCTCTGCAATTCCTTCCCAAAACTGTCCAACTGTTGGATGAGCGTCTTTCCTTTCTGTGCCGGCTCGTCTTGAAACTGTTCAAGCGTGATCTTGAACCATCGGCTCAGGTATCGCCCTGCACGTTCCTCCGTCTCGAAATTGGCCCGAGTAGCGTCAACAAGTTGAGTGAACGTAAAAGTCTTGTCCTGCAGGTAGTTGTAATAATACTCCTGCGCGTCGCCTCGTAGCATGGAAGGAAAAGCTCTGTGCCAAATTGACGTATCGACAGCTGATCTCTGACACAAGTCCGTGAAGATACGCAACTTTGCGTCCAAGTGATCCCTGCTACCGCTGTATTGAAGCTCCTTTGAGTACATCTTTGACAGCACTCCTAGAGTCTTCGCTTGTTCCAACGAGAGCTGGTCCACTATGTCCCATGCCGGCCGACTCGGCTCCGCATATGCCCCGGCTCCCCTCCGATACGATGATGGATAGACACCATCGTCACGTGGGTGAGCATTCCATGTTGGCATTGGTTCCGGTAATTGTCTCCCATTCGGTCTCCACTGGGGAAGACGATTCAGGGGTTCTCTGCCAGGGGTGAACGAGAATTCCCTCTTCATCTCAACAGGTGGAGTCGCATCATACAAGTTTCCGGCAGGATTTCCGTTCCTGTTATGGTGAGACCTAAGCGAGTCTGAGCGTCCAGGCACGTCGTCCCCTCTCCTATTCTCTGTCATCGGAGGTGGCTGAGGCCATGCGTCTCTGATCCTCGCGTTAATTTCCTCAACTGAAGGGGCCATGGTGTCGTCCCGAGTGACTTGAATCGTCCGAGGTGTGGGACTTTGAGGTGCTTGTGTAGGAGATGGGCCGCGACCCGTCCGCCTCGGCTCCGGTAGTAGGCCGAGTTTGCTGGCCTGCTCCTTTTCGTCCTCACTGGGCCAGTTGTTGTGTCTAGCTCTGGTCGTCGTTACCAGCGAGACTGTTGCATTCCTTTCCTCACGTTCGACGTAAACGCCACGTTGTCTGAGGTCGTCTCGCAGCTTTGCCCTCTCTCGTCGTTCAATGCGATTGAAATCCGTAGCTGTCCAATCTTCAAAGAACTCCTTGAAATCCTGAAACACGTACTCAGGACCAAGATGCCCGTCGCAGGCATACTCCCGAAACTCCCTTGAATAGCGGGTGGCCTCTGCTTCGGATGTCTTCTCCAGAGGAATCGTTTCCTGCTGATCCCCTTCAACACTGGGTGGTGTTGGTACACTCTCTGGGAGCGGTTCCGTAGATTCCGTCGTAGGTCTTGCCATCGTGCCGGTGGTGATTCCGACGGTTTACGGAGGACCTGCGGGAATGTTGTCCTAACAGTGGTCGTAAAGTGACTGTTGCGTTGATTCTTGTATAGCAGCTGTCGAATGGTGGCTGCTGCGTTGTTGTTTGTTGTTTACACGTACCCCCTGGTACGGAATTATAGTTCTCGTCAAGGTGCCAGGTCCTTTCAACCGAGTTCAGCGAAGAATCAGTATCAAGGAGGGGCCGCGTTGAATATCTCACGTAGGTGTGAGAGCCTCAACGTTGAACTTTCGAGTTAACTCTCTCAGTGGATTACCTAGCTGTCTGTAGTACAAGTTGACTACTGATCAGTGTGGGTTTGCACCGGTATGTGATATCACAAAGACAGTAAAAGTAGCAAAAACAA
>JAPYPR010000016.1 GCA_029937545.1 Erythrobacter sp. | reverse complement strand
TTTGTTGGCGTCTATTCGCGACTGACTGCGTCAGTCGCTGCGCCCGGCACCGGCCGGTGCCGCAAGGTCAGGACGGATGCCCTGACCGCACGCATTAAACCTAATACCTACCCCAGACGAAGCGGCTCGAGAGGGCGTAGTTCCATACCGAGCCGATACCGATGCCGACCAGCGCTGCGAGCACTTCGTGCAGGCCGCGATCGTGCAGGGTCGTCGCCACTGCGACATTGGCGAAGGCGCCGATGGAGCAGGCGGCGATGAAGCTGAGCCAGCCCCAGAACACCTTGTCCGCCGACTTCAGGCGCCGGTCGCGATAGGTCAGGAAATTGTTGAGCCAGAAGTTGAACGTCATAGCCCCGAAGGTTGCAACCGCTTGGCTCCAGCTGAAGCCTGTGCCCGCGACCAGCAGGAAGGCGTAGAGGATCGCCATGTGTACGCCGATGCCCAGCACGCCGACCGTGCCGAACAGCGCGAAGCGGGTCGGGATCACGCGGCCGAAGCTCTTGTCGTAAAGCCCGGCGAGGAAATCGAGCGCGATGGCGCGGTCGAGCTTGGATTCGCCGGAGCGGCGGGCGGAGAAATTCATCGGGAAATCCTTCACCTTGAGCGGTGTGTCCGAAGTTGCGAGCAGGTCGAGCAGGATCTTGAACCCGATTCCCGAAAGATTCGGAACTAGCCGCCGCGCGGTTTCGGCGGGCAGCAGGAAATACCCGCTCATCGGGTCGCTGAGTTCGACGCCGGTCAGCTTGCGGGCGAGGAAATTGGCGACGCTCGACAGCTTCTCGCGGTCGGGGCGGCCCCATTCCTCCATGCTCGCGCCCTCGGCGAAGCGGCTGGCGACGGCGATTTCGGCCTCGCCCGATTTCACCGCAGCGAGCATGTCCACGAGCAGCTTGGGATCGTGCTGGTGGTCGGCATCCATCACCGCGACATAGGGCGCGGCGGTGGCGCAGAAGCCCTCGATGGCGGCGCTCGACAACCCGCGGCGGCCGATGCGCTGGATCACGCGAACGCGGCTGTCGGTGAGCGAGAGGCGGCGTGCCTCATCGCTGGTGCCGTCGGCGGAATTGTCGTCCACGATCAGGACTTCCCAGCCGCTCGTACCCAGCGCGCCTTCGATCCGCTCCACCAACGGTGCGAGATTGTCGCGCTCGTTGAGCGTCGGCAGGATGATGGCGAGGTCCAGCGGATCGGTCCGGCCGGCCACGACGGGCTGGGTTTGCGGGTTCATATCCATTGCATGACGCGAATATCCGCCAATCCTCAAGATATGGTTAGCAGCTTCCTAACAATGGCATCGCCGATTTCGGAGGTCGAGGCACTGCCGCCGAGATCGCCGCCGAAGATGCCGTCGGCAAGGATGCCTTCCACCGCGCGTTCTATCCGCACGGCATCCTCTTCGCGGCCGAGCGAATGGCGCAGCAGCATGGCGAGGCTGAGGACGGCGGCCACCGGATTGGCCTTGCCCTGCCCGGCGATATCGGGCGCGCTGCCGTGGATCGGTTCGTAGAGGCCGAAAGTACCGCACTCCGTCTGCCGCTCCCCCAGGCTGGCGCTGGCGAGCAGGCCGATCGAGCCGACGCAGGCGCTGGCCTGGTCCGACAATATGTCGCCGAACAGATTGCCGGTGACGATCGTGTCGAACTGGCCCGGCGACTTCACCAGCTGCATAGCGGCATTGTCGACATACATGTGATCGAGCTCGACCTCGGGATAGTCCTTCGCCACCTCGATCACCGTCTCGCGCCAGATGCGGCTGGTTTCGAGCACATTCGCCTTGTCGACGCTGGTCAGGCGTTTGCCCCGCCCCATCGCCGCGCGGAAGGCGACATGCGCGATACGGCGGACTTCGGCCTCGTTATAGGACATCGCGTCCCAGCCCTCGCGCCCGCCGGCGCTGTCGCGCTCGCCCTTGTCGCCAAAGTAAATGTCGCCATTGAGTTCGCGGACCACCAGCAGGTCGATGCTGCGGGCGATATCCGCTTTGAGCGAGGACAGGTGCTCGAGGCCCGGAAAGCCTGCCGCCGGGCGCAGATTGGCAAACAGTCCAAGCTCGCTGCGCAGGCCTAGGATCGCCTGTTCGGGCCGCAGTTCACGCGGCAGATCGTCGCAGGAGAAATCGCCGACCGCGCCGAACAGCACGGCGTCGGCAGCGCGCGCCATCTCCAGCGTCTCTTCTGGAAGAGGATGTCCGTGGCGGCGATAGCCGATCGCGCCGACATCGCCTTCGAACAAGATCAGGCCAGGCAGGTCGAGCGCATCGAGCACGCGCGTCGCCTGTGCCGTCACTTCGGGTCCGATCCCGTCGCCGGGGAAAATCGCGATTTTCATTCCACCATCCGTGCCAGCCGCTGCCTCAGGAGCTGCCTTGCGGCTAGAACGTCGGCGCGGGTGTCGGCAAGCAGGTAGCGCGCGATCAACGGCTCCTGGCGGTCGAGAATTTCCAAGGCCTGCCCAAGGTCGGCTATCACAGGCCGCCCCCCACCATAGCCCAGCTCGCGCAGCAGCAGCGCCTCGTATACCGCCAGCGCCTCCACCCACTGCCGCGCGGCATCCGCAGAGCAGATCGCATCGAGCAATGCGCCGAGCGCCGCGTAGAGCGTGGGATAGGCGTTGCGCTCCGGGAGCACAGCGGCGGTCAGCGCCGTGACCCAGGCGATGGCGGCGGCGGGCAGCGGCTCCGACAACCACGGCCCACGGCTCGCCACCAACTCCAGTCGGGCGAAGGGCAGTTGCGTGTCCGACTTCGCGCGGATTTCGGCCTGCACGATATTGCCGGGGATCACGACCGGCCGCAGCTGCCGCCCCCGCCCGCCTGCGACATAGGCCGCGACCACGCCGCTATGCTCGGTCAGCATGCGCGCGATCACGGCCGTCTCGCCATGCGGGCGCGCGGCGAGCAGGATTGCGGGAGCTGTGAGGTGCATTTCCGTTCCCTACCGTGTGGCAGGGGTGACGATCACTTCGCCTTGGCTTCCAGAGCCGCGACACGGGCTTTCAGGTCTTCCGCCTCTTCGCGGGCCTTGCTGGCCATCGTCTTCACCGCATCGAATTCCTCGCGGCTGACGAAGTCCATCCCGCCGAAGGTTTCCTTCGCCCGCTCCCGCGCCGCATCGCGCGCTTCGCGGCCCATGCCGGCCAGCGTTCCTGCTGCCGAGTTGGCGAGTTTGACGAAATCGGCGACGAGGGGGTTCTTGGATTGCATGAGTTGCAGATGGGGCGCAGAGAACTCTTTGTCCAGAGTCCTTTGTGGGTGCGGTCAGGACATCCGTCCTGACCTTGCTGTTCCGTCCCACGCCCCCTCCCGGCCACCCATAGAATACCGTACCGTGGGTGGCCGGGAGGGGCGTGGGACGGAACAGCCGCAAGCCTTCGACAAATGTCAGAGGCGCACCCCACAAAAACTAGTTCCCGATTCTCACCCGCTCGACCGCGCCGCTCTCGCTGGCGGCGGCTCCCCCATCGGGATTCAGCTGCAGGAACTGGAAGTTCAGCAGTCCTGCGAACAGCACCCACGCCAGATACGGCAACAGCAGCAGTCCGGCCGCCTTGCGAACTTTCCAGAACAGCGCGATCACTGCTACCAGCGTAACTGCCACCAGCGCAATGACCACCAGCGCGCCTGTGATCTGCTGGGCACCGAAAAACACCGGAGTCCACGCCAGGTTGAACACGAAATGCAAGGCGAACATCCACAAGGCCGCGGTGCGCCCGCGCGCCCCCCAGGCCGCAGCCACCATGGCGACGGCGAGCCCGATCATCACGTAAAGCACCGACCAGACGATCCCGAACCACTTGGGTTCGGGATAGATCGCGGGCTTTTCGAGCGACTGGAACCAGGCCGAATCCGGGCTGCCGACCATGCCGCTAAGGAAGCCCAGCAGGAAAATCAGCGGCACGATAAAGAGCGTCCAGCGAATGAAACTCGCGCGCAATTGTCCGCGCGAAGCCAGCGTGTTCATGCAATCTCCCCGAAATCGGCGAATCGTTCAGCAAGTTGTGGCGGGCCATGCCCGCAGGTGCAATGCGCCGCGCCGCTTAGTCCCGATCCGGTGCGGTTGGGTCGCCGAGGACGCTATGCGAGACCGCGTGAACGGCCTATCGTGTGAGGATAATGAAGACAGTCGACTTCCTCGTGGTCGGAGCGGGCATTGCCGGACTTTCCGCCGCCGCGCGGCTGGCGCGGCATGGCCGCGTAGTGGTAAGCGAGGCGGAAGGTTCGCCCGGCATCCATGCCTCGGGCCGCAGCGCCGCCTTCGCGCATTTCGACATGGATGCGCCGCTGGTGCGCGCGCTCACTGCGGCGAGCCTGCCGCTGCTCGAGGAACCGGGAGCGCGCAGGCATCCGGCGCTGTTCATCGCGCTGGAGGGGCAGGAAAGCGATCTCCACCGCGTCGAGGCCAGCTATCGCGAATGGCAGCCGGACGTGCAGCGGCTTACTTCCGATCAAGCGCGCACATTGGTTCCCGTGCTCCGCAAGGGCGAGAACGGGGTTATCGGTGCACTGTTGGACGAAGCCGGTCGCAAACTCGATGCTCACGCGTTGCTCGAAGGGCACCGGCAGGCATTGCTTGCGGCGGGAGGCGAGATCGTTACCGCTTCACCGGTAACGTCGTTGCGTCACGACGGCGCGGCTTGGATCGTCGATACCCCAGGCAACAGCTACTCGGCGAAGATCGTGGTCAACGCCGCCGGAGCCTGGGCCGACGAGATCGCGCGGCTCGCTGGCGTCGCTCCTATCGGCCTCACGCCGCTGCGGCGCACAGTCATTACCTTCGATGTGCCCGATGGCATGGACGTCTCGGCATGGCCCTTCACCAAGACGGTCGGTCCCGGCTTCTACATCGAGCCGGAAGGGCGCGGCCGCCTGCTCGCCTGCCCGATGGACGAGCTCCTGTCCGACCCGTGCGACGCACAGCCGGAAGAAGAGGATGTCGCCCTTGCCGCATGGCGCGTCGAACAGGCGACGACGCTCGCCATCCCGCGTCTCGCCAGCAAGTGGGCCGGCCTCAGGACCTTCACACCCGACCGGCTGCCGGTCTGCGGGTTCGACCCCCATGCTCCGGGCTTCTTCTGGCTGGCCGGGCAAGGCGGCTTCGGCCTGCAAACCTCGCCGGCTTTGGCACTGGCCGCCGAAGCGCTGGTGGCTGACGAGCCGTGGCCCGACGGATTGCAGGCTGTGGAGGTAACGCCAGATCAGCTTTCGCCGAGCCGCATTGCCTAGCGCATCAGCACCAGCTCTTCAGCCATCGTCGGATGGATCGCGGTGGTCGCGTCGAAATCCGCCTTTGTCAGGCCCGCCTTCACGGCAATGGCGGCGGCCTGCATCATCTCCGGCGCTTCGGGCGCGATCATGTGGATGCCAACTATCTTGCCGCTGTCCCCATCGCAGACCATCTTCATCAGGCTGCGTTCGTTGCGGCCCGCCAGCACGTTCTTCATCGGGCGGAAATCGGACAGGTAGACCTTCACGCTGCCGAGCGCGTTCTTGGCCTCGCCCTCGGTCATGCCGACCGCGGCGATCGGCGGGTGGCTGAACACCGCGCTGGGAATGCAGCCATGGTCGACCGCAACCGGATCGTGCCCGCCGAAGACGGTGTCGGCAAACGCCTGCCCCTCGCGGATCGCGACCGGGGTCAACTGCACCCGGTCGGTCACGTCGCCGACGGCATAGATGTGGTCGACATTGGTCTTGCTGAAACGGTCGACCTTGACCTCGCCGCCATCGCCCAGCTCGACGCCGGCCTTGTCAAGGCCGAGACCTTCCGTATTGGGAATCCGGCCGACGGCGAACATGACGAGGTCGGCCTTCTCCTCGTCGCAATCGGACATTTTGACGAAGTAGCCGCCTTCGTCGCACGGCTTGATGTACTCGAAGGTGGTGTTGAAGCGGAACTTGATCCCTTTCATCGTGCTGATCTGCAGCAGCCGGTCGCGCACCGCCTCGTCATAGCTGCGCAGCAGGCGGTCGCCGCGATTGACGATATGAACGTCGCAGCCGAACTCGTTGAAGATGCCGGCGAACTCATTGGCGATGTAGCCGCCGCCTGCGATGATGATCTTCTCCGGCAGCGCGTCGAGGTGGAACGCCTCGTTGGAGCTAATGGCATGCTCCGCCCCCTGGCATTCCGGCATGCGCGGGCGCGCGCCGGTTGCGATCAGGATGTATTTCGCCGTGACGGTCTTGCCGCTCGCCAGTGTGATCTCGTGCGGGCCGGCGATTTCGGCGCGTTCCTTGAAAATCGTGACGTCGTGGTTCTCGAGCGTGTCGGTATAGGCACCCTCGATCCGCGTCACGTCGTCGAGGACATTGTCGCGCAGGGTCTTCCAGTCGAACTTGCGCTCGCCGATTTCCCAGCCGAAGCGCTGGCAGTCTTCCAGATCCTCGGCGAAATGCGCGCCGTAGACGAGCATCTTCTTGGGCACGCATCCGCGAATCACGCAGGTTCCGCCGACCCGGTGCTCCTCCGCGATCGCGACCTTCGCCCCGTGGGCCGCGGACACACGCGATGCGCGCACCCCGCCCGACCCCGCACCGATGGTGAAGAGGTCGAAATCGTATTCGGTCGTGTCGCTCTTGGCGGCCATGCGGCGCTCCTGTCAGCTATGCGGGAGAGTGTCCCTTGCCAACCGGAGCGCCGCTGGCAAGTTCCGAATTCACTTCAAAGGTTCGATGCCGCAGCAGCCTCAGTTTCGCGGCGGCTCTTCCACCGCCAGTCGCCTCGCGACCTGCACGGTCTGGATGACGAACAACGCCACCAACAGGCAGCCCACCGCTCCGACAAACAGGTCGAAGCCGTTGAGCTGCCAGACGATCGGCGGCTCAGGACCTGCATAATACATTGCCAGAGTCAGCGCGATAAGGACAAGGCGCAGTTCGGTGGGTCCGGCATTCATATAGGACAGCCGCAGTTCGCCGAGGACGCGAACCGACAGGAAGGCGTGAATGGACATCAGCAGATATCCGGCCAAGGCTATCAGCGCGACCTCGAGCTCGACATAGGGACTCAGCCCGATGCCGACGACGAGCAGCGTCGTCGCCAATCCATCGCAGCTATGGTCGAGGAAATACCCGTATCGCGGGCGTTCGATCTTCCGGAAACGCGCCAGACTGCCGTCGAGAGAATCTCCGAACCAGTGAACCACATATCCGACCACCGCGAGCCAGAGCCAGTCGCGGTCCACATTGCTTCCGAGATAACCCACAAATACCAGAACCGCTCCGACCATGCCCAGAGCGGTCAGCATATCGGGCGAGATCCGCCGCGGCAGATTCGCACACAACCAATCGAGGGCCTTGCGCTCGACGCGAGCGACGAGATTTTCCTGGATTCGGTCGATCGGAGTTATCTTCGGTTTGAAACCCGATTCCATCAGTCAGCTCCAGCCTGCCCCAGATTTAGCAATATTTGCGCTTGGCGAACACAAGTGTCCAGCCCATCAGCCCCGCGCTGCGTGCGAGCGGTTGCGATTGCGGCTCCGACTGCGATTGCCACCGGGCTTGGCGCCCTGCGGCCGACCCTGGTCCGCGCCTTCGGGCTTGCCCTTGCGCGCGGTGTGCTTCTGCTTCGGTTTGGGCTTCTTCGCCGCGCCGCCCGCAGGGCGAACCTTGGGCTTGGCGAGACGCGGTTTCTGTTCGCGCTTGGTCGGCCCGACACCTTCGACCACGGCGCGGAAATTGTCCGGCAACGGCAGGCGCTCGAACTCGGCGTCGGTCTTCTTGCGGATATCCTTGAGGTAGTCGCGTTCGTCCTCGGCGCAGAACGCGATCGCTACGCCATCGCGGCCCGCGCGTGCGGTGCGGCCGATGCGGTGGACGTATTGTTCGGGCACGTTCGGCAGCTCGTAATTGAGCACGTGGCTCACGCCGGGAATGTCGATCCCGCGGGCCGCCACATCGGTCGCCACGAGGATCGGCGTCTTGGCGCGCTTGAACTCGTCGAGCGCGCGTTCACGCTGCGGCTGGCTCTTGTTGCCATGGATGGCATTGGCCGGGACGCCCGCCTGGCCGAGCTTCTTCACGATCCGGTCGCAGCCGTGCTTGGTGCGGGCGAAGATCAGTACGCGCTCGAACTTGCCGGGCACCTCGTGGCGCTCTTTCAGGATCATTTCGAGCAGCGTCTGCTTCTCGTCCTGCTGGACCATGAAGAGATACTGGTCGATCCGCTCGGCGGTCGTGCTTTCGGGCGTCACGCTGACCTTGACCGGGTTGCGGCAATATTTGCCGACCAGCTCCTGGATTTGCTTCGGCATAGTGGCGCTGAAGAACAGCGTCTGCCGGTCTTCGGGCACCAGCTGGCTGATCCGGCGCAGCGCGTGGATGAAGCCGAGATCGAGCATCTGGTCCGCCTCGTCGAGGACGAGGATTTCGACCTTGTCGAGAGTGAAGGCCTTCTGGTCGATCAGGTCGAGCAGGCGGCCGGGCGTCGCGACGAGGATGTCGGTGCCGCGGTGCAGCTTGTTGCGGTCCTTGTTGACCGAGGTACCGCCGACGATCGACTGGACCTTGAGGCCCGCCATCGCGCCGTAATCCTTGGCACTCTGGGCGATCTGGCCGGCGAGTTCGCGCGTCGGGGCGAGCACCAGCATGCGGCAAGACTTGAACGGCGTCTGGTTATCGGCCTCACGAAGGTTGTCGATGCTCGGCAGCATGAAAGCCGCGGTCTTGCCGGTGCCGGTCTGGGCGATGCCCATCAGGTCGCGGCCTTCGAGAACCGGCGGGATGGCCTGCGCCTGGATCGGCGTCGGCGTGTCGTAGCCCTTCATGTCGAGGGCCTGGAGGACGGGCTGCGACAGCCCGAGATCGGTAAATCTGGTCATGAATACTCGCATTCGATATGCGGCGCGCAGACGCAATGGTCGCGCGGCGCGGGTGACGGGCATCCACGAAAGTATTACTTTCGTGGATGCCCAACAAACGACCCGCGTGAAAAGGGAAGTCCTAGGAAAAGAGACCGAGGCGCGGCCGGGGCGATGGATGTCTCTCCTTTCGCCGCTTCACGCTGGCTAGCGCGCTTCGATGGCAGCCATGTGGATGCTGCAGTGCAAAAAGTCAATCGTTGCGCGTCAGGCCGCCATCGCCGTGTATGCGATAAACCCGAGGTAGGCTGCAACCAGCAGCCCTCCTTCGCGCCGTCCGAGCCGCCCGCCGGTGTATGCGAAAACGATCGCAACGACCGAGGCGGCGAGCAGCACCCAGAGGTCCGCCGTCATGATTCCGCCGGGTATCGGCCCGGGGGCTACGAGGCCGGTTACGCCTCCAATAAAGAAGATGTTATAGATGTTGGATCCCAGCACATTGCCGAGCGCAATATCGCTTTCCTTGCGGAAGGCAGCGATGGCGCTGGTTGCCAATTCGGGGGCCGAAGTGCCGGCGGCGACGACGGTGAGCCCGATGACTTCGTCCGAGACGCCTAGCCGTGCTGCCAATTCGATCGCCGCGTCGACCAGGATGTAGCCGCCCGCGATGATGATGGCGGTGCCGATCACGAACAGCAGGATCGGTACGGCGACGCCGCCAGCCGTGTTGCTATCTTCGGGGTGAAGTCCCGGATCGGCATGCTCCGCAGCCGCGGTGCGCTGTCCTGCCGCCGAAGCGCCGGCCCCGGCGGTCTCCTGCCGGTATGCAAGTGCGAGATAGGCCGCGAGGATCAGCAGGAACGCGCCACCGGCCAGTTGCGAAAGACCGGTGGTGGACCCTGCGAGCAGCAGCAGAAGGACCCCACCGACCCCCACCATACCGTCCCGCCACAACGCGCTCGCGCCCACGGCGATCGGCGCAATCAGCGCGGCGGTGCCGAGGATCAGCAGCGTATTGGCGAGGTTCGAGCCGACGATATTGCCGATCGCGATGCCCGGCGATCCGGCAAGCGAAGCCTGCACGCTGGCGGCAAGTTCGGGCGTCGAGGTTCCCAGTCCGACGATCACCAGACCGACCAGCATCGGCGACAGTCCGAATCGTTCGGCAAGGCGCGAAGCGCCGCGAACCAGCAGTTCGCCGCCCAGCAAGAGCAGGGCGAAACCGGCGAGGAGGAGGAATATGGTGATAGTCATGCGGGACGGACCCCACGTGCGACCGGACTAGTCGTTGGCGCGCTTGTCCATGTGGTGCAGCAGGCGCGCAAGGCTTTCGGCGACCGCATGGAAATTCTGCTCTGCATGGCGCAATGCGTTCTCATCGCCGCGCTCCTTGGCAGCGACACGCGCGGCCAGAAGCCGCTCGTAAGCCTTGGCAAATTCCTGCAGGAGCAGTTCCCGGTCGGCCATGGTGACGCGCTATTCCCCTCGAAGCGATGCGCGCCGGATACAGCTTGTCCGGTGAATTAGTCAAATATATCATAAGTTAATGTCGGCTTATGCTTTCATCCCGGCCGCGCTCAGCAGCGCCTCGGTGCTTGCATCGAAGCTCTCGCCGCCCTGTTCGATCGCCTTGGCCATCTGCTTGCCCAGTTCCACACCGAACTGGTCGAACGGGTTGATGCCCATAAGAACGGCGTCGGCGAAGGTGCGGTGCTCGTGAAACGCGATCAATGCGCCGAGTGCCGCCGCATCGAGGTCGTCGCACAGGATCGTCGCCGAGGGACGGTCGCCGGGATAATTGCGTGCGGGATCCTCGCCCTTTTTGCCCGCCATCAGCGCCGCACCTTGCGCGAAGCAGTTCATCAGCAGGATGCGATGGTGTGCCGGGTCGAGATCGTCGCCCGGTGCGATGCTGGCGATGAAGTCCACCGGGATCAGATGCGTGCCCTGGTGGAGCAGCTGAAACACTGCATGCTGCGCATCGGTCCCCACCCCGCCCCAGGTGATCGGCGCGGTCGGCCCGTCGACCGGCTTCATATCGGCTGTCACCCGCTTGCCGTTCGATTCCATCTCCAGTTGCTGGAGGTAGTCGGGGAACAAGCCGAGCCGCTCGTCATAGGCGAAGACCGCGCGGGTCTGGCAGCCGCGCACGCGGGTGTAGTAGAGATCGGCAAAGGCCGCGCGCAGCACGAGATTGGCCGCGCCGTCGGTGTCGCGGAAATGCTCGTCCACCGCCTTGGCGCCTGCCAGCATGCCACGGAAATCGTCCATCCCGACCGCCATGGCGATGGGAAAGCCGATCGACGACCAGATCGAATAGCGCCCGCCGACGCTTTCCTGAAACGGCAGGATGCGCGTTTCGTCCACGCCCCATTCGACTGCGCCTTCGGGATTTGCAGTCAGCGCAATCACGCGCCCCGACGGGTCCGAAACCCCATTGTCGCGCAGCCATTTGAGCGCGCTTTCGGCATTGGTCATGGTCTCGATGGTAGTGAAGGTCTTGCTGGCCACCGCGATCAGCGTCTTCGCCGGATCGCATTTCGCAAACGCCGCCTCCAGCGCCACGCCGTCGATGTTGGAGACAACATGCACGTCGCAATAGCTGAGATCGCGGGATAGTGCGTCGACGCCCAGCGCCGGGCCCAGCGCGCTGCCGCCGATGCCGATGTGGATCAGGTGCTCGATCTCGCCCAGCGCACCCTGATGAATCGCCTCGACCAGCATGCCCATGCGGTCGATCAGCGCGGCGGCTTCCTCCACCTTCGCCTCGTCGCCCGTGCCGCGCAGGGTGGCATGGTCGGCCGCGCGGCCCTCGGTCGGGTTGACGACTTCGCCGCCGAACAGCTTCGACCGCATGCCCGCAAAGTCCATCGCCTCGGCCAGCTCCTCTAAAGCCGCGATCACCGCACGGTCGAGATGCGTCTTCGACCAGTCGAACAGCATCCCGCCCTCCTCCAGCTCGATCCGGCCAGAGAGCATCGCGACCCGCTCGTCCCCGCCCGGCTCGTCCGCGCCCTCGCCGCCGTCGCGGCTCGCGCTGAACAGCTCGCCCAGCGTCGGGCGCGGCAGGTTTTCGAGAGTGTCCCAGAGTTCGGCGGCGGTCGGCATGGCGGGCGAAAATCCTTTGATGGTTGCGAGGGCTGCGACTAGGGGACTGGGCGATGATTGAGAACCCCGCATGACAGCGAAGAGCGCCGACGCAAGTTCCGCCGACAAGCCGAAACAGGAAAGCTGGGCCAGCTTCCTTTGGTTCTGCGTCAAGCTTGTGCTGGCCGTGCTACTGTTCCGCACGCTGGCGTTCAGCTTTTTCACGATCCCCAGCGAAAGCATGCTGCCGGGCCTGCGCACCGGCGACTATCTGATCGCGGCCAAATGGCCTTACGGCTACAACGAGAATTCGCTGCCGCTCGGTCTGCCGGGACCCGACGAGCGAATATTCGGCAATGTGCCGGAGCGCGGCGACGTAGTGGTCTTCAAGCATCCGGTCGATCATTTCGATTACGTCAAGCGCGTGATCGGCCTGCCGGGCGATACGGTGGCCATGCGCGGCGGTACCGTGTTCCTCAACGGCGAACCGGTGCCGCAGCAGGCCGCCCCGCCCATCCTGTTGCCGATGAGCCTCAACACGCAGTGCAACATGCGTGCCGAAGAAGTGCGGACGCCCGATGGCCCGGCATGCCGTTACACGCAGTTCCTCGAGACGCTGCCGAACGGCAAGAGCTATCCGGTGATCGACCTCGGCCCCTGGCCCAAGGACGATTTCGGCCCGGTGGTGGTGCCCGAGGGGCAGCTATTCGTGCTGGGCGACAATCGCGACAATTCGCAGGACAGCCGCTTCCCCGCGCAGGCCGGCGGCGGGGTCGGCCTCGTCGATCAACGCCTTTTGGTGGCACGCGCCAGCATGGTGCTGTGGTCGACGGACGGAAGCGCGGAATGGCTGCTGCCTTGGACCTGGTTCTCCGCCGCCCGCTGGGATCGGATCGGGAGCGACATATGACCCCGAGACTCGAACCCGAGACCCGCGAGTTTCTCGCCGCCAATGGCTTTACCGTGGACAACGAGGCCCGCTGGGTCGCAGCGCTCACGCATGGCAGCATGGGCGAAACACGCGATTACGAGCGGCTCGAATTCCTCGGCGACCGCGTGCTCGGCCTGTCCATCGCCGACTGGCTGTTTGCCAAGAGCGAGGCACCGGAAGGCAAGCTTGCCCAACGCCTCAACGCCATCGTCAGCCGCGAAATGTGCGCGCAGGTCGCTCGCGGCATCGGGCTGGCGGACCACATCCGCATCTCCAAGCAGGCACGGGCCGATGGCGGGCGCGACAGCGACAACATCCTCGGCGACGTGGTCGAAAGCCTGCTTGGCGCGCAATTTCTCGACAACGGTTTCGAGGCGTCGAAAGAGCTCGTCCACCAGCTGTTCCGCCCGGCGCTGGAAAGCGGTGCGGGCAAGGCCAAGCATCCCAAAAGCGCGCTGCAGGAATGGGCTGCGGGCAACCGTCGCGCGCCGCCGCAGTACGAGATCGTCGAGCGCTCCGGCCCCGACCACGCCCAGCGCTTCACCGTCCGCGTCAGCGTACACAAGGTCGGCGAGGCGCAAGGCAGCGCGACCAGCAAGGGCGAAGCCGAAAAGGCCGCCGCACAGGCATTCATGGAGCAATTCGGATGAGCGAGCAGGAAACCACACGCTGCGGCGTCGTCGCCGTCATCGGCGCGCCCAACGCGGGCAAGAGCACGCTGGTCAACCAGCTGGTCGGCCAGAAGGTCGCCATCACCAGCGCCAAGGCGCAGACCACCCGCGCGCGAATGATGGGCATCGCGCTGCGTGGTCAGACGCAGATGATCCTCGTCGATACGCCAGGCATTTTCGCGCCCAAGCGCCGGCTCGACCGCGCAATGGTCAGTGCCGCTTGGGAAGGTGCAGAAGCGGCCGATGCCGTGCTGCTGCTGGTCGATCCGGTCAAGCAGCGTCGTCACGAGCTGGAACCGCTGCTCGAACAGGTCGCCAGCCGTCCGGAGCGCAAGATCCTGGTGCTCAACAAGGTCGATGTCGCCAAGAAAGAACCGCTGCTCGCGCTGGCGCAGGAGCTGGGCGAAAAAGTCGAGTTCGCGGAAATCTATTTCGTTTCCGCCCTGACCGGCGACGGCGTGCCGGAAATGAAACAGGCGCTGGCGGACATGATGCCGGAAGGCCCGTGGATGTATCCCGAAGACCAGGTAAGCGATGCGTCGGAGCGCCTGCTCGCCACCGAAATCACCCGCGAGCAGCTCTACCAGCAGCTGCACGAGGAACTGCCCTACGACAGCGCGGTGCGGCCTGAGAAATACATCCAACGCAAGGACGGCAGCGTCGAGATCCACCAGCAGATCGTGGTAATGCGCGACAACCAGCGCGCCATCGTGCTCGGCAAGGGCGGCAGCCGGATCAAGGCGATCGGCGAGGCAGCGCGCAAGGAGCTAAGCGAGCTGCTAGGCCAGAAGGTCCACCTGTTCCTCCACGTCAAGACCGACGAACGCTGGAGCGAGGACAAGGAAATGTTCGAGGAAATGGGGCTGGATTGGGTGCGGTGAAGCTCAATCTTGCCCAGCCACCCGGACCTTGAAACGCCGCACGTACTGAACGTTGCCACCTTCGATAGGCAGCGGCTTGGCTTCATCTTCCTGGACTATCTGCAGGAACTCCATCCCGACGGCGTTTGGATCGGTAGCAGCTTCGTCCCGAACGGGATCCCGACCGGTGGAGAAACGCCCGGTCCGGAACTGTGATCGGATGGCAGCGCCGCGCTCACATGCGGCGCTGCTTTCTCGAATTCAAGCACACCCGACCTGAGAGTGGAAATTCACCGCTTTTTCGCTACCTTGATCTTGTTCTTCTTGGCGAAATCCTTGGTGGATTCCTCGCTGCGGCCGAGCGCCTTGGCGATCTGCTTGAGGCCCTGCCCCTTGGCGGCAAGGGTGCGGAGCTGCCCCGCTTCTTCGCCGGTCCAGAGCTGCTTGTGCCGCTCGAAATGCTCCTTGCCCATCAGTCGGCTGCCTTTTTCGCAGCGGGCTTTTTCTTCGGTGCGGCCTTCTTCTTGGCCGGGGCCTTTTTCTTCGCTGCAGCCTTCTTCTTCGCCGGAGCTTTCTTCTTTTTTACCGGGGCCTTGGCCGCGCGGGCGTCGATCAACTCGATGGCCTGTGCCTCGGTGACGTCCTCGGGCTTCATGTCCTTGGGGATCGTGGCATTGGTGGTGCCGTCGGTGACATAGGGACCGTAGCGGCCCGGCATCACCTTCATCTCGCCGCCGCTGGTCGGGTGCTCGCCGAGCGTCTTGATCGGCTCCGCCTTGCCGCGCCCGCCGCCCTTGCGATTGGCCGCTTCGGCGAGAAGCGTGACCGCCGCGTTCATGCCGGTCTCGAACACATCGCGCGTCGATTGCAGCTTCGCGTATTTGCCATCGTGCCGCAGGTATGGCCCGTAGCGCCCGATGGCGGCTTCGATTTCTTTGCCGGTCTCCGGATGCTCGCCGACGATGCGCGGCAGGCCAAGCAGCTTGATCGCCCATTCGAGATCGAAGTCGTCGAGGTCCTTGGGGATGCTCGCGCGCTGGGCCTCCTTGCCCTCGCCCATCTGAACATAGGGGCCGAAGCGCCCGCTCTTGCGCTCGATCGGCAAGCCGGTCTCGGGGTGTTCGCCCATCACGCCATCGTCCGCGCCGTCATCGGCATCCTGCCCACCCGGCTTGGCGAACTGGCGCGTGTATTTGCACTCGGGATAGTTGGCGCAGGCGACGAAAGCGCCGTAGCGGCCTCCGCGCAGGGCCAGCCTGCCGCCCTCACGGCCTTCGCTTTCGCAGAGCGGGCAATGCCGCGGGTCCTTGCCGTCGGCGCGTTCGGGGAAGAGATAATCGGCAAGGAAACCGTCGAGGACCTCGGTCACTTCCGAGGGCTTCTTGTCCATCACCTCTTCGGTCTTGGGCTTGAAGTCGCGCCAGAAGGCTTCGAGCAGCTTCTTCCAGTCCTCGCGCCCGTCGCTGACCGTGTCGAGCTCATCTTCGAGACCGGCGGTGTAGTCAAAGGCGACATACTGCTCGAAGAAGCGCTCGAGGAAGGCCGTCAGCAGGCGACCGGACTCCTCGGCGAAGAAGCGATTCTTCTCCATCCGGACGTAGTTGCGGTCGCGCAGGGTCTGGATGGTGCTGGCGTAGGTCGAGGGGCGCCCGATGCCGAGCTCTTCCAGCCGCTTGACCAGGCTCGCTTCGGAAAAACGCGGCGGTGGCTGGGTGAAGTGCTGGTTCGCCTCGACGCCCTTTTTCAGCGGACTGTCGCCCTTGGCGATCGCGGGCAGCAGACCGTCCTCGTCATCGTCGCCCGCATCGTCGCGGCCTTCCTGGTAGACGGCGAGGAAGCCGGGGTATTTCACCACCTGCCCGGTCGCGCGCAGCTCGTGCCGGCCGGTCGGATCGCGCAGGGTCACGCTGGTGCGTTCGAGCTGGGCGGCGGCCATCTGGCTCGCCATGGCGCGCTTGTAGATGAGGTCGTAGAGCTTGCCCTCGTCGCCCGATCCAGCGCGGTCGCGGTTGAATTCGGTCGGCCGGATCGCTTCGTGCGCTTCCTGCGCATTCTTGGCCTTCGTCTTGTACATGCGCGGGCTGTCGGGGAGCGCGTGGCCGCCGTAGCGATCGGCCACGGCCTTGCGGCAGGCGGCGATCGCGCTGCCGTCCATGCTCACGCCGTCGGTCCGCATATAGGTGATCGCCCCAGCTTCGTAGAGCGACTGGGCGAGACGCATGGTGTGGCTGGCCGAAAAGCCGAGCTTGCGGGCGGCTTCCTGCTGCAGGGTGGAAGTGGTGAACGGCGGAGAGGGATTGCGCTTGAACGGCTTGGTCTCGACTTCCTCGACCGTGAAGTTGGCAGCTTCGACCGCTTTTTTCGCAGCCATCGCACTGCCCTCGTCGCCAAGGGTCAGCTTCTCTAGTTTCTTGCCGTCGAACTTGACCAGCCGCGCGTCGAACTCGCTTCCGTCCTGCTGCAGCTTGGCGATGACCGACCAGTATTCGTCAGGCCGGAAATGCTCGATCTCGATCTCGCGGTCGACGATCAGGCGCAGCGCGACCGATTGCACGCGGCCCGCGCTCTTCGCGCCGGGCAGGCGTCGCCACAGCACCGGCGACAGCGTGAAGCCGTAGAGATAGTCCAGCGCGCGGCGGGCGAGATAGGCGTCGATCAGCGGCTGGTCCAGCTCGCGCGGCGATTTCATCGCCTCGGTGACGGCCTGCTTGGTGATCGCGTTGAAAGTGACGCGGTCGACCTCCTTGGGCAGCGTCTTGCGCTTGGCCAGCAATTCGCGGACATGCCAGCTGATCGCCTCCCCCTCGCGGTCGGGGTCGGTGGCGAGCACCAGCCGGTCCGCGCCCTTCGCCGCATCGCTGATCTCCTTGAAGCGCTTCTGCTTGTCGCGATAAAGTTCCCAGTCCATCTCGAAGCCTTCGTCCGGCCGCACGCTGCCATCCTTGGGCGGCAGGTCGCGGACATGGCCGTAGGACGCGAGAACCTTGAAGTCCTTGCCGAGGTATTTCTCGATGGTTTTCGCCTTGGCCGGCGATTCTACGATGACGAGTTGCATTGTGGTTCGGGACGTCCCTTACGTGTGCGTATGCGTATACGCGCGATTGTCGATTTGGTTTTCGAGCGGTCAACACCCTTCGTCACCCCGGACTTGATCCGGGGCCCAGCTTCTAGGGTTCACTGGTTGAAATCGTCGAACAGGTCTCGCCAGTCAGGATTGTTCTTCTCGATCAGGTCGAACTTCCACTCCCTCCGCCACCGCTTGAGTCTCTTCTCATGCGCGATTGCTTCGTCGATTGGTTCCATGAAGTCTGCCCAAACCAGCCGCGTCAGCCCATGTTCGGCGCAGAATGCGGAGCCCTTGCCGTCCCGATGTTGTGCGTTACGGCGGGCCAGATCGGAGGTCACGCCGACATAGATAGTGCCGCGATAACGATTGGCCATGATGTATACCCAGCCGCCGCTTTGTTCTCGATCCATTGGTCAGCGAAATACAAAGCTGGGCCCCGGATCAAGTCCGGGGTGACGGGGAAGGGTCATTCTCATTTCAGACTCACCCGCCCCGCTGCATGGCGCTCCAGCCGTCCGGCGATCTCCAGCTCCAGCAGCGCCAGTTGCACCGCCGCGGCGCTCGTCCCCGACTGGCGGATCAGTTCGTCGATCGCCACCGGCGCGGTGGTCAGGAGCGAGGCGATGTCCGCCGGTTCGGCGTCGGCCAGTTCGGACGGTTCGAAATCGAACTGGTCGACCGGTTCGCGGAAGGTGCTGCGCGGGTTTCCGTCGAAGGTACTCAGCAGCTCCACGACATCCTCGGGCGATTGCACCAGCACTGCGCCTTCGCGGATCAGATGGTTGCAGCCGTGGCTGCGCGCTTCCAGCGGGCTGCCGGGGATCGCCATGACCTCGCGCCCCGCCTCGCCCGCCAGCCGTGCGGTGATCAGGCTACCCGATTTGACCGCCGCCTCGACTACCAGCGTACCGCCCGCAAGCCCGGCGATGATTCGGTTGCGCGAAGGGAAGTGGCTGCCGCGCGGTTCGGTGCCCGGCGGCTGTTCGGCAAGCAGCAGGCCTTCGCTGGCGATCCGTTCCTGCAAGTCGGTATGCTGCGGCGGATAGGCGATGTCGATGCCGCTGGCGATCACGCCGATGGTGTTCGGAAAAGCCCCCTCATGCGCGGCCCCGTCGATCCCTCGCGCGAGACCCGAGACGACGGTGAACCCGGCCTCAGCCATTCCGCTTGCGAAGTCGCGCGCCAGCTTGACCGCCGCCGCGCTGGCATTGCGCGCGCCGACCATCGCCACGCACGGTTTACCTGCCAAGGCCAGATCGCCGCGATAGCTCAGGATCGGCGGCGCTCCGTCTATCTCCCCCAGCAGCGAAGGATAGCCAGGCTGGTCATGGAACAGGTACCTTGCCCCCGCCCGCCGAACCGCTTCGACCTCGCGCTCGATCCGCTCGACCGGTGCCGCCCGATACTGCCGCCCGCCTTTCTTCCCGAGATCGGGTAGCGCTTCCAGCGCCTGGGTCGCCCTGCCGAAGCGCGCAAGCAGCTGCGCATAGCTGACGGGCCCGATATTGGGCGAGCGCAGCAGCCGGATGCGGGCGAACGCCTCGTCCTGCGAAAGCGGCGCGCTCACCCCTTGGAGCCGACTTTCGGTTCGGTCCCGGCCATCAGCCGCTTGATGTTCTCGCGGTGGAGCCAGAGCACCAGCACGGCGATGATCGCCATGACCTTCGCAAAAGTGGGCTCACCTGCGAAATACGCAGCAACCGCCGTGACGACCACCGCGACCATTCCTGCGAGCGAGCTGATTTTCGTCACCACCAGCATGGCCAGCCAGGCGATCGCGTAGACAACACCCAGCGGCCACATCAGCCCGAAGGCGACGCCCGCATTGGTCGCGACGCCCTTGCCACCTTTGAAGCCGAGCCAGACCGGAAAGCAGTGGCCGATTACGGCGAAAAGCGCCGCCCACCCGATGTCCTGCCAAAACCACAGCCCCGCCAGGAACACCGGCACGAAGCCCTTCAGCAGGTCGAGCAGCAGCGTCGCTGCCGCCAGCCCCTTGCTGCCCGTGCGCAGCACATTGGTCGCGCCGATATTGCCGCTGCCCTGCTGGCGGATATCGCCCTTCCCCGCCAGTTTCGCGAGGATCAGGCCGAAGGGGATCGAGCCGAACCCGTAGCCGAGCAGCGCAGCATAGAGCGTAGTGATGGTGAAACCGCTTCCGAAATCCATGCGATGTCCCCTAACCGTTCGCCCTAAGCTTGTCGAAGGGCGGTATTTTCTTCTACCCCGGCGTGTAAGGTGAAGGGCAAACCTTCGACAAGCTCGGGATGAACGGATTTGGACAAATTGTCGCCCTCTGCCCCCATCCTGTTGTTCGATTCCGGCGTCGGCGGGCTGACCGTGCTGGCCGAGCTCCGCGAGCTGTTGCCCGATGCTCCGGTGATTTACGCCGCCGACATGGCCGGCCTGCCCTATGGCACCAAGACCGAGGCGGAGGTCGCAGCCCGCGTCGCCGGACTGCTCGGCCGGATGGCGGAGCGCTGGCAGCCCCGGCTGATCTGCATCGCCTGCAACACCGCCAGCACGATCGCGCTGGGCATGGTGCGCGAGGTGCTGGAGACGCCGATCGTCGGCACGGTCCCCGCGATCAAGCCCGCCGCCGCCATCACCAGGACCGGCACCATCGGCCTGCTCGGCACTGATTCGACCGTGCGGCAGGGCTATGTCGACGTTCTCGAGCGCGAATTCGCGCAGGGCAAGACGCTGCTGCGCTATGGTGCGAGCGAGCTGGTCGCGCTGGGCGAAGCCAAGCTGCGCGGCGAGGAGATCTGCGTGGACGAGGTGGCCAAGGCCGCATCGGGGCTGGTCCTCCAGCCGGGCGGCGAGGACCTCGATACTGTCGTCCTCGCCTGCACGCACTTCCCCCTGCTGGAGCCGGAATTGCGCGAGGCCTTCGGCAAGGACGTGACTTTCATCGACGGGGCCAAGGGGATCGCGCGCCAGATCGCGCGGCTGGTCCAGGGTCAGGAGATGGAACGCGACGTGCCCGATTTCGCGGTTACCACCGGCCCGATGGACGATTTCGAGGAGCTGACCGACGCCTTCGCCGCACACGGCCTCAAGGGCCTCGTCCACCTTTGAGCCTTGCGAACGATTCGCAAAGATCGCGGTGGAATTGCGCCGCCATTCGCCCTATGTCGCGCCCGAACTTGGCCGCGAACGCGCGGCGCCGATACGGGACGGTTCCCGCGTGAACTACGACCAGATCTTCGACGAAGCCATCGACCGCCTCCACACGGAGGGTCGCTATCGCGTGTTCATCGACATCCTGCGCAACAAGGGCACCTTCCCCAATGCGCGCTGCTTTGCCGGCCACAACGGGCCGAAGCCGATTACCGTGTGGTGTTCGAACGACTACCTCGCCATGGGCCAGCACCCCAAAGTGATCGAAGCGATGGAAGAGGCGCTGCACGACGTCGGCGCAGGCTCCGGCGGCACCCGCAACATCGGCGGCAACACGCACTACCATATCCAGCTGGAGCATGAGCTGGCCGATCTTCACGGCAAGGACGGCGCGCTGCTGTTCACCAGCGGCTACGTCTCGAACGACGCCACGCTCTCGACGCTCGCCAAGCTGCTGCCGGGCTGCGTGATCTTCTCGGACGAGCTCAACCACGCAAGCATGATCGCGGGCATCCGCAATTCGGGCTGCGAAAAGCGCGTTTTCCGCCACAACGATCTCGAGCATCTGGAAGAACTGCTGGCCGCCGAAGACGAAGCGACTCCCAAGCTGATCGCTTTCGAAAGCGTCTATTCGATGGATGGCGACGTGGCCCCGATCCACGCGATCTGCGACCTAGCCGAAAAGCACAACGCGCTGACCTATGTCGACGAGGTCCACGCCGTCGGCATGTATGGCAAGCGCGGCGGCGGCATTACCGAGCGTGACGAAGCAGCCGACCGGATCGACATCATCGAAGGCACGCTGGGCAAGGCGTTCGGCGTAATGGGCGGTTATATCGCAGCCGACACGCGGATCATCGACTGTATCCGCTCCTACGCGCCCGGCTTCATCTTCACCACCTCGCTCAGCCCGGTGCTGGTCGCGGGCGTGCTGGCGGCCGTCCGCCATCTCAAGGCAAACAGCGAGGAACGCGACGGGCAGCAGGCTGCCGCCGCCACGCTCAAGCAGAAGATGCGCGATGCGGGCCTGCCGGTGATGGACAGCGTCACCCACATCGTCCCGTTGATGGTCGGCGACCCGGTGCGCGCGAAAAAGATCAGCGATATCCTGCTGGCCGAATACGGCGTCTATGTGCAGCCGATCAATTTCCCGACCGTGCCGCGCGGGACGGAGCGCCTGCGCTTCACCCCCGGCCCCGCCCATACGCCCGCGATGATGGACGAGCTGGTCGGTGCGCTGGTCGAGATCTGGGGCCGGCTGGAGCTCGAGCTCAAGCAGGCGGCCTGACACCCCCCGCCTGTTTTGCGCCCGCGCGCATTCCTACATTGCCGGTGATGGACGCAGAGCAATCCGACAAGATCGACGGTATTGGGCCGTTCGCTGCGCTGGCGGCCCTCGTACTGCTGCCGCTGCTGCTGCTTGCGATCTTTCAGGCTCATCCCGAACCCGACCAGAGGCAGGTGGAAGCTACGGAGCAGCCACTCGTCCTGCCGGACCTGCCGGCCTCCGCTGACGACACGGTGCTGACGTCGGAACTCGCCACAGACGATGCACAGACCCGCAACGCCGCCGTGCCGATCGATCCCGCGGCGCTCTCGCCCATCGCGCCATTCACCTTTGGCGGCGATAGTGCCGACCGCACCCGCGCCCGCGATTGCCTGGCGCTGGCAGCCCTGGCGGAAGCGGGTGGGGGCGATGCGGACCAGCGCGCGGTGATGCAGGTGGTGCTCAACCGCACGCGCCACCCCGCCTTCGCCAACACCGTCTGCGGCGCGGTGTTCGAAGGATCGCAGCGGCCCAGCGGTTGCCAGTTCACCTTTACCTGCGACGGCTCGCTCGCACGGCGTTACTCGGACGCAGCATGGCGCAACGCCCGTGCTCGGGCGGAAGAAGCGCTCGGCGGCTATGTGCACCAACCGGTCGGCACCGCAACGCATTACCACGCCGATTACGTCTACCCCTACTGGTCGCCCTCGCTCGACAAGGTTGCGGTGGTCGGGCCGCACATCTTCCTGCGCTGGAAGGGCGCCTGGGGCACGCAGCGCGGCTTCTCCGCCCGCTATGCCGGAGGCGAGCCCGATCCCCTGGCGCTGCGCAGCCGGGCGCAGGCGGTGGAGCGGCCTGCCGACCTGTTTCCGCAACTCGTCGACACTGGCGTCGCGATCCGCACCATCACCGCCGACGGTGCCAGTGACAGCAGCAATGCGGCTCCATCTCCGCCCACGACTACCAATCCCGGATCGCCAGACCCCGGTGTCCACTTCGTCCTCGTCTCCGGCAATGATTCGCCGCAGGCGCTCGTCGACAAGGCTCGCGCGCTCTGCCCCGGGAATCGCTATTGCCAGGTCTATGGCTGGAGCAGCGCATCGGACATGCCGGGCGAACTGCCCCTCCCCTTCGCCGCGCGCAGCACGCTGCGCTTCAGCTACCTGCCCGCTCGGCAGGGCCGCGACCCGATCGTCTATTTCGACTGCCGCCTGTTCCCCGATGCCGCCATTGGAACCTGCCTGCCGCAGACGCGGCCGTAAGGTATTTCGCCCAGCGCGTGGTGCACGTTAAGTCCCCTTTCGAAACGCCTTTGGGAGAGAACGATGAGCGGCAATCCGGACATGACTTTCGACGAGGTGGTCAACGGCCGCCGCTCCATCCGCGGCTATCTGGACAAGCCGGTGCCGCGCGACTTGATCGAGGAAGTGCTGGCGCTGGCCATGCGCTCACCCTCCTCGATGAACACGCAGCCCTACAATTTTCACGTCATCGCCGGCGAGCCGCTCGACCGGATCCGCAAGGGCAATACCGAACGTATCCTTGCCGGCGAGCCGGACAGCCGCGAATTCCGCCGCGGCGAGCCCTTCGCGGGCAAGCACCGCGAGCGGCAGATCGGCTGCGCCGTGCAATTGTTCGAGGCCATGGGGATCGAACGCGACGACAAGGATGCGCAGCAGGACTGGGTGCTGCGCGGTTTCCGCCAGTTCGACGCGCCCGTCTGCGTCATCGTGACCTACGACAAGGAACTCTCCGGCAGCGACGATACGCCGTTCGATTGCGGCGCGGTGACGACTGCGCTGGTCAATGCGGCATGGTCGCGCGGGCTCGGCTGCGTCATCAATTCACAGGGCATCATGCAAAGCCCGGTCGTGCGCGAACATGCGAATATCCCGGACGATCAAGTCATCATGAAGGCCGTCGCCATGGGCTGGCCGGACGAGGACTTCCCCGCCAACCCGGTCAAGATCACCCGCCGCGAGGTGAAGGAAGCGGCGCGTTTTTTCGGGTTCGACGACTAGGCGAGCTCGGCCACCTTCTGCCTGACCAGCGGCAGTTGGTCATTGCCGAAATACATGTGCTCGCCGCCGACGAACAACGTCGGAGAACCGAAGGCGCCGCGCTCGATCGCTTCTTCGGTATTGGCGCGCAGCCGATCCTTTATTGGCTGGCTGGCCGCTTGTTCTCCTAGGGCAGATCCATCGAAACCGCAGTAGCTGGCCACCGTCACCAATTCCGCTGGATCGTCGAGATTGCGGCCCTCGGTGAAATAGGCCTCGAACGCGACATCGGAGAAGCGCTCCAAGGCATCCTGATCGTCTTCGAGCGCGCAGCAGAACCGCATGGCGTGGACCGATTTCAGTGGGTGATGCTCGGTCGGAAAGTTCATCCCGACACCGGCCAGCTGCGCCCATTGTTTCAGCCAATCGAAGCTGCGCGCCAGCTTCGCCGCATTTTCCGGCTTGCGGCTCTCGTACACCGACGGGTTCACCGCATTGAACACCCCGCCCACCAGGAAGGGTCGCCAGCGGATAGTGCAATCCAGACCGTCAAGCGCCGGGCGGATATTCGCGAAGGCGAGCCGCGTCCACGGGCTCGACAAATCGAAGTAGAATTCCACCGCAACGGTCATTGCACCCTCGCCTTGTCGGTGCCGAACAGGTTCCTGCGCTCTTCTTCGCTCATCTCCCCGCGCCGCGCCATATCGCTGCCGAGCGCGACGCCGCGCCGCAGCCCCTCGCGCTCTTTGAGCGCGTCGTACCAGCGCCTCACATGGGCGAAGTCTTCCAGCGGAATTCCTTGCGCCTTCCACGTCCGCACCCAAGGGAAGCAGGCCATGTCGGCGATGGTGTAGTCCTGCCCCGCGATGTGCTCGTTGTCGGCGAGCTGGCGTTCCATGACCCCGTACACGCGCAGCGCCTCGCGGTGGAAACGCTCGATGGCGTAAGGCAGCTTCTCCTCGGCATAGAGGTGGAAGTGGCCGTGCTGGCCCAGCGTCGGCCCCAGATGCCCCACCTGCCAGAAAAGCCATTGCCGCACACGGGACCGGCCGCGCAGGTCATCGGGCACGAAGCAGCCCGACTTTTCCGCAAGATACAGCAGCACCGCACCGGATTCGAAGATCGTCACCGGATCGCCGCCGTCATTAGGCGCATGGTCGGTGATCGCAGGGATCCGGCCATTGGGATTGATCGCGAGGTAATCCTCCGTGTGCTGATCGCCCGCCGCCAGGTTCACCCAGCGCGGCTCGTAGTCCAGCCCGCATTCTTCGAGCATGATGGCGACCTTCCACCCATTGGGCGCTGGCGCGGTGAAGAATTCGATCATCGGCGGCCTCTCCTCTCTCGCCTGCATTGTTGGCAGGGGCGGAAGACGACGCAAGCGGAATTCCAAATCGTCGCTCTGGCATCCCGTTCGGGGATATATCGGGCGCGGGAGGCGTAGGGTCAGCAACCCCCAACGAAGGAATTGCAATGCCCGAGACGATGACCCGACTTGCCGATGGCTTCTGGCGCATAACCGGCGAGGTGCGGGTCGGCGGCCTGCTCGATATCGGGACGCAGTGCTCTCTGGTGCGGCGGGAGAACGGCCGCTTCGTGTTCCTCGACAGCTACACGCTGCCCGCGCAGGTCCGCCAGCAGGTCGATGCGCTGACCGACGAAGGGCGCAAGCTCGATGCGATTATCAATCTCCACCCGTTCCACACGCTGCATTGCGAGTCGATGCACCGCGCCTATCCGGATGCGACGCTTTACGGCACCGCGCGCCATCACGAGAAACTGCCTGACCTGCCCTGGCACGCGACCCGGTGCGAAGAACCGGCACTGGCCGACAAGTTCGGCGATACCTTCGCCTTCTCGCAGCCGAGGGGCATGCCGCTGGTCTGCGAGGACGAGTCGGTGCATTTCTCGTCGATCCTCGCGCTGCACCGTGCCAGCGGGACGATCCATGTGGACGATACGCTGGTTTACCTCGACAAGGGATTCCCGCTCTCGGCCCTGCCGATGACCGGGCTCCTGAGCTTCCATCCGACGCTGGACAAAGCGCTCGGCCCGAAGGCGGGAGCTGCCGACGAATTCAGGGACTGGGCGATCGACCTCGGGATCGACTGGGCTGACGCACGCCGCGTGGCCGCCGCCCACAATGCCCTGCGCGAGCTGGGCGAGGAAGAATTTCCGACGCTGATCGGCGAGGCGCTCGGCCGGGTGAAGCCCGTGCTCGACCGCCACCGCGCCGAGCACGGCTGATCGTTTTCAGCGCAAACTGACGACGTTGTCGGCTTCCGGACGGGTGCGGCTGCCGTCATAAAGGCTCGCCATAGGTTCGTCGGTGACGATAATCCGCTCCGCCGCGCCGAAGCCGTTGAAATCGGTCTTCATCGCCGCGCCATAGGCGCCGAGCATGCCGATCTCGATATAGTCGCCCGCCTGGATGTCCTCCGGCAGGGCGAAGGGGCCGGGCATGTAATCGGCATCGTCGCAGGTTGGGCCGTAGAAGGCGAAGTCCATCCCGGGCTTGATGAGATCGTCCTCCAGCGCGCGGACCGGAAATTTCCAGTCCACATGCGCGGCATCGAACAATGCGCCGTAAGCGCCGTCGTTGATGTAGAGTTCTTCGCCGCGGCGCTTCTCGACTTTCACCACGAGCGAAGAATATTCCGCGCACAGTGCACGGCCCGGCTCGCACCACAGCTCCGCGTTATAGGCGATCGGCAGGGCGTAGAAGTGCTGGTGGATGATCTTGAAATAGTCTTCCAGCGGGGGCGGTTCCATGCCCGGATAGACCGACGGGAAACCTCCGCCGACGTCGATCATGTCGATCACGACCGAGGCTTCGGCAATGGCCGCGCGCACGCGGTCGATCGCCTGGACATAGGCGAAGGGGCTCATAGCCTGGCTGCCGACGTGGAAGCACACGCCCAGCCAGTCGCAATGCTGGCGGGTCTGCTGGAGCAGCGCGGGCGCTTCGGTGAGGTCGCAGCCGAATTTTGCGGCGAGGCTCAGCGCAGCATGCTCGCTGGAGACGCGCAGGCGGATGCAGAGGCGCAGATCGGTGGCAGCGTTGCCCTCTTCGTCACGGCAGGCCACGACGATCTTCTCCAGTTCCTCGACGCTATCGAGGCTGAAGGTCTTTACGCCATGCCGGTGATACGCCTCGCGGATCGCGCCGGGCGATTTGACCGGATGCATGAAGCACAGCGTCGCCTGCGGCAGGGTCGCGCGCACCAGTCGTACTTCCGCGATGGAGGCGACATCGTAATGCGTCACGCCATTGTCCCACAGGATCTGCAGGAGCTCGGGCGACGGATTGGCCTTCACCGCATAGAGCGCCCTGCCCGGAAACTTCTCGACAAAGAAGCGGGCAGCGCGCGCCGCAGCGTGCGGGCGGTTGAGAATGACCGGCTCTTCCGGGCGAAGGGCGCGGACTACGGCTTGGGCGTCAGGGAAATGCTGCAACTCAAGGGACCCCCTAAACGGTCCTGGCGGACCATGAAACGACAAGCTGCCTTGCGGTTAGGAAGTCCCCCCTTCGATGGGGGCGGGGCAGCGGGAGCGGCGCGTATAGAAGCTGCATCATGAAACGCAAGTGAATATGCGGCGAAAATGTGCAAGCCCGCCGCAGGGTGCGGCGGGCCTGTCTTGCGCTGGGTCGTTCCCGAAAACGCGTTACTGGAAGCTGATCGACGGCACCTGGTCCACCGTGCCCTTCTCGCTGTCGTCGAGGCGGTGGAAATCCGCCTCCTTGAAGCCAAGCAGGCCGGCAAACAGCACCGCCGGGAAACTCTCGCGCGCGGTGTTGTAGCGCGAGACGGCAGCGTTGAGGGCGCGGCGCGCGGCAGCCAGCTTGTCCTCGACGTGGCTCAACTCGCGCTGCAGTTCCTGGAAATTGGCGGATGCCTTGAGATCGGGATAATTCTCGCTCAAGGCCAGCAGGCGGTCGAGCGCAACGCGTAGGCCCTGTTCGTCGCTGGAGGTGATCGGGCCATTCGCGGCCTGGTTGCGCGCGGAAATCACCGCATCGAGCGTCTCGCGCTCGTGCCCGGCATAGCCCTTTACCGTTTCGACCAGATTGGGGATCAAATCGTGCCGCTGGCGAAGCTGCGCGTCGATATCGGCGACGCCCTGCTTCACGTTCTGGCGCTGGGCGACGAGCCTGTTGTAGATTACGATCAGCAGGATCACGAGGCCGGCACCCAGGAACAGGGCGACGGACGTCCAGAATGCGCTGGCGACTTCGAACACGGTAAAACCCCCCTTTTACGTTTCGTCCCCTATGTTAGACCGAAGACGTTAACGGGGGAAGTAGGGCGTGATCGAATATCCCGACGCGGACCGGCTGATGGCGGGCGACCTCGGCGCGTGGCTGGAGGGTCAGGCGCAGGTCCGCGCCGATGCGGTCGCGCAATCGTGGGACCGCGTGTGGAAGGCCGGCATGCTGCTGCTGCCGCTGGCCGCGTTTTTCTTAATCCTCGTGCCGATCGAATTCACGCCGAAGCTGTGGCTGACGGGCTTTGTCTTTGCCGGTGCCTGGGCGTGGGCGCAAATCCCGAAGCAGAAGGCGAAGAAACAGGTCAAGACGGGCATTAACAAGGCGATCGCGGGCGCGCTGGGCCTCACCTATTGCCATGATTGCGAAGCCACCGGCGCCTTCGAAATTGCGCGCGAATTCCGGCTGCTTCCCAAGCACCAGAAACGCGATTTCGAAGATTTGTGGGAGGGCGAGACGGCAGGCCACGACTTCACCTTGCATGAGGCGCACCTGCAGGAGCGGCGCGGATCGGGCAAGAACCGCCGCTGGGTCACGGTATTCCGCGGTGCTATCGTGTCTGTGTCATTCGAACGCCCGTTCCATGGCACCACGCTGCTCGCGAAGGACGGGCAGTTCAAGAAGCTCTTCGGCGGGGCGAAAGACAGCGTGAAGCTGGACGGGCAGGTGCTGCAGCTCGCGGACATGGTCAGCCCGGAATTCGAAGACCGGTTCGACGTCTACACCACCGACCAGACCGAGGCGCGCTGGCTGATCAACCCCGAATATATCGAGCGGCTGCTCAATCTCGAGCGGCTGTTCGAGGGCAAGGGCAGCGCGGTCGTATTTACCGGCGGCAACATGGTGCTGGCGCTGGAGGGCGGCAATCTGTTCGAGAGCGGATCGCTGAATCCACAAGCCGACCGCGCGATGGTGGCGCAGACAATCCGGCAGTTTGCCGGAATCGCGGACCTTGCTCTGACGATGAACCGTATCCGCCCGGCGGAACGCTACGGCTGATCAGCTCAGCCGGTCGCGGAAGCTCTCGTAACCGAACTCACGGATCAGCTCGAGCTGGTCGGTCTCGCTGTCCCACAGCCAGATGCTCGGTAGCTGCACGCCATTGAAAGTGTTGGTCTTGACCATGGAATAATGCGCCTGGTCGAGGAAGGCGAAACGCTTGCCCACCTCCGCGCCGCCGGGAATGCGGTAGTCTTCGATGACGTCGCCGGCGAGGCAGGACGGGCCGCCGATGCGGACTTCGGGCACCTCGCGGTCGGTCGCTTCGCCCAGCATGGCGGGGCGATAGGGCGCTTCGATCACGTCGGGCATGTGGCAGGTGGCGGAAACATCGGCGACCGCGACCGGCACACCGTTGAAGCCGGTGTCGAGGATGGTGCCGACGAGGATGCCTGCATCCAGCGCCACCGCCTCGCCCGGTTCGAGGTAGATTTCCGCGCCGGTATCGTCCTTCGCATCGCGCAGGAACTCGATCAGTTCTTCGCGCTGGTAATCGGCGCGGGTGATGTGGTGACCGCCCCCCATGTTGATCCACTTGAGCCGCCCGAACCATGGCTCGATCGCGTCGAACACCTTGTCCCAAGTAGCATGAAGTGGTTCGAAATCCTGCTCGCAGAGATTGTGGAAGTGGATGCCCTCGACGCCTTCCATGATCTTCGGCGTTAGCTGGTCGATGGGAAAGCCGAGACGGCTGCCGGGGCTTGAGGGGTCGTAGCGCGGCACTTCGCCCGTCGGATGCATCGGATTGATGCGCAGGCCGACATCGAAATCCTGCCCTGCCGCGCGCGCAGCCTCGATGATCAGCGCCGCACGCTCCATCTGGCCCGGCGAATTGAAGATGACGTGATCGGACAGGCGACAGACCTCTTCCAGCTCCTCCGGCTTGTAGGCCGCAGAATAGGTGGCGATCTCGCCGTCGTAGAATTCGCTTGCCAGCCGTGCTTCCCACAGACCCGAGGTGCACACGCCGTCGAGATATTCGCCGATGATGGGAGCGGTCGCCCACATGCTGAAGGCCTTTAGCGCGGCGAGGACCTTTATCTCCGCTGCATTGCGGATCTCGGCCAGCACCTGGCAATTCGCGCGAAGTTTCGCGGCATCCACCACGAAGGCTGGGCTGTCGACGCGGCTCAAATCGAAATTGCGGAAGGCTCCGGGATCGCCGGCTTTCGTTTCCATTACTCGGGTTCCTGTTCGGGCGAGAGTTCGAAGCGGACTACGCGGTCGCCCCTGACGTCGGTGACATATGCCATGCCGTCGCGGCCGACCGCGATATCGTGGCCGAGGCTCGCGTTGAGGCCGTCGAGCGCCACATCGAGCGAGCGCTCGAGCTGACCCTCGGGCGTGTAGACGCGCACGATGGCGCCGTAATTGTCTGCCCGGTCCCTCCCCTCGACCGTGACGAGCCAGCCTCCGCCTAGCGATGCTAGGCCGTAGGGCCGCCCACCGGTCGGCGTGTCGCGGCTGTCGAGCAGTTTTCCGGCGTGGTCGAACACCTGAATACGCGCATTCTCGCGGTCGGCGACGAAGATGCGGTCCTCGTCCACCGTGATACCGTGGGCGAGGCGGAAATTGCCGAACTCGCCAAGGAAAGCGCCGCTGCGGTCGAACTCCGCGACCCGCGTGTTCACATAGCCATCGGCAATGAGCACGCGATTGCCGATGAAAGCGATGTCGGCGGGCCTGCCGAAATGGCTCTCGTCCTGTCCACTGATGCCACGCTCGCCGAGCACCATCCGCTGGTTGCCCTCGTGATCGAACTGGATGACCTGCTCGCGCGCGACATCGGTGATCCAGACATTGTCCCCTGCATCGACGGAGAGGCCATGCGGCATGACGAACTCGCCCGCGCCCCATTTGCCGAGCAGCACGCCGCTGGGCGAGAACATGAAGACCGTCGGCTCGGCGATGGGCTCATCGGGAAAAGGCGCCTCCCACTCGCGGCCGGCGCGGTGCAGCACGAAGATATGCCCGTGACTATCCGCCTCCACAGCGCTGACCTGCCCGAAGACGGCATCGTCGGGGATAGTGGGCCAGCCGGTATCGATGGCGGCGCGGGGAACCTCTTCAGCAGGCGAACCGCAAGCTGCGAGCAGGCCGACCGCCAACACAGGCGCCAAGATGCGAAGTGGGGCTTTCATTTCGGCCTTTTGCCTATCGTTTATCGCAGAGACGCAGAGGGAAGAGGGACGGGGAGGAATTTAGCGCGAATTGTGATCGTTCGACACCCTGCGGATGCCGTCCATCATTGTGCCGTGAGAGAAATTGAGGAGCAGCCCTATGGGCTGCTTTAGGAGGCGCAGGTACGTAAGCATTTGGCGGATATGGGTTTGAGACAAGCGTTCGACAGCCTTAATTTCCAGGACAAGCCGGTTCTCGACCAAAATACCCACCCGAAAGGCCGGGTCGAAAATCTGGCCATCGATCTCGACGGGGACAGGAAACTGGCGAGCATCTTTCAATCCGCGGCGTTCGAGCCGTCCTGCAAGCACGGCCTCATACATATTCTCGAACAGGCCCGGACCTAACTCACGATGAAGCTTGATACATTCATCTACAACGATGCCGGCAAGAGAATCGATTTCCATCCCCCCTCTACTCTCCGTCTCTCTTCCCTCTGCGTCTCTGCGAGAAACAAAAATCTAAAAATCCACCGGACCGTCGAGCTCCTTCACCTGCCACGGCAGGCCGTGCTCGTTCAGCATCTCCATGAAGGGATCGGGGTCCATCTGCTCCATGTTGAACACGCCATCGCCCGACCACTTGCCGGTTACCATCATCGCGCTGCCGATCATCGCGGGCACGCCGGTGGTATAGGAAACCGCCTGGTTGCCGGTTTCTTCGTAAGCGGCCTCGTGGCTGCATATGTTGTTGATGTAGAACGTTTTTTCGCCGGACCCGTCGAGCGCCTCGCCGGTGGCGATCACGCCGATGTTCGTATTGCCCTTGGTCGTTTCGCCCAGCGTTTCGGGCTTGGGCAGCACGGCGGCGAGGAATTGCAGCGGGATGATGTCCTTGCCCTGGTAGCGCACCGGATCGATGCGCGTCATGCCGACATTCTGCAGCACGGTCAGGTGCTTGATGTACTCGTCGCCGAAAGTCATCCAGAAGCGGGCGCGTTCCAGCTCCGGATTGAATTTCGCGAGGCTTTCCAGCTCCTCGTGATACATCATGTACATGTTCTTCGGCCCGACGCCTTCGAAGTCGAATTCGACCTTCTTGCCCATCGCCGGGGTCTCGACGAATTCCCCGTTTTCCCAGTGCCGTGCGGGCGCGGTCACTTCGCGGATGTTGATCTCGGGATTGAAATTCGTGGCGAAGGCCTGTCCGTGGTCGCCGCCGTTGCAGTCGAGAATGTCGAGCTGGCGGATGGTCTTCAGCTTGTGCTTCTTGAGCCACATGGTGAACACGCTGGTCACGCCCGGGTCGAAGCCCGACCCCAGCAGCGCCATCAACCCCGCATCCTTGAAGCGGTCGTGATAGGCCCACTGCCAGTGGTATTCGAACTTGGCCTCGTCCTTGGGCTCGTAATTGGCCGTGTCGAGGTAGCTCACGCCCGCCTCCAGGCAGGCGTCCATGATCGGAAGATCCTGATAGGGCAGCGCGAGGTTGACGACCAGGCGGGGGCCGATTTTGCGGATGAGGTTGACCATCGCTGGCACTTCTTCGGCGTCGATCTCGTAGGTTGAAATATCGACGCCGGTGCGGTCCTTCACGCTCGCGGCGATACTGTCGCATTTGCTCTTTGTGCGGCTGGCGAGATGGATATCGGTGAAGATATCCTTGTTCATGGCCATCTTGTGGACGCACACGCTGCTGACGCCGCCTGCGCCGATGACCAGAACTGTCGACATGAAAAACCTCTTGGCTGAATTCGATTCTTGCGCGCCCTGTAACGAAATGCGCTAAGCGCGCCAAATGATCCGAGACGATATGCGCGCACCGACCGCCGAGGGCACGCTGGCCGCCCTGCAAAGCCTGCAAGAGATCGGCCTGCCGATGACGCCGCTGCTGCCGGTCGAGATCGGCGGTGTGCAGTGCCGGGCGAAGGCCGAGGTGCTGCAACCGGTCGGCGCGTTCAAGATCAGGGGCGCGTGGTGGCGGCTGGTCAATCTGACCGAGGAAGAGCGGGCGCGCGGCGTGGTGGCGGTGTCCTCCGGCAACCACGCGCAGGGTGTGGCGTGGGCGGCGAGGAAACTCGGCATTCGCGCGACTATCGTGATGCCGCGCAACGCACCGCAGGTGAAGCTGGAGGCAACGCGCGCGCTGGGCGCGGAAATCGTGCTTTACGACCGCCCCGGCGAAGATCGCGACGAGGTGGCGGCCAAGCTGATCGCGAAGCGCGGATCGGTGCTGGTCCATGCTTTCGGCGATCCCTGGGTGATCGAAGGCCAGGGCAGCGCGGGGCACGAGGCAGAGGCACAGTTGGGCAGACCTCCCTCGCGCTTCATCGTGTGCTGCGGAGGTGGGGGCCTCGCCGCCGGTCTCGCCCTCGCCTGCCCCGAGGCTGCCATCCATGTGGTCGAACCTGAAGGGTGGGACATGGTCGGCCGGTCCCTCGAAGAAGGGGAGATCGTGCGTATCGGCGACGATCCGCCCGCCACCATCTGCGAAGCGCTCCAGCCCGATGCGACCAAAGCCATCAATCTGGGAGTGCTGCGGGGCCGCGCAGAGCCGGGCGTCACGGTTACCGACGAGGAGGTGCGCGAAGCACAGCGCTTCGCCTTTGCGAAACTGCGGCTGGTGGTCGAACCGGGCGGCGCAGCGGGGCTGGCGGCGACACTCGCCGGCAAGGTTCCGGTGGACGCAGATACGGTGATCATGCTAACCGGCGGGAACACCGATGCGGAAAGCTTTGCCCGGACCATCGCCGGGGTTTGACTTTACGTCGCTCCCGCCGCAGTCCTGCGCGCAACAGGGAGAAACGATGATGCAGGCACAAATGCTCGCACCCGCCGCCGTCTTGGTGATGTGGTCGCTGATCATGCTTTACTGGATGGCGTTCACGCGCTTCCCCGCCATGAGCAAGCTGGGCCGCGATGTCGGCTCGGCCAAGCCGGGCGGTCGCGGGCAGGACCTGGAGGGGGTGATCCCCGACAAGGTCAATTGGAAAGCGCATAATTACGCGCACCTCATGGAGCAGCCTACGATCTTCTACCCGGCGGTCGTGATCCTGGCGATCATGGGCGCAGGCGCGATCGACGTGGTGCTCGCATGGATCTACGTCGTGCTGCGGATCGTCCATTCGGTCTACCAGGCGACCGTCAACGTGGTGAAGGTCCGCTTCCTGATTTTTCTGCTGTCCACGCTGGCCCTTACAGTACTGGCCGTCCGCGCGGTGCTTGCCACCCTGTTCCACGACCCGTCGATCGTGACGGGATGAGGAGAGAGCCATGATCCGATCCGAAATCCTCCAGCCCGTCGTCGTCCTGCTCGCCTGGACCATGGTCATGTGGCTGTGGATGTACGTCGTGCGCATTCCGGCGATGTCGAAAGCGAACATCGACCCGAACGATGCCCGCAAGACCGGCGTGCTGGACGATAGGCTTCCGGCCGAAGTCCAGTGGAAGGCGCACAACCACAACCATCTGCATGAACAGCCGACGGTGTTCTACGCGACCTGCATCATCCTCGCCATTGCCGGTTTCGGCGACGGAATGAACGCCCTGCTGGCGTGGATCTATGTCGGCCTTCGGATCCTGCATTCGCTGGTGCAGGCGACCGCCAATGTAGTGATGGTGCGCTTCGTGCTCTACGCGCTGGCGAGCCTCGTGCTGATCGCGCTGATCTTCCATGCGGCGATCTTCGCGTTCGACATTCACATGTAGCCATAGCTGTCATCACAGCGAAAGCTGGGATCGGTTTCAGTCAGTATTGTGCGTGAGGAAGATCGCTCCCAGCTTTCGCTGGGATGACGCTTATTCCGCCGCTTCCTTCTCGGCCGCGTGCGCGTGACCGTCCGCGTCGATCTCGAGATTGGCGAGGAAGCGCTCGGCATCGAGCGCGGCCATGCAGCCCATCCCCGCCGCGGTGACCGCCTGGCGATAGACGTGGTCGGTCACATCGCCCGCCGCGAATACGCCGGGCACGTCGGTCTTGGGCGAACCCGGCTCGGTCAGCAGATAGCCGCCATCGTCCATCGGCAGCTTGCCCTTGAACAGCTCGGTCGCGGGCGCGTGGCCGATCGCGACGAAAGCGCCGTCGGTCGCAAACTCGCTGGTTTCGCCGGTCTGCGTGTCCTTGAGGTTGAGATGCCCCAGCGCACCACCCGGCCCGGCTGCGAAGCTGTCGACCGTCTTGTTCCACAGCACCGAGATCTTCGGATGGTTGAGCAACCGCTCCTGCAGGATCTTCTCTGCCCGCAATTCGTCGCGGCGGTGGATCAGCGTCACGTCGTCGGAATGGTTGGTGAGGTACAGCGCTTCCTCGACCGCGGTATTGCCGCCGCCGATCACGGCGACCTTCTTGCCGCGATAGAAGAACCCGTCGCAGGTGGCGCAGGCGGAGACGCCCTTCCCGCCCAGTTCCTGCTCGCCCGGCACGCCCAGCCATTTGGCCTGCGCGCCGGTGCAGATCACCAGCACATCCGCGATATATTCGTCGCCGCTGTCGCCCTTGGCCGTGAACGGCGAACCGCCTGCTACATGGACATCGACGATCGTATCCCACATCATCCGCGTGCCGACATGTTCGGCCTGTTTCTGCATCTGCTCCATCAGCCAGGGGCCCTGGATGACGTCGGCAAAGCCAGGATAGTTCTCGACATCGGTGGTGATGGTCAGCTGACCGCCCGGCTGGAGGCCCTGCACCACGATCGGCTCCATCATGGCGCGCGCGGCGTAGATGGCGGCGGAATAGCCCGCCGGGCCGGAGCCGATGATGAGCATCTTGGTGCGATGGGTAGCCATGGTGGTGTCGTCCGTCAGTCTGGAATTCGTGTTCGCCCGCTATATGGGATGCGCGCGCGAAGAGTCACGCCACGAAGCGTGCGATCAGCCGTTCGCGCATGGCCTCGTCCACACCTAAATGTCCGTCGAGGAAGGCATCGAGCGAGCCATATTCGGTCTCGACCTCGCTCCACCACCGCTCGAGATATTCCTCGCGCACGCCGAGCAGGGCCATGACCGCGCCCTCGTCCAGCTTGCGGCCCAGCCGTTCCTCGATCCCCGGCACGGACTGGTCGCGCAGCACGGCCAGCGTCGGCGCGTCATTGGTGCGCAGAAACTCGGCCATCTGCTTGTCGCGATCCACGCCAAGCACATGCAGCACCAGCATGGCGGCCACCCCGGTGCGGTCCTTGCCGGCGAAACAATGGACGAGGCTTGCGCCTTCGCGCTCGTCCAGAGCGCGGAAATAGCGGCCGAACATCTCGATCATCGCCGGGTTGCGCGGCATTCGGGTGTAGACCGCGAGCATGCGTTGGCGCGCGAAATCTTCGGTAGTCGTGCTCTGGTCGATGTCCATGTGCGGCGGGCTGGAGGCCGTCTCGCCGTCATAGGCCAGCACGTCTGCGTCGAAAGCGTCGCTGCGGCGACACGGATTGCGCTCGCGCTCGCTCTCTCCGCGCAGGTCGACCACCGTGCGGATGCCGAGCGCATCCATCGCCGCGAGATCCGCGTCGCTTGCCCCGACATGCTGGCCGGATCGCCATAGCAGGCCGGTCTTCACCCGATCGCCATCGCCGGTTTCCCAGCCGCCGAAATCGCGGAAATTGTGGATGCCGGTGGTCGAAAGAAAGGGATTGCGAATCATGCGCGCCGTGGTGGCAGCCCTCCCCGCACTGCGCAATCATACGTAATCCTCCGGATAGGCGATCGGCACACGCGCGAGCTAGGTTTTTCGGCACAAACCCTATGCGAGGAGCCGGAAACTTGGCGCATATCCTGATTGCCGACGACGACGAACTGATCGCGGAGATGGCCGCCGACATCCTGATCAAGGCCGGCCACGCCTGCGGCTGGGTCACGGACGGCACCAAGCTGCTCGATTTGCTGCGCTGGCGCCGGCCCGATGTGTTGCTGCTCGATCAGGACATGCCGGGCCTGACCGGCAAGCAGGTGCTGCGCGAAATTCGCCAGTCGGAACAGCATTACGACCTGCCGGTGATCATGTTCACCGCGATCCACGGCGCCTATGACGAACAGTCCGCGCTGTACGGCGGTGCGCAGGGCTATATCCGCAAGCCCTTCATCGACAAGTTCCTCGTCCGCACGGTGGAACTGGTGCTTGCCTCGCGGGAAGGCCGGCCCAGCCATCGAGCGCTGAGCGAGGCCCTTGGTTACGAAACAGCCGACAGAGCCCCGGCGCGGCGGATGGTCTAACCCAGGTCGCGGAGGAAATCGGCAGTCCACGCCTGAACGTTTTCATCGCGGACACTGGCCACCATCTTTTCATAGCGCGCCTTGCGCTCGTCCAGCGGCATGTCGAGCGCCTTGCGGATCGCATCTGCGATATCGTCAGGGCTATGCGGATTGACGAGCAGCGCGTCCTGTAATTGCAGAGCAGCCCCGGCAAAGCTCGACAGGATCAGAACGCCGGGATCCTCCGGGTCCTGCGCAGCGACATATTCCTTGGCCACGAGGTTCATGCCGTCGCGCAAGGGCGTGACGAGGCCGATCTTCGAGGCGCGAAAGAATCCGAACAGCTCTGGATGGCTGTATCCCCGGTTGACGTAGCGGATGGGCACCATGTCCACCTCGCTCCGCGCGCCGTTGATCTGGCCGCACTTCTGCTCCAGCTCCTCCCGGATTTGCTGATAGCTTTCCACATCCTCGCGGCTCGGCGGGGCGATCTGGACGAATACGAGATCGCGGATGCGCTCCGGCTCGTGGTCGAAGAACCGCCCGATGCCGTCGATGCGCTCAGGGATACCTTTAGAATAGTCCAGCCGATCGACTCCGATCATCGAAGTGCGTCGCCGCGTCGAGGCCATTATCCGCTGCTGCGCATTGCGCGCTTCGCCGGTCTCGCCGAGCTTGCTGAAATGGTCCCAGTCAATCCCGATGGGATAGGCCCGAGCCAGCGTCGTACGTCCGTCGAGCGTGATGCTGCCGCTATCCTCGTCAACCTCCGCACCCAGCTCGGTGCGGCAATAATGCAGGAAGCTGTCGAGCCACTCCTTCGTCTGGAAGCCGACGAGGTCGTAGTGCAGCATCGTGCGCACCAGTCGCTCGTGATAGGGCAGCGAGACGAACAGCCGCGTGGCGGGCCAGGGAATGTGAAGGAAGAATCCGATGCGGTTCTTAAGCCCGCGCGACCGAAGTCGTTCGCCGAGCGGGATTAAGTGATAGTCGTGCACCCAGACGACATCGTCGTCATCGATCAGCGGCGCGGCGAGTTCGGCGAAGCGTTCGTTGACGCGCTCGTAGCCCTTGCCCGTCTCGCGCTCGTACTTTGCCAAATCCAGGCGATAGTGGAACAGCGGCCACAGTGTCGAATTGGCGTAGCCGTTGTAATATTCCTCGATATCGCGTTGCGACAGGTCGATGGTGGCGGTGGTCACGCCGTCATTGGTCTGCGTGTCGATATTGCCGGTACGACCGGTCTGGCTTTCCTCCCCGGACCAGCCAAACCACAAACCCTCGCGGTCTTTCAGTGCAGCATGCAGCGCGCCTGCCAGCCCTCCTTGCGCCCCCGCAGCGCCACGCGCCTTGGGCACGGCAACGCGATTGGAAATGACGACAAGACGGGGGGTATCGGTCAGCGAACTTCACTCCACGGTTTGCTCAACAAGCCGGCGCAGTTGATAATACCTACCAGCGAGTAGGTCTGGGGGAAGTTCCCCCACAGCTCGCCCGTCTCGTAATCGAGGTCCTCGCTCAGCAGGCCCGACCGCGTCGTGTGGCTGAGCATGCTTTCGAAGATCTCGCGCGCCTCCTCGCGGCGGCCGACAAGCCCAAGCGCCTCGATCAGCCAAAAGGTGCACACGTTGAACGCCGTCTCCGGCGCGCCGAAATCGTCTTCCGCGGCATAGCGCAGCATGTGCTCGCCACGCCGCAGGTCGCGCTCGATCGCGGCGAAGGTCTTGAGGAAGCGCTCGTCGTCGGGCTTCAAGAAGCGCAGTTCGACCATCTGCAGCAGGCTGGCATCGAGATAGCCGTTCTCGAAGCTGGCGCCGTAATGCTCGCCATCCTCCCGCCAAGCCTTTTCTTCGATGGTTGCGCGGATTTTCTCGGCGCGCTGTTTCCAGAAAACGACGCGATCGCCCTTGCCCAGCGTGGCGGCGACATTGGCCAGCCGATCGCAGGCGGCCCAGCACATGACGGCGGAATAGGTGTGTACCTCCTGCCGGGTGCGGAACTCCCACAGTCCCGCATCGGGCTTGTCGTGCTTGGCCCAAGCCGCCTCGCCGACTTCCTCGAGATGCGCAAAATCGGTCTCGTCCGCCATGCGTAGCAGGCGCTGGTCGAAAAAGGCCTGGGCGGTCGGCATCACGATCTGGCCGTAGCAGTCGTATTGCACCTGCTTGTAGGCCGCATTGCCGACGCGCACGGGCCCCATTCCGCGATAGCCAGCGAGGTGCTCGGCCTCGAACTCGTCGAGCTCTTCGGCGCCCATGACCGAATAGAGCGGTTGGATTTGCCCGCCGCGCGCCTGGTCCACGATGTTGCGCAAGTAAGCGAGATACTTTTCCAGCACATCCAGCGCGCCTAAGCGGTTTAGCGCCTGCACCGTATAATAGCTGTCGCGAATCCAGCAGTAGCGATAATCCCAGTTGCGCTGGCTGTTGGCCGCTTCGGGGATCGAGGTCGTGAGCGCGGCAACGATCGCGCCGGTTTCCTCGTGCTGGCACAGCTTGAGCGAGATCGCCGCGCGGATCGTCTCTTCCTGCCATTCGAGCGGGATGTGCAGGCCGCGGACCCAATGCTGCCAGTACTTCCCCGTATTGGCCTCCATCCGCCGCACTTCGCTGCGGATATTGCCCACGAAAGGTTCGTCCGGGCCGAGGAAGAAGTGCTGGTCGCTCTCGACGCGATAGCAGCGGCCTTCGAGGATGTAGCCCACCGGTGCATCGGTGGAGAGGCGCAGCGTCTGCGGTCCGGCGAGATACCGGATGTGATTGGTACCGTTTGTGGTCGCGGCGAGCTGCTCTCCGTAATACTTCATGGGCGCAAGCACGACCCTCAGTCGCGGCGCACCTGCCACCGGGCGGACGATGCGCGTGAAGGCGACGGGGCGATACATCCGCCCGGATCTCTCGTAGCGCGGAGCGAAATCGCTGATTTCGACGGCGCTGCCGTCTTCGGCCTCCAGCCGGGTCTTCAGGATCGCGCTATTGCGTTCGTAATGCTGGCTTGCACTGACCTGCCCTTCGAGCTCGAAACGCCAGGTGCCGCGGTCTTTCTCATCGCCATTGAGGAGTGAGCAGAATACCGGATCGCCATCGACCCGGGGGACGCAGCCCCAGACGAAACCACCTTCCTCGTCCACCAGCGCGCTGACCTGGCAATTGCCGATCGGGGCGAGTTCGAGATTTGCGGTCATTCCAGCTCCAGCCAATTGTGCACTGCGGTAACGCTTTCGAGGCGATAGCGTGCCTTGTCGCTGATGCGGTCGCCTACCGCCACCCCGAAGCCGCCGAATTCGATTGCACCGGCAAAGCCATCCTCGTCGGTCACGTCGTCGCCGATGAAGACCGGGGTCGCGCCATTGAAGGGTTCGATCGCCATGAACGCCTCGACTGCCGCCTCCTTCGTCGCACCGTGGCGGACGATTTCTGCGACCCCCTTTCCGCTGGTGACGCACAGCTCGCGCCCCTCGGCAAAGTCACGCGCGAAGGCGAGCGTTGCTTCGCGCTTTTCGGGGGACTTGCGGAAATGCAGCGCGCCGCCGTGGGACTTCGTCTCGTAATAGAGATCGTGCATCTCGGCATAGGCGCGCAGTTCGGCAACGGCATCGTCGGGCAGGCCCTCCGGCGCTTCGCCCAGGCGCGAGCCGTCATGGAGGAGGCGCGACGCGCCGTGTGATCCGGCGCGGCACAGCTCGCAAGGGCCCAGGTGCGTTTCAAGATCATCGAGGGCGCGACCGCTGACCAGTGCGAGCCTGCCGTCCAGCCGGTCACGCAAAGTGCGCAGCCGGTCGGCAAGTCCATCGGGCACGTCGATATCGCCCGGGCTGGGCGCGATCTCCACCAGCGTGCCGTCAAAGTCAAGGAACAGGGCCAGCGAGCCCTCGGCCATGAGCTCGGCCAGGGGTGGCGGCGGTGGGAGCGTGTCGGGGCTGGCCATCGGCGCGGGTCTAGCGGCTCGCGGCCCAAGGTAAAGCCCCTACTCGGAGATAGCGTCTTCCGCCTTCGGCACGAGGATCAGCGTGCCGTCCTTCACCCGCCATTCGTCCAGCCGGGCGAGCACATTCATGCCGATGACGTTGAAGTCGCCGAAGCTTTCGGCAACTGCGGCGTCCGTGCCACTGGCGCGGATATTGCCGAGTTCGAGGCTGTCGATGGTCGTCACATGCGCCTGCACCGTGCCGTTCGCCGTGCCGAGCAGGATGGGAATGCCGCCCCGGCGCGGCTCAAGCCCGGCCTTCTCGGCCAGCGGCGCGGAGATCGCGGTCAGCGTCGCGCCGGTATCGATCATGAAATTGCCCTCGACGCCATTGACGCTGGCACGAGCCCAGTAATGGCCATCGGGCGAAAGCGGGATGTGGGTTTCGCCGCCGCTCACCACTTGCTCGGGCAGCCCGATCTGCGGGACCGCCACATCGAAGCGCGGATCGAAGCGCGACAATTGCAGCACGACCGTCAGCAGGATTACGCCAAGCGCCAGAGAGCTCACCGTGCGGATCACGCCGCCGAGCGCAGACCTCCGGGCCACCATCGCCCCGATCCAGCCGAGCACCATCGCCGCAACCGCCGCCAGGAGCAGCTCGGAGCGCGGAATGGCGCGCAAGGCATCGGCGATGGCGGAGAAGGTAGAAGCGAGGTCCATGCTGACAATATAGAGCGCTGAGCCTGCTTTCCAATGAACGGGCGGCTAGCGGAGGATAGCGCGCGCCAGCCGCGTACCCGAAAGCCACGCAGCTTCGACGCGCGGCGCAATCAGCCAGTCGCCCGCAACGCCGATCTTGGCTTCCGCATCCCACAGTGCATCCGGCCCATCGACCGGCTCCGCCATGGCAAAACGCCAGCGGTGCGCGGCCATGTGCAACGGCGCCTGCGGCATGACCTCAGCCTGGTGGAGAAACGCATCGAGAAGCTGGCCTGCAACGCTCTCGGCCTCTTCCTCCAGATGCGCGGCGGACCACTCGGGCGAGCCATGGACGACCCAGTTCTCCGAACCGTCACGGCCCGGTTTCGCGCCATTGCGCGCGGCCCAGGGGACGGTATCGCCCTCCCCGCCGGGCAGGACGTCGCCACATTCCAGTCGTTGTGGAAAGTGCGCCATCAGCGCCCAGCACGGACGGGACTGCGTACGACGTGCACGGTCGGCGAACCCGGCATGGACATTAGCGAGAAGTTCTGCCGCCTGCTCTACAGGAATGGCGAGCACGACGCTGTCGAACTCCTGGATTTTGTCATCGACATTCAGACGCCAGCCCTGCTCACCCTTGGCGATCCCGGTCACGCGGGCGGTCCAATGCACCTCGAGCGGCTCTGCCAAGGCTTTGATGGGCGCATTCATGGCCGGTGTTCCGACCCAGACATCCTCGCCCGCCGCCGGCCACCGCGCGACAACGCCCTCACTCTCCCACCGCACCACCTGCTCCTGAAATCCCGAATCGCGCGCGGTGAAATATTGCGCGCCATGATCGAAACGCCCCGTTTCGCCGCCGATCTCGGCACGGCGCGTCGCCATGCGTCCGCCCGGTCCGCGTCCCTTGTCGAACTGCGTGAACTGCCGCCCGGCGCGTGAGAGTTTCGTCGCACAGGCCAGCCCGGCCATGCCTGCACCGACAATCGCAATGGGACCCGGCATCAGGGCGCGTCGCGCTGTTCTGTGGCTTGGGCGAGAATCAACGAGAAGCGTTCCTCCGCGTCTGTCCAGCGCTTCTGCGGCGTCCACCCGCCTGCCAGCAGCAGGGTATTGGCGCTGCGCCGGGTGAACTTGTGGCTGTTCTCGGTGTGGATCGTATCACCCTTGGCCATCGCGAAACGCTTGCCGGAAACTTCGAAGTCCACTGCCTCGGTGGCGAGAAGGTGCATTTCGATCCGCGCGAAATCGTCATTCCAGATCGCCCGATGCCCGAACTTCTCCGTCGGTATTGTCCCCCCCAGCTCGCGATTAATGCGGTGAAGCAGATTGCAGTTGAATTTCGCTGTGACGCCTTCCTCGTCGGCATAGGCGGCTTTCAGCACCTCGCGATCTTTCACCAGGTCCATCCCGATCAGCAACATCGGCAGCTGGCCCTCGTCCGCACCCATGGTTGCCCGCATCGAGCGCAACAGGTTGACCGCGGTGCGCGGCACCATGTTGCCGATCGTCGAACCGGGGAAGAAGCCCAGCTTCCTCAAATGCTCGACCTCATCGGGCAACTCGACCGTGCGCATGAAATCTGCTTCGACCGGATGCACCGGGAGGCCGGGAAACTTCTGCGATAACGCCGCCGCCGACTGGCGCAGGAACTCACCCGAAATGTCGAGCGGGACGTACGCCGCGGGCGCGACCGCTTCGAGCAGCAGTGGCGTCTTGACCGAGCTGCCGGAGCCGAATTCGACCACCGCACGGTCGGGACCTACGAGCTCGGCAAACTCTTCACCGCGATTGCGCAGGATTTCGGTCTCCGCGCGCGTCGGGTAATATTCCGGCTGTTTGGTGATATCCTCGAACAGCTGCGATCCGCGCTCGTCGTAGAACCAGCGCGCGGGGATCGCCTTCTGGCGCTGTGCAAGGCCCTTGAGCACATCGGCGCGGAAGGCCTTATCGACGCCCGTTTCGTCGCGATCGACGATGGCGATACCGGTTTCGGCTTTCATCAGATATCCTTTGCCAACCGCACGCCGGTGAACTGCCAACGCTGGTGCGGGTAGAAGAAATTGCGATAGGACGCGCGCGAATGGCCCCGCGTCGTGGCGCAGCTCGCGCCCTTGAGGACGAATTGCCCGCTCATGAACTTGCCATTGTATTCGCCCACCGCACCCTCTGCCGGTTGGAAGCGCGGATAAGGCAGGTAAGCGGAACGGGTAAATTGCCAGCAATCGCCGAACAGGCTGTCGCCGCCGACCGGCAGTGGCGGTGCGGCTTCGTCCAGCTGATTACCATCGTTCGGATCATGCGCTGCGGCTTCGCCCTCCTGCCCGCGCGCGATGGCTTCCCATTCGAACTCGGTCGGCAGGCGCTGGCCCGCCCAGCTGGCGAAGGCATCCGCCTCGAAATAGGAGAGATGCGTGACCGGCGCATGCGCGTCGCGCACCTGCCAGCCGCGATGGGTGAAGTGCTCGTCCTCGTGCCAGTAGAGTGGGGTGCGAACGTTGTTGTCATTCACCCAGGCCCAGCCGTCCGACAACCACAGCGAGGCGGTCTCGTAACCGCCGTCGGCGATGAATTCGGCCCATTCGCGATTGGTCACCAGCCGCGACGAGAGCGCAAAGGGCTCCAGCAGCACGCGGTGCGCAGGCCCTTCGTTGTCGAAGGCGAAGCCTGGCTCCTGATGGCCAATCCGGGCGATGCCGCCGGGGTACGAATGCCAGCCGTCCGCCTGTGCTTGCGACGGAGCTGCTTTCTCGTCCCACATCGCCGGGCCGAGCGGGTTCTGGAACAGCGCATGCTTGATGTCGGTCAGCAG
>JAPYPR010000094.1 GCA_029937545.1 Erythrobacter sp. | reverse complement strand
GAGAGTAACTATGAAGGTTTTCTATTTTCCGGAGAACAGCGCGTGAAAACGACAGCGGCAAAAAATCCGTAAATCTTGGCGAACCATCACTTGATGATCGATAGAAGAGCACAAATAGGCCGGGTTACCGATAAACCGCGATGCCGCGAAACATCACGGATGAGAACGGATTTGTGAAAAAGTACTTTTTCGAATCATTCCTACCAGAAATTTTGAGGAGAGTGACATGCATTTTTTTATCCGAGTCAAAGTAACGAAACCTAAATAGCTGATCCAAAAGATGCGACACTGGGCGCACTTCCGGGGAAAGGGCTGACCTTTTGGAGGAAAGCGCGGACAGCGCGCATCAATTGTTCAATCGTCTTGAACCGATGGTTGCGCGTGATGTTGTCATGAAGTTGTTTCCAAAGCTTCTCAATATCGTTGACCCATGGCTGATAAGCCGGCTGGAACAGTATTTCGAACTTAAGATTGTGTTTTAGCCACGCCTTCGCCAGGTTCGATTTGTGGATGATGTAGTTATCGGCGATGAGGACGATTTTCCGTGCGCCGCGGTAGGTGCGCTTGAGATGCTCGAGGAGATTCAAGAACAAGTCAGTATTCTTGCGTAAACCTTCGACGTATTCGACGCGCCCGGTTCGCGCATGCAAGGCACCAGCAAGATACCGTTTCCGGTTCTTGCCGGGCGTCGGGATAGTCTGCTGCTCTCCGACCGGCGACCAGAGGAAGCCGATTTTGGGATTCAAATCGATGTCGACTTCGTCAATGTAGAACACTTCGACACCGGACTCGCGATGCGCGAGTTGCTTATTGATCGCCTTCATCCGCTTGGCGGAATCCGGGTGCCGGATCCGCAGTGTGGGTCGGGTACGGCGCCAACGCAGGCCTAATTTTGGCAGCTCTCGACGCACGGTCGAGGCGTGGACGGGACGCGTCAACAATTCAGTCAGCGTCAGGGCCAGCATCTCGCTGGTCCAGGTGCTGCGCAGATAGTCGTAATCACTCGGCGGCTGAGTCACCAATTCCAATAACGTTTCCCGTAGCGTCTCGTCCACGGTGTAAGCTCGGCGCCCGGAATCGCACACGCTCAGGCAGGCTTCACCGAGTGTCATGAATTGTTCTGCCCAACGGTAAACCGTTGAACGGGCGACCGATAATCCATTGGAAATCTCCGTCACGCTAACACCCGAGACTAGCTGCAACAAGACCTGCGCACGCCGTACCGGGCGGGCATCCTGGCTGCGTTGCACGATCCGTTGTAACCGACGCTTCTGTGGACGACTCAATCTCACTAAACTACTCATACTCAGGTGACCTCTTTCGGGATTGGCGATTGCTTGACACAACCTCTGATCACCGAATGTCACCTGAGTTCTTTTTAATTGATCGATCTTTTGGAACACCTATTTAGGCCACGCCGCTAACCGGTTCGCGGCAACACTGGGGTGTCCGATGTTCACGCGCATTTTTTCCTTTGTACTCGTGCTCGGCCTCGCAGGCGCGATGGTGCCGCGGGCTTTCGGTGAAAACGCGATGCCCGTCAGCGTCGTACGCATCGTGCGCGCAC